>CAYLOH010000006.1:0-76734 GCA_964385255.1 uncultured Rubrivirga sp. | reverse complement strand
TGCCGATAACGAACCCATCACGATTCGCCAGCCCCCGATTCGCAAGCCCCCGATTGAACGACCGCAAGGAGCCGAGCGTGCCCCCCTCAGCCAAGGACCGCCGATCGGCGATCCTCGCCGTGCTGCAACGACGCGGCGCCCCCGTCAGCCGCAGCGAATTGGCGGCCGAACTGGGCGTGGCCCGCGCCACCTTGAACGATCCCTTGGCCCAGTTGGTCGCCGATGGTGTGATCGCCGAGGACGGCGAGTACCAGGTCTCCGGTGGTCGGCCCTCCCAGGCGTTCGGGATCGTTTCCTCGTCGGTGAACGTGGGCGTCATCGACGTCGGCGGCAGTCGAACCCGGGTGGGTATGGCGGGCCTGGATGGCGTGTTGTTCACCGACGATCTCCTGGAAGCGAACGTCGAGGCCGGCCCCGTGCCCATCATGAAGTGGGCTGTCGCTCGATTGGCCGCCATGTTCGAGGAAGCCGAAGACGACGGTGCCGGCACGCGGGTGGTCGTCGTCGGACTCCCGGGCCCGGTCGACTTCACGACCGGTGAAGTCGTGTCGCCACCCATCATGGGCTCGTGGCAGGGCTTCGACGTGCGCTCCTACATCGAGGCGAAGATCGACGCACCCGTGATCATCGACAACGACGTCAACTTGATCGCCCTCGCCGAACAACGTTTCTCTCACCCGGAATCGAAGGTGTTGTTGGTCATCAAACTCGGCACCGGCGTGGGTGGTGGACTCGTGATCGACGGCAGAGTCTTGCGCGGTGCCCGCGGTGCAGCAGGGGATATCGGACACACACAAGCTACGCGCGTGCACAAGGCCGTCTGTCGGTGCGGCAACACCGGCTGCGTGGAAGCGGTCGCCGGTGGATGGGCGATCGTGCAACGCCTGAAGGAACAAGGATTCGAGGTGGAGAACGTCTCGGAGGTGGCGCGACTGGCCCGCGACGGCGATCCCGTCGTGATGAATCTGGTGCGCGAGGCGGTCAACGCCATCGCACTGTCCACGGCGCAAGCGGTGAGCCTGCTCAACCCGGATACCGTGAGCATCGCCGGCGAACTACTCGGTGCGGGCGACGTGGTCGTTTCGCAGATCCGCAAGGGCATCTACCAGTACTCGTTGCCGCTGGCGACTCGCGAATTGACGTTGGCGCCGAGCACGTTGGGTCCACTCGTGGGACTCATGGGCGGTGCGCAATTGGGCATCGACTACATCCTCGGCGCGGCACATGTGCCGCAGTTGGAGTTCGCGTCGTGACCGCGCCCTTGGTCATCTTCGACCACGACGGAGTGCTCGTCGACAGCGAATCCATCGCGATGGAACTCCTCGCAGGAATCTCCACCGATCTGGGTCACCCTCTGACCGTCGATGAGGCATTTGCGCGATACCTCGGCACGAGCTTCGGCTTCGTCGTGGAGGATCTGCGCGCGCAAGGAGCAGAGGTGGATGCCGAGGCCCTGCACCGAGATTTCCATCATGATCTCTTCGAGGCATTTCGCGTTCGACTCGAGCCGATACCCGGTATCCCCGAACTGCTCGACGCACTGGCAGCGGCGGGACGACCGATCGCGATCGCGTCCAGTGGCAGCAGCGAACGAGTCAACCTGGGAATCACGTCCACGCGAATCGACCACCACTTCGCCGATTCGGTGATCACCACGGCCGACCACGTGAGCCGGGGCAAGCCGTTCCCGGATCTGTTCCTCACCACCGCGGAACGGGTCGGGATCGCCCCGAGTGATTGCATCGTGATCGAGGACAGTCCGTTCGGGGTCGAGGCCGCGCAGCGAGCGGGTATGCAGGTCATCGGCTTCGCCTACCAAACGCCCGAGGACCGGCTCGCCACGGCCGACTACGTGGTGCGCGACATGAGTGAGGTCCAGCGGATATTGCTCTGATCTGCCCGGATCCGGTCACGAGCGCGGTGCGTCCCATGTCTGAGAGTCGGGAGACAATGGGGTCATGGTCTGGGAGATCGTCGGCATCACGGTGTTCGTGCTGCTCATCGGCGCCTCTATCGCTTTGCACGAGATAGGCCATTTGGTCCCCGCCAAGAAGTTCGGCGTCCGGGTCACCGACTACATGGTCGGCTTCGGCCCCACCGTCTGGTCGAAGGTGCGCGGGGAGACCCGCTACGGCATCAAGGCCTTCCCCGTCGGGGGGTACATCCGGATGATCGGGATGCTGCCGCCAGGCAAGGACGATCCCGAGGGCACCGCCCGCTCGATGAGCACCGGTCGTTTCGCGGCGATGGTCGCGCAGGCTCGCCAGCAGTCGCTGGAGGAGATCCGACCCGGCGACGAGAACCGTGTCTTCTACAAGCTCCCGGTGCACAAGCGCTTGATCATCATGATCGGCGGCCCGTTCATGAACCTCGTGCTCGCCTTCGTGTTGTTCGCGATCGTGCTCGTCGGCTTCGGCATCGCGCAACCGACGATGGCCGTCAGTTCCGTCGTGCCTTGCACGCCCACCGCATCACAACCGAGCGGCGACCCACTTCCGTCCGGTCAGTGCCCGACGGGCTCGTTGCCCACTCCCGGTGCTGCCGCGGGGCTGCTTCCCGGCGACGAGATCGTCTCCATCGGCGGGCGCACGTATACGACCTGGGACGATGCGACCGCGTGGATCCGCGCCAATCCCGGCGCCTCGACGACGGTCGTAGTGGCGCGCGACGGGGGACAGGTGTCGCTGCCGCTGGTCATCGCCGAAGTCGAGCGGCCCGTGTACGACGAGATGGGTGAACCCACCGGTTCGGTGGAGCGCGTGGGCTTCGTCGGCGTGAGTCCGCAGATCGACTGGGTGTCCCAGCCGGTCAGTGCGGTGCCCGGCTTCATGTGGGACCTGACCTACCGATCCGCCGAGGCGCTGATCTCCCTTCCGATCCGCGTATATGAATTGGTCGACGAGACATTGATCGGCGGGGGAGAGCGCTCGCTCGATTCGCCGGTGTCGGTCGTCGGTGCGTCGCGTTTGGGCGGTGAGATCGCCGCGATGGATCGGCCCTTGGAAGGCAAGATCGCGACCTTCTTGTTGCTGGCGGGCTCGCTCAACTTGTTCCTGTTCTTGTTCAACCTGCTGCCGATCCTGCCGTTGGACGGCGGTCACGCCGCGGGTGCGCTATACGAAGGTGCCAAGCGCAACGTTGCGCGCATGCGCGGCAAACCCGATCCCGGTCCGGTGGATACGGCGAAGTTGTTGCCGGTCGCCTACGTCGTTGCGGGTCTGCTTCTCGCGGTGGGCGTCGTGGTGATCTGGGCCGATCTGGTCCGGCCGATCACGTTGGGTTGACGCCGGCCACTCCAGGAGTGCGCCTCGCGAGTGATGCGAAGGTGAATCCCCGTCACCGGCGCCCGACAGCACCTGCGTTGCCGAAGGGCCGAGCGGTGCGTGGGCAGCCATAATGAGGGGGTGTCGATAAGCCTGGGAATGCCCTCAGCCCCGCCCCCCGTTGTGGCTCCTCGCCGCAAGACCCGTCAAGTGCATCTGCGACACGACAAGCACCCGGTGAATGTGGGTGGGGACGCCCCGGTGAGCGTGCAGTCGATGACCACCACGGTCACCGCCGACATCAACGCGACGTTGCAGCAGATCGCGGAGTTGACCGCGGCGGGTTGTCAGATCGTGCGGGTGGCGGTGCCGTCGCAGGACGATGCCGACGCGCTGCCCATCATCGCGAAGAAGTCGGGTATTCCGGTGGTCGCGGACATCCACTTCCAACCGAAGTACGTGTTCGCTGCGCTGGAGGCCGGTTGCGCGGGTGTGCGCGTCAACCCGGGCAACATCAAGCAGTTCGACGACAAGGTCGCCGAGATCGCGCGCGCCGCGAAGGACATGGGGACGCCGATCCGCATCGGTGTCAACGCCGGTTCCTTGGACAAGCGGCTGATGGAGAAGTACGGCAAGGCCACACCGGAGGCGCTCGTGGAGTCCGGGCTGTGGGAGGCGTCGTTGTTCGAAGAGCACGGCTTCCAGGACATCGTGATCTCGGTGAAGCACCACGATCCGGTGATCATGATGCAGGCCTACATGCAGCTGTCGGATCAGTGCGACTACCCGTTGCATCTGGGTGTGACCGAAGCCGGCCCAACCTTCCAAGGGACGATCAAGTCGGCCGTCGCCTTCGGTGGGCTGCTGTCGCGTGGCATCGGCGACACCATCCGAGTGTCGTTGTCGGCCCCGCCGATCGAGGAAGTGCGGGTGGGCTTGCAGATTCTGGAGTCCTTGAACCTTCGCGAGCGTGGTTTGGAAATCGTGTCGTGCCCGTCATGTGGTCGCGCGCAGGTCGACGTCTACACCCTCGCCGAACAGGTGACGGCCGGGCTCGAGGGCCTGGAAGTGCCGCTCCGGGTTGCCGTGATGGGGTGCGTCGTGAACGGTCCCGGTGAGGCGCGCGACGCCGATCTGGGCGTTGCATCCGGCAACGGCAAGGGGCAGATCTTCGTCAAGGGCGAAGTGGTCAAGACCGTTCCCGAGTCGCAGATCGTGGAGACATTGATCGAAGAGGCCATGCGATTGGCCGAGCAGATGGAAGGCGAATCCGGCAAGCCGGTCGTCGAGACCGTCTAGATTTTCCTGCGTGACCACGTTCGCCGGTGAGGGGAAGTCCCTCGTCGGGTATGTGCGGCAATTGACCTCCTCCGACCTGGCCGCGGCCGAGGATTTACTGCGCGCGGATCCGGTGGCCAACTGCTTCATCGACGCCCGGGTGCGTTGGGCGGGGTTGGATCCCTGGCGCCTGGGCGGGGACATGTGGGGGTACTTCGACGACGATCGGCTCGCATCGCTGGTCTACGTGGGGGCGAACCTGGTGCCCGTGGCCACCACCCCTGCGTCGCGAGCGGCGTTCGCCGACCGGCTACGCCCGATGCCCCGGCGCTGCTCGTCGTTCGTAGGCCCTTCGGACCAGGTCATGGATCTGTGGCGGTTACTCGAGCCGGCGTGGGGTCCGGCGCGCGAGGTGCGCCCGGAGCAGCCGCTCCTGGTGATGGATCGCGATCCAGTCATCGACGCCGATCCGCTGGTGCGGTGCGCCAACCTCAGCGAGTTGGACGTGGTGGTTCCTGCGTGCATCGAGATGTTCACCGAGGAGGTGGGGGTCTCGCCCGTGCGTGGCGGAGCCGGAACGGCGTACCGGGCACGCATAGAGGAACTCGTGCGGGCTGGGCGCTCCTTCGTACGCATCGTCGACGGTCGCATCGAATTCAAGGCCGAAGTCGGAGCTGCGACCCCGGATGCGTGCCAGATCCAAGGCGTGTGGGTCGCACCGGAACTGCGCGGACGGGGCCTGGCGGAACCGGCGGTCGCCGCTGTGGTGCGGCTGGCCCGATCCTCGATCGCACCCGTCGTGTCGCTGTATGTGAATTCCTTCAACGCACCTGCATTGCGCACCTACGCCGCCGTGGGCTTTCGCCCTACAGGCGAGTTCGCCACCGTGCTGTTCTAGTGTTCGGGTTCCCGATGAGAGCCCAATGAGAGGACGACACCAGTGATCCTGCGGATGTCCACGCTGCTGCTTCGCACGTTGCGTGACGACCCCGCCGACGCCGAGGTGCCCAGTCATCGCTTGCTGGTTCGTGCCGGTTACGTCCGTCGCGTCGCACCGGGCGTGTTCTCGTGGCTGCCATTGGGATACCTGACGTACCGCAACGTCGAGAACATCGTCCGAGAGGAGATGGACGCCGCCGGGTTCCAGGAAGTCCATTTTCCGGCGTTGATCCCTCGCGAGCCCTACGAGGCGACCAATCGGTGGACCGAGTACGGAGACAACCTGTTCCGACTCCAGGACCGGCGTGGCAACGACTACCTGCTCGGCCCCACGCACGAGGAACTGTTCACGTTGATGGTCAAGGGCGAGTATTCCTCGTACAAGGACCTGCCCTTGATCATCTACCAGATCCAGACGAAGTACCGCGATGAAGCGCGCCCGCGTGCGGGCATCTTGCGCGGTCGGGAGTTCGTCATGAAGGACTCTTACTCCTTCGACGTGGACGATGCCGGCCTGGAGCGCTCGTACCGACGACACCGCGACGCTTACATCACCACCTTCGATCGCCTTGGCCTGTCCTACGTCATCGTCTCGGCGATGTCCGGGGCCATGGGCGGATCGGCCAGCGAAGAGTTCCTGGCGCCCACCCCGGTCGGCGAGGACACCTTCGTGCGCTGCCCCGAATGCGGATTCGCGGCGAACGTCGAGGCGGTGTCGGTGCCGCTGGCCGTCGACGAGCCCATCTCGGTCGGCGCTGCACATGTCGAGGTCACCCCCGATACCCCGACCATCGAGACACTGGTCGCGGTATCGAACTCCCGCCCGGAGTTGGCCCGAGTCGACGGGGACGCCTGGACCGCGTCGGACACCTTGAAGAACGTGATCGTGATGCGCGTCTACGCCGATGGCACCGAGCGTCCCGTGGCCATCGGGGTTCCCGGCGATCGCGAAGTGGACATGAGGCGGCTGGAAGCCGCGGTGTATCCCGCGGAGATCAGGGCCTTCGAAGAGAAGGACTTCCTGGCCAACCCGGCGCTAGTCAAGGGTTACATCGGCCCGGGGGCGCTCGGGCTGGAAGGAAGTTCGGGCATCGAGTACCTGCTCGACCCGCGGGTGGCGCGTGGTTCGGCGTGGATAACCGGAGCGAACGAACCCGGTCGTCACGTCTACGACCTCGTGCACGGGCGCGACTTCGAAGCCGACGGCGTGATCGACGTCGCCGATGTTCGCGCCGGAGATGCCTGTCCATCGTGCGGAGCTGCAGTCGAGATAGCCCGAGGCATCGAGATCGGCCACATCTTCCAGCTGGGGCGCAAGTACGCCGACGCTCTCGGTCTGCAGGTGCAGGACGAATCCGGGGAACTGGTCACGGTCACCATGGGCTCCTACGGCATCGGCGTCTCACGCGCGGTTGCGGCGATCGCCGAACAGCATCACGACGAGAAGGGACTCATCTGGCCGCGTGAAGTAGCCCCCGCCGACGTGCACCTGATCGCGACCGGCAAGGACGACGCCGTCTTCGACTTCGCGGAAACCTTGGCGAGTTCGTTGTCATCGTCCGGTGTTCGCGTGTTGTTCGACGACCGACGCGGCGTCTCACCTGGCGTGAAGTTCAACGATTCCGAACTCATTGGCGTACCGACGATCGTCGTCGTCGGTCGTGGTTTGGCCGACGGAGTCATCGAGGTCAAAGATCGGGCGACCGGCGATCGGGTCGACGTACCCGTCGACGAGGCGGTCTCACACCTGGTCTCGCTCGTGCGCGCGTAGTGCTTGCGGTAGTTCTGCGTTGATCGATCTCGACATCCTGGTGTGGCTGGCGCTGGCTGCGCTGGTGGCCGGGTGGGTCGACGCGGTCGCGGGCGGTGGTGGGTTGCTGCAGGTTCCCGCGCTGCTGCTGGGCCTACCCGGACCGGGCGTCCAGGCGCTGGGCACCAACAAGGTGGCGAGTGTGTTCGGCACGGCGGCGGCGACCGGCACGTATCTGCGCAAAGTCCGACCGGATCTGCGGGCGGCGCTGCCGATGGCCGGACTCGCCTTCGTGGGAGCGCTCGCGGGAGCGGCGACCGCGTCGTCGTTGCCCGAGTCGGTGTTCCAACCGGTGATCGTCGCGCTGTTGGTACTCGCGTGGGTGTGGGTCGCGGTCAGTCCGAGCATGGGCTCGGTCGATCGGCTGCGCTTTCGGGGCCGACGACACATCGCGATCGCCGGCATCGCCGGTTTGGTCATTGGTTTCTACGACGGTCTACTCGGTCCGGGAACGGGATCTTTCCTGTTGATCGTCCTGGTCGGGTTACTCGGCTACTCGTTCTTGTCGGCATCGGTCACCGCGAAGATCGTCAACCTGGGCACGAACATCGCCGCGATCATCGTCTTCGGTTTCGGTGGCCACATCTGGTGGCAGGTGGGTCTGGTGATGGCGGTGTTCAACGTCATCGGCGCGGTGATCGGCGCGAACATGGCACTTCGCCGTGGCAGCGGGTTCGTTCGGATCGTCTTCTTGGTGGTCGTTGCGGTCTTGATCGTCCGACTGATCGTCGCCGGCTAGGTCGGGAAGGCCTGGCTGGCCGCACCCCATTGCACGGCGGCCCGGGCGGATGTCTGGGCGGACGCGATGGCGAATGCTCGATCCTGTTCCACGGTCACGGCGGCGACGTCGGCGTAGACGCCCACGAGCGCGTTGTTCAACTGCGCGACGGCATCGCGTGCAGTGCGGGCATCGGTGATCGATACGGGGGGCTGGAACGCCGGCGGTGGCGTCGGCACCTCCGCAGCGTCCACCATCTGTGCGAGCACCTGCACGCGTCCTCGGTGCTCAGTCAGTTGTGCGATGGCTTGACGTTTGGCCCGATCGCGCAGGAAGGCCCCGGCGAGGCCTGCTGCGTACACCAGATTCTGTTCGACCTCGATGGCGCGTGCGATCGCAGCAACCGCGGTCGGGTCGGTGTACGTCACGTGCCCGCCCGCACGTCGCGCAACTCGACGATGTGCGAGGACTCCGATGCGGCGATGAACGTCAATGCGCGAACCAGGTCGGAGTCGGGGGCGATCAGCGCCGAGTCGGCTCGCAACGCAGCTGCGGCCTTCTCCCGCGCGATCAACTCCGCGATGGCGGGCCGCAAGGCGACGGCCGCCGGGACGATCGCCGTGACCCCATCGAGTTGCTCGGGCGAGGCGCCGAGTTCGCTCGCGTGGGCTCGGTGCTGGTCGGCGATAGTGGTGAGCGAGCCGCGCACTTGGGGAAAGGCGTCGATGACCCCCAGGTACGCGCCGATCAGTGCGAGTTCATCGAGCAGGTTCCCATCCGGTGGCTCCGGTGCGCTCGGCTTGATCTCGATCGCTTCGGGCGCGGGTTGGTCGGACCCGCAGGCGGCCAAGCCGGCGACGCTTGCGAGTCCGGCGACGGCGGTGGCTGCGCTGAGCAGTGTCCGTCGCGGCAAGCCCTCGCGCCGGGTAAGGCCCGGGAGGTCCTCCGGGAGCACGTCGGGGAATGCTGGTGGCACCCGACAAGCCTGCCATGGCGTCGCTTCGAGCGGTTACACTCGAGAAGGTTCCACCCGCACGAACAACTGCACCGACAACAGGATCTTGCCCCAGGGACGAAAGGGCCGCCGTGTCCGTGGAAAGCATGTCGATCGAGCGTTTGCGACCGGTCATCGAACCCGTCGTCGCCGGTGCGGGTTTGGATCTGGAGGACCTCGCGATCGAGAAGGTCGGTCGCCGCGAGAAGGTGACCGTGATCGTCGACGCCGATGGCGGCGTCGGTTTGGATGCCATCGCCGAGGTGTCGAGTGCGCTGTCGTCCGCACTGGATGAGCACCCCGATGTTTCGTCGTCGCCGTACGTCTTGGAAGTGTCGAGCCCGGGGGTGGACCGGCCGCTGACCGAGCCCCGGCATTGGCGTCGGGGCCGCGACCGGTTGGTGGCGGTTGACCTGGTCGACGGATCATCCGTGACCGGCCGAATAGTCGGCAGCGACGAGGCGTCGGTGACGCTCGAGGTGAACGGGCAACCGCGCAAGGTCGACTACCCGTCCGTACGCCGTGCCGTCGTGCAAGTGGAGTTCTCGAAGGAACGGGAGGAGGGCTGATGGACATCGACGTGAACGCACTGAAGGCTCTGGTCCGGGAGAAGGACCTGTCCTTGGACCTGGTCGTCGAGACGATCGAAGCCGCGCTCCTGGTCGCCTACCAGCGAACCGAGGGTTCGTCGGAGCGCTCGCGTGTGCAACTGGATCGAAAGAGCGGTCACGTGACCGTCTGGGCGGCGGAGGTGAACGAGGACGGTGAGACCGTCCGGGAATTCGACGACACCCCCGACGGTTTCGGGCGCATCGCCGCGACGACCGCCCGTCAGGTGCTGCTGTCCCGACTGCGCGAGGCAGAGGGCGACGCCACGATGAACGAATTCACCGGTCGTGAAGGCGACCTGGTGTCCGGGGTGATCCAGCAGTCGAACAACCCGCGGATGGTTCGGGTGGACCTGGGCAAGGTGGAGGCGAACCTGCCGCCGGAGGAGCAGGTGCCCGGTGAGACCTACGCGCATGGGGAGCGCATCAAGTGCCTGGTCACGGGTGTGCGCCGCGGCTTCAAGGGTCCGGTGGTGACCATCTCCCGCACGCATCCGGGACTGGTTAAGGCGCTGTTCGCCTTGGAGGTCCCCGAGATCGCCGACGGCACCGTGGACATCACCGCGATCGCGCGCGAGGCCGGTCATCGAACGAAGATCGCGGTGCGCTCGCATTCGGCCGAGGTCAACGCCAAGGGCGCCTGCATCGGTCCCCAAGGACAACGCGTTCGGCACGTGATGAGCGAACTCGGTGGCGAGAAGATCGACATCGTCGACCACAGCGACGATCCGGCCGAGATGATCGCGCACGCGCTGTCCCCGGCGCGGGTGAGCGCGGTGCAGATCGTCGACGCGAACGCTAAGGCCGCCCGCGTGCTCGTGCCCGATTACCAGCTCTCGCTGGCCATCGGCAGGGAGGGGCAGAACGCCCGGCTGGCAGCCCGGCTCACCGGTTGGCGCATCGACATCCGCCCCGACGGAGGCACCGCGGGAAGCGGCCCGGTCGCTGCGACGGCCGAGGGGCCCACGGAGAGCGGGTAGACTTGGGGTCCGGTTCCTCGGGGGACGCACGCGGCCCTGTTCGCACGTGCATCGGGTGTCGATCCCGAGAGCCGGTGTCGAGGCTGATCCGCCTCGTGGCCGACCCCACCGGTGGGTGCGTCGTCGACTACGACCGGAGCCTCCCGGGACGCGGAGCTCATATCCACCCCCGGGCGGAGTGCATCGATCAGGCCGTAGCGCGGCGGGCCCTGGCCCGGGCGCTGCGCGTCGGACCGGGTGCCGGCATCGACATGACGCAGGTGCGTGCGCAGCTCCTCGAGTAGAGGTTGTACCGTCCGCATGTAATGAACGCCCACGAAGGAGTGGCACGGAGATGAACACCCAATGAGCGCGCGAGCATGAACATGCAGCGTTCGTTCTAACCGTCCGGGCATGGCCCGGACCCAGACAGGAGAGTTGTGTCCAAGGTTCGGGTCTACGAGCTCGCAAAGGAGCTCGGAGTCGAGAGCAAGGTCGTCCTTGCCAAATTGCAGGAGATGGGCGAATTCGTCCGCTCCGCATCCTCCACCATCGAGGCGCCGGTAGCCCGGCGCCTGGTCGAAGCGATGCCGGCCGTCGAGAAGCCGGCCAAGAAGACCGCCAAGAAGGCCGCGGCCAAGCAGTCGGCGCCGGCTGCCGAGCAGCCCGCACCCACCGAGCAGCCCGCACCCACCGAGCAGCCGCCGTCCGCGCCGCAGATGACCACCCCGCCGTCCGCGCCGGTGGCACCCGTCACCCCCGCAGCGCCCACAGCTCCCACAGCGCCGCCGATCGCGCCTGCGGCCGGTCCCCGTCCGGCCCCGCCGGCGGGCCCCCGCCCGGGCAACAACCCCTTCGGCACCGGTGCCGCGCGTCCGGCCCCGCCGGCCGGCCCCCGACCACCTGCGCGTCCCGGCGTCCCTCGCCCGGGTAACAACCCGTTCGGTAGTGGCTCGGGGATGGGTCGCGGCGCTGGTGTGCCCGGCGCCCCCCGCCCCAACCCATCGACCATGCGTGGACGCGGCCCCGGCGGCCCCGGCGGACCCGGCGGTCCGGGTGGCCCGGGCGGCCCAGGCGGCCGTCCCGGTGGCCGTCCCGGCGGCTTCCCCGGTGGAGGTCCGGGTGGACGTACCGGGTTCGCCCCGGGTCGTGGACGCGGTCCCGGTGGGCCGGGAGGACCCGGCGGACCGGGAGGACCCGGTGGTCCCGGTGGACCGGGAGGACCCGGTGGTCCCGGTGGACCGGGTGGACGCGGCGGATTCGGCGGACGTCCGGGTGGACGCGGCAGCACCGCGGGTGCCTTCGGCAAGCCCGGGGGTCGCCCCTCACGCGGACGCAAGTCCAAGCGCGCCAAGCGCCAGGAATTCGACAACATGGAGGCGCCGACCCTCGGTGGCGTCCGGCTCCCGCGTGGAGGCGGGGAGACCGTCCGGTTGCCGCGTGGTGCGTCGCTGACCGATTTCGCCGAGAAGATCGATGCGGCACCGGCCGATCTGGTCAAGGTCCTGATCGGCCTGGGCGAGATGGTCACCGCAACCCAGTCGATCGACGACGACACGTTGATGCTGCTGGGTAACGAGTTGAACTTCGACGTCCAGGTCGTCTCGCCCGAAGACGAGGATCGCGAACTGCTCGAGTCCTTCGATCTGGAATTCGGCGAGGACGAGGGTGAGGACGTCGATCTGATGCCTCGTCCTCCGGTCGTCACCGTCATGGGCCACGTCGATCACGGCAAGACGAAGCTGCTCGATGCGATCCGCAAGACCAACGTGGTCAGCGGCGAAGCAGGGGGCATCACTCAGCACATCGGCGCGTACCAGGCCGCCGCGCACACGGCGGATGGAGACCGTCTCCTGACCTTCATCGACACCCCCGGTCACGAGGCGTTCACCGCCATGCGTGCGCGTGGCGCCAAGGTGACCGACATCGCGATCTTGGTGGTCGCGGCCGACGACGGCGTGAAGCCCCAGACCATCGAAGCGTTGAACCACGCGCAAGCCGCTGAGGTGCCGATCGTGGTGGCGGTCAACAAGGTCGATAAGGAAGGCGCGGACCCGATGAAGGTGCGCAGCCAACTCACCGAATACGGGCTTGTCGCCGAGGACTTTGGCGGCGACACCATGTTCGTGGACGTGTCGGCGTTGCAGAGCAAGGGCATCGATCAACTCCTCGAAGCCGTGCTGCTCACCGCGGACGCGGCCTTGGAGTTGCGTGCGAACCCACATCAGGACGCCCAGGGTGTGGCGATCGAAGCCCACTTGGACCGCGGACGCGGCCCGGTGGCGACGGTTCTGGTTCAGCGCGGAACGCTGCGCCAGGGAGATTCGATCGTCGCGGGCGACGCCTTCGGTCGCGTGCGCGCGATGCTCGACGACGCTGGTAACCCGGTGGAGGAGGCTGGTCCCTCCACGCCGGTGCAGGTGCTCGGCTTGACGTCGGTGCCCGGAGCCGGTGATTCCTTCCTGGTCGTCGATGAGGACCGCACCGCGCGCCACATCGCGCAAACACGTCAAGCGCGCGAGCGCAATGCGCTGTTGGCCAAGAATCGTGTCAAGCGATCGCTCGAGGACTTCCTGGAGTCCTTGGAGAAGGGCGAGGTGCAGGACCTCACGTTGATCATCAAGGGCGACGTGTCTGGTTCGGTGGAGGCACTCGAGGATGCGCTCACCAAGATCGAGGTGGGCGACGACGTCAACCTTCGGGTCATCCACCGCGGAGTCGGCGCGATCACCAAGAACGACGTCACCCTCGCGAGCGCATCGAAGGCGATCATCATCGGCTTCAACGTGCGCCCCGAGGGCAAGGTCGCCGAGTTCGCGTCGTCCGAAGGCGTGGATGTTCGCTACTACAGCGTCATCTACCAGGCGATCGACGAGATCGAGGCAGCGCTGAAGGGCATGCTCAAGCCCGAGTACGAGGAAGTGCAGTTGGGCACCGCGCAGGTACGCGAGGTGTTCAAGTCCTCCAAGTTCGGCACCATCGCCGGCTGTCTCGTTCAGTCCGGTGAGGTCAAGCGCAACGCCAAGGCGCGATTGATCCGCGACGGTGCCGTAGTGGCCGACAACCTCTCGATCGCGACCCTGCGTCGCTTCAAGGACGACGTCACCGAAGTCCGCGAAGGATTCGAGTGCGGTATCAACCTCGGTTCGTACCAGGACGTGAAGGTCGACGACGTCATCGAGACTTTCGAGATGCGCGAGAAGCCGCGGCCGTCCTAGTCCGCTGGGTTCGTTCCATCTCGTACCGAAGTCCGTCGAAGGGGAGTAGCCATGGCGAACGTCGCCCGTCAGCGCCGCTTGGCCGAACGCATCCAGCACATCGTGGCCGAGATGCTCGAGTTGCGCATCAAGGATCCGCGGCTGGGGTTCGTGACGATCACCGATGTCCGGGTGACACCGGATCTTCGTGAAGCATCGATCTTCTACACGGTGTTGGGCGACGCCGACGAACAGGCAGCCACGGCGGCCGCCTTAGCGTCCGCGTCGGGTGTCATCCGCAGCGAAGTGGGCAAGCAGACGGGCATCAAGTTCACGCCCACGCTGGAGTTCATACCCGACGCGGTTCCGGAGAATGCCCGCCACGTGGAGGAGTTGCTCGCGCAGGCCGCGGCCGCCGACGCCGCCGTGCACGCGCAGGCGGCGCATGCGCAATTCGCCGGTGACCCCGATCCCTACCGGCATGCGGACGAGCACGAACACGAACACGAGCACGACCACGTCGAAGGTAACGAAGCCACGAACTGATGAAGCGTCAGGACGATCCAGCCATCAGCGGAGTGCTGCTGATCGACAAGCCATCAGGATTGACCTCGCACGACGTCGTGGGTCGGACACGTAAGGCCCTCGGCATGCGGCGCGTCGGCCACGCGGGAACTTTGGATCCGATGGCCACCGGTGTTCTGGTGGTGGGCGTCGGGGCGAGCACGCGACTGCTCGGCATCGTCGGCGCGCACGACAAGGAGTACGAGGCGACCATTCGATTGGGGTCGACCACGACGACGGATGATCGCGAGGGTGCACTGATCGCCGCCGCGGACACTGCGGCCCTGGCAGCCATCACCGATGAGAGGGTGACCGAAGCGATCGGCGGATTCATCGGCACCATCGCGCAGCGCCCGAGCGCGGTGAGTGCGGTCAAGATCGACGGCAAACGCGCGTATGAGCGCGTTCGATCTGGCGAAGACGTCGAGTTGCCGGAACGCAATGTGACCGTCTCGACCTTCGACGTGGTGGACATTCGTCGTGCCGGGCAATCCATCGACGTGGATGTGCGCGTCGAGTGTTCGGCGGGAACCTATGTGCGCGCTCTCGCGCGCGATCTCGGGGCGGCGCTGCACGTGGGCGGACACCTGACGGCTTTGCGGCGAAGTCGATCCGGCGGTGTCGCGGTGTCCGAGTGCATCGACCTGGACGATGTAGGCATCGAGAACGTGGTGAGTCCGGCTGCCTTCGCCCGTCGGGAGTTGCCGGTCATCGACATCGGCGAAGCAGAAGCGGCGCGCGCCCGACACGGATCGACCTTGACCATGGAGCTACCGGATGCACCGGTGGTGGCACTCATCGGGCCGGGGGAGGATCTGGTGGCCGTCGTGGAGCCTGGTCCTCGCTACCTCGCGGTTTTCCCCCGTGCCGCGGACGGGACCTAGGCTTCCCTCTCGTGACGACACGGGTGGCGATCATCGGAGTCTTCGATGGAGTTCATCGCGGACATCAGGCGGTGATCGCGCAGGCGAGGGCTCTGGCCGGAGACGGCGAGGTGGTCGCGATGACATTCGATCCCCACCCGCGTCGCGTCCTGGATCCGGAGTTCGCTCCGGTGATGTTGGCGACCTTGGACGAACGCATCGACGCCCTGCGTGAATCGGGGGTGGACGACGTGGTCGTCGTTCCCTTCACCGTGGAGTTGAGTCATGTGACACCGCGAGAGTTCACCGAGGAATTCATCGTCGGCAGAACGGGTGCGACGGAAGTGGTCGTCGGTGAGAACTTCCGATTCGGTCGAGGTGCCGCTGGTGATGTGACCACGCTTCGCTCCCTCGGTGGGCAGTTGGGTTTCGGCGTGCATGCGTTGCCCTTGCGCGGTGACGAGTCTCGTTTCTCGTCCAGCCGGGTGCGCCAAGCGCTCGCCGACGGTGATCTCACGCAGGTCGCCTTCGTACTGGGGCGTCCCTTCACCTACCGGGGCGAGGTGGTGCACGGCGATCATCGAGGACGTCTCCTGGGCGTACCCACGGCGAACATCGTCGTGACGCCCGACCGGGCGGCGCCGGCCGATGGCGTCTACGCCGGCTGGGTGCGGGTGCTGGAGGGGGACTCCCCGCGACTGCCTGCCGCGATATCGGTGGGGGACAACCCGCAGTACTCGGGCAAGGAGCGGCGGATCGAGGCGCATGTGATCGACCGGGACGATCTGGACCTCTACGGGCGGCGCATCGAAGTGGGTTTCACGCACCGCCTGCGAGGTCAAGAGGTGTTCGACAGCGAAGGGGCTTTCGTCGAGCAGATGCTGGCCGACATAGCGGCCGCTCGAACGGCGGCAGGGGTGGCCGAACCCGCCTGATAGCCTTCACCCTCGACGGTTGCTGAGCGGGCGCTCGGCGATTCGTGTCCAGGCCGCACGGTGCGGTCATCGCTGGCTCGCCAGCGCGCCCGAAGGGAAGATGAATGTCACTCGACGCCAAGACCAAGTCCGAGATCATCGCGGAATACGCGACGAAGCCCGGCGATACCGGTAGCCCCGAGGTGCAGATCGCGCTGCTCACCAAGCGGATCACCGAACTCACCGAGCACCTGAAGACTCACCCGCACGACCACCACAGCCGCCGTGGGCTGTTGATCCTCGTGGGTCAGCGCCGTCGGTTGCTCAAGTACCTGACCAAGACGGACATCAACCGCTACCGCTCGATCATCGAGCGTGTCGGAATCCGTCGATAGTCGAATCGGCAGTCGGTACACGACAGACTTCACACACAATCGAATAGACACACCACTCAAGGATCCGGGGCGCTACGGAAGCGTCATCGTCGTCGGTCCTCGGTAGTGGCTCCCGCCGGCAGGCGCGCATGCGCGTCCTCCCGGGGGCCTCGATCGAAGACCGCCACCGGACGTCTGCCGTGGGCGCCCCTGTATTCGCAAACGGAAACAGGAGGCACCCGTGACGGGTTCCCAGATCGCGATGGCTGAAGCCATCATCGACAACGGTGCGTATGGAAAGCGCACCATCACCTTCGAAACCGGACGGTTGGCCCGACAGGCCGCCGGGTCGGTGACAATCTCGCTCGATGGCGGCACGTTGCTGCTCAGCGCGACGACCGCGTCCAAGAATCCCAAGGATCAGTTCGACTTCTTCCCGCTCACGGTCGATGTCGAGGAGCGGATGTACTCCGTCGGTCGTATCCCCGGTTCGTTCTTCCGCCGCGAGGGTCGTCCCACGGAGGACGCCATCCTCACCTGCCGGTTGATTGACCGTCCGCTGCGGCCGACCTTCGCCAACGGTCTGCGCAATGAGGTGCAGGTCGTGGTGACCGTGCTGTCCCTCAATCCGAACGACCTCTACGACGTCATCGCCATCAACGGCGCTTCGGCATCGACGCAGTTGGCTGGCTTGCCATTCAGCGGTCCGGTGGGCGGCGTTCGAATCGCGCTGATCAACGGACAGTGGGTCGCATTCCCGACCCACGAACAACTTGCGGACGCCGTCTTCGACATGGTCGTTGCCGGTCGTATCGCAGACGACGACGTTGCGATCATGATGGTCGAGGCCGAGGCCACCGACAAGACGGTGGACCTAGTCGCCGGGGGTGCGCAGGCTCCGACGGAGGAGATCGTGGGCGCGGGCCTGGAGGCGGCCAAGCCCTTCATTCGCGCGCTGTGCGAGGCCCAGCAGACGTTGGCGAAGGCGGCGGCCAAGCCGGTTGCCGATTTCCCCATCTTCCTGGACTACCAAGACGATGTGTTCGAAGCAGTCGAGCGGTCGGCCCTGGCCGACGTCCGCGAGGCGCTGACCATCGTGTCGAAGGCTCCCCGCGAAGTGCGCCTCGACGAGATCAAGCAACGGGTAGTGACCGAACTCGCCCCGCAGTTCGAAGGGCGCGAGAAGGAGATTTCGGCGGCCTTCCGTTCCGTGACCAAGAAGGCCGTGCGGGATCGGGTGCTGCGCGATCAGGTGCGCATCGACGGTCGAGGTCTCACGGACATCCGCGAGCTCAGCGCCGAGGTCGACATCCTGCCGCGCACGCACGGCTCCGCGCTGTTCGAGCGTGGGGAGACCCAAATCCTGGGTGTCACCACCTTGAACATGCTGCGCATGGAGCAGATGCTCGACACGCTCAACCCGGACAACCGCAAGCGGTACATGCACAACTACAACTTCCCGCCGTACAGCACCGGGGAGACCGGCCGCGTGGGTTCCCCCAAGCGCCGCGAGATCGGTCACGGAGCCCTCGCCGAGCGTGCCTTGGTACCAGTGCTGCCAACACGCGAGGAGTTCCCGTACGCAATCCGTCAGGTGTCGGAGGCGCTCGGGTCGAACGGTTCGACCTCGATGGGTTCGGTCTGTGCGTCAACCATGTCGCTGCTCAACGCCGGCGTGCCGTTGAAGGCGCCGGTTGCCGGCATTGCGATGGGCTTGATCTCGGGTGATGTGGACGGTGCCACGAAGTACGTGACGCTGACCGACATCCTCGGGGCCGAGGACGCCTTCGGCGACATGGATTTCAAGGTCGCCGGCACGCGCGACTTCGTTACCGCGTTGCAGTTGGACACCAAGCTCGACGGAATCCCCGCCGACGTCCTCGCTGCTGCACTCAAGCAGGCACGTGATGCGCGCATGACGATCCTGGACGTGATGACCGAGGCAATCGATGCGCCGGACGAGATGGCCGAGACCGCGCCACGAGTGATCTCCATCAAGGTGCCCGTCGACAAGATCGGTGAGGTGATCGGGCCCAAGGGCAAGATCATCAATCAGATCCAAGAGGACACCGGTGCGGACATCACCATCGAGGACGACGGCACCATCTACATCGGTGCCACCGACGGACCGTCGGCGGAAGCCGCTCGCACCGCGATCAACAACATCGCCAACCCGACCATGCCTGAGGTCGGTGAGCGGTACCTGGGAACCGTGGTGAAGACCACGAACTTCGGTGCATTCGTCTCGCTGATGCCCGGCAAGGACGGTCTCCTGCACATCTCCGAGATCAAGAAGCTCACCGACAAGAAGCGCATCGACACCGTCGAGGAAGTGCTCAACGTGGGCGACAAGGTTCAGGTCGAGATCAAGGAGATCGATCAGCGCGGCAAGTTGTCCCTCGCCCCGGTGTTGGAGAACAAGGGCTCGTCCACGGCCGACGATTCGACGGATTCGTCGGACTCGTCGCAGCAGGCCTGATCGTTGCCCGCTCGCGCCCAGACCGCCACTCTCATCAGTGGCGCCGACGGGGGGGTGGTGCGTCGCACCACCATCCCCGGCGGACTTCGAGTCGTCACCGAGTACGTACCTGGAGTGCGCTCGGTGGCCCTGGGTGTCTGGGTAGCGGCGGGGTCTCGCGACGAACCGCCGTCCCAGATGGGTTCGGCGCACTTCCTCGAGCATCTGCTGTTCAAGGGGACCACGCATCGTGATGCGATGACGATCTCCGCACAGATCGAGTCGGTGGGTGGGGACTTGAACGCCTTCACCACCAAGGAGTACACCTGCTATCACGCGCGGGTGCTCGACGAGGACCTGCCACTCGCTCTCGACGTGGTGTGTGACGTCGTGTTGAACGCCACCGTGCACGATCACGACATCGAGTCCGAACGCGCGGTCATCCTCGAAGAGATCGCCATGTACGAGGACGACCCCGGCGATCTGGTGCACGACGAGTTCGCGCGGGCCATGTTCGGAGACACACCACTGGGCCGACCCATACTGGGGACCGTCGACACGATCACCGCGCTGCCGCGACCGGCGATCAAGCGCTTCTACCGCCGCGCGTACACCCCCGATGCGATGGTCGTCTCGGTGGCCGGCAACGTCGACCATGCGGCGGTAGTGCGGGACGTGAAACGGATCTTCGCTGGTCGGCTCGACCCGAGCCGCGAGCCAACGCCGGCGCGATCTGGCCGTGGCCGTACCCATGCGGGGGTGCCCGTGCAGATCTCCTCGCGCCCCACCGAGCAGGCCCATCTGGTCCTAGGAACCCCGGGTTTGCGACGCGGGGACGATCGACGTTTCGCCGTCGCGGTGCTGAGCACTGCCGTAGGCGGGGGCATGAGCTCGCGACTATTCCAAGAGGTTCGCGAAAAGCGCGGGCTTGCCTATTCGGTCTATGCCTACACGCAGTCCTTCGCCGACACCGGAGTGTTCGGCGTCTATGCGGGGTGCCTGCCGAGTAAGGCCGACACCGTGCTGGACGTGTGCTTGACCGAATTGGACTCCGTGGCTCGGGAGGGGCTGTCGTCGGAGGAACTGCTGCGCGCCAAGGGACAGGTGAAGGGATCGATGGTTCTCGGTCAAGAGGATCCGGTCTCTCGCATGACCCGGATCGCCCGCGCGGAACTGCACGACGAACCGCTGGAGAGCATCGACCGCCTGCTCGAGCGTGTGGAGGCCGTGGACGCCCAAGCCGTCCACGACGTCGCCGGTGAGTTGTTGACCCAGCCATTCACCCTCGCCGCCATCGGACCGTTCGATCCGACGCATACGTTCAACGCCGTAGGCTGAACTCCGTGTCCGGCACTTCGCACGAGTCGATACGCGTGGCGGTACTCGGGGCTCGTGGTCGCATGGGTGCTGCCGTCGTCGACGCCGTGCGTGCCTCCGACGGCCTGGAGATGGTCGCCGCGCTGGACCTCGGGGATCCGTTGACCGATCTGACCGAGGCGTCCGCTCAGGTGGTCGTCGACTTCACCACTCCCGATGCGGTGATGGGCAACCTCGAGTTCGCCATCGGCCACGGCATCCACTGCGTGGTGGGCACCACCGGTTTCGATGAGGACCGTCTCGCCCGTGTGCGCACGTGGTCCGCGGCGCAGCCGAAAGTCGGTGTCTTGATCGCGCCGAACTTCAGCATCGGCGCGGTCCTCATGATGCACCTGTCGGCGCTCGCCGCACCGTACTTCGAGTCCGTGGAGATCATCGAACTCCACCATCCAGACAAGATCGACGCTCCCTCCGGCACCGCCGTGCATACGGCACGGGCGATCTCCGCCGCCCGCGCCGCCGCAGGCTCCAGTGCAATGCCCGATGCGACCTCCGCCGAGTTGGCTGGTGCACGCGGTGCCGACGTCGAGGGCGTTCCCGTGCACTCCGTGCGCTTGCGCGGTCTCGTCGCACACCAGCAAGTGCTCTTCGGGGGGCCGGGGGAGAGTCTGACCATCACGCACGACTCGCTGGATCGCGGTTGCTTCATGCCCGGTGTGGTCATGGCGGTGCGCGCGGTGTCGGATCATCCGGGCGTGCATGTGGGACTCGCCGACTACCTCGATTTGTGACGCGGCGCGGCGATGAATCTGAAGGTTGTGTGGACGTTCACCGCGCTGATGGTGGTTGGTTCCGGAGCGTATGCGTTCTTGGCGATCACCCGTGCGTGGGTGCTGTTCGCGTCGGGTGATCCGGTCCAAATCCTCTTCGGGGTTTCGATCGTGGTTATCCCGATCCTGGGTGTGGCATTGATCGTGCGGGAACTGTGGTTCGGGTGGCGCACCCGTCAGATGGGTCAGACCCTCGCTCGCGAAGGCGCCTTGCCGGAGTATCGGGGAGAGGTGACTGCGTCGGGGCGCCCAACGAAGGCCGACGCCGACGAAGCATTCGAACGTTTCGCCGAGGATGTGCATGAACGCCCGAACGACTGGCGAGCATGGTTCCGTTTGGCCATCGCCTACGAGGACGCCCGCGACCGCAAGCGGGCTCGATCGGCGATGCGCCGGGCCGCGGCGCTCTTCGCGTCCGGATCAGGGAGCTAGTCCGCTCGCGCGCAAGAGAGCCGCCGTGACCGCGGCGATGAGAACCACCACCAGGAAGGGTGCGCGCAGGGCCAGCGCGATGACCGCCGCGACCAATCCGGCAAGCCGTGCATCTATCTGCAGCGCGGTGCCGGTGGAAAAGGTCTGCACACCCACGAGTGCGGCTAGTAGGGCGATGGGCAGCAAAGCGGTGAGCCGTCGCAGCCGCGGGTTCTCCAACACGCGAGCCGGGATGACGTACCCCGTCAACTTGAGCAGGTAGGCACCGATCGAACCGATGATGACGGCGGGCCAGATCATGACGATCCCTCGGATCGGGCCAGCCAGCGTTCGGCGATCACCGCGACCAGCGCCGCCGACAGAACGGGCAGACCTGGCTGCAGAACGGGTACCAACGCGATTGCCACCACCGCGCTGACGATCGCCAACGAGACGGCGAATCGATCGCGCAACCTCGGCCAGAGCAGCGCAATGAATCCGGCTGGCACGGCGGCGTCGAGCCCGAGCACGCGCGGATCGTCCAGGGCGGTGGCACCCAAGGCGCCGATGAGGGTGCCGACGTTCCACAGCACGAAGATCGCCACGCCGGTGGTCCAGAACGCGTGCGAGGCGGCGCGGGAACCCGCCGGGTAGCGAATAGCCATAGCGGTCGATTCGTCGATGGTGATCTGTGCTCGACCGAGGGTTCGCCACCACGAAGTCCGGCCATCCGTCAGGATCGGACGCAAACTCAAGGCGTACAGGGAATTGCGTGCCCCCAGAAGTAGGGCAGTCAGCACCGCCGCGAGGGTGCCACCACCGGCACCTAGGACACCGACGAGTGCGAATTGCGACGCCCCGGTGAACATGCCCAAACTCAAAGCCTGGGTCTGCCACAGGTCCAACCCGCTGGCCACCGAGATCGCACCGAAGGACAGGCCGTACGCACCGGTCGCTACGCCGATGCCTATCGCATTGACGGTGATCGGCCGCAGGGGTTCGTCGGCCGTGGAGGAGTCAGCGTTCAGGACGTGCTCGCAGACGTAGGTGTCACGGCGTCCAGCACTTCGGCGACCACCGCGCAAGCATCGGGCACGTCGGCATCCACGTCGTCCAATCGCAGTCGCCGGTACACCACGTCGTCGACGTCCTTCGCGCCCTCGTGCAGCAGCGCGTGCGCGATATCCACGCGCGCCACGGATGTGTGTGGGGTGACCGGCATCAGCGCGGTGTCCGGATCGGGCAGCACGGCAGCCAGCGCACGAACGCGCTCGGCCTCGGCTCCGTAGCGCATCACCAACGGATCGGGGTCGAAGAACCCGGGTGAACGCCTCGATGCGCCAGGACTGGCGCCGACGAGTGCGATGTGGGTGGTGCGGCACGGTTCGTCCGTGACCAGGTCGACAGCGTCGGCGGCCATGCGTCGGTACGTGGTGAGTTTGCCGCCGGTGATGGTGATGACACCGCGATCGTCCGTGGTGACCAGGTGCTTGCGCGAGATGTCCGACGTCGCCTCAACGGCGGCCGTGCCCGCGGCGGTGACCAACGGGCGCAGTCCGGCGAAGGAGCCCAGGACGTCGTCGCGCGTCAGCGGTTCGCGTAGGACCGTATTGACTTGGTCGATGATCCAGTCGACGTCGTCGTTCGGTGCCTTCGGAATGTCATCGATACGGTCGACGGCGATGTCGGTGATTCCGGCAAGGACCATGTCGTCTGGCCGGGGGAGTAGGAAGCAGTAACGACCGGACATCCCCGAGACCGGGATAGTCACGGCGGCGATCGGGTTGCCCAGGCGCCGCGCGTCGAACAGGACATGGGTTCCCCGCGAGGGACGAACCTGCACACTCGGGTCGAGTTCCCCCGCCCACACTCCGGTCGCTGCGATAACCGCCCGGGTGCGGATGTCGAGCGTGGAACCGGTCGTGGTGTCGCGGGCGACCACGCGATGGCCTTCCACTTCCAGTGCCTCGACACGCGTGATGACGCGTGCCCCGAAGGACGCTGCCGTTCGAGCGACGGCGACGACCAGGCGGGCGTCGTCCACCAGTTGGCCATCCCACGCCATGATCCCGGCGCGCAGCCGGCTGTCATCGATTCCGGGAGCAAGCGTTCGCACGCGAGACGCCGACAACAGGTGTGCCGGTGGCAATACGCGACTGGACGTACGCGCCAGGGTTCGCAGCATGTCGCCCGCGGCGAGGCCGGCGCGGGCGAGCGCCGCACGTGCGATGCTCGTGTCGGTCATCAGGGGAATCACCTGGGGCAGTGCACGGATCAAGTGGGGGGCGATCGTCGACATCAGATGTCCGCGCTCGACCGCACTCTCCCAGGCCACGTCCACGTGGCCAGTCGCCAGATAGCGCAGTCCTCCATGCACGAGCTTGCTCGACCACCGTGATGTCCCGAACGCCAGATCGTGTCGTTCGATCAGTACCGTCGATAGTCCGCGACTTGCTGCGTCCAGGGCCACTCCGACCCCGGTGATGCCACCCCCGATCACAACCAGATCGACGGGCGTGGTCATGTCCGACACTTCGGCAAGCTCGCGTTCGCGGCGGGCCCAGGTGAGGTCGGCCGCCGGATCGCCTATCCGCGGGAACGTGACCGTCATCGCACCTTTCCCTGCGTCATCGACTCGAGCGCAACGGTACCCGCGGGAACGTAGCCGACCATGGCAGGCTTCGCGGCATGGCCACGGACTCACCTCCGGGTCGATGGGGGCCATCGGGTCACGAGCCGCCCGTCGGCCTGGACCCCCGAACCAGGGCTTTTGCGCGCGAACACCTCGGTGATCCCAGCCGTGCACCCGAACCGCATATGCGAGCACTCCTGCCCTCGCGGTTCACCGGCGCCGAACTGGCTCGCCTCTTCCCGGGACTCGACGTGGGCGTGGACGATCCGGTTCGCGCGCGGCATGCGCGCGGCATGTCCTACCCGGACATGCTGGAGTGGAGAAGCGCGGGCGAACCGATCAGCGCGCCCGACGCGGTCGTGTTCCCGCGTTCCCATGAGCACGTGGTCGAAGTGCTGCGCACGTGCTCCGCAGAGGGCATCGCCGTTGTGCCTGTCGGGGGCGCCACATCGGTGACGGGTGCGATAACTGCGTCGCCGGCGGCGCGTTCGATCGTCGTGTCGACGCGATCGTTGAATCGGGTGATCGACGTCGACACCGAATCGGGTATCGCCCACGTGGAATCGGGAATCACCGGGCCCGCCATCGAGCCACGGCTGGCCGAGAGCGGGTGGACCCTCGGACACTTCCCGCAATCATGGGAGCGGGCCAGTATCGGTGGGTACATCGCCGCCCGAAGTTCCGGTCAAGCCTCCGGCGGTTACGGCCGTATCGAGGACATGCTTCTGGGCGCGCGGGTCGCCACCCCCGTCGGCACCTGGGACGTCGGCGGTTTCCCCGCTACATCGAGTGGGCCGGATCTTCGACACCTGGTGTTGGGCAGTGAGGGAACGCTCGGCGTGATCACGTCGGCGCACCTGCGACTGCGCCGGCGCCCCGGTATCCGTCAGTACGCCGCCGCGCTGGTCCCCGGGCCGTTCGTTCGCGCGATTTCCGCAGTGCGCGAGCTCACCCGTTCGCCCTTGCGACCGACGGTGCTGCGGGCATCCGACGAACCGGAGACTGCCGCACTCATGACCATGTCGCGACGACCAGGGCTGCTGGGCGCCGCCGTCGATGCCTATCTGCGGGCGCGTCGTGGCGTTCCGGGGTCCTTGATCATCCTCGGTTGGGAAGACGACTCACCGGCTGTCGTGGCGGCGGCGCGCGAGTTCGCCCGAGGAGTGCTGCGTGACGCGATCTGGCTGGGGTCGGCGCCCGGGCGAGCCTGGGAGCGCGGCAGGTTCCACGGTCCGTACCTGCGCGATGACCTCATGGACGAGGGTTATCTGGTCGAGACGTTCGAGACGGTCACCTCGTGGTCCGCTGTGGCCAGGTTGCATGAATCGGTACAGGCAGCCGCGCACCAGGCGGTGGGTCCGCGCAGTTACGTGATGGCGCACATCTCCCACACCTACGACACCGGGGCGTCGGTGTACTTCACGGTATTGGCCGCTGGGTGGTCCGAACCTGAGGACGCGGCGCAGCGATGGAGAAGGGCCAAGACGCACATCACCGATGCCATCCTGGCCGCGGGAGGCGCAGTGAGTCATCATCATGGCGTGGGACGCGACCACCGGGACTGGTTGCCCCAGCAGATCGGCACCATCGGAATGGACGTCCTCCACGCGGTGAAGCGCGCCGTCGATCCGAATGGCGTCATGAATCCCGGAGCAGTTGCGTGAGTCGCGCGGACGCCATCGTGCGGGGTCTGGCGATATTCGCGGCCGCATGGCAGGCGCTGTGGTTGGTAGGCGACGCCACGGTGCGACGCATCGTGGCCGACAACCCGAGCGAACCTGCCGTGATCGTGCTCGGTGCGTCCATGGTTGCGTGGCTGGTGCTCTGGCCCTCGCTCTTTGGACGCTGGCGTTCTCGGCGCCGGTTGCGCGTTGCGCAGGTGACCTCGATGTTGCTGGTGGTTGTCGCTGGCTTGTTGCTGTTGGCGGACTCCTCGGCGGTCGGTGCGGACGGGTGGTTCGTGGGCGCATCGGTGCTGAATCTGGGCACCGGCCTGGCGGGGCTCTATCTCGACCGACGCACAGGCCTGGCGGTAGTGATCGCAGTGGTCAGCGTCGAGGTCATCGTGATCGTGGCCGTGTATGCACAGAATGCTGATGCGTGGCCACTGGTCGTCGACCTGGTCTACCCCGCGTACGCACTGACGTTGGGGTTGGCGAGCGTCGCCGCCCGACACGCGTTACTGGGTACCGCGCGAACTCAGGACGCGTCCGAAGATCGCCTGTCCCGGCAACAGCGCATCCGAGCAGCGAATGAGTTGACCGATGCCGCGGTCACCGCGGCAGAGACGCGGTTGCACGAGACGGTGCTCAACACTTTGACGGCCATCGTCCGCGGTGGTTTCGACCACGACGAAGCAACCACCGCGCGTCTGCGGAAGCGGGCGGCGGAGTCCGCAGAGGTCTTGCAGTCCATCGCCGACGGAACCGACGTCGCCGCACGCTGGGAGGGGGATCTACGCATAGACCTGGCTGGCGCGATCGTGGATCTGGAGAGCGCTGGCGTCAACGTGCACGTCTCGGGTGCGCTCGATGCCATCGACTCGCGTATCGGCGCTGGCCCGTACACCGCTATGGGAAGCGCCGTCCGCGAGGCACTGATCAACGTCGCACGACATGCCCAGGCCTCGCGCGTCGAGGTGCACGGCGAGGTCAGGACGGTGCAGGGACAAACGTGGTGGCGTGTAGGGGTGCGCGACGATGGTCGCGGATTCGATGCGAACGATCGCGGCTTCGGCCTGCAATCGGTCGTGGAGGAGGCAATCCGCGCCCACGGTGGGCGAGTGGCGATCCTTTCCTCGGACGGAACCGAAGTCACCATCGAAGTACCGGTGCCGAGTGCATCGGCCGGTGTCGCCGACCTCGAGGGCGGCTACCTGCGTGCGATCGCACTACCGGTTGTCACCGCATTCACCGCATTCACGCTCTACACGATCGCAGCTACCTGGCAGTACGCGGCCTCACCTGCTGCGAACGCGGCGACGGCGGCACTTTTCATCGCCGTGTCCGCGGTGGTGCTGATCGCCGCCCGCACAACGCACGAGACGTTGATGCCATGGTGGGTGGTGGTGGTCGTCGCAGTGGGGGTGCCCGTGATGACACAACTCGAACGGCTCACCGAGGCTGCTCCTAATCCCACGGGCGATTGGACCTCCGAAGCCGGGGCGGCGTTGCTCTTCGTCGTCGTGGCGACGGGCCCGGTGTGGGCCTTCCCCGCGGCGGTCGCATCCTGGTTCGTTGCGCAGGAGTTGCATTGGATCGAACTCACGCAGCCGGGAATGTTCGTCATCGTTGTCGGTGCGTTATTGGGACTGCAGTTGCGTCGTGCTGATGCTCGGACCCGGGAAATGGATCGCGAGGCCATCCTCGAGCGAGGAGCGCTGGCGGCATCGCAGCACCGGTTGGCCCGCACGCGCAGTCGGTATCAGGACGTAGACACCTCCGGCCTCATCGAACTGCTCGAGGGGCTGGCAGCCGGAAGTCTGGATCCTCGCGACGAGCGGGTGAGGGAACTGTGTGTACGGGAGGAGCGGATGCTGCGATCGGTCATCAAGTTGCATCCGGAGAGCATCGGAGTGCACCGCGATCTGGTGTCTTTGGCGGCCGCGGCGCGGGATGCAGGCGTCGACTTGACCATCACCTGCGTCGAGGACGTCTCGGGCGACGCACGTTTGACGTCTCAGGACGTGGCGCAGTCACTGCTGTTCCTTGCCCGCGATGGATCGCAAGCGCGGGCGAGCATCACCCGGGACGCCGTCGGCTGCGTCTTTCGACTCGTGGTGCAGCTGCGTGATGACGCCGTGGCCAACGTGCCCCGCGGCGTCGAGGTTCTCGACGCAGATTCGGGCCTGGTGTCCCTGGAGGAACGTTGCGCCGGTGGGTCAATATCGGCGGTGGCTTCCCTCGATGCAGGGAATGGGCCACGATCCGAGGATGGCTGAGTCAGTGGAACCCACACTCACCGTGGGCATCGTCGAAGACCACGAGTTGGTTCGACAAGGACTGCAGTCGTTGCTCGTCGGACCGGATGCGCCGATCGCCGAGGTCGTGTACTGCGGCGACGACCCACAGGCCTGCTTGAACGCCCGACCCAGCGTTGCCCTGTTGGACGTCGACCTCGGGCCGTCGGCGCCGCGGGTCGAGGTGTCGGTGCATGCCTTCGTGTCCGCAGGCATCGGTGTCCTGCTGATCAGCGCATTCGAGGACGCGCGGTGTATTCGAGCCGGTTTGGTTGCCGGCGCCCTGGGCTTCGTACCCAAGCGCGTCTCCTTGGAAGTTCTCGTCGAGGGTCTGACCACCGTGGCCAACGACGAGTTGTTCCTGACCGTCGATCTCGCGTCGATCCTGTCCGCGGCGGTCGAGACACCAGAGCTGAGCCCGCGCGAGGCCGTCGCCCTTCGCTTGTACGCGTCCGGCCTCACCATGACTGCCGTAGCCCACAAGATGGGCATCTCCCCGCATACCGCCAAGGAGTACCTGGATCGGGTGCGTGGCAAGTACGCGGCCGTGGGGCGAACGGCGCGCACCCGCACCGAGTTGTACGCGGCCGCGCGCAACGACGGCCTGATCGAGGAGTAGGCGGCGCACGCCGCCGGGTCGTTCACCAACGAATGATGTCCCCCCAAATGGGGACGACGCGCGCTGGCCCCGATGATGGCGGTCGGCCACGATAAGGGTGCCGGCGTCCGCGGGGGAGTCGCCGGCATTGGGCGCGATTAGACCGCGCTGTTAAACCGCGCACTGCAATCGCACCTGGCGCAAGGACAGTTCATCGGCGTCCCAACCGGCAACGATCTGGATGGTGCGATGGGCGCCGTCGGGAGCGAAGCCGGCGTCCTGGAGCAGGAAGCGACGCGATTCGTCTCGGGGTGCGATCCAGATGGTCAACGTATGCGCCCCGAGCTTCGCCGCGTGATCGGCGAGTGCTGCGAGCAGGCGGCTGCCGTGGCCGTGCCCGCGGTGGGTGGGCGTCACCTCCCAGGCGACGATCTCCACTTCGCCGGGTTGAGCGTCGCCGTCCTGCGAGGGTGCGAGGGCTGCATAGCCGACCACCTGCGAGTCGTGGGTGGCGACGATGACGCGGTAGCCGGGCCCAGGTGGAGCGATCACCGCCCGTGCCCACTGCATCTCCGGGTCGCTTTCGCGGAGCGCGGCGTGGAATTCCTCGGGCCACTGATAGTCCTGGGACCAGCACGTCGATTGGATCGTGGCGATCGTGGCCGCGTCGCCGGCGGTGGCATCGCGCACGAAACCTGCGTTGGCGTGTTGGTCCACACCGCCATTGTGTCGTGGTCGGTGTCCCTCCCCGCGTGGATAGGGTTCACCCGTGAACGCAGGCGCCGCGACTCCCATCGAATTCCGTAGCGATGTGACGGTGGAACTGGTCAGGGCGAGTGCACACGATTCCGATGTGGTCTTCGCCGCGCGCGTCTCCACGGTCGGCGAGGCGAGTGTCGAGGATGTCGATGCGGATGCCGAGCGCTCCGCCGGCTTGATCCGCTACCTGATGCGGGAACGTCATGGCAGTCCCTTCGAGCACAACTCCATGACCTTCTTCGTTCAGGCGCCGATCTTCGTGTGGCGGGAGCACATGCGTCATCGCATCGCCAGTTACAATGAGGAGTCGGGGCGTTATCGGGAACTGCGCCCAATCTTCTACGTTCCGGATCGCGATCGCGCGGTGGTCCAAGCCGGTAAGCCAGGCGCCTACGAATTCCATCCCGGTACTCCCGAGCAGTACGAGCTCATCGACAGCGCGGTTCGTGAGTCCTGTGAGGTTGCCTACGCACAGTACAAGCGCATGCTGGACGCAGGAATCGCGCGCGAGGTTGCACGCATGGTGCTGCCAGTCACCATCTACTCCTCCGCATACGTGACCATGAACGCTCGGGCGCTGATGAACTTCCTGTCCCTGCGTCGCAAAGCCGACAACTCGACCTATCCCAGTTATCCCCAACGGGAGATCGAGATGGTCGCCGAGGCGTACGAAGAGCACTTCGCCCGTTTGATGCCCATCACCCATGAGGCGTTCGTCGCCGCGGGTCGAGTGGCTCCCTAGACCGCGCTAGCCTGATGCGCATGTCGACCTCGGAGGCCACGGAGGCATTGACCGGTAGCCCCCGCCCCGCTCCGTTCGGCACCATGCTGACGGCGATGATCACGCCGTTCACCGCCGATGGTGCACAAGACCTCGAGGGTGCGCAGGCGCTGGCCGCGTACTTGGTCGACGAACTCGGACACGACGGACTTGTGGTCAACGGCACCACGGGGGAGTCGGCCACCAAGACCGACGCGGAGGACAGGGAGCTGGTGCGCGCGGTCGTGCAGGCGGTGGGCGATCGAGCGTGCGTGGTTGCCGGTGTCGGCACCAACGACACCGCGCATTCCATCGAGAGCGCGAAGGCGGCGGCCCAGGCAGGCGCTCACGCACTCATGGCGGTCGCCCCCTACTACAACCGGCCACCGCAGGCGGGCTTGGTGGCGCATTTCCACGCGATCGCCGACGCCACCGAACTACCGCTGTTGACCTACGACATTCCCAAGCGAACCGGGGTGGCGATCGAGACGGAGACGCTGGTACGCATTGCCGAACATCCCCGCGTTGTCGCGAACAAGGACGCCAAGGGCGACCTGGACGCAACGCAGTGGGCGATGGCGCGCACGGACATCGGCTGGTACTGCGGTGACGACATCTTGAATCTTCCGATGCTCGTCCTCGGGGCCTCGGGGATGATCTCGGTGGTCGGACACGTGGTCGGTGATCGATTGAAGGCCATGGCTCATGCGCTGTGGTCGGGCGATGTCGCAACGGCTCGAGACATCAACGCCGAGTTGCTCCCCGTGTACACCGGCATCTTCCGCACGCAGGGCGTGATCTTGACCAAGGCTGCATTGCGGATGCAGGGTCTGCCGGCCGGACCGGTCCGACTCCCGTTGGTCGACGCAACGGCCGAACAGCAGGAGCAGCTGCGCATCGACCTCGCCGGAGTGCGTGGCTTCGGTGGCGTGAACTAGTGCATCACGAGGACGTACCCGCCGCACCCGCGCTAGCGCCGGGGACGGTGCGCATCCTGCCGATCGGTGGCCTTGGTGAGATCGGCCGCAATATGGCCGTGTTCGAGTTGGACAACGAGTTACTCGTCGTCGACTGCGGCGTGCTGTTCCCCGAGGAGTCTCAGCCGGGAGTTGACCTGATCCTGCCCGATTTCACACCGATCGCGGAGCGTCTAGACGACGTTGCGGGCATCGTCTTGACGCACGGACACGAGGACCACATCGGAGCCGTCCCGTACCTCCTGCGCTTGCGTCCGCAGATCCCCGTTTTCGGAAGCAAGCTCACCTTGGCCTTCTTGCAGGCCAAACTCACCGAACACCGCATCACGGCCTCGTTGCACGAGGTAACCGATGGGCAACGAGTCTCGGTCGGTCCGTTCGGCCTGGAGTTCCTGGCAGTGAATCACTCGATCCCGGATGCGATGGCGGTTGCGATACGCACGAGCGCGGGGACGATCTTGCACACCGGTGATTTCAAGGTCGACCAACTTCCACTCGACGGTCGAGTGACGGATCTGAACGGCTTCGCGCGCCTAGGCGACGAAGGCGTGGACATATTGATGGTGGATTCCACCAATGCCGAAGTGCCCGGCTTCATCCCCAGTGAACGTGACATCATGCCGGTTCTCGATTCGGTATTCAGCAAAGCACGCGGTCGAGTGATCGTCGCCTCGTTCGCCTCGCACGTTCATCGCATCCAGCAGATCATCAACATGGCGGTATCACACAAACGCAAGGTCGCTTTCGTCGGTCGATCCATGGTGCGCAACATGCACATCGCCCGGGACCTGGGTTATCTGTCGATACCCGAGGGCACGCTGGTCAGCGCCGAGGATCTCGGCGAGCTACCCGACGACCGTGCGGTGTTGATCTGCACCGGGTCCCAGGGCGAACCCATGGCCGTTCTGTCAAGGATCGCCAATCGCGATCACGCCATCTCCGTCGGTCCCTCGGACACGGTCGTCCTGGCGTCGTCGTTGATCCCAGGGAACGAGACGGCCGTCAACCGAGTCATCAACGGACTGACCCGACTCGGTGCGGCCGTGGTGCACAAGGGCAACGCCCTCGTCCATGTCTCCGGGCATGCATCGGCCGGTGAATTGCGTTTCGTCTACAACATCGTCAAGCCTCGTTACGTCATCCCCGTGCACGGAGAGTGGCGTCACTTGGTGGCCAACGCTCGGGTTGCCGAGAGTGTGGGTATCGACCCACGGCGCATCCTGCTGATCGACGACGGCGTCAGCGTCGATCTGCATGATCACCGTGCGGTGATCAGTGGATACACGCCGGTCGGTTTCGTGTACGTGGATGGCTCCAGCGTGGGGGACCTCACCGAGGCATCCCTCAAGGACCGTCGGGTGCTCGGCGAGGAGGGCTTCATCTCGATCGTGGCGGTGGTGGACACCGTCGCCGGAACCGTGGTGGCCGGGCCGGAGATCCACGAACGCGGGTTCGGCGAGGAGGTACTCGCCGAGGGCATTGACGACGTCACCGCGCAGGTGAAGGTCGCATTGGAGCGGGCCCTGGCAGATGGGATCGACGACGTCCACGACCTGCAGCAGCGGATGCGCCGGGTGGTGGGCAAGTGGGTCAACGCCACACACCGCCGGCGCCCGATGATCGTGCCCGTGGTCGTCGAGGCATAACCCCTCTTTCCCTCACCGTCGCGGGGGATACCGGAGCGACGGTGGCGCGCAGGTGACGGCGCAACAGGTAAGGGGTGTTGCGCGTGTGACTGCAGTGTTTTGAGTGAAATGCCCGGTAGCCTGCGGGCCATGGCGTCTCGTACGTCCGCTTCCCCACGTACGTCCCGTGCGCGCTCGGCAAGCGGCTCCCGGTCCTCGCGGCCTCAGTCCCGCACGCCCGCATCGCGCGGTGGCCGCGGGCCCTCGTCGACGCGTTCCCCCCAGAGATCTTCCCGTCGGGCCCCCAAGCGGGCCCCCGCCCGCCGGTCCCCTCGGTCTGCCAAGCGCGGATCGGCCGGGGGTGGCTTCCTCGGCCGCGTCATCACCGGCGCGGGGCGTGGACTCCTGGCGGCGTGGACCGCCCTGGCACTGGTGCTGGGAACGCTGGCGCGAGGCATCGGCCGTGGAGCTCGCGACCTCGACCCCGAACACCGCCGCGACGGGCTCGGTCTGGGACTACTCGCCGCCGCGGTGATCGTGGCGGCCGCAACCTGGTTCCAGGTGAACGGTTGGTTCATCGACTGGGCCGGGGCGATCTCGACCACGTTCCTCGGTGCGCTCGCATGGATCGCGCCGGTGTGTTTGGTCGCTCTGGCCTGGCGCTACTTGCGTCATCCGGACCAAAACGCCACGACCGGACGTTTGGTCATCGGAGCCGGCGCGGTCTTGGTGGGCGCCGTCGGTATCTGGCACCTGACGCGTGGTCACCCCACCCCGTCCAGCGGTGGGCAAGCGATGGACGCAGCCGGTGGTGTGATCGGGTGGATAGGCACCGCACCCGTGGTGGCCGCCGTCGGACCGATAGTCAGCGGAATCGTCCTGGGGATAGTCGTCTTCTTCGGACTTTTGGTGGTCACCGGAACGTCGGTGCAAGCACTTCGGCGCAGTGTGGTGGGGTGGTGGCGTTCGCTACGCGGGGCCGCAACGTTGTTGGTGCCACCGGATCCGCGCGAACTCGACGCACAGGAGTCGCTCGAGGAATCCGACGAACCCCTCGTCCTTCCCGGGCATGGTCAGGACCTCATGGATGCGCCGGTCGTGGACTCCAGGACCGGATTGCCCGATCTGCGCGACGCCGACGTCCTGCGCGACGCACCGTTGGTCGGCGACGAACCGTTCGCGACCCCGCTGGCGATCGACGAGGAGCGACCCGCCGCCGGATTGCTGGTGCCGGCGGCGATTCTCGATGACGACCAGCCGACCGACGTGATCGCAGCCGTGACCGGACCCGATGACGACACCATGGCGATCCCGGCTATCCCCAGCGGTGGGACGAGCGCTTCGGGCGGTTCCCAGGACGATGACACCATCACGATGGCCGCAGTACCCGCGACCACTGGGGAGAAGAAGGAACCGTCGATCGATCCCATCCCGGAGGGTTCACCCACCCAACTGCCGGTGATGGCGACCGGGCGCTACCACCTGCCCAAGGCGGAGTTGCTCAAGGCGGGGGCCAGCCACAAGAAGTCGACGCCGGCGAATGATCAGGTGGTCAAGGCGCTGCGAGAAGTTCTCGACCAATTCGGTATCGACGCGGTGGTCGCTGGCTTCCTGCGCGGGCCGACGGTCACCCGTTACGAGATCGAACTAGGTCCGAGCGTCAAGGTCGAGCGGGTAACCGCGCTGAGCAAGAACATCGCCTATGCAGTGGCGAGCGCCGACGTACGGATCTTGAGTCCGATCCCCGGGAAGAAGGCGATCGGTATCGAGATTCCCAACACCGACCGTGAGTTGGTTGCCGTCGGCGACGTTTTGCGCAGTTCCTCCGCTGCCGCAGATCAGCACCCGATGGTCGTGGCACTGGGCAAGGACGTCGAGGGTGAGTTCGTCGTGGCGAACCTCGCGAAGATGCCGCACATCCTCGTCGCCGGCGCCACCGGAGCGGGTAAGTCCAGTTGCATCAACTCCCTCATCACCTCGATCCTGATGCGCGCCACACCCGATGAAGTCCGGATGATCCTGGTGGATCCCAAGCGCGTGGAGTTGAGCATCTACGAAGGGGTGCCGCACCTCATCACGCCGATCATCACCAATCCGAAGAAGGCCGCCGACGCGTTGCAGTGGGTCGTGGCGGAGATGGACAAGCGGTACGACGACCTCGCGCACTTCGGATTCCGTCATGTGGACGACTTCAACGCGGCGGTCCGTGCGGGCAAGGTCGCCCCGCCCGTCGGAAGCCAGCGTGTGCTTCGCCCCTACCCGTACCTGCTCGTCATAGTCGACGAGCTCGCGGACTTGATGATGGTCGCTCCGCGCGACGTCGAGGATTCGATCGTGCGCATCACCCAGCTGGCCCGTGCTGCCGGCATCCACCTGGTGCTGGCCACGCAGCGTCCGAGCGTGGATGTGGTGACGGGTCTGATCAAAGCCAACGTGCCGTCGCGGCTCGCCTTCGCTACATCGAGCCTCGCCGATTCGCGGGTCATCTTGGATCAGCCCGGGGCGGAGAAGCTCGTGGGGCAAGGGGACGGATTGTTCCTGCCGATGGGTGCGAACAAGCCGGTACGGATCCAAGGCGCCTTCGTCGCCGAGAAGGAGATCCGCGGCATCGTCCAACACTGCAAGGACCAGGCGCAGGCCCGCTACCTCACCGAGGTCACCTCCCCGGCCGCAGCCAAGAAGGAGATCGACGAGGACATCGGCGACGACCTCGACGTCTTGATGCAAGCCGTCGAACTGGTCGTCAGCACGCAGTTCGGTTCAACGTCGATGCTGCAACGCAAGTTGCGGGTGGGGTTCGCGAAGGCGGGGCGATTGATGGACCTCATGGAATCGCGTGGCGTCGTGGGTCCCAGTGAAGGCTCCAAGGCCCGCGAGGTGCTCGTCACGGTGGACGACCTCCCCGCGGTGCTGACCAGCATCCGCGGCGGCTGAACAGGCTGTCTGGTGACGCGGCGTTATCGCCATCGTGGTGCGAAGTACTTGTGTCATCCCCCGATCGGTGGGACCCTCGCCTCCAAGCGAATTCGAGTTTCGCTACCCGAGGCAGAGTGGGCGTATGGTCGGTGAGCGGATAGCCGCGGCCCGGATGGCGCGTGGGCTGAGCATCGAGGACGTCGCCGAGGCGACGAAGTTGCGGGCGCTCATCATCGAGGCGATCGAGGATGACGACTACTCGGTGTCCGGCGGTGAGGCCTACGTGATCGGCCACCTACGGATGATCGCCGACGTCGTCGGTCTCGACGGCGACGAATTGGTCGAGGAGTACCAGGGCCGCTGACAGGGGTGGTACTCCGTAGGCTCGGTGCGTGTCCGGATCACCAGCAGGTGGCGAGCTCGCCGCCAAGAAGGTCGCGATCGTCACCTTGGGGTGCGCGCGCAACGAGGTGGACTCCGAGGAACTCGCCGGTCGGCTGCACTCTCAAGGGTGGCGGTTGGTCGATGACGCAGACGACGCCGACGCCGTCCTGGTCAACACCTGCGGATTCATCGAAGCCGCCAAGAAGGAGTCGATCGACACCGTCTTGGCGGCATCCCACGGGTCCGCGCCGGTCGTCGCGGTCGGCTGCCTGGCCGAGCGGTACGGCAACGAACTCGCCTCCGCGCTGCCGGAAGCACGCGCCGTCTTGGGTTTCGACTCCTATCCGCACATCGCCGACCGTCTCGATGCCGTTCTCGCGGGTGAGGAACTGCCCTCGCATGCACCGGTGGATCGACGCACGCTCCTGCCTATCGCGCCGGTCGATCGGAGTCCGCGCGGCTGGACGCCACCGGTTCCCCGCATCCGTTTGGCTTCAGGACCGGTCGCGAGCGTCAAACTGGCTACCGGGTGCGATCGACGTTGCTCGTTTTGTGCGATCCCCAGGTTCCGAGGTTCGTTCGTCTCCCGCACCCCAGCGGAGATCACCTCCGAGATCGGAGAGTTGGTTGCCGGCGGTGTTCGCGAGGTCATCCTGGTGTCGGAGAACACCACCTCGTACGGCAAGGATCTGGGCGACATGCGGCTGCTGGAGACCGTGTTGCCGGACCTGGCCACCGGTACCGGGGTCGAACGCATTCGGCTGTCGTATCTGCAGCCGGCGGAGATGCGTCCGGGCCTGATCGCCTCGATCGTCGGGACGGCCGCGGTGGCGGACTACTTCGATCTGAGTTTCCAACACGCAAGCCCGCGGGTGTTGCGGTCGATGCGTCGATTCGGCGGCACCGAGGACTTCTTGGAGTTGATCGAGTCGATTCGCGCCCTCGCGCCGGATGCCGGCGTGCGGAGCAACGTGATCGTCGGTTTCCCGGGGGAAACCGACGAGGACGTCGACGAACTCGCGGTGTTCTTGGAGGCAGCGAGACTGGACGCGGTGGGTGTGTTCGCCTACTCCGACGAAGAGGGCACCGAAGCGGCGACGTTGACGGACAAGGTAGACGAGCCGGAGATCGAACGACGGCGCGCGCGCATCGCCGATCTCGTCGAGGAACTGATGGCCCAGCGCGCCGCCGATCGGAAGGGGCAGCGGGTTCGGGTGCTCATCGAGGCCATCGAGGAGGAGGGTCCCGTGGGACGGGCCGCGCACCAGGGGCCCGACGACGGTTGGTGCACGATCGTCGGTGATCGCAACGTGCTGGACGCCGTGGCAGTCGGTGACTGGATCGACGGTGAAGTCGTCGAATCCGAAGGTGTCGACCTGTGGGTACGGGCGTAGACGCGTGCGCATGTCGTGGAACCTGCCGAACACACTGACCTTGGCCCGCTTGGTGGCCGTACCGGTGATCGGTGCGCTGTTGTTCATGCAGACGACGCTCACCCGCGACCTCGCCGCGGCGCTGTTCGTCGTGGCCGCGGTGACCGACTTCGTCGACGGGGCGATAGCCCGACGTCGCGGAATCACCAGCGACTTCGGCGCGCTGATGGATCCGATAGCGGACAAGGCGCTTATCACCGTCGCGCTGGTCGGGCTCTCGGCCCTGGGTGAAGTGCCCTGGTGGGTCACCATCGTCATCCTGGTTCGCGAATTTGGCGTGACGGCGCTGCGACTGTGGGCGCTTCGCTACGCGGTTGTTCCCGCATCGCGCGGGGGCAAGATCAAGACGGTGGCGCAGATCGTCGCCATCGCCATGTTTCTCGCCGTCGGTCCACCGTGGTGGACGTCCATCGCGTCCGTGGTCATGGGCATTGCCCTTGTCTTGACCGTCGTCACCGGCGTGGACTACGTGGTCCGCGTGTTTCGCTTGCGTCAAGCGTCGTTGCGAGGTTCCGGTGGTCACTGAACTAGCCGAACGCATCGTCGACGTGCTGCGCTCGCGCAGTTGGACGATCGCGACCGGTGAATCGCTCACCGCGGGTCTGGTCGCTTCGTCATTGGCCGAGGTGCCCGGATGCTCGGACGTCCTGCGCGGAGGGGTGATCGCGTACCACGCCGACGTCAAGGAGTCGGTCCTGGGTGTCAGTGCCCAGGCGATAGCCCACGGCGTGGTGAGCGAGCAGGTCGCCGTGGAGTTGGCGCGGGGCGCTGCGCGAACCCTCGGCGCTCGGGTGGGCGTGGGAACCACCGGCGCCGCTGGCCCGACCGGCCACGATGGGGCCCCGGCGGGAACCGTGTGGGTCGGGGTGTGGGTGCATGGGGGTCCGGGCGAGGCCGGAACGGTCCGCGCGCGAGGGATCCACGCGTCCGGTGACCGGGCACAGGTGCGCGCCGAGGCCACCCGGGTCGCGCTGGAGGAAGTCTGGGCGGCGCTGCAGGCCCGCTGACGTCACGATCCTTGCGGCGGGGATTGCCGTTCATCGGCGGGATCGGGAATAAACGGTCAGGTGACGACGTTGTCCCCTGTAGCCACCGGGTGCGCAGGCTGTCAGGCGCGTTATGGTGGAGGCTCACGGGAGTCCTTGGACGGGTAAGGAGGCACGGACCATGATCGTCATGCGAGAAGTCATCGGCGAAGAGCTCCGACGTCGTCGCCAAGACCAAGGTCGCACGCTGCGTGAGGTCTCCGGCGCCGCGGCCGTGTCGCTGGGCTACCTGTCCGAAGTGGAACGCGGGCACAAGGAAGCCTCCTCTGAGTTACTCGCCGCCATCTGCGATGCCTTGGATATCTCGCTTTCGGAGTTGCTCGGCTCGGTCAGCACCGAGATGGCGCAGCGCGAACTTCAGCACACCGCCCCCACCACCCGGTTGCCGGACATGGTGTTGGCCGGTGGCCTGGCCGCTCGCCGCGGGCTCTCGTAGTTGGTTCGCCGAACGCCTCCGCCACTGGCGGGGTCGTATCCGTTCCTCGGGGACCAGTGCGCCGCCTTCCCTTGCCTCGGGAAGGATGATCCGTATGCGCCGCAGCGACTTCTGGGAACGACTCACCGCTGTTCTCGGTGACGACTACGCGCCGTCGTGGTCGCGCGATGTGGTGCTCCCGACTTTGGGTGTGACCGTCGAGCAGGCGTTCGAGCGCGGTGACGAGACCGTGACGGTGTGGCGGGCCGTGTGCGACGTTGTGGAGGTTCCCTCCTTCCTGCGATGACCGGACGTAGGCTGCGGCAGTGCCGGTCAACGTCTCGGGGGTCTCTTTCCTCACGATCGTCACCTTCGGCAGATCGGGCAGCACGGCGCTGCAGGCGGTGCTGAATGCGCACCCGGACACGATCATCCGCGGCGAGAACTACGGCGCGCTTCGCGGCATCCAGGACTACGTCGAATCGGTCGCCGCCGCCGCGGACCGCCATCACGCCGGAAAGCCGAACCATCCGTGGTTCGGGACCGCTCGACTGGACCCGGGAGCGGTGCTAGCCGATCAGCGCCGACACGTGATCGACTTCCTGTTGCGGCCCAAACCATCCACGCGCTGGATCGGCTTCAAGGAGGTTCGTTACGAGGTCGGGCATATCTCCGATGCGGATGCGCTGGCGAACCATCTGTTGTTCGTGAACACGCTGCTTCCCGGAGTGCGCTACCTGGTCAACGTTCGAGACCCGCAGGCGGCAGCGAGGAGCGGTTGGTGGAGCGATCACCCCGACGCACTCGGTGCACTGCGGCACACGGTGGCCAACCTGCAGGAGGCGACGCGAACCCTGCAATCGGTTCTCGGGCCGGGCCGCGCAGTGCTCATCGAGCACGATCGATGGGCCGCAGATCCGCAGGTGCTCATCGACGCGTTGACCGACATCCACTATCCGGTCGATGAGTCCATCGTTCGCGCGACACTGGCTGAGCAGCTGTCACACGGCAAGGGCGTCCAGGCATGAGCGCGTCGCTCGACACGTCGGTGGATCCGCTCGACACCGTCGCGGTGCATGCGATCCAAAGGCGCAGCGTCGCCACGCTCACCGCCAGTCAAGTGCTCGGGGGAGTGGCCGTCGCAGGTTCGCTGCCCGCGGGTGCGCTGATCGCTGCATCGCTCAGTGGCAGCGAGGCCGCGGCGGGGTTGGCGCAGACGTTCGGTGTGCTCGGTGCCGCGCTGCTCGCGTTGCCCCTGGCTCGCCTAGCCCTGACCAAGGGTCGTCGTGCCGCGTTGTCCCTGGGGTACTTCCTCGGCGGCGTCGGCGCACTCGTCGTGGTGGTGGCGACGACGCAACGCTCGCTCTTCGGCGTGTACGCCGGGTGCCTGTTGGTGGGTGTGGCTTCCGCCGCCGGCCTGCAGGCTCGGTACGCGGCAACCGACCTCGCCACACCGCGCCACCGCGCGCGCAGTCTGTCCCTGGTGGTGTGGGGAGCGACCATCGGAGCGGTTGCCGGACCCAACCTGCTCGACGTCAGTGGATCGTGGGCGCTGTCGTGGGGACTGCCGCAACTCACCGGACCGTACCTCGTGGCCACCGTCGTGACACTGGGTGCCGTCGTCGTCCTCGTGCTCTTCTTGCGACCGGATCCCTATCGCGAGTCGTTGAAATTGCGCGGCGCGGATGGCCCGGGCATCTCTCACCCGCGATTGCGCGATGGCATCGAACACCTGAAGAGCAGACCACGTGCGATCTTGGGCATCGCGGCGATCGCCATCGGTCATGTGGCGATGGTGATGGTGATGGTGATGACCCCGGTGCATATGGCGCACGTGGACGTGCGCTTGCAGTTGATCGGTCTGGTGATCAGCGTGCACGTGGCGGGCATGTACGCGTTCTCGCCTGTGGTGGGCATGGCGGTCGACCGATTCGGCCGCATCCAGGTGATCCTCGCGGGCGTGGTCATCTTGTTGGTCTCCATGGTGATCAGCGGCCTTTCGGCCGCCGACGACGTCCTGACCTTGGGCATCGGACTGTTCCTGCTGGGCCTGGGATGGTCGTGCACGCTGATCGCGGGGTCCACATTGGTGACCGACGAGGTCGAACCGCGCGAGCGCCCCGCGGTTCAGGGCCTGTCGGACCTGACGATGAACGTCGCCGGCGCCCTCGGGGGCGTGGTGGCGGGACTCGTGGTGTGGCTGTCCTCCTACGCGGTCTTGAACATGGTGGCCGCGGTCCCGGTCATCGCCCTGGCCCTGGCGACGGCCCTACCGGCGTGTCGGAGCCGTTCGAACACCCGTTCGATGTAATTTCGGCCTCGACGGAAGCCCTCGACCGTTGTCCGGCCCCTCCACAGGAGCCGGGTGCGGGCGAGAACTCCATCCCCAGGCGCGGGCCGGGGGATGGCGGGCAGCGGGTGGATGTCACAGGGTGGACGTAGTTTCCCTGAAACGACGAATCCGCAGATGTCCGAGAACATCTCGACCGCGAGGAGAGAACCATGGCCGCCAAGACCGGCAAGTCGTCCGAGAAGCCCACGGTGTCCGATGATCGGGAGAAGGCGCTGGAGTCCGCGCTGGCCCAGATCGAGCGGCAGTTCGGTAAGGGCTCGGTCATGCGCTTGGGCGAGGAAGGTCGCGCACCCATCGAGGTGATCCCCACAGGTTCCATCACCTTGGACGTCGCCTTGGGTATCGGCGGTTTGCCGCGCGGGCGCATCATCGAGATCTACGGCCCGGAGTCCTCGGGCAAGACGACGGTCGCGCTCCACGCCATCGCGAGCGTCCAAGCCGCCGGTGGGTTGGCTGCCTTCATCGATGCCGAGCACGCCCTCGACCCGGACTATGCCCAGGCACTGGGCGTTGACCTGGACAACCTGTACGTCTCTCAGCCCGATACCGGCGAGCAGGCGCTAGAGATCGCCGACACGCTTGTTCGTTCGGGTGCCATCGACCTGATCGTCATCGACTCGGTCGCCGCTTTGGTGCCGCGCGCGGAGATCGAAGGCGAGATGGGCGATTCGCACGTGGGCTTGCAGGCACGTCTGATGAGCCAGGCACTGCGCAAGATGGCCGGTGCACTCAGCAGCACGCACACGTCCGCGATCTTTATCAACCAGCTCAGGGAGAAGATCGGCGTGATGTTCGGCTCTCCCGAGACCACCACCGGCGGTAAGGCGCTGAAGTTCTACGCCTCGGTACGTCTGGACGTCCGTCGCATCGAAACGCTGAAGGGCGGCACCGAAGCGGTGGGCAACCGCACGCGCGTCAAGGTCGTCAAGAACAAGGTCGCGCCGCCGTTCAAGCAGGCCGAGTTCGACATCCTGTACGGCGAAGGCATCTCGCGCGAGGGTTCGCTTATCGACCTCGGTGTCGATACCGGCCTGGTCAAGAAGTCCGGAGCTTGGTACACCTACGAGGGCGATCAACTCGGTCAGGGCAAGGAGAACGCTCGCATCTTCTTGAAGGACAACCCGGATCTGTCCGATGAAATCGAAAAGCGCATCAAGGAGACGATGGGCATAGGCGCTCGCGCCGACGCGCCCGCGGACATCGATGCACCGATCGACCTTGCGGTGACGGAGGACTTCTCGGACGTCGCGCCGCCGGAGTAGATCCGTGGCGCGAAGTCGACGGTCGACGAGCGAGCCATCGCACGATCGCCAAGGCGTGGACGCCGACCCCGAGCAGGTCGTGCGGACGATCATTTTGCGCCGCTTGTCCAGTGCACCCCGGACCCGCGGTGAACTCGAGAAGGATCTCGCTCGCCGCGGGGCGGACCCGGATGTGGCGGCGAGCGTCCTGGATCGTTTCGAGGAAGTCGGGTTGATCGACGATGACGCCTTCGCCCGCATGTGGGTCGAATCCCGGCACCGCAGCAAGGCGCTCGCTCGCTCGACCCTGAAGCGAGAACTGTCCGACCGGGGGCTGGATCGGGAGTCGATCGATGCGGCGGTGTCGCAGATCGACGACGACGCAGAGTGGCAACGTGCACGAGACTTCGCGGCAGCCAAGTTCCGGGTGCGGCACGGCGAGGACCGTCTCAAGGCGATGAACCGGTTGGCTGGCCAACTAGCCCGCAAGGGCTACGCGGCGAACGTGTGCTTCACCGTCGCGCGCGAAGTCTCAGCCGCGGTAGCCGAGCAGGGGGAGCAGGACGTTGTCGACGAGATTTATGCAGGTCTCATCGTCGATGATCTCGCCGCCGAGCAGGAGTCGGTGTAGCACGAGCGCATCGGGAAGCTCGAAGATCAGTGGGTCGATCGTCTGCACGGGAATCTCCCCGCGCATCATGGCCCGCTGCAGGACGGCGAGCAGTTCGGACTGCATCGGGTCGCCCATGCGCGCGTGGAATTCCCTTACCAAGCCGGGGTCGTGAGCAGATTCACTGATCAACTCCCGAAGCACGATCTGCATGGGACCTGTGAGCAGGTGTGTGAACGCCCGCAAAGACCCCAGAAGATCGCCGCGCAAGGATCCGGTGTTCGGGTACGACGAGGGGACGGCGTCGGCCATCGTGGTCAAGAAGACGTCGAGTCCGAGTTCTCGGACGTTGGGCCATCGCCGGTACAGGGCGGCCTTCCCGGTCCCCGCCCGCTTGGCGATGCCGTCCATGGAGGCCCCGCGCAGGCCGTGTTCGGCGATCTCCGCCAGCGCCGCCTGGTGCACGGCCATCACCAGTTCGTCACCGGTGCGCCGAGTGGTGGCGTGCCCTGACGTCGCCGTGGTCATGGTCGAAGGCTAACCCACAGTGAACGGTCACGTTCCCCGGATTCTCGATTTGTGAACGTTATTGTTCCTTGTTAGCCTGCTCGCGCTCACGCCGAGCATTTACGAGGGAGTCCCATGCCTGGTTTGTCCGCTTGGGCGGTCCGCCGTCCGGTAGCCGCCTTGATCGCCTGGTTCGTCGCCCTGCTGGCCCTCGTCGGCCTGGGCTTCGGTCTGGGCGGCCAGTACAACGACTCCTTCGATTTGCCCGACACCGAGTCGAAAGTTGCCACCGATCTGCTGATCGCAAGTGGCACCGACACCAGCGGAGTGGAAGGCGCAGCCACGGTTGTGTGGTCACCAGCGTCGGGCAGTGCCATCGATCCAGCCACCGCAGAAGAAGTGGTGCCGGTGCTGGAGAGCATTGCAGCCTTGGACTCAGTCACCTGTGTCACGAACCCCTTCGATCCACGCGGCGTCGGTCTAGGTCGGGAGTGTGAGTCTGGCTCGGCCATCGATCCAACACTCGCCGCCCAAGTTCTCACCCCCGAGGAGTTGCAGACTCTGGCGGGTTCGTTCGCCCCGGTGAGCCCAGACGGCTCGGTCGCCTTCGCCACCGTGTCCTTCCCAGCCCAGGAGGGTGGGACGCCGTCGGTCAGCCCAGCGGACGTTACCTCCATCATCGACGCCGTCGAGTCAGCTCAAAGTGACGCACTGCGTATCGGTGTGCAAGGCCAGGTGTTGGAACAGGCAGCCCCGCCCGCCACGGGTGAAATCGTCGGTGTCACCGTCGCGATCATCATCCTGCTGATCGCGTTCGGTTCGATCATCGCAGCGGGCCTTCCGATCATCACCGCGCTGCTCGGCTTGGTTGGCGGACTCGCCTTCGTGACGTTCGGTGCGAACTTCCTGGACGTGGCCACGTTCGCCCCCACGTTGGCGGCCATGATCGGTCTGGGCGTGGGTATCGACTACGCCCTGTTCGTCATCAACCGCTATCGCCAGGCACTGCTCATCGGACACGAACCCAAGAAGGCTGCGTTCGAGGCGGTGGAGACCGCCGGGCGGGCCGTGGTGTTCGCCGGGTCAGCAGTGGTCATCGGCCTACTCGGCCTGCTGGTCCTGCGGATCAACTTCTTCACCGGGCTGTCCATCGGTGCGGCTGTCACCGTGATCATGGTGATGCTCTCGGCGGTGTGGTTCTTGCCCGCGCTACTGAGCCTGATGGGCACCAAGGCCCTGGGCTGGCGGCTTCCGTGGGGCAAGAAGCCCGGAAGCGGTGAGCCCGAGGGCCGTGGCTGGGCGCGTTACGGCCGCAGCCTGCAAAAGGCGCCGTGGCTCACCAGTGCACTGGCCTTGGCTTTCGTGATCATTCTCGCCATTCCTGCGCTCAGCTTGCGTCAAGGCTTCGCCGACGATTCGGGCAAGCCCGAAGGTTCGAACGCACGCATCGCCTACGACCTTCGCGCCGATGGCTTTGGCCCTGGCTCGAACGGTCCGTTCCTTGTGGTGGCCGATCTCGAAGGCGTCACCGATCCGCAGGCCTTCGGCACCATCGTGGCCGGACTCGCGCAGGCTCCTGGTGTAGCGGGGACGTCGCCGTCATTGGAGACCTTGCCGATCATTGGAAAGCTGGCCGCTGCGCAAGCCCAGGCCGGTGCAGGTGAAGCCCCATCCAGCGTCCAAGCAATTGCGGTCTTCCCGGCGAGCGCTCCGCAAGATGAAGCCACCGCACAGTTGCTCACCACGCTGCGCGATCAGGTGAATCCGGCATTGGAGGAAGCCACCGGCGCTCAGTTGTACGTAGGTGGCGTGCAGGCAATCACCCAGGACTTCACGTCCGTGCTGAGCGATGCACTTCCGATCTTCTTGGCCGTCGTGGTGGGGCTTGGATTCATCGCACTGGTGATCTTGTTCCACTCGATTCTCGTGCCCTTGACTGGGGCGCTCACGTCGCTGTTGAGTTTGGCGGCAGCAATGGGAATCACCGTTGCGATTTTCCAATGGGGATGGTTCGCCGATGTGCTCGGGGTCGCGGGAACCGGACCGATCTTCCCGTTCGTTCCGATCATGGTCTTTGCGATTTTGTTCGGACTATCGATGGACTACCAGGTGTTCTTGGTATCGCGAATGCAAGAAGAGTGGATGCGAACCAAGGACAACAAGGCCAGCATCCGTCGCGGCTTGGGTGGATCCGGTCGAGTCGTGATCATCGCCGCTTTGATCATGTCAAGCGTGTTCCTTGCCTTCGTCCCGAGCCCGGATTCGATCATCAAGCTCTTCGGCGTGGCTTTGGCCTCGGCGGTGCTGATCGATGCCTTCGTGGTTCGACTGGTCTTGGTGCCGAGCTTGATGAGCATCTTCGGCAAGGCCAACTGGTGGCTGCCAGGCTGGCTGGATCGAATCCTGCCCACGGTCAAGATCGAACCGGGTGAGGATGAGGTGGCCGATGACGTCGATCCGGACGCCAAGAAGGAGCCCGTCGGCGTCTAGCGGGTTGTGTCCACTGCCTAGCATGAGCCGGTGAGTAAGGCGCAGCGCACGTATCAGGTCCGCACCTACGGGTGCCAGATGAACGTGCATGACTCTGAGCGCCTGTCCGGGTTACTCGAAGCTTCCGGCCTGGTGCCGGTGGCCGAGGGTGAGCAGGCCGACGTGGTCGTCTTCAACACCTGCGCGGTACGCGAGAACGCCGACAATCGTCTCTACGGAAACCTGTCGCACCTGGCGCCCATCAAGCGCGAATACCCGGACATGCAGATCGCGGTCGGGGGCTGCCTGGCGCAGAAGGATCGCGGCACCATCGTCGATAAGGCGCCGTGGGTGGATGTTGTGTTCGGTACCCACAACATCGGCAGCTTGCCTGTGTTACTCGAACGCGCACGCATCGAACGCGAAGCCCAGGTGGAGATCAAGGAGGCCCTCGAGCAGTTTCCCTCGGTTCTGCCCTCGCGGCGCGACGCCAGTCACTCGGCGTGGGTTTCGATAAGTGTGGGGTGTAACAACACCTGCACGTTCTGCATCGTCCCGGCGTTACGAGGCAAGGAGAAGGACCGTAGGCCGGGTGACGTCCTCGCCGAGATTCAGGCACTGGTGGCTGATGGCGTGGTCGAAGTGACCCTCCTCGGCCAGAATGTGAATGCCTATGGCGTTGAGTTCGGGGACAAGCAGGCCTTCGCGGATCTCCTTCGCTCATGCGGATCGATCGAGGGGTTGGAGCGCGTTCGCTTCACCAGTCCCCACCCGCGCGATTTCACCGATGACGTCATCGACGCCATGGCCTCCACTGCGAATGTCATGCCGCAACTGCACATGCCCTTGCAGTCGGGCTCGGATCGAATCCTGCAGGCGATGCGACGGTCGTACCGCAGTGATCGATACCTGGGAATCATCGAGCGCGTGCGCGCGTCGATGCCCGACGCCGCGATCACCACGGACATCATCGTCGGTTTCCCCGGGGAGACCGACGAGGATTTTCAGGACACCCTCGCGGTGGTTCGTGCCGCCCGCTTCGCCAGCGCCTTCACCTTCCAGTACTCGAAACGTCCGGGCACACCGGCGGCGGAGCTACCCGGTCAGGTGGATGCGGATGTCGTCCAAGAGCGATACGAACGCTTGGTGGCCCTGGTGAATGACATCGCCTGGGAGGAGAACCGTGCATTGCTGGGCTCCGAGGTCGAGGTGCTCGTGGCGTCGGGGGAGGGTCGCAAGGACGGGGCCACCTCGCGCATCAGTGGTCGCGCCCGGGACAACCGACTAGTGCACGTGGACGTTGGACAGGCGCCGACTCCCATGCCCGGCGACCTGGTGACGGCGCGGGTCACCTACGCGGCTCCGCACCATCTGGTGGCCGATGACGTCATCGACATCAGGTACCGAGTCCCTCGGGATCGTCCTGCCGGGGTGCCCTTGGGAATGCCGAGCATCGGGGTGCCCACCGCGTGACGGATCCGAGCGTGCTTGCCATCGTGGGGCCGACGGCCTCGGGCAAGAGTGCCCTGGCCGTGGAGGTCGCCCGTGCGGTGGGCGGGCAGGTCGTGGGCACCGACTCGATGCAGGCCTATCGCGGCATGGATATCGGAACGGCAACACCGACCGCGGTGGAACAGCGCGGGGTTACCCACCACATGATCGACGTCTGGGATATCGATCAAGCCGTGACGGTAGTGGAGTTCCGCGACAAGGCTCGTGAGGCCATCGACGCCGTCGTGGCTGCGGGCGATGCACCCGTCGTGGTGGGCGGAAGCGGGCTCTACGTGCGCGCAGTCTTGGAGGAATTGGACTTCCCCGGAACCGATCCGCAGATCCGAGCGCAGTGGGAAAGGGAACTGGAGCTGCAGGGAGCCCCGGCTTTGCATGCGCTGTTGGCCGATCGCGACCCGGCGGCCGCCGCCGCCATCGAGGTCAACAACGGTCGACGCATCGTGCGAGCCCTGGAAGTCATCGACCTCACGGGGGAGCCATTCGCCGCCCGGCTTCCGGCACCGGTGGATCACTACCGGACGTTGCGCGTGGGTCTGCGGATCGATCGCGAGGCGTTGGATGCTCGCATCGAGCAGCGGGTCGATGCCATGTGGGCGGCCGGGTTCGTCGACGAGGTGCGTGAACTCCACGGGAGGGGGTTGGCCCACGCGCCGACCGCCCGGGCCGCCTTGGGGTACGGACCGATTCTGGACTTCCTGGCCGGAGAGATTGACGAGGCGCAGGCGCGCCGGAGAACTATCGACGACACTCGGAGGTTCGCGCGCCGTCAGCAGCGTTGGTTCGCCAAGGATGAACGAATCGAATGGTTCGATTACGACGACACCCACGTGGTCGCTTCGGTGGTGGGCTTGCTCACCTCGACGTAGAACTCCGTGCCCAGCAACACGCGCGCGAGGGGACCGGGGAGCTTCCCGAGAACCTGAAGCGTGCGAACCCCATCATCGGCGCCGGCTTGGGAAGCGTGTGCGGCCTGCGCCGCTCGCTTAGCGCGCAGGTGGTCCCGCACATTGACCCGGTGGGTGATCTTGGCACGTGGGGTCCACGCCTGGTCGAACTCACGCGGGTCGAACTCACGCGGCGTCAGCCGGAGCCGGGCTGCTGCGTGCACGGCGCGAGCGATCGGTTCCCGTGGCAGCGTCGCCTCGAAAAGTCGCGCACCTGTCGAAAGTGCGGCGGCTCTGGCGACGTGGTGCACATGCACATGGTCCGGGTGTCCATAACCGCCGCTGGAGTCGTAGCCGACCACCGTGTCGGCGCCTTCGTCCACGACGATCTCTGAGATCTGCGCGGCGATCACGTTCACGTCCACGGTGGCGAAGCCATCGGGGGAGTCCTTGTGCAGACCGGAATCGGCGTAGCCGAGGTTCACCACACGGTGCACGCCCAGAATGTTTGCCGAGTCCGCCAGTTCGCGGGACCGCGTGGTGGCAACGTCGGCTATCTCCGATCGGGTAAGGCCTGCGGCTCCGTCCGTCGCCATAACCAAGACGACTCGGTGGCCGGCCGCCACCGCCTTGGCCATCGTGCCGGCGGTGAGCAATGCCTCGTCGTCGGGGTGGGCGTGACAGAAAACCAAGGTGCGCACCGGCGCATTGTTACCTACGTGCCGTACGGTCACCCCGTGCGAATCGCTCACATCACCGACTGTTTCGCACCCCGCACGGGAGGCATCGAGACACAGGTGCTGGGCTTGGCGGAGCGGCAGATCGCTGCCGGGCACGAAGTCTCCGTCATCACCGCCACACCCGGGGCAGGTGCGCAACGCTCGGGCCTGGATCATGTGGGCTCGGTACCGGTGGTGCGGATTGCAGCGCGACTTCCCTTCGATATCCCCGTACATCCGCAAACACGCACGCACGTGTTACGTGAACTGCGCAGGCACAGGGTCGATGTCGTCCATGTCCACGCGGGCGCGGCGTCGCCTTTCGCCTGGGGTGGGATCCGCGCGGCGCGTCAAGCTCGCATCCCAACGTTGGTGACGGTGCACAGCATGTGGGATCCCTTGACTCGAAGCGGGAACAGACTGCTGGATCGCACGGCTTGGGGAATGGGCTCGGGAGTAGTGCTCAGTGCCGTGGGTTCCGATGCCGCCGAACGCGTGCGCGAGGCCCTCGGTCAGCCCGTCATCGTGCTCCCCAACGGCATCGATCCGCGCGAGTGGTCGGTCACTCGGGTGCCGCGGACCGGCGAGACGCTGCGAGTGGTGAGCGTGCTTCGGCTGGCACCTCGAAAACGAGCGCTTCCCCTGGTGAGCGTCCTCCATCGGGCTATCGCCGCCACCGGTGGGCGTATCCGAGCCACACTCATCGGAGACGGCCCCGAGGCTGGTCGCGTCGAGCGATACATCGACCGGCACGCTCTCACGGATGCGATCACCCTGACAGGCCGACTTCCCCACGCAAGGATCCGTGCGCACTTCGCCACCTCGGACGTGTTCGTCCAGGCATCGATCCGCGAGTCCTTCGGCATCGCCGCGCTCGAGGCACGTACCGCCGGCTTGGCGATCGTCTCGCGTTCGCAGGCGGGAAGCTCGGACTTCGTCACCGACGGGGTCGAAGGCCTTCTCGGTGCAGAAGACGCCGACCTCGTCTCCTCGTTGTTGACCTTGCAGGCCGAACCTGGGTTGCTGGACGGCATCATCGAACACAACACCGCCGTGCCGCCCGTTCAGGCGTGGCCGAACGTGCTCGAGCAAGTGGAGTGGGCGTACGACATCGCCCGAGGCAGTCGCAAGCGCACACTAGGCTGAGGCGGTGAGCCGGGTAGTCGATGTCGCCTTCGTCAAAGGTCATGGCACGCGCAACGACTTCGTGATCCTGCCCGACTTCGACGGAAAACTCGATCTGACTGTAGAACGAGTGCGTTGGTTGTGTGATCGGCGTGCAGGGATCGGTGCGGACGGTGTGCTGCGCGTGGTCCGCGCGGTGAGCGAGCCGGAATTCGCGGATTACGCGGATGTAGCCGAATTCTTCATGGACTACCGCAATGCCGATGGCTCGGTCGCGGAGATGTGCGGTAACGGCGCACGGGTGTTCGTGCGTTACCTGCATGCGTCGGGCGCGTTGACCTCTCGAACCACCGTCATCGCGACCCGCGGTGGGTTGGTCCCGGCCGAGGTGCGTGGCGACGAAGCACAGGAGATCGCGATCGGGATGGGAGCGGTGCACGGCGAAGGTTCGGGTTCGCTTGAGGTCACGGTGGAACACTCCGGTCGAACGTGGGATGCCCAGTCGGTGCATATTCCGAACCCGCACGCCGTTGCTTTCGTCGACTCCCTTGACCTCGTCGGTGATCTGACCATCGCTCCCGTCGTCGCACCGGCGGACGTGTTCCCCGATGGGGTCAACGTCGAGTTCGTCGAGCGAGTCGGTTCAGGGCACCTGCGGATGCGCGTGCACGAGCGTGGCGTCGGCGAGACCTTGTCGTGTGGTACCGGTGCATGCGCCGTCGCGTGGGTCGCGGCTCGAGCGGACGGTGACGTGGAGACGTTTCAGGTGGATGTACCCGGTGGAACCGTGTGGGTGGACATCGCTCCGGACGGACAGCTCACGCTCCGGGGTCCCGCCGAGCTCGTGGCTCGCGGCACGCTCCAATGGCCCCGGGGACTGTGATCCAGTCGCCAGATGAATCTGCACCGACCATGACAGACATACGCGCAGACGACGACCCTGCCGAGAGATTCCCCAGTACGGGGCAGCAGGACCTGCGCGATCGGCAGGCACTGCGACGCGTAGCCGGGCTGTCGACAGAACTCGAGGACGTCACCGAAGTCGAGTACCGCAAGGTTCGTCTTGAACGAGTACTCCTCGTGGGCGTGTGGACGTCGGGGACGCTGGCGCAGGCGGAGCGGTCGCTGAAGGAGTTGGCGCTGTTGGCGCAGACCGCTGGATCACAGGTGGTGGACGGCGTGATCCAGCGCCGAGAGGCTCCCGATCCGGCAACGTACGTCGGTTCGGGTAAGGCCAAGGAGTTGCGTCAACTGGTGGTGAGCACCGGTGCCGACACCGTCATCTGCGACGGCGAGCTCAGTCCGGGTCAGTTGCGCACGCTCGAGGACGTCGTCAAGGTGAAGGTCGTCGATCGCACGTGGCTGATCTTGGACATATTCGCCCAACATGCTCGCAGTCGGGAGGGCAAGGCCCAGGTGTCACTCGCCCAGATGCAGTACCTGCTACCGCGCTTGCGCGGCTGGGGGGAGTCCTTGTCTCGACAGGCCGGCGGACGAGCGGGAGGCGCCACCGGGGGCGTGGGTACCCGCGGTCCGGGTGAGACGAAGATCGAGACGGACCGTCGGCGCATTCGATCGCAGATGTCCAAGATCCGCGCGCAGCTGAAGAACATGGAAGCCACCCGGGTCACCCAAAGACAGGCGCGACGGCGATCGGGGATACCCACCGTCGCGCTGGCCGGTTACACCAACGCCGGAAAGTCGAGTCTGCTCAACGCACTCACCGGATCGGGAGTTCTGGTCGACGACTCGTTGTTCGCGACATTGGATCCCACGGTGCGAAGGACTCGCACACCGCAAGGTCGAGAGTTCACACTGTCCGACACCGTCGGATTCGTTCGACATCTGCCGCACGAACTGGTGGAAGCGTTTCGCTCGACCTTGGAGGAAGTGCGTGACGCCGACGTCATCGTCCACGTGGTCGATGGTTCCGACGATGCGCCGCGGGAACAGATACTGGCCGTTCGCGAGGTCCTGGCGGAAATCGGAGCTAGCACCGTTCCGGAGATCATCGCCATCAACAAGTCAGACGTCGCCGATCCGGCGCACGTCGCGGACGTCCTGCGCCATGAACCGCACGCGGTCGTGGTCTCGGCCCACACAGGTGCGGGTATCGCCGATCTGCTTGCGGCGATCGAAACCGATTTACCTGGTCAATTGGTGGACGTGGACGTTCTGCTGCCGTTCGACCGGGGTGACTTGATCTCACGGTCGTACAAGGCGGGGGAGGTCCTGTCCATCGATCACGATGAAGCAGGGTCGCACCTCAAGGCGCGGGTTCCACAGGCGTTGGCCGACGAACTGCTCAGCGCCGCCCGATGAGCGATCGCTTCGAGGAGCGCGAGGCCGATCTCACCGCTGTGGTCACGGCGATGGGAGGTGAATTGCGCTCAGGACAGGTGGAGATGGCCACCGCGGTCGGTGAGGCCTTCGACAACGGGTCGCACGTCCTGATCCAAGCCGGTACCGGAACGGGCAAGTCGTTGGCCTACCTGGTGCCGGCGGCGCGGACGGCGCGCGAGGTGGGTCCGGTGGTCGTTGCGACCGCGACGTTGGCACTGCAACGGCAGTTGCTCGAGCGCGAGTTGCCCCGATTGGCCCAGGACGGCACACCGTTCACGGACATCGGATGGGCGGTGCTCAAGGGGCGGCATAACTACCTGTGCAAGCAGCGCATGGGCGAGGCCGACACCGCGCAAGGGATGCTGGCGCTGCAGGAGAGCGGACCACGGCAACGGGGGAGCCTGGAGGAGCAGGCCGCCACCATCCACGATTGGGCTCAGGAGACCCAGACGGGGGATCGAGACGATCTACCAGGGGAGATCGACGCACGAGTGTGGCGTTCGATGTCCGTGACGTCCGCGGAGTGCGTCGGTGAATCGCGATGCGCGTTCGGCGACGAGTGTTTCGCAGCCTTGGCACGACAGCGGGCTTTCGAGGCGGACATCGTGGTGACGAATCACGCGATGCTCGCCATCGACGCCATCGGCGGGATACCGGTACTGCCGGAGCGCAGTGCACTGGTCATCGACGAAGCGCACGAACTGGTGGACCGGATAACCGGCGCGGTCACTGTCGAGGTCACCATCGCCGCCCTCGAGCGACTGGTTGCCGAATGCAGTCGTGTCGTCGACGACGAAGCGGCTTTCGCGGATGCCGTCGACGAATTCGCTGTCGCGCTCGGGGAGTTGGTAGAGGCTGGAGGCGTTCAGCGCATCACTTCATGGAGCGACGCCATGGTGCTGGCTCTCACGCGTCTGAGGGACTCATCCCGCTCGATGGTCACCGCACTCAGTACGGTCGCGAGTTCGTCCGGGGACGAGGCACCGGCCGTGCAGCGCGTACGCGCTGGAGTGGAGGAGGTATTCGAGGCCGCGGGCCGATTGCTCGTCCACTCGGCGAGCGACGTGGTGTGGTGGTCCGGCGAGCCGGGTCGAAGTGCATCCGTGCGGATCGCCCCCTTGGACGTGGCGCACCAACTCGCGGAATCACTGTTCGCCCAGCAGCCGGTGGCCCTCACCAGCGCAACCTTGACGGCGGGAGGGTCATTCGCCCCCGTGCTCAACTCCCTGGGTCTGGCGCCGGATACGCGTTGCCTAGACGTCGGCGCGGGATTCGACTACGCACGGCAGGGAATCTTGTACGTAGCTCGACACCTACCGCCGCCGGATCGTGACGGGGTATCCATGGAGGCCCTCGATGAGTTGGCCGAACTCATCGAGGCAGCGGGGGGTAGGACTCTGGCGCTGCTGTCGAGTTGGCGTGGTGTGGATCGAGCGTCGGAGTACCTGCGCGTGCGACTGGCGCCGACGATGGACAGGGGCGATGTGGGGGACCTGCTGGTTCAACGGCGGGGAGAGTCGGTGGCGCCGCTGATCGAGAGGTTCGCTGCCGAACCGGCGACCGTACTCATCGGCACGGTGTCGCTGTGGCAAGGAATCGACGTGCCCGGCGACGCCTTGACGTTGGTCGCGATCGACCGCATTCCCTTCCCTCGGCCCGATGATCCCGTGTTGTCGGCTCGACAGGAAGCCGTGGACAAGGCTGGTGGCTCGGGGTTCCGCGATGTGGCCTTGGCTAGAGCTGCGTTGTTGCTCGCGCAGGGAGCCGGCCGGCTTATTCGCTCGGTTGACGATCGAGGGGTGGTCGCGGTGCTCGATTCGCGTATGGCGACCGCCGGTTACGGCGCGACCTTGCGGTCGTCGCTTCCGCCGCTGTGGTTCACCACGGACGGCGCGATCGTTCGGTCGTCCCTGCAGAACCTGAACGCGGAGAACCAGGACGGTTAGGTCCGTTAGCGGATGCGTCGCAGGACACTGACGACCTTGCCGAGGATCTGCGCGTTGTCTCCGAGGATCGGCTCGTAGGCCGGATTGTGTGGCATGAGCCAGACATGTCCGTCGCGACGCTTGAAGGTCTTGACCGTCGCCTCGTCATCGAGAAGCGCCGCCACGATGTCGCCGTTGTCACATGTGGGCTGGCGGCGCACGACCACGAAGTCCCCGTCGCAGATAGCCGCGTCGACCATGGAATCCCCGACAACCGTGAGCATGAACAACTCTCCGTCGCCGACGAGGTCGCGCGGTAGCGGCATGACGTCCTCGGTGTGCTGTTCGGCGAGGATGGGACCACCCGCGGCGATGCGACCCACGAGTGGCACGTGTACGGCCCCGGCGACTGCGTTCGTGCTCTCGGTCGAGGGGGCCGTAGACGATGGCGCTTCGGGTCGAGATACGACGAGCGCGCGCGGACGATTGGGGTCCTTGCGCAGATAGCCCAGCTCTTCGAGCGTGCGCAGTTGGTGCGCCACCGAACTAGGGGAGGTGAGGCCGACCCCTTGGCCGATCTCCCGCACGCTCGGCGGGTAGCCGCGCTCGAGCGTTGTCTGCTGAATGACCCGCAGGATCGCCTGCTGCCGAGGGGTCAATCCGGTCTCATCGGGCTGGGCGTCGGGAAGTTCGCGGACGTTGCCGGCCATGGGATCCCTCTCTGCTCGTCGGTCCGCTGCTCGGGTGGGCGCTCGGGGTCTGGACTGTCAGACCCCTGGTCCACCCTGGACGGGTGTTCGAAAGATACGCCCCACGCGACACGAAATCAAACACCTGTTCGATCAATCCCGTCGTGTGTCGGGGTGGGGTGGTAGAAATCGCACATGTGTTCGATCGAACACCCGTTCGATCAGCTTCCCCGCAGAAAGGCTTCCCCATGGTTTCCACGATCGCTCCCACCCCGTCCCGATTCAGCTCGGCTTCGGTTTCCACGACCGCTCGTCGCAATGGAGGGCGTGCGCAGGTAGGGCAGGTAGGGGTCGTCATCAACTCGCCCGGGGCTCGAACCTCTTATGCCTCGAGAGCCGCCACTCGGGCCCCGGGCGTAACCCATCGGGGCGCCGATAGGAGGCCCATTCGCCTCACTCGGCGTGGCCGTCTTGCGTCCTTCGTAGCCTCCGTGCTGGCCTTGACGGCGGTCGTGCTGGTGGCCGGGCAGGTGGCCGACGCCAGTTCCCAGGTGCGCACGATGGAACCGACCATGCAACCGACCACGGTGGTGGTTCAGTCCGGTCAGACCCTGTGGGGCATCGCACGCGAGGTGGCACCCGATCACGATCCACGCTCCGTCATCGCGCAGATCCGTGACCTGAACGATCTCGGGACCCGCTCGATCGTTGCTGGTCAGACGCTGGTGGTGCCCCTAGCGAACTGACGCGGACGCATCAGGCGGCGAACCGGGGTGATACTTGTCCGATGCCACGTCGTCTCCTCGCCGCCGCGTTGTGCATGGTCGTTACCGGACTCTTCGCGGTGCCAGCGTCCGCGAGCGATGGTCCGAGGAAGGATCCGGCGTGGACCACGATGGGCGATCCGCGGGCGTGCTCCGCACCGATCTGGCCGCGCACACCCAATGCCACCCCCGGTCCCGGCAACGGCAGACGGGTGTTGGTCATCGGCGACTCACTCACGCGAAATGGTCGCGAGCCGTTGACACGGAAGCTGCGCGCTGACGGTTGGACACCCACCGTTCGTTGTTTCGGGGGGAAGCGATTGGACTGGGCGATCGCTCAAGCTCGCCGTGCGAAGGACATCGATCAGTTGCCGGGTGTGGTGGTCATCGCCGTCGGAACCAATGACATGCGCTGGATCGATCGTGGTCGAACCAAGGCACGCATGAAGCAATTGATCGACATCCTGGGCCCTCGTCGCACGGTGCTGTGGGTGGATACCTATGCCAGCGGAGGCGACCGGTTCACGCGCGAGAAGGAACGCTGGTTCAACCGCCAGGTGCGGGCGCTGGCGGCGGAGAATCCGAATGTGCACCGGATCGATTGGGGGGACTATGCGCGGGCGAACGGCGTTCGATTCGCGGATGCGCTGCACTACACGAGTGCGGGAACCCGCCAGTGGGCGACCCGAGTCTCCGATGAAGTCACTCGGATTGCGGGGCAGGGTTAGCAGCGCCGGAGTTGCCAGGCTTGATGCGTGACTTGGTCGCGTGCCACGCCCGAGAGGTGCCGTTTTTCACTTTGTGCAACAAGGTTTCGGCCCAGACGAACTCGGTGGCCAAGATGGCGAGCCCCAGGAGGATGAAGGCGATGCCCGGGCCCGGCAGGAAAAGCAACACGATTCCGACCAGGACGAACGCTCCGCCGAGAACGGCGACGGTTAGCCAGCGCAGCGGGTGGGGCAGACCACGCCAGGGGGCACGTGCGGCCAGCCTGGTCAAGACGCTCGGCACTTCCTCAGGGGCGCCCGGGTCGTTGGGTCCGTCGTTGGGTCCGTCGGTGGGTCCGTCAGTGGGTGTTCGTGAGGCTGTCACCACCTCTCAACTATGCGCACTGCCCGGTCAAATCGCAAACCTGCCGTCACGGGCGCGACGCGCCGGTGGCAGGCCCTTGCGCGATCGATCCGCCGGCCCTATGGTTCTACCCCTAGATGTAGTAGTCACACCGATGTGATTCCTCCACAGGTTGTGGTTCTACACGCACAGGTCGTCCACAGGAGATCCCCAAGATCCCCCACAGATGGCACAAAAACCGGTTCAGATGTGACGAGAGTGACGGGAGGGGATCATGAGGTGCCCATTTTGCCGCGCGGAGGATTCCCGCGTCGTCGACTCCCGTGTCATCGATGAGGGATCGGCCATCCGCCGACGTCGCGAGTGCGCCACCTGCGGGCGCCGGTTCACGACCGCCGAGTCCGCACAACTGAACGTCATCAAGCGCTCGGGGGTTGGCGAACCCTTCAGCCGACACAAGGTGGTGCTCGGTGTCCGCAAGGCTTGCCAGGGCCGACCCGTCGACGACGATCAACTAGCCGTCTTGGCCCAACGCGTGGAAGACAGCCTTCGGGCCACGGGCAATGCGGAGATCCCCGCGGAGGAAGTCGGCCTCGCGATTTTGGGACCCCTGCGCGAACTCGACGAGGTCGCCTACCTGCGATTCGCCTCGGTGTACCGGTCCTTCGACTCCCTGGAGGACTTCGAGGCGGAGATAGCGCTGCTTCGCGCCGAGGGCGAGCCCACCGCCGTCGAACCCGACATAACTGTCACACCCCAACCCGAGACTTCCCGCACGTAAGAGCTTCCCGTTACCCGTCCGCTCCCAGCAGAAAGGCACCACCCATGTCCCAGACGACCAGCGCACCCGCCGGCTTCGTGCACAACACGCTGCGCAAACCCGGCCTCGTCATGGAGCGGCTCTACACCACGCCTGGTGTTCACCCGTACGACGAGATCACCTGGGAGCGCCGCGACGTCGTCCAGAACAACTGGAAGACGGGAGAGGTCGTCTTCGAGCAGCGCGGGGTCGAGTTCCCGGACTTCTGGAGCGTCAACGCGTCCACGATCGTCACGACCAAGTACTTCCGCGGTGCGGTCGGGACCGAACAACGCGAGTGGAGCCTCAAGCAGTTGATCGATCGCGTCGTGCTCACGTACACCCAGGCAGGCAAGGAGCACGGATACTTCCGCACGGAAGAGGACGCGCAGATCTTCGAGCACGAGCTCACGTACATGCTCGTGCACCAGGTGTTCAGCTTCAACTCTCCTGTGTGGTTCAACGTCGGTACCACCGCACCGCAGCAGGTGAGTGCGTGCTTCATCCTCTCCGTCGACGACACGATGGAGTCGATCCTCAACTGGTACAAGGAAGAGGGCTTCATCTTCAAGGGCGGCTCCGGTGCTGGCTTGAACCTGTCTCGCATCCGATCGAGCAAGGAGCTGCTCAAGTCCTCCGGTGGAACCGCGTCGGGGCCCGTCTCGTTCATGCGCGGTGCCGATGCCTCTGCGGGCACCATCAAGTCCGGTGGTGCGACTCGCCGTGCGGCCAAGATGGTCGTGCTCGACGTCAATCACCCGGACATCGAGGAGTTCATCGAGACGAAGGTCCGCGAGGAGGAGAAGATCCGCGTCCTCCGCGACGCCGGCTACGACATGGACCTCGGTGGCAAGGACATCACCTCGGTGCAGTACCAGAACGCGAACAACTCGGTACGGGTGTCGGATGAGTTCATGCGCGCCGTCGAGGCCGATGCCGATTTCGGGCTGGTGGCTCGTAGCACCGGTGAGGTCATCGACACCGTCAACGCCAAGCGGTTGTTCCGCACCATGGCGGAGGCCGCATGGGCATGCGCGGACCCGGGCATCCAGTACGACGACACCATCAACGACTGGCACACGAACCCCGAGACTGGCCGCATCAACGCCTCGAATCCATGCTCGGAGTACATGAGCCTGGACAACTCCTCGTGCAACCTGGCCTCGCTCAACCTCATGACGTTCCTCAAGGACGACGACACCTTCGACGCCGAGCGCTTCGCGAAGGCGGTCGAGTTCGTCATCACCGCGATGGACATCTCGATTTCCTTCGCCGATTTCCCGACCGAGGCCATTGGCGACACGACTCGTCGCTACCGCCAACTCGGTATCGGCTACGCGAATCTCGGTGCCCTGTTGATGGCCACCGGCCTGCCATACGACTCCGACGCTGGCCGTTCCTTCGCCGCCGCCATCACCTCGTTGATGACCGGTACTGCCTACAAGCGCAGTGCCGAACTCGCCGGTGTGGTGGGCCCCTACGAGGGCTACGCCCGCAACGAGTCCGCTCACAAGCGTGTGATGCGTAAGCACGCTGCCGCCAACGACAACGTCCGCAACGTCTCGAGTCTGGACGGCGACGTCCTCAAACTCGCCATCAAGAACTGGGAGGCCTGCCTGGCCACCGGCGAGAAGAACGGATGGCGGAATGCTCAGGCGTCCGTGCTTGCGCCGACAGGAACCATCGGCTTCATGATGGACTGCGATACCACCGGCATCGAACCGGACTTCTCTTTGGTGAAGTTCAAGAAGCTCGTCGGCGGGGGATCGATGCAGATCGTCAACCAGACGATCCCTCGCGCCCTGCGCAAGCTCGGCTACACCGAGGAGACCATCGAGGCCATCGTGGAGTACATCTCCGAGAACGGTCACGTGGTGGATGCGCCAGGTCTCAAGACCGAGCACTACGCCATCTTCGACACCGCTATGGGTGCACGCTCCATCTCACCGATGGGACACGTCCGGATGATGGCCGCGGTCCAGTCGTTCATCTCCGGCGCGATCTCCAAGACGGTCAACATGCCCGAGAGTGCAACCATCGAAGAGGTCGAGGAGATCTACTACGAGGGCTGGAAGCTCGGACTGAAGGCGCTGGCGATCTACCGCGACAACTGCAAGGTGGGTCAACCGCTCAGCGATGCCAAGGCAGCGAAGGTCGAGGCTCAGGTCGAGGCCGCCATCGAGGGGATCGGTCAGCCGATCCGCAGGCGCCTGCCGAAGTCACGCCCGAGCCGCACCACCAGCTTCTCGGTCGCGGGGGCAGAGGGATATCTCACCGCCGGTAGTTACGAGGACGGTGAACTCGGCGAGGTGTTCCTCAAGCTAGGCAAGCAGGGTTCCACCCTGGCGGGCGTGATGGATGCCTTCTCGGTCGCCATCAGCATCGCGCTTCAGTACGGCGTGCCGCTGGAAGCGTTCGTCTCGAAGTTCGTCAACATGCGCTTCGAGCCGGCGGGCCTGACCGACGATCCGGACATCCGGATGAGTCAGTCGATCATGGATTACATCTTCCGCCGGTTGGCATTGGACTACCTGCCGTACGAGAAGCGTGAGGCGCTGGGCATCTTCACCGCGGACGAGCGCGCTGCAACGGTGGCTGCGGCCTACCAGGCACCCCAGATCGCAGCACCTGCGGCCGATCTGGTCGTCGATGAGGTGATCCAGGAGGACGTGCCGGCCGCACCCAGGGTCAGCACCGCGCATTCGAGTGCGGAGCTCCTCGAGGAGATCACCGGCACCGCATCGGATGCTCCGCTGTGCATGACCTGCGGTATCAAGATGCGTCCGGCTGGCAGCTGCTACGTGTGCGAGGGATGCGGAAGCACGTCCGGCTGCAGTTGAGATCGACCCCATGTAGCGGTGGCGGAGCCCCAGGGCTTCGCCACCGCTTCTTACTTGGGTAGGTGCTGAGCAGAATCAAGGCTGCGGCGCGAGAACCACGAATCTGAGTTAGAACTGGCAACATCGCGAATTTGGGATACCTTCTGGACACTCAGTCTAGGAAGGTCACGTATGTCCGCACCCGCATCAACGTCACACGCGCCGAAGTTCCTCGCCTTCGCGGTCCCATTCCTGGGCATCCTCGGGGCGATTCAGGGCTCCTCCCCGAACGTCAACAGCACGGCGCTCGTGAGTTTGGCCAAGGACCTGGGGATGACGCAAGGTCTCGTCGCCCTCGCGGCGAGCGCACAGACCATCGCGATCGCGGCGACCGTGATTACGACCGGCCTACTCGCTGATCGACTCGGGCGGCGCAAGGTCTTGTTGGCTGCCCTGTTGATCGGGGCCAGCGGCAGCGCGATATCCGGACTAGCCCCGGTGTCGATCGTGTATCTGCTCGGTCAGGTCGTCATGGGCGTGGGCATGGGTGCTGTGTACGGGTCGGCCTTCGGTTATATCTCCGCGGTCGCAAAGCCTGGGAAGCTCCCCGCGGCACTGGGCGTGTTCGGGGCCTCTATAGGTTTGACGACCGTCATCTTGACCTTCGTCGGGGGACTCGCCGTTGGCGTCAACTGGCGGTTGGGCTTCTTCGTCCTTGCGGGTGTGAGCGTGCTCGCATTCCTCGCGGCTCCCTGGATCTTGCCGAAGGTGCCGCACGGCAAGAAGGGATCCTTGGACGTCGTCGGGCAGTTGCTGTTGGGCTTCGGAATCATCGGGTTCCTGTACGGGGTAAGCCAGTTGGGTGTCAGCCTGACCTCGCCCCGCACGTTGATCCCGCTCGTTGCCGGCGCAGCCTTGATGATCGTGTTCTTCGTCCACGAGTCGAAGTCCAAGAGTTCCTTCTATCCGGTCGCGTTGTTCCGTTCGCCCATATTCATCGCCGCGATACTTGCGGGCTTCATCTACAACTTCGGTACCGCCGTCTCCTTCCTCCAAACCACGAACCTTTGGCAGTACGTCACCGGTGTCGCGACACGTGACATCGCACTGTGGCAACTTCCGTTGACCGCCGCCGGCATCGTCAGCGCACTGATTACCGGCCGATTCATGTCCAAGGGCCTGACGAATCGATCTGCGCTGCTGATGGGATCGCTGTTCGCCGTCGCCGGCTTCGTGATGCTGGCTCTTGTGAGCAGCCAGAAGTCGTTTTGGGCGTTCTTGCCTGCCATCGTCCTGGTGGGAGCCGGCGTCGTGATCGTGTCCATCCCATTCGGCAGCATGATCATCAAGGAGGCGCCACCGGATCAGTACGGACCGGTCACGAGTTCGCGAACGACGATCGGTCAGTTCTTCTACTCGATCGGCTTCGCCGCCGCCACCGTGATGGTCGACCGCCTGACGCTGGGTGGCGTTACCCAGAAGTTGACCGACGCAGGCGTCCAACCGGACTCCATCGGCACGGCCGTCACCTCACTGAACCAATACGTGCGCTCGGGCACCGATCCCTCGACCCAACTCGGCAAGGAAGCCCTAACCGACGCTGTTGCCAGTTACAGCAGCGCGTTCAGCGTCGTGATGCTCGTGACAGCCGGTCTCATTCTCGTTGCTGCAATCGCGGCAACTGCACTGCTGAGGAATTCCAAGTCCGCGCCGCCCCGGCCCGAGTCGCCGGCCGTCGACCAATAGAAAGGCACGCCCATGTTGTCGAGTACGTCCTGCTGCAACCCGAAGGGTCTGGCCGCCGCGGTAGTCGGACCGGCTTTGAGCGACGGTCCCGATCAGGTCGTCCCCGCCCAGCACGCCGCGGGACAACCGGCAGGTGCCAAGGCGGACCTGCTGGTGGTCGGGAACATCGTCACGAACAACCCCGCCGCCCCGAACGCGGAGGCGATGGCGATCTCCGGTGGACGCATAGTTGGCATCGGATCGCAGTCGGATGTCGACGGCCTGGTCGATGCGTCAACCCAGGTAGTCAAGCCAGGGGGAGTGATCCTCCCCGGGCTGATCGAGCCGCACATGCACATTTGGACGTCGTTACTGACCTACCCGAACGTGGACCTTTCGCACGAGATCTGTCCAACGCTGGACGATGTCGTCGCGGTGATCAAGACGGCGGTCGCGAAGGCCCCGAAGGGTCAGGTCGTCTGCTTCAAGGCCTTCGATCCCAGCCTGTATCCCGGCGAACCGGTGTTGACGCGAGCCCAACTGGACCAGATCGCGCCGGATAACCCGGTGCTGGTGTGGAACGCATCCGGTCACTTCATGTACGTGAACAGCTTGATGCTGCAGGCGGCGGGAATCACGGACCAGACCCCCGATCCTGCGGGCGGGACCTTCGAGCGCGCCGACGGCAAGATGACCGGCGTCGTGGGAGAGCCGCCTGCGCTGCAACTCGTCCTCAAGGGGTTGCCCAAGCCGAACATGGCCGATGTCGCGATGTACATCCGGCAGATCCTCACCGCGTGCGCCGCTCAAGGCGTCACCTCGGTTCGGGAAGCCGCTACCGGCGCGCTCGCTGGACCGAAGGAGATGGCGCTGCTTCATCAACTCAACGGGCAGTCTCGGTTTCCCGTCCGGGTATCGACCGCGCAGTTCGCCGTGTTGCCGGGGATGTCACCGGTTCAGGTTGCGGCGGCGTGGAAGCAAGCGGGCGTCACGCCTTTCAGCGGCGATGAAATGGTGCGTGCGGATGCCTGGAAGATCGTCTCGGACGGCTCGAATCAGGGCCGATCTGGCTACTTCTTGCAGCCCTACCTGGGCGAGGACAACGGCGGCAAGGCGGACTACACACCCGAAGGTCTCCGGGAAGCCATGAAGGCCGGGCTCGATGACGGTTGGCAGATCATGGTGCACACCAACGGAGATGCGGCCGTGGAGTTCGCACTCGAAGCCTTCGAGGAGATCTTGCCGAGTTACGGTGCTCACGACCTCCGTCACCGACTCGAACACTGCTCGTTCACCACGGATGATCAGCTTGCCCGAATCGCTGCGGCGGGACTGTCACCGAGTTTCCTGATGAACCACGTGTACTACTGGGGAGCGGCATTCCGCGACACGATCTTGGGACCGGTGAGGGCAGGCAGATTGGATCGTGTGGCCTCTGCATACAAGGCTGGCTTGCGACCGTCCTTGCATTCCGACTACAACGTCACCGAGGTACATCCGCTCCTCAGCGCCCAGACCGCCGTATTGCGCAAGACCAAGGCGGATGGACAGGTGTTGAACGCAGCAGAGTGCGCTACGCCGGATCAGGCTCTCGCCGCGATCACCACGAACGCTGCTTGGCAGATCCATGCAGATGACCGTGGCAGCCTCGAAGTGGGGAAGGCTGCAGACTTCGGGATCGCGGACGGAGATCCGTGGAGTTCGGACCCTTCGAGTTGGGCGGAGATCGCCTTCCAGACCACGTATGTCGGTGGCACGGTCGCCTGGGAGAGGTCCTAGCCCCGTCGAGTTTCACCAAAGTCCGACGCCGTGGGGGCGACCACGTTATGATTTCGTGATATTTCCCGGCGTCAGGAGGTTCTCGTGAAGCGCAGGTGGCTGGCTATCGCGGCAGGTAGCGCACTGGCGCTGAGCCTGGCGGCCTGTGGGGGCTCGTCTGAGGTCGCCACCGACGCGACGACGCCCACGGACGCGCCCACGGCGGCTTTGGATACCGAGGTCGAGGAAGCCATCCAGGTGATCGACGCTTGCGCGACTTATTTCGCCTTCGACCTGAAGATGAGCGAGGCGAAGGCTGCGGCGGATGCGAAGAAGAAGAGGAAGCGCGACCTGCTGGCCGAGATGAAGGGCCTGTCGGACGAGTTGGTGTTGGCCACCGAAGAGGCCTACATCTCCGGGGATCTACCCGAGAGTGCCCTGATCAACGCGAACCGGATCCAGAAGAATCTCGGACGCGTGCCGAACAAGGACGGCATCGATGGCATCAAGCCAAAGCAGATGAGTCGCATCGAGTCGTCGGCCTCGCGCATCGAACGCAGCTGCGAGGCCGCCGGTGACATGTTGCCGCAGGAGAACCTGGACGCCCGCGCCGCCGCGTAACCCGCTTCCGCCGAACTGCCAAATATTCGCAGTCGAATTGCCAAGTTCTTCCGCGCGAACTGCCGGCAGTTCGCGCGTCCTCACTTGGCAATTCGCGCGAAATATTTGGCAGTTCGCGTTTAGGCGTGGTTGAAAGTGTCCGGGTCTGGTCCGGTGCGTCGCGAGGGGTCCTCCATGCCCTCGATGGTGATGAGGTCGTCGGCGTCGAGTTCGAAGTCGAAGACGTCCACGTTCTCGTGAATCCGCTCGGGGGTGACGGATTTGGGCAGCACGACGTTGCCGATGTGCAGGTGCCACCGGATCATCACTTGGGCGGCGGTCTTGCCGTACTTGTCACCGATGGTCGCGAGTTCGGCGTCGTCCACCAAGCCGCCGGAGGCCAGCGGGGACCAGGCTTCGGTCACGATCCCGAGGTCGGCATCGATCGCGCGCACCTCGCGCTGGGGCAACCACGGATGCAACTCGATCTGGTTGACCACAGGGGTCACGCCGGTTGCATCGATGATCCGACGCAGGTGTTCACCATGGAAGTTCGAAACCCCTGCGCTCTTGGTCAAGCCCCGCTGTTGAAGCTCCAGCACGGTCTCCCACGTCTCGACGTAGAGATCGCGAGCCGGGGTTGGCCAGTGGATGAGGTAGAGGTCGACGTAGTCGAGCCCGAGGCGCTTCAGGCTGGCCTCCATGGCCGCAACCGTTCTGTCGTGCCCCTGATCGGTGTTCCAGACCTTGGTGGTCACGTACACGTCCTCGCGGGGTAGCCCCGAGGCTGCAAGTGCCCGTCCCACGCCCTCTTCGTTGCCGTACAGAGCCGCAGTGTCGATGTGCCGGTAGCCAGCCTCGAATGCGGTGAGGCACGCGTCGGTGGCCACGTCGTCGGGCACCTGCCACACACCGAGTCCGATCTGGGGAATATGAAGCCCGTCATGGAGCGTGACATGAGGAATGCGAGTCATGGTCGACCTTTCGGGTCCCGAAGAAGTGACACAATCCTGGCATGGATATCGCGCCCCACTACGTTCCCGACCCGAATCGATACGACGGACGGATGCCTTTTCGTCGTTGCGGTCGCAGCGGGCTCGACCTACCGGTCATCTCGCTGGGCTTTTGGCACAACTTCGGGGATGACAAGCCCTTGATCGGGCAGCGCGAGATTATGCACACGGCATTCGATCTCGGCATCACGCACTTCGATCTGGCGAACAACTACGGACCGCCATATGGCTCCGCTGAGATAAACGCCGGCCGCATCCTTCGGGAGGACTTCGGCCGCTACCGCGATGAGCTCATCATTTCGTCCAAGGCCGGGTGGGACATGTGGCCGGGGCCCTACGGAAACCTCGGATCGCGCAAGTACATCTTGGCAAGTCTCGACCAGAGTCTGGAACGCCTGGGACTGGACTACGTGGACATCTTCTATCACCACCGTCCGGATCCGGACACTCCCCTCGAGGAGTCGATGGGTGCCCTCGCCACGGCTGTACAACAAGGCAAGGCGTTGTACGTGGGCATCTCCTCCTATGGTCCCGCGAGGACGGTCAAGGCGGCGCGCATCCTCGCGGAGATGGGCGTCCCTTTGCTGATTCACCAGCCGTCGTACTCCATGCTCAATCGCTGGATCGAGGAGGACCTGCTCCTCGATGTGTTGGAGGAAGTGGGCGCCGGAGCGATCACCTTCAGTCCTTTGGCGCAGGGAATGTTGACGGATCGATACGTCAACGGCATTCCCGCCGGTTCTCGTGCGACCGAAGGGAAGTCCCTAGACCCGTCGATGGTGAATGCGGAGAATGCGGCTCGATTGCGCGGACTTGCCGAAATCGCACGTTCCCGCGGCCAGTCACTTGCTCAGATGTCGGTCGCGTGGACGCTGCGGGACCCGCGGGTGACCACCACACTCGTCGGTGCGAGTTCGGCAACGCAATTGCTCGAGACAGTCGGCGCAGTCCAGAACCTGGACTTCACGTCCGACGAGCTGGCCGCGATCGATGGTTTCGCCGTCGAAGGTGGCATCGACCTGTGGCGGGAGCAATCCCGCTACGAGTAGCGGCCTCTCAGGAGGACGTGCCCGCGGTGGCGGCGGCGGGTAGGGGTGGCGGCGGCCACGGATGGTCGGGGTCGCGTCCGGTGACGAACTTCGCTACTCCATAGACCGCGCCTGCGATGGGCACCGCGATCAAGGCCCCGACGATGCCCAACGCGATGCTGCCCGCGGCTATGGCGAAGATGATGGCGAGTGGATGCAAACTCACCGCCTTGCCCATGACGAGTGGTTGAAGAACGTCGCCATCGAAAGAGCCGACCACCACGGTCAGCAATATGACGAGCAGGGCGATAACGGGACCGCGTTCGGCAAGGGCGACTATGGCCGCGAAGAAGGTCGCGATCGGTGCGCCGATCACCGGAATGAACGCGCCGAAGAAGACGATGGCGGCCAGAGCGGGCGCGAGGGGTACCTGCAAGATCGTGAGCCCTATGAACACCAAGGTGGCATCTGCGAGAGCGATGAGCACGATGCCCCGTGTGTAGCCACTGATGGCACCCCAGGCGATTTCGCCGGAGGTGTTCACGGCGCTCTCCATGCTGCGGGGCAGCCAACTGATGACCCACCCCCAGATCTTGCCGGGTGTCAGCAGGAAGAAGATGACGCCGAACAAGAACACGGAACCGGCGATGATGACGGTCCCCAGATTGCTGAGTTCGCCCGCAGCGCTACTCAAGAATCCCTTGGCAGCGGTCTGACCCCACGTCTCGGCCTGGGAGAACAAGCTGTTGATCGCTTGGTCGGTCATCCCGAGCGGACCGTCCTTGAGCCAACCCCGTATCTCGGTGAGACCTGACTGCAGACTGGAGACGAGTTTGGAACTCTCGGAGACAGTCGACCTAACAACGAGGAACAAGACGATCAAGATGGCGGCGATGATCGTCACGAGGGCGACGATCATGGCGAGCACCTTGGGCATGAAGCGATTGAACAGATTCATGACGGGGGAGGTCCACGCTGTCACAAGCATGGCCATGAACAGGGCGAAGACGACCGGGAAGATGCGCCCCAGGACTAGACCGATGACCACAAGCCCGGCAAGTAGCACGAGGATGCGCCAGGTGATGCCCGCGGCGTTCTGCAGAGTTTGGGGAATCTGCGGTGCGTTCTGGTTATCGGCCATGGGCCTGCTTCCCGATAGAGGATCAGTCGATGCGGATGCTACCGGCGGGAGTGCGGAAGACGACGGCAGAAACCCCAGGTTCGTCCCCATCCACCCAGACGATCTGCACTCCGTTCAATTCGTCGACCGTGTCCACGAGTTGCCGAACGGGTTCGGGATCGCCGCATAACTCGATCGCCTCGACGCTGATATCGCGTCCACCGGCGCTCGGGTGCTGCGTATCCGTGCAGTCCCAACTGACGAAGAAGGGCATGAACGGGGTTTCCATCGTGTCGAGTACCCCGAGTTGCTTCCAGGTCAACTCGACGCCGTCAGGGCGAATGCGGTGTCCGCGAACGGCGGCGCGTCCAAGCCGCTGCTCCACGGGGCCGATGTCTTCGACGGCGAGCACCCAGCTGAGCCAACCACCGCCATCCTCCGCCCGCTGATGGACGGCCTGACCGAAGGGAGCCTTCTGAGCGGCCGGATGGTCGAGGGCGCTCACAACCTCCATGTAAGCGCCACCGGCAAGGGGCAAGATGAAGTTGCGCGTGCCGAACGACGGGTGCCGACCTCCATCGACGAAGGTTCCGCCGAGGTCGGATCCGATGCGCTGAATGACGTCGGCGATCTCACCGGTGGTGCAGGCATAGGACAGGTGGTCGAGCCGCATGACGGCATCTTGCCTAATGCGTGCGGGCACCAACACGGGGGGTCGGGTTTGTGGCAGGCTCCGACCATGTCCGTCGAACCTGAGGCTGCGGCGACCCCGAGCGCTCCCGCTGCGCAATTGGACATGCGCAAGACGATCATTCTCGGAGTCATCGGCATCGCGTTCATCGTGTTGATCTTCTGGAAGGTCATTCCACAGATCGGGAGTTATAGCGATGCGCTGAAGTCCTTGGAGTCGATGACGTGGATCGCCATTGCAATCATCGTCTTCACGGTCATCTTGTACCTGGCTGTCTACGGCACCGCGTTCAAAGCGGCCGAGCCGAAGTTGACCTACTGGCAGTCACAGCAGGTCAACCAGGCGGCATTCACCATCAGTAACGGCGTGCCCGCCGGTGGCGCGGTCGGTTTGGCCGTTCAGTTCGGCATGCTGACGAGTTTCCGACTCACACCCACGAATGCCACCGCCGCCATCACCGCGGTGAGCGTCTGGAGCACCTTCATCAGCCTGGGCTTCCCCATCTTGGGGGTCCTTGCCCTGTCCATCTCGGGAACGGCCGACAGCATCGCCTGGGTGGGCCCCTTGGGGCTGGCGATCTTGGTTCTCATCATCGTCTTGTTCGTCCTTGTCATGCGGTCCCCGGCGCTGGCGCAGAAGGTCGGTGACCTCGGCAACCGTCTGCTCGCCCCGCTCAAGCGGCGCTTTACCCGCTTCAAGGACCTCGACGTCGCAGCCCCGATCGTGAAGTTCCGAGCGGATATGTACGACCTATTGCGCAGACGCTGGTTGCTGCTGACGCTGGCGCAGGTGGGCATCAGTTTCACGCAGTTCTTGATTCTTTTCGCAGCGTTGCGCGGGGTCGAAGGGTGGGATCAGGCGGGAACGAGCGCACTCGACGCTTTCGGCGCATTCGCCGTGAGCCACATCATGTTGATGGTGCCGATCACGCCCGGGGGATTGGGCACGATGGATGCCTTGATGATCCAGTTGCTCGTCAGTTCGGGCACCGAGAAGGGCGCGGCAACGGCGGCCGACCTTGTCTGGCGTGCCACCTCGTACTTCCCGCAGATCATCGTGGGAATCATCGCCCTGGTGGCCTGGTATCGACGTGCCGGTCAGGCTTTCGCCACCCGGAGTGTCGGTGCAAAGGAGTCGGAGGGTACGCACTAGTGTTTGGCTCGACCCGGTCGTCGCGGGAGGGGAAGCCTTCGGCGGCCGGGTCCTCGCATGTCGCGGCGACATTGCCGATCCGCAGCTTCGTCGCACTAGGTGACTCGTTCACGGAGGGTCTCAACGACGACCTTCGACCCGATGGACGGCATCGAGGGTGGGCCGACCGAGTCGCATCGGGACTACTCGCACGTCAGGGCATCGATGAATTGCAGTACGCAAATCTGGCTATCCGGGGCCGGTTGATCTCGCAGGTACGGGCCGAGCAAGTTCCCGTGGCGTTGCAGATGCGACCGGACTTGGTCACCTTCGCGGCGGGAGTCAACGACGCACTACGCAAGAACTTCGATGTGGATCAGGTGGCGACCGACCTGGAGTTCAGCGTGCGAGCGCTGCGCGAGGGAGGGTCGCAGGTCCTGGTCTTCGCCTACGGCGACCCATCCAGAAGGTCCAGGGCGCTGGGTCGGATATCCGAGCGGACGCGCGCGCTGCGCAGCGCCACCCTGGCAATCGCGCGCTCCTACTCCTGCCTGCTCGTCGACTTCTGGGGCGTCAGCACCTATGACGACGATCGGCTGTGGTCCGCAGACCGCCTTCACCTGTCGCCACTGGGGCATCGATTGACTGCCGAAGCGGTACTCGAGGCCCTGGGGCTCGGTGATGACAGCTGGCGAACGCCTGTGTCGGGGACCGTTCGAGCGGGACTAGCGAAGCGACGGGTGGACGATGCCAGGTGGGTCGGTGCGCACGCGGGACCGTGGCTGATGCGGCGTCTGCGGGGCGTGTCGTCCGGAGCCGGTGTTCGGCCGAAGGACCCGACGCTGGCGACTCTGCGCAGGACCTGACGTCATCAACAGAGCCTGCACATCGACTCCCCAGCTCGCTGACGCACGTGGCGTGGCGCAGTAGACCGCGCCCACAGTGGGCGCATGTATCCCGCGTCATCAGCACGAGGTGGCCATTCGATCACGCTGGCGTCACCGCCATCCATCGCAGCCGCACTGCCCCATCTGCTGGGCTTTCATCCCCGCGAGTCCTTACTGTGCTTGTGGATGCAGGAAGGAGCCCTCGTCGTCGTCCAGAGAGCCGACTTGCCGAAGGCCGGATGTGACGAGGGGGGACCTGAATTCGTTCGCGCCTACCTGGAGGCGGCGCGGAATGTGTCGTGCGACGAAGCCGTGTTCGTTTGCGTCACGGTGAATGATTCTTTAGCGCAGGAGATGCTCCAGCAGGTCGCGAATGCGTGTGCGGTGCCGGTCCGAGCTCGCCTGGTGCTGAACGGGTCCAGGGTCAAAGACGTGGGATCGGATAGGCCTTGGGCGTGGGTCAGTGCGTCCCATCGCCAAGAAGCATCCTCACTGCTCCAGGCCCCGCATCGGTCGGTGCGCCGAGGTCGCGACGACGTTGTCGCCGAACAGGCATTCGATGCCGCCGCAACCTGGGACTTGCCCGAAGACGTTCCTGTGCCCGTGGGTGCGAACGTCCTGTTGAGATTCCTGGATGCCGGGGACTTCCACAGCCCGAGGCGATGTCGCGCGCTTCGCGACATGGCACTGTCCGTCCACGGTCGTGACCTGGTCATGTGGTGGTGCGCGCGTCAGCCCGTGGAGGAGCGGCACTCGCTTCTGGCCGCACTCATCACGGGTCTTCGTGCGACCACGCCGGAGGGCTCCGCGAACCTGGCATGCGCAACGGCAGCGGTGGCGTGGATGGCCGGTGATGGCGTCCGCGCCAATGTCGCGGTCGAGAGGTGCCTGGCCGAGCATCCGGGCAACGCGATGGCGCGCATGGTGGAGTCCGCCATGGCGGTCGCTCTGTCTCCGTCGGTGTTCGCCCGCATGCTGCAGGACGTGGATCCCTCGGCCCTCGGCTTGCCGCCGGCCGTAGTGGACGGTTCGCCGGGGCCCGGCTATAGTCCTTCGTAGGTCAAGAGCGCCAGCGTTAAGCCCCGGCTAGCTGGACGGCAACCCTCCAACCGCGGTGGGGTGCTCCGGTGGATACCTGGCCCGGATACGGGCAAGCGCGGGTCTTGCGCGGTGCAAGACCCCGGATGGATGCGAGGTCTGACATGCGCTGTACCTGTTCCATGTGCTGACGGCGTGGCATCGCCCGAGGCGCCCTGAGCTGGGTCCTTCGGAGTCGGTGCCCGTCCCCGGGCAGGTGCTGTGGACGCCAACACCTGCAGTCTCGGCCGGCGCGAAGACCGCGATCCGACACCCCATCACCCATCCACCACCCGTGGTGAGTAAACATACGTAGGAGAGAATCATGAGTCAGGGCTGGTCCTTCGAAACGAAGCAGATCCACGCTGGTCAGTCACCGGACGCAGCGACGAATGCGCGTGCGCTACCCATCTACCAAACGACGTCCTATACCTTCAACGACACGACCCATGCAGCGAATCTGTTCGCGCTGAAGGAACTTGGCAACATCTACACGCGCATCATGAACCCGACGCAGGCTGTCGTCGAAGATCGCATCAACGCTCTCGAAGGTGGCGTGGGGGCGTTGCTGGTGTCCAGCGGACAGTCGGCTGAAGCCCTGGCCATCATGAACATCGCCGAAGTTGGATCGCACATCGTCGCGAGCCCGAGCCTGTACGGCGGAACGTTCAATCTCCTGCAGCACACGTTGCCCAAGTTCGGGATCGACGTCACCTTCGTCAGCGACGCAAATGACCTGGATGCCTGGCGGGCGGCTGTGCGACCGAATACGAAGGCCTTCTTCGGGGAGACGATCGCCAACCCACTCAGCGAGATACTGGACATCGAAGGGATCGCTGGTGTCGCACATGAGGTGGGCGTCCCGCTGATCGTCGATAACACCGTCGCTACGCCCTACCTGATCCGACCACTGGAGTGGGGCGCGGACATCGTGGTGCACAGTGCGACGAAGTACATCGGCGGTCACGGAACCGCGATCGCAGGAGTGATCGTCGACGGTGGTTCCTTCGATTACGGGCAGTACCCCGATCGCTATCCCGGGTTCAATCAGCCAGACGTCACCTACAACGGCCTTGTTTACGCGCGGGACTTGGGAGCGGACGGCCTGTTCGGAGTGAACGTTTCCTTCATTCTCAAGGCGCGAGTTCAGTTGCTGCGCGACCTGGGTGCGGCGGCTGCCCCATTCAACGCGTTCTTGCTGGCCCAAGGACTCGAGACGTTGAGCCTGCGCGTGCAGCGCCATAGCGACAATGCGCTCGCGGTGGCTCGCTGGTTGGAATCGCGCGACGAGGTGGAGAAGGTCAACTACGCGGGTCTGGATAGCAGTCCCTGGCATGGCCTTGCGAAGAAGTACGCGCCTTTAGGGAGTGGTGGCGTGCTCAGCTTCGAGATCGCTGGCGGCGTCGAGGCCGGAACCAAGTTCGTCGAGGGCCTCGAGCTTCACAGCCACGTTGCCAACATCGGTGACGTCCGCTCGTTGGTCATCCACCCGGCATCGACCACGCATTCCCAGTTGACCCCTGAGCAGCAGCGTGCCGCAGGTGTGACCCCGGGACTGATCCGCCTCGCCGTTGGTCTGGAGGCACTTGACGACATCTTGGCCGACCTGGATGCAGGCTTCCGCTCGGCGAAGCAGGCCTGACCCATGCCGAACGGCCCGATCGACTACTCGGGACTTCCTCCCGCCAGCGCAGCCTGGCGGGAGGGAGATCCGGTCGGGAATCGGTCCTTTGTTTCGGTAGGGGAGTTCACCACCGAGTCGGGATTCACCTTCCCCGACGTCACCGTCGCCTACGAGACGTGGGGTGAACTCGCATCCGATGGCCGCAATGCGGTGTACGTCGCGCATGCGCTTACCGGCGATTCGCATGTCAGCGGTTCGCCCGGACCGGGACAGCCCACCGGAGGTTGGTGGTCGGGCCTGGTCGGACCTGGACGGCCGATCGATACGGATCGATTCTTCGTCGTTTGCGCGAACGTCCTGGGCGGTTGCCAGGGAACGACGGGTCCGGCGAGTACCGCTCCGGACGGGCGACCGTGGGGCAGCAGATTCCCGATCGTGACGGTGCCGGACATGGTAGAGGTAGAAAGGCGGTTGACCGATCGCCTGGGAATCGACCAGTGGTCGTTCATGCTCGGACCCTCACTGGGCGGAATGCGCGTGCTGGAGTGGCTCGCTGCGCACCCCGACCGTGTCCGTAGTGGTTTGGTCCTGGGGTCAACGGCCGCGGTCACCGCCGACCAAATTGGAACCCACACTGCGCAAATCGAAGCAATCAAAATGGATCCGAACTTCCATGGCGGTGACTACTACGACGCACCTGACGGTCATGGGCCGCACCGGGGAATGGGACTGGCGCGACGCATCGCTCACCTGACCTACCGCAGCGAAACCGAACTGGACTTGCGTTTCGGTCGCGGAGCTCAAGGAGACGAGGACCCCTATGGGATAACCGACGTGGGGGATCGCGGGCGCTTCGCCGTCGAGTCGTACTTGGACCACCATGCCGACAAACTCGCACGTCGATTCGATGCCAACACCTACATCGCGCTGACGGAAGCGATGAGTCTGTTCGACCTGGGTAGGGGACGTGGGGGCGTTGCGACGGCGCTGGCCCAGATCCACGCACCCTTGACGGTTGTCGGCATCGACTCGGACCGACTTTTCCCGCTGCGCCTGCAAGCCGAACTCGCCGAACTCACTCCGGGTGCCGATGAACTACACGTTCTGCGCTCGCCGTACGGCCACGACGGCTTCCTCGTGGAGGACGATCAGGTGGGGTCGTTCATCCAACACGCCTTGTCGCGCATCGGGGCCGACAATCGCCCGGGGTCTTGAGGGCGGTCCGCGAAATCCCCGCTCGGGAAGAATCAAGCCCCCGAACTGTGTCACCATCACGGACGTGCTCTCGAATTACGACCTCTCCTTGCGAATCTCCAAATCCGACGAAGAACGGCTCCTCGCCCAAGAGCAGCGTCGACTGCTGATGCTCCGCCTCGTCGATGGTGGCATCTTCGACGGTTCGGGCATTCTCGGCCCGCCCATCTGTGCTGTGTTCGAAGGGTGGGACGCCTCTGGAAAGGGCGGTGCGATCAGGAGACTGGTGGCCCCGATCGACCCTCGACACGTGCGAGTCGCCTCTATCGCCGCACCGACGAAGGACGAGAAACGCCACCACTTCCTCACTCGATTCTGGCCGCTATTGCCCGGCTGGGGAGGCATGGCGGTACTTGACCGCAGTTGGTACGGCCGCGTACTCGTCGAAAGAGTCGAGGGTTACGCCACTGAGGCACAGTGGCGTCGCGCCTACGATGAAATCAAGGCATTCGAGCGCACTCTCGTGGACGAAGGCATGGTCCTCATCAAGTTCTGGATGCACATAAGCCCAGATGAGCAGCTGCGTCGTTTCCACTCGCGGGAGACGAACGTCCTGAAGCGGTGGAAACTGACCGACGAGGACTGGCGTAACCGTCATCGATGGGCCCAGTACGAGGAGGCTGTGAACGAGATGCTCGAGCGCACGGACACCTCCTACGCACCATGGACGGTCGTCGAAGCCGACGACAAGAGATTCGCGCGAGTCAAGGTTCTCCAGACGGTGACCGATCGAGTTGCGCGTGGGCTGCTCGCTCATGGGATCGACGTACCTCCGGAGGCGATCCCGCCGACTGTCGAGGTGTAGTCGGCTCGGCTATCCACAGACGGTGGATCGATGCTGGCCGGTGACGGGCGCATCGACGTAACCTCGAAAGATGCTCGCTTCCGGCAGGCCTTCACGCCGCGTCCTCGGGATTCTTGCCGTCGTGCTGGTCACGGTGGCTTCACTCGTCCCGAACGTGCGGGCAGTGGATGTCGTCGGCGATCAGGAAGCCGAGCGCTACGTCGGATCGGGCGCGGTGGTGTTGCCGGGCAGTATCGAAGCGCAAACCCGTGAGTATGCGTCGACGTGCGTCGGCTGCCGGTGGAAGGTGACCGCTCCCTGCCTCAACGACGATGGTCATGGCGACGCTGGCTGTCGCGGAACGATCCTTGGCTGCCCGCAAGGCCGCGAGATCAGCCGTGCCTGGGTGGCACGACCCGGTGGCGACTTCGAACCCGTGGGCTTGTTCTGTCCCAGCGATGGGGAAGTGACATCGGTAGCCGACGCTGGGCAGCAGGTGCACGAGGGATTCGAACGACGCATCCCCGTGTTGGCCATCTCGTGCGCACCGCCGAGGGGGGTCGTGGTGGGCATTCCCGTTCACTGTCACTCCCGTCAATCGACGTCGTTTGTGAGTTGGACGGACTCGGTGGCTGGCTACACGGTGGAGACATCGGCTCGGGCAACCTGGGAGTGGACCTTCCGGCAGCGAACCTCGAATGCAGGAGACGCGGAGTTCTGGCAACACATCGCCGGTGATCCAGGGAGCGCCTACCCGGGGCCGGGAGTGCGTCAATCCTTCACCAAGCCAGGCATGCACCAGGTTCAGGCGGTCGCCCGCTGGCGAGGATGGTTCACGGTGGACGGTCTGGGGCCGTTTCCCATCCACCCGGACCTCGAGCAGCGTGCGGCCGTGAGTGTGCCCACCGGGTCCGCACTGGGAGTTCTCACTCAGCGCTGACCGCGCGGACCGCGCGGACCGGGGCCGGTTGCGGGGCCGACTGCGACGTCGTGGCAGACTACGGAGGCGCCCGGCAAGCCGACTGGCTTGACTCGGGCTCTTGTCGTGGATTCTCGACCGAAAGGTTCTCTCGTGCCGGCTACCGCACGCACCGCCAAGAAGACGCCCGCGAAGAAGGCCGCACCCAAGGTCGCGAAGAAGAGCACCCCCAAACCTCCCGCCAAGAAGACGCCCGCGAAGAAGGCCGCACCCAAGGTCGCGAAGAAGAGCAC
>CAYLOH010000005.1:24817-103424 GCA_964385255.1 uncultured Rubrivirga sp. | reverse complement strand
ACGCTGTTGAGTTCTCAAGGTACGGACGCGCACCGATCCCGGGCCTTTCGGCCTGGTTTCAGGGCAACATTCCAAATTTACCCGAATCTGGGGAGGAAGTCAAATCGCTCGCTTTGGGCGTTTTGTCCCAGATCCCGCGGAACCGGCCTGAAGTGTCCGTTCCTCCCGCGTGGGACCAGAAGGGTACGACGCCCACGGGCCGAAAAGCAAATCCGCCCTCGCACGACCCCACCGATAGCCCGCTGGCTAGCCCGCCAGTCGGACCCCACCCACGGTGCGCTTGCCACGGCGCAGCACGAGCCATGTCCCGTGGATCAGGTCCGCGGTCGACGGTCGCGCGGCGGGGTCCGTCAGGCGCTCGTTGTTGAGGTAGGCACCGCCCTCATTGATGGCGCGGCGGGCTGCCCCCTTGGACTCCACCAGTCCCGCCCTCACCAGGAGCTCATCGACCGGGGGCAGGAGATCGCCCTCCACCTCATCCGCCGTCACCTCTGCGTGCGGTGTCTCCAGCAGAGCGGCCGTCAATGTGCCTTCGGGAACGTCGGCGAACTCCCCCTGTCCGAACAGGACGCGTCCGGCGGCCTGTGCTCCGCGCATCTCCTCGGTGCCATGGACGAGTTCGGTCAGCTCCTCCGCCAACGCACGCTGCGCGGCGCGCTCGTGTGGCTTGTCGATGGTCGCGGCGATGAGCTCGTCGATTTCGTCCTTGGTCTTGAAGCTGAACGTGCGAAGCAGCACGGGAATGTCGCGGTCGTCTGCGTTGAGCCAGAACTGGAAGAACGCGTACGGGCTGGTCAACTCCGCAGCGAGCCACACGGTGCCGGACTCGGTCTTGCCGAACTTGGTGCCGTCGGCCTTGGTTATCAGCGGTGTGGTGAGCGCGTGCACGTGTGCGCCGTCGACACGTCGAATGAGATCGACACCGGCAGTGATGTTTCCCCACTGGTCCGAGCCTCCGGTCTGCAGAATGCATCCGTACTGCCGGAACAACTGCAGGTAGTCGTAGGACTGCAGAAGTTGATAACTGAACTCGGTGTAGCTGATGCCGTCCTTGGCCAGCCGAGCCGCAACTGCCTCGCGGTCGAGCATCCGATTGACGCTGAAGTGCTTGCCCACATCGCGCAGGAACTCAAGCGCACTCAGTCCCTGGGTCCAGTCGTAGTTGTTCACCATCACCGCGGCGTTATCGCCACTGAAGTCGTAGAAGCGTTCGAGTTGGCCGCGGATGCGGGCCACCCACTCGGCGACGGTCTCGGCTGGGTTGAGGTTCCGCTCCCCCGATTCCTTCGGATCGCCGATCAAGCCGGTCGCGCCACCCACCAGCGCGAGCGGTCGGTGCCCGTGTTGCTGAAACCGGCGAACGGTGAGGATCTGCGCGAGGTTGCCCAGGTGCAGACTCGGTGCGGTCGGATCGAAGCCGCAATACAGCGTGATGGATCCCGCATCGGTCGCCTCGCGCAGCGCACCGAGGTCGGTGCTGTCGGCGATGAGTTCACGCCAGAGGAGTTCCTCGATGATGCTGGCCACGGAGGCATTCTTGCCCATCGCACCTCGCTGCCGCCTCGCTGGCATCATGCGCGCGTGGCGTATTCGGCGGCGAGGATGAAGAAGGCGGCCCAGCATCTGGTCCAGGCCGATCCCGCCTTCGCCGAGATCGTCGAGTCCTCACCGCTATGCACGATTGGAAAGGGCTCCCGAGCGTCGCTGGATCCTTTCCATTCCCTCGTGGGATCGATCATCGGTCAGCAAGTGTCGGTGAAGGCCGCCGATGCGATCACCGCCCGCGTCGAAGAACACCTCGGCGGTGAGGTGACGCCGGCGCGGTTGGTCGTGGCCGATGAAGAGGGATTGCGCTCCGCTGGCCTGTCGGGGGCGAAGACCAAGACCATCAAGGGACTGGCCCACGCCATTCACACAGGAATCCTCGACCTCGAGCACGCCGCACGGCACCCCGAGGACACCGTGATCGTCGCGGAGTTGACGAAACTGTGGGGCATCGGGCGTTGGACGGCTGAGATGTTCTTGATGTTCACGTTGCACCGTCTCGATGTGTGGCCGACCGGGGATCTTGCAATGCGCAAGGGCTGGAACATCGTGCACGGCACAGACGGGGACATCGATCCGAAGATCCTGGAGCCGCTCGGCGACCCACTGAGCCCTTACCGCAGCGTTGCCGCCTGGTATTGCTGGCGTGCCGTGGAGGGCGACAGTTCGAGCTGGTGATTCACGCAGGCGAGGACTTTCGAAAGCATCCTCGAAGCCAGAAGAAGCCGGCTCCCACTGCCGCACCGACCGTGTTCGCCAGGGCATCCATCACCTGCGGCGTCCGATCAGCCGTCATGCCTTGAACCCCCTCGAGGGCGACACCGATGATCGCCGCGACTATCGCGCTTGCGATGAGCTTCGGTTGGCGTTGTGAGAACACGAACAGCACCGTGAGCCCGAAGTACCCGAAGGCGTGAAGGACGAAGTCACCGAAGATGTAAGCGGGTTGGATTTGTTCGGTGTCTGCCGGGGCTATTGACCCCAGCACCAAGACGACGAGCCAACCGGTGGCGAGCAACCGCGCAATCCATAAGCGCACGCTAGGAACCCCAGCGCAGGCGCGCGGCGGCAGACTCTCGTGCCAAGGCATCGAGTTGCTCGCGCACCCGGACAGGCGCCGTCCCGCCGAATGCGTCTCGGGACGCGAGCGCGCCTTCAACACTGAGGACATCCCGAACCTGCGGCGTCAGCGCGGCATCGATCGCAGCGAACTCGACGTCGGTCAAATCCCACAACTCGACGCCTCGCTCCTCGGCCATCTTCACGCACGCTCCGGCGATTTCATGGGCGCGTCGGAAGGGGACACCCTGCCGCACTAACCACTCGGCGATGTCGGTTGCCAGTGCGAAACCTTCCGGGGCCGAGGCCGCCATCCTCTCGGTGTCGAATTCCAGCGTCGCGATCATTCCCGTCATTGCCGGAAGCACGAGTAGCAGTTGGTCGACGGTGTCGAATGCAGGTTCCTTGTCCTCCTGCAGGTCGCGGTTGTAGCCGAACGGGGTGCCCTTGAGCGTGGCCAAAAGGCCAGTCAGGTTACCGATGAGACGGCCTGACTTTCCACGCGCAAGTTCGGCGACATCGGGATTCTTCTTCTGCGGCATGATCGACGAACCTGTCGACCATTCATCGTGCAACGTCGCCCACGCGAACTCACGGCTCGCCATCAAGATGACTTCTTCACCGATGCGCGACAAGTGCACGCCGATCATCGCGCCCACGAAGCAGAACTCTGCAACGAAATCGCGATCGCTCACGGCATCGATCGAGTTCGCCAGCGCGGAATCGAAACCGAGTTCGGCAGCCACGAGCTGTGGATCCAAGCCAAGGCTCGAACCAGCTAGCGCACCCGCGCCAAGAGGCGAGCGAGCAGTGCGCTTGTCCCAGTCTGCAAGCCGCTCGACATCACGCAGCAGCGCGTGGCTGTGCTTGGCTAGCTCGTGACCGAAGGACACCGGCTGCGCGTGCTGCAGGTGGGTGAAGCCCGGGGAGATTGTCTCGACGTGGCTCGTAGCTTGCGTGTTGATGGCATCGACGAGGTCGAGCACGCCCTGTGCGATCAGCGTCGCCGCGTCGCGCAGGAACAACCGGAAGTCGGTCGCCACTTGGTCGTTGCGGCTCCGGCCCGCGCGAAGCTTGCCGCCGAGGTCGCCGAGCTTGTCGACCAGCATCCGCTCGATGGCGGTGTGGACGTCTTCATCAGCAGGGATGGGTGCTGCGCTTCCGGCAACCACTTTGGCACTCAGCTCGGCGATGGCCTGTTCAATTCGCGCCAGTTCGTCGTCGTTCAACAACCCCGCACGGGCCAGAACGTGCGCGTGTGCGCGCGTCTGCTTCAGGTCATAGGGGGCCAGACGCCAGTCGAAATGCGTCGACAGGCTCAGCGCCGCCATGGCGTCGGCAGGGCCACTGGCGAAGCGTCCGCCCCACAGCCGCATCGATTCATCGGTGCCCGACATCTTCAGCCCTTCTCCGACAAGTCCAGCAGCGTTTCACACATTCGCATCGCTTCCGCGGCATCGCGCATCACGATGATGATCGTGTCGTCTCCCGCAACCGAGCCCAGAGACTGGAACAGGCCACTGCGGTCCACGTGTCCGGCTAGATACTGCGCCGCTCCCGGAGGGGTGTGCAGGACGGCGATGTTCTGGGCGGCCTCGGCCTTGAGAAGCGTCTCGCTCAAGATCCGCGGAAGCGCGGGATCCCCGACGGGCAGCGAGGTGTCCCACTTCTGCTGATCGGGCACCAGGTAACGGGTGCCGCCTTCCTCATCCGCCTTCTTCACGGCACCGATGGCGTCGAGGTCGCGTGACAGCGTGGCCTGGGTTACGACGATCCCGTCGTCGGCGAGCAACCGACCCAGATCCTCTTGGGAGCGCACCGACTTTTCGCAGATGAGCTCCGCGATGCGAGCCCGCCGGGCCGCCACCGACTCTGGAACCGTGCGGGTACTCATGCCGAGACTCCGCTGGTCTGCATCGCCTTACTTGTCTTGCTCCACGCCTGCGCAGCATCGGCGATGTCCTCGTCGGTGATGGTGAGCGCTGGTGCCATACGGATGGCCGTGGGCGACACCGGGTTGGCGAGCACACCATTCGATCGCAGCGCGCGTTCGACATCTGCTGAGGCGATTGCGTTCAGCGCCGCTGCGCGCAGGAGACCTTTACCGCGGACTTCGGTAACCGAATCACCGGCGGCTTCCAGGACCGCCTTCGCGAGAGCCTCACCGGCGTCCTGCGCCCTACCGAGCAAACCGTCCTCGTCGATGGCATCGATCACCGCGAGCGCGGCCTGCGCGCTGATGGGATTGCCCCCGAAAGTCGATCCGTGCATACCCGGTTGGAACAACGTGGCCGCGTCGCCGATACCGATCACCGCACCGATGGGGATTCCACCGGCCAGCCCCTTGGCGAGGGTGATGACGTCCGGGGTTACGTCATCCCACTGGTAGGCGAACCATCGCCCCGTTCGTCCGATCCCTGTTTGAACCTCGTCCAGGACGAGAAGTGCACCCGCATCCGTGGTGATCCGACGTGCTGCTTGAAGGTAACCCGGAGGCGGCACGATCACCCCACCTTCACCTTGTATGGGTTCGAGGAAGACCGCCGCCGTCTGCGCATCGACGGCTGCGGCGAGCGCCTCCGCGTCCCCGAAGGGCACGACGGTGACGTCGCCAGGGAGCGGGCGGAACGGATCCGCCTTGCCCGGCTGCGCGGTGAGCGCAAGCGAGCCCATCGTGCGGCCGTGGAAGGAGCCCTCCGCCACGACGACCTTGGTCCGCCCCGTGAGCCGGGTCATCTTGAAAGCCGCTTCGTTCGCCTCCGCACCTGAATTGCAGAAGAAGACCCGCGCTGACGGCTCTCCGACGAGTTCGATGAGCCGCTCGGCCAACTGGAGTCCCGGTTCGGACGCGTAGAGGTTGCTCACGTGCCCGAGGGTGCCCAGTTGAGCCGTGATCGCATCGGTGATGCGTGGATCACCATGACCCAGTGCATTGACCGCGATTCCGGCGATGAGATCGACGTATTCGTTACCGTCCGTGTCCCACACGCGCGAGCCCTTGCCGCGCATCAGCATGACCTGCGGTGCCCCGTAGTTGGTCATCATTGCCGTGGACCAACGCTGCTGCCAGGTCATGTCGCGTCCTTCAGCACCAGCGTGCCCATGTCCGGCGACGACAGAGATTGGACCAGTGCCCCAGGAACCCGACCATCGATCACACGTGCGTACGGCACGCCGCCCTCCACAGCCCGCAGGCACGCCTCCATTTTGGGCACCATGCCGGCTTCCAGAGTCGGCAGCAGGTCACGGAGCCGTCCACCACCGAGGGTGCGGATCAACGATCCCTTGTCGGGCCAATCGGCATAGACGCCCTCGACATCGGTCAACACGATCAGTTGATCGGCACCGAGAGCGATGGCCAGAGCGGCAGCCGCGCTGTCGGCATTCACGTTGTAGGGGATGCCGTCGACATCTCGTGCGACGGACGACACCACGGGGACATACCCCGCATCGAGAAGCATCGTGATCACCTCGGTACGTACCCGGGTGACATCTCCCACCTGACCTATGTCGACCTGCTCTCCGTCGACCGTGGCAGTTCGACGCTCGGCGGTGAATAGCGATGCGTCCTCCCCCGAGATTCCGACCGCCAACGGGCCGTGCATGTTGATCAGACCCACCAACTCACGCTGAACTTGACCCACCAGAGTCATCGCGACCACGTCCATGGTCTCGGGCGTGGTGACCCGAAGGCCACCGCGAAACTCCGACTCGATGCCCAGCCGATCCAGGAGCGAGCTGATCTGCGGGCCACCGCCATGGGTCACCACCGGCCGAAGGCCGCGAGCCTTGAGTTCGACCACGTCCGCGGCGAAGGATGCCTGGAGTGATGCGTCGGTCATCGCGTTGCCGCCGTACTTCACGACCACGATCGGGCTCGTCATGTCGAGTACGCCGAGTTCTCGTGGACGTAGTCCGCCGTCAGGTCGTTGGTCCAGATGGTCGCTTGCGCGTCGCCGGCGTTCAAGTGCACGTCGATGCGCACGTCCCTACCGGACATGTCGACGAGCGTGCGGTCCTCTCCGACCCCACCACCGCGACAAACAGTGACACCGTTGATCGCCACATCGACCTGGTCGGACTCGAACGAGACAGAAGTCGTGCCCAGGGCCGAGAGAACGCGGCCCCAATTCGGGTCCGCGCCGTGGATCGCGCACTTGAGCAGGTTGCTGCGCGAGATGGCGCGGGCGGCATCGACGGCTTCGTCTTCACTTACGGCAGCGTGCACGGTGATGGCGATGTCCTTCGAGGCGCCTTCCGCGTCGGCGATCAACTGTCGGGCGAGATCGGCGCACACCTCGGTCAGTACCGCCGTGAAGTCCTCGACACCGGGGGTAACGCCCGACGCGCCGTTCGCCATCGCGATGACGGTGTCGTTGGTGGACATGCACCCGTCGGAATCGATGCGATCGAAGGTCCTTCTCGTCGCGACCCGAAGGGCGTTGTCCAATTCAGCAGCGTCGACTTCGGCGTCCGTGGTGATGAAGACGAGCATGGTCGCCAGACCTGGGGCGAGCATGCCTGCGCCCTTGGCCATGCCGCCCACCACGTAGCCCTCAGCCTCGCGAACAGTGAGCTTAGGCACGGAGTCGGTAGTCATGATCGCCGCAGCCGCTGCCTCACCACCACCTGATTCGATCGACGCGACTGCAGCATCGATGCCCGCGCGAACCTTGTCCATCGGTAGCAACTCACCGATCAATCCGGTGGAACACACCAGTACGTCTCCGGCGCCGATGTCCACACCTGCCGCCTGCAATTTCGCAGCGGTATGTTCGGCCATCTCGTGAGCATCGGTGAAACCCTGCGGACCCGTGCACGCGTTGGCGCCACCGGAGTTCACGATCACGGCGCGGCAAGCCCCGTCAGACACCGCTTGTCTCGACCACAAGACCGGAGCAGCCGGGAATCTGTTTCTCGTGAAGACCGCAGCGGCTGCGTCTCGTGGTCCATCATTGACGATCAGGGCGACATCGGGCTTACCGGAGGCCTTGATGCCTGCGGCCAAGCCCGTCGCACGAAATCCCTGCGCGGCAGTGACGCTCACGGCGCCACCCCGATCACATCAAGCCCTGCACCTTCATCCAATCCGAGCATCAGGTTGGCGTTCTGGATCGCTTGACCGGCAGCGCCCTTTCCCAGATTGTCGATCGCGCAGACCACGATCACCCGACCGGTGTGCGCATCGACCGCTGCCTGCACATGCGCGGCATTGGTGCCACTCACCGCACCTGTCTGAGGCCACTGCCCTTGCGGCAACACCGTCACGAACGGCTCGTCGGCGTATGCATCGACCAGGACCGAACGGGCATCGATCGACTTCGTCAACTTGGCGGTGCAGGTGGCGACGATGCCGCGGGGCATGGGAGCCAGCAAGGGCGTGAAAGAAAGCATGACGTCGGCGACGTGCCAACCGCCCGCGGCTGCGATGGACTGCTCCATCTCCGGGGTGTGCTGGTGGTTGCCACCGACCTTGTAGGCCGACATCGAACCCATCACGTTCGTGGCGAGCAATGAATCGCTCGCCTTACGACCCGCACCAGAGGTGCCCGAAGCAGCCACGACGACTATGTCTGTCGGATCGATCGCACCTCCTTCGGCAAGAGGAGCGAGTGCGAGTGCGACGGCCGTCGGGTAACACCCGGGATTCGCGATGCGAGAGCTGACCCGGATCTGAGCCCGGGCAGCGGGCAATTCCGGCAGCCCGTATGTCCAACTGCCGGCATGATCACCGCCGTAGAAGGTGCTCCACGCATCGGCACTCTGCAGCCGGAAGTCCGCGCCGAGATCGACGATCATGGTCTCGGCGGGCAGTTGCCGAGCCAGTGCAGCGGACTCTCCATGCGGAAGCGCGAGGAAGACCAGGTCGGCCTGGCCCAGAACGTCGGTCGTGGTCTCATCCAGCACGAGACCACCCAACGATGTTCCAGCGAACTGCGGGTGTACGGCGCCCAGCGACTCTCCGGCTCGCCCTGCCGCGCATGCCGCAACAAGGTCGAACGTGGGGTGCTGGGCCAGGTAGCGCAGTAACTCACCCCCGGCGTATCCGGAGGCTCCGGCCACGGCAACGGAGGTCAGGGACGTCATGGGGAGAAAGTATACGCATACATGCATAAAGATGATTTTCGGGTGTTCATCGAAAGTTCATTCAATCTTGATTGAACTAATTGACGAACACCGCGAGGCTGCCGACATGGACGGTGAGTGGCTGACTCGGGCGCGCGTCCACGCGGTGCTGGCGGACCAGCATCGGCTCGCCGTTCTTCACCATGTTGCGCTCGGCGATCGAACCCCGAAGCAGTTAGCCGAGCTCCTCGATATCCCGATGCCGCTGCTGTCCCACCACCTGAACGTGCTCGACGATGCGGGGCTGGTGTCGAGAACCGCCTCCGAGCAGGACGGACGCAAGCGCTTCGTCACGCTGCAGAGTTCGGCGTTCGGCTACCTGGATCGTGACTGGTTGCGCGAGCGGGTGGCCGCACCGTCGGGTCGGGTGGTGTTCGCGTGCACGCACAACTCGGCTCGATCGGTACTGGCTGCCGCTTTGTGGTCCGATCGATTCCATCGACCCTCCGCAGCAGGCGGGACGTCTCCCGGATCACGAATTCACCCGAAGACCGTGCGCACTGCGCGCACACATCGACTTCAGCTCTTGCAAGACACTCCCGTGCCGCTGGATCACATCCTGGAGGACTCGGACCTACTGGTGACGGTGTGCGATGCCGCCAATGAACACGTTCGAGCACACCCGAACCGCCTGCACTGGTCCGTTCCGGACCCGGCCGCATCCGGGACGTCGCAATCCTTCGAACAGGCCTTCAATCAACTGTCCCTGCGTATTGCCCGGCTTGGGTCTGCGCTTTCACTGGATTGTGAGGAGAGATCATGAACGAATTCGACTCAGCAGAGCCCGATCTGGGTCTGGAGCAGAAGATGGCGCTGCGCAATGCCGCGTCGCGCCTGCAGAGGCAGTTCGACGGAGTCTTCAATACGGAGACCATCGAGCGCTTCCTGTACTCCTCGTACGACGAGTTCGCTTCCCGGTCGACGGTTCTCACCTGGCTTCCGCTCCTCGCCGAGAAGTTCGCCCGCCAACGCCTACAAGCGCTAGCAAAGGTCGAGGGCAAGAGCGACGATCATCGCCCGACGGTCCTGTTCTTGTGCGTGCACAACGCCGGCCGCAGCCAGATGGCGATGGGCTGGTTCAAGGCCCTGGCCGGTGATCGAGCGGTCGCGTGGTCGGGAGGCTCCGAGCCAAGCAGTCAGGTCAACCCCGCCGCCATCGAGGCGATGGCGGAAGTGGGTATCGACATCACCGAGGAGTTCCCCAAGCCGTGGACCGATGAGATCGTCCGAGCCGCCGATGCCGTCATCACGATGGGCTGCGGGGATGCCTGCCCGATCTTCCCCGGTAAGCGATACGAGGATTGGGTCCTCGAGGATCCGCAGGGGCTGGACGTGGCCTCGGTGCGTCCGATCCGCGATGAGATCAAGGGTCGGGTCGTGGTGCTGCTGGAATCCTTGGGGATCTCCGTCGAGGGCTCGACAGTGCGCGCTTAGCGAAGCCGCGCTCCGCACTGCTTGGCCGCTCGATCGACCGCTCCCTGCCGCGCCGCCGCTATCTCCTCGGCACTGAGCGTTCGGTCGGGAGCGCGGAAGCGAAGCGCGAAAGCGAGAGACTTGTGCCCAGCGGGCACCTGGTCACCCGTGTAGACGTCGAACAACGCGACGTCCTCGAGCAGCTCGCCGGCACCTTCGCGGATCGCCTCGCGGACCGCCTGCGCGGTGACGGTGTCGGCCACGACGAGGGCGATGTCCTCCTTGGCCACCGGATGGGTGGAGAAATCCGGCGCCGAGCGGACCACAGGGCTGGCGTCGATGAGTGCGGTGACGTCGAGTTCCATCGCGCAAGCGCGTGCGGGCAAACCGAGTGCTTCGAGAACTCCCGGGTGCAATTCCCCGGCAACCCCGATGGAGGTCCCATCGAGGGTGAACTGTGCGCAGCGACCTGGGTGGAATGTCGGATCGGAGCCTTGCTCGGTGACAACGTCGACGCCCAGGGCGTCGAATACGTCGTGGGCCGCGGCCACCGCGTCGGCCCAGGTGAAGGGCTGGGCAGGTCCGTGCCAGCCCTTGGGCGCGCGACTTCCCGACCAGACTGCGCCGAGGTGTGTCGGCTGTTCCGGCAACAGGTCCTGCAGTTGACGCCATGCCTCATCGCTCGGGCGGGCGTCGACACCCGGGCGCGGTGGAGTCGCCGACCCCGCTTCGCCGAGGAACACCGAACCCGTCTCGAACAGCGCGAGATCGTCGAAACCACGACCGATGTTGCGCTGGGCCGCGGTTAGCAGCGTGGGCAAGATCGCCCCGCGCAGATGAGGCTGCTCATCGGACAGCGGGTTCGCGAGTTTGGGAGTGATCCGTCGCGGGTCCCCCTGCGGCCAGCGCAAGCAGTCCGCGTCTTGCTGCGAGGTGAACGGGTAACTGAGCACTTCGACCATGCCGCGCGCTGCGAGCACCGTGCCGATGCGGCGGCGCAACCGCTGCGCGTGCGTGAGACCGTGACCTGCCGGCGCTGTCGGCAACGTCGACGGAAGGTTGGCGTAACCCACCAGGCGTACGACTTCCTCGACCAGGTCCGCAGGGTCGGTGAGGTCCAATCGCCAGGTGGGCGGGGTGACGACGAAGTCGGAGCCGGCATCGTCGACCGCGCCTTCGACCTCGCAGCCGATCGCTTCGAGTTTGGCTCGGGTGGTTGCCGCGGAGATATCCATGCCGGCTACACGCGCCGGCAGTTCGCTATCCATCCGGATGGTGCGATCGGGCATCGGCGCTTCGACGGCCGTCATCCCCTGATAAGTGCCACCGGCAAGTTCGACGAGGAGTTCCGTTCCGCGCGCCGATGCGACCGGTGCGAGCGCACGATCGATACCGCGTTCGAAGCGTCGGCTTGCCTCACTGGTGAGCCGATGCCGGCGACCCATCCGAGCAACGACCTCCGGTGCGAAGAACGCGCTTTCCAGCGCGATGTTGGTGGTGGTGTCGGTGATCTCCGTCTGCGCGCCACCCATGGTGCCAGCCAGGCCGATGGGACCCCGGTCGTCGCGGATGGTGAGGTCGTCGGCGGACAACTCGCGCGTCACGTGATCGATGGTCTCGAGCTTCTCCCCCGGTTTCGCCATGTCCGCACGCACGGTCCCTTGGAGCGCGTCAAGATCGAAAGCGTGCAGCGGCTGACCGAGTTCGAGCATCACGTAGTTAGTGATGTCCACCGCAAGAGACACGGACCGCATACCGCTATCGCGGAGTCGGTTGCGCATCCATTGCGGTGTGGGCCGCGACGGATCTATTCCAGTGATGGTGCGCAGGGTGAACAACGGGCAGGCGTCGAGGTCGTCGGACGCGCAGTGCGCGGGAGCGCGATCCTTCGCCGGCGCAGGAAGTGTCTCGGGCCTGTCGACCGCGTCGGCGAAGGGCAGGTCGTAGGCGATCGCGACTTCGCGGGCGATCCCCCGGGCACTGAGCGCGTAACCACGATCGGGAGTGATGGCGATATCTAAGACTTCGTCACCCACGCCGAGCACCGAGGTGGCGTCGGCTCCGGGATCGGCGGTCCCCGGTGGCAGCACGATGATCCCGCCGTGGTCCTCTCCGAGCCCTAGTTCACGTTCAGAGCAGATCATCCCGTCGGAAACGTGGCCATACGTCTCGCGCGCGGTGATGGTGAAACCGCCGGGCAAGGTGGTGCCCGGCGGGGCGACGACGACGAGATCGCCGACGACGAAGTTGCTCGCCCCGCAGATGATGCCGCGGGCTTCGGAGCCGCCAAGATCCACCTGACACCAGCGGATCGGCTTCTTGAAACCGGCGAGTTCCTCAACGTCGAGCACCTTGCCGACGACGATCGGACCGTCGAGGCCCTCACCCACCGTCTCCACGGTCTCGACTTCGAGTCCGGCATTTATCAGGCGTGCGGCGATGTCACGTCCCGTCTGACCAGCGGGCACGTCGACGAGTTCACGGATCCACGACACCGAGATGCGCATCAGGCGTCCACTCCGAAGGCACGGGTGAAGCGGATATCGCCTTCCACCATGTCGCGCATGTCCGTCACCCCGTTGCGGAACATCAAGGTTCGCTCGATTCCCATGCCGAACGCAAAACCGCGGTACTTGTCGGTGTCGATTCCCACGGCGCGCAGCACGCGCGGGTTGACCATGCCGCAACCGCCCCATTCGATCCAGCCCTCGCTGCCGCAGGTGCGACAGGGGTTGTTCGCATCCCCTACCGATGCTCCTCTGCACACGAAGCACTCCAAGTCGACTTCAGCACTCGGTTCGGTGAACGGAAAATAGGACGGACGCAGCCGCGTCACGATCCCTGCACCGAACATCTGCGTCGCCAAGTGATCGAGAGTGCCTTTGAGGTCGGCCATCGTCAGGTTCTCATCCACCGCAAGGCCCTCGATCTGATGGAACACCGGGGTATGGGTGGCGTCGAGTTCGTCTGTCCGATACACGCGACCGGGAGCCACCACGTAGATGGGCAAAGGACGCTCCAGCATCGCGCGGATCTGTATCGGGGAGGTCTGCGTCCGTAGAACCACGCCACTGGAAGGTGATTCGACGTAGAAGGTGTCCTGCATGGTGCGAGCCGGGTGGTCCGGTGGGACGTTCAAGGCATCGAAGTTCGCCCACTCGGCTTCGGCCTCTGGACCTTCGGCGACGTCGTACCCCATGGAGATGAAGACGTCCGCCATGCGCTCCATCAATGTGGTGAGCGGATGACGCCCACCAATCGGCGTCCGCTGCACCGGCAGCGTCACGTCGACCGACTCCGCCGATAGGACCTGGGCATCGCGCTCTCGAATGAGCGTCTCCTCGCGCTCCTCGAGGACTTGCTTGACCTGCGCCCGGGCCTGACCGACGCGCTTGCCGGCCTCAGCCTTGGCCGCAGGTGGCAGCGCACCTATCTCCCTGTTGGCAAGGGCCAGCGGGGATCGGTCACCGGCGTGCGCCAAACGAGCTGCCTTGAGAGCGTCCAGATCACCCGCCGCGGCGATGCCCGCCATAGCAGCCTGGACCATCGCATCGATGGCTTCGGCGCTCAGCGCGGCGACCTGCTTGGGGTCGAATTCGGTGTTGGGTCCGGACATGGGACGGCAAGTATCCCAGCAGCGGACTATTCGCCGAGGACCGCCTGCGCGAGTCGTTCGACCTGTGCGTCGAGATCTCCGGCCCCGTCGAGGACGAGGTCCGCACCCTCGGGCACTTCGTAGGTTTGTCCGACGCCGGTCATGTTGGGCAGGTTTCCCGCAGCCGCCTTGGCATAGAGGCCCTTGGGGTCACGCTCGGCACACACCTCGACGGGCGTATCCACGTACACCTCGAGGAACTCACCCTCGCCGAACAGCGCAGCGGCGGCCTCGCGGTCGGCGCGGTACGGCGAGACGAGGGCGACGAAGACCACCAGGCCCGCGTCCTTCATCAACTTGGCGACCTCGGCTACACGCCGGACGTTCTCGGCCCGATCCTCCGCAGTAAAGCCGAGGTCCTTGTTCAACCCAGTGCGCACGTTGTCGCCGTCGAGTACGTAGGTGTGCACGCCGAGTGCGTGGAGCCTGCGGACGGTGGCGTCGGCGATGGTGGACTTCCCCGAACCAGGGAGCCCGGTCAGCCAGACGACCTTGCTCGGGTGCCCCATCAAGGTGGCGCGCGCGGTGGCATCGACGTCGTAGGAGTGCGGAACCACGTTGAAGGCGCGGCGCATGGCGTGACGAACCAAGCCCGCGGCGACGGTATCGGCGGTGACTCGATCCACCAACAGGAAACCACCGGTGTCGCGGCAGATGTCGTAGGGATCCATCGGGATCGGTCGATCGGTTGCAACCTCAACGCGACCGATGTCGTTCATCTCCAGAACGCGCGCCGCATGCTCGTGGCCTGACACGACATCTAGACGGTGGCGCACGTTCGTGACGGTGGCGGGCACCGATCGCGATCCAGAGACCAGCAGGTACGAGCGACCATGCGCCAACGGTTCCTCGCCCAGCCACACCATGTCGGCGGAGAATCGGTCCGCCGGCTGCAGGGTGGACCCGTCCGGATCCTTGCCGGCGATCACATCGCCACGGGTCACATCCACTTCGTGATCGAGGGTGATGGTTACGGCCTGTCCCACGTTCGCGACATCAAGATCTCCGTCGAACGCCACGATGCGATCGATGACCGCGGTGCGGCCGGAGTCGGCCACGGTGATCGCATCACCCGGCGCAACCGAGCCCGACACGACGGTCCCTGCGTACCCACGGAAGTTTCCTTCGGCGCGAACGATGAACTGCACCGGGAACCGGAAGCCCGCGTCATCACGGGTTGCTACCGGCTCCCATTCAGCGAGGAACTGGATGAGGGTAGGCCCGGAGTACCAGGGCATATTGGTCGTCGATTGTGTGACGTTATCTCCAGCGAACGCACTGATCGGAATAGCGACAACTTCGGGCACTTCGAGGCGTGCAGCGGTGGTACGCACGATGCCGACTATCTCCTCGAACGTCGCGTGGTCGTAGCCGACGAGGTCCATCTTGTTGACCGCGATCACCACGGTCCGCACACCCATCAGCGCGCAGACGGTGAGGTGTCGATGGGTCTGCGGTCGCACACCCCGCGCAGCGTCGACCAGCAAGATCGCAACGTCGCCGTTGGACGCAGCCACCGCCATGTTGCGGGTGTACTGCTCGTGGCCGGGAGCGTCGGCGATAAGTACGCGGCGACCGTTCGGCAGATTCATATGCCGATAGGCGACGTCGATGGTGATGCCCTGCTCGCGCTCAGCTTCCAGGCCGTCGGTGAGCAGCGAGTAGTCGACCTCCCCCACCGGAATCGTCGATCCACCCCGCCGGGTGCGGCGGGCGTACTCCAACTGATCGATGGGAACCGAATCGGTCTCGGCGAGGAGACGACCGATGAGCGTCGACTTTCCGTCGTCGACGGATCCGCAAGTGACCAGGTGCAAAACCGGGGTGGCGTCCACTAGAAGTAGCCCTCTGCTTTCTTAGCTTCCATCGAGCCGCCGCCCTCCCCATCGATCAGGCGACCAGCACGTTCGGAGATATTTGAGGCTTCCATCTCGGCGATCAACGATTCGAGGTCGTCCGCCGTCGATTCCACAGCACCGGTCAGTGGGTAGCACCCCAATGTTCGGAAACGAACGGACTTCATCACCGGTTGCTCGTCGGGCTCGAGCGGATAGCGCTCATCGTCGACCATGATCAACGTGCCTCCACGCTCGACGACCGGTCGCTCCTTGGCGAAGTACAAGGAGGGGATCTCGACACGTTCCCGCTCGATGTAACGCCAGATATCCAACTCGGTCCAGTTCGACAGCGGGAATACCCGCATCGACTGACCTGCCGCGAGCGAGGTGTTCGCAGTCCGCCAGAACTCTGGACGCTGCTTGCGCGGCTCCCACCTGTGTCCGGGTTCCCGGAGGGAGAAGATGCGTTCCTTCGCCCGGCTTCGCTCCTCGTCGCGACGCGCCCCTCCGATGGCGGCATCGAACTGATACGTGTCGATGCCCTCGCGCAGCGCGACCGTCTTCATGATGCGTGTGTATTCGTGCGTACCGTGGGTGAAAGGCGTGACGCCCTGCTCGACAGCCTCAGTGTTCGTGGCGATGCGAAGGTCAAGCCCAAGTTCTCGAACACGACGGTCGCGGAATTCGATCATCTCCTTGAACTTCCAGGTGGTGTCGATGTGCATCACCGGGAAGGGCAACGGAGCGGGATAGAAGGCCTTCATCGCCAAATGCAACAGCACCGACGAGTCCTTGCCGATGCTGTAGAGCAGGACCGGGTTGCGGAATGCCGCCGCCGTTTCGCGGTAGATGTGGATCGCCTCGGCCTCGAGTTCGTCCAGCACAGCGCTGTAGGCGACCACACACACTCCTTCGAATTCGCCAGCACGAATTCTTCGATGCTAACGGGTTGTTCACCTCGCCCCGGACAGGCTGGGGGCTCATGCCTCGGAGAGGACTTCCTTCTCCTCTTGGATCGCCATGCTGCCGTCACCGAAGCGTGGATCCTGGCCTTGTGCCGCCAGCGCGGCAGCGCGAGCCTCCCGCTTACTGCGCGCCAACTCCTCGCCTTCGGCTGCAACTTCCGGGTCGAGCGGATGGTTCGGTATTCGAGTTCTCGGATTGCGTGCCTGGATCCACGCGTCCAATTCGGGTCCGGACTCATAGGAGGTGATCAGGCAGTACCGCGGCTTGTCACCCGGGTGCCACACCGCGTGATAGAACCCCTGGGTATCAATGACCACCTGCTGACCAGCGGGCAGCGGAATACGCACCTCGGTCGAGGGGTCATCTTTGTCCGCGCGCAGGATCATCACCGAATCGGGATCGTCCGTCAGATTGAAGAAGGCCCGGACGATCCAGCCCGTGCCTTCGGGGTTGAGTCGGTTGTTGTCGTCGCGGTGCAAGTTGTAGAGCGCTTCACCATAGGTGTTGGGCTGCAACTCGATGACACGGCAGCGACCGATGTTGGCTCCCGGCTCTTGCGCTCGCCGAGTCAAGATCGGGGCAATGTCGACATTCTCCTGCACCCACACGCCGTCCTTGTCGGTCTTGGGTGGAGTGTGGTTCCAAAAACCATTGCACTCCATATCCCCATAGGCACTCGCAAGCGGCGCGAAGCGGGTGTCGCCCGATGACTTCCAATCGACGAAGACCAGGTTCTCCCATTCCCGAGGATCGGCCTTCTGGTCGTAGCCATCGACCACCACATAACCGGTCTCGTCCATGACCGGCAGGCTTCGATACTTCGACTTGTCCATCGGTGTCACCCTTTCAAACGTCCTCGGCGATGACTTCCATCCTCGCACCCACGAGGGGGCAGCCAACCGAGCGCGACAGGTGTGTCTAGCGGGACTTACGTCCCGCCATGTGATGGATCTCCCACGATGTCTACACCGGCAGCCAGGTACAAGCAGATCGCCACCGAAATGGCCGCGTTCAACGACTCCACGGGTGCGGCCATGGGAATGCTCGCGTGCAGATCAGCGGCCTCCAGACCCTCCGCTCCCACACCGTGAGCTTCGGACCCGACGATCCACGCCAATTCGTGCACGCTTTCCCCCGCTCGACGCTCCTGGTCGAGGATTCCGAAGACGCTCGTGGGAGCGTCCGCCGTGAGAGCGATGACCTTCCGTGCGGTCGCGTGCACGCTGCTCACCGCGTACGTCATCGAGTCCACGGCGACTACCGGGATGCGGAAGATGGATCCCGCACTCGCGCGCACCACTTTGGGGTTCCATGCATCCACGGAACCGGGAGTGGTCATCACGCCACTCGCTCCGACCGCCTCCGCCGTTCGCAGGATCGTTCCCAGATTTCCCGGATCTGCTAGTCGATCGCAGATGACGATCGGTCCGCGCGTCGAGACGGCGTCGGTCACCGATCTCTCGGGGATCACACACTCGGCGACAATCCCCTGCGGAGTCATGGCGTCGCAGACTGCGGCGATCACTCGAGCCTCGGCCGCGTGAACCGCGAGTCCGGATGCCATCGCCTCACGGCCCACGGGGTGACCGGGTTCGGCCAGGACCTCACGAACCCAGCCGGCGGCCAAGGCCGCCGCAACGCAATCGGGACCTTCCGCGAGGAAGGTCCCAGATTGCTGTCTGCCTTTGCGATCGTGCAGTCGACGCAGCCGTGCCACGTGGGGTGAGCGCGTACTGGTCAGCACGTGCGCCTGGATCCCGAAGCGTCAGGCGGCGGTTGCCGGCAATGCCCCGCGCGCGACATCGACCAGCGCGGTGAATGCCGCCGGATCGTTGACCGCGAGCTCGGCCAGCATGCGGCGATCGACATCGACTTCCGCTGCCTTGAGCCCTTGGATGAACCGGTTGTAGGTCATGCCATTTGCCCGCGCGGCGGCGTTGATCCGCTGAATCCACAAGCGACGGAAATCACCCTTGCGGGTCCGACGGTCTGCATAGGCGTAGACCATGGAGTGCGTGACTTGCTCCTTGGCCTTTCGGTACAACCGCGACCGCTGACCCCGATATCCGGAGGCGCGCTCGAGGATCTCACGACGCTTCTTTTGCGCATTGACTGAACGCTTGACGCGTGCCATGACGTGCTCCTTGCTCTTATTCGCGAATTTCGTCGGACGCCGTTAGCGACCGAGAAGCTTGTTGACCTTCTTGGTGTCCGCCTTGGAGACGGGATCGTCGGCCATCAGGCGACGGGTGCGCTTGCTGGACTTGCTCTCCATGAGATGGCGCCTGTTCGCCTGCTCGTGGGTGAGCTTGCCCGACCCGGTTACCTTGAACCGCTTCTTCGCACCGCTGTGCGTCTTCTGCTTCGGCACGGTGGCCTCCTTCTTCTTCAGCACGTCTGTGGTCGTGCGGGTGGTGCAGGTCTGAGAGTGTGGATCTAGGCGGAGTCCCGCTCGGCGTCGTCCGCGTCGGTGCGTTCTGCCTTGGCCTTGCGCACTACGTCCGACTTCCGCTTGTGCGGAGCGAGCACCATCAGCATGTTGCGTCCGTCCTGTTTGGGAGTCGCCTCGACGAAGCCCAGCTCCTCGACGTCCTCCGCAAGCTTCGCCAGGAGTCGCAAGCCCAATTCCGGCCTGCTTTGCTCACGGCCGCGGAACATGATCGTGATCTTGACCTTGTCCCCTGCCTTCAGGAACCGCTCCACGTGACCCTTCTTGGTCTCGTAGTCGTGCGGATCGATCTTCGGACGAAGCTTCATCTCCTTGATGACGGTGTGCGTCTGGTTCCGCCGGGATTCGCGTTCCTTGAGGGCTGCCTCGTACTTGAACTTGCCGAAGTCCATGAGCTTGCACACCGGCGGCTTGGCCATCGGTGCGACCTCGACGAGGTCCAGGTCGGCCTCCACAGCGAGTCGGAGGGCATCTTCGATGCGGACGATGCCGACTTGTTCACCGTTGGGTCCGACCAGGCGTACCTCGGGTACGCGGATCCGGTCGTTGATCCGGGGTTCGACGCTGATGGCGCCTCCTTGCTTGCCGTAATGGGCTGCCGAAGCGGTCGCTCCAGCCGTCTACCACTGCCCGGAGACGACGAAACCTCCGCTGCAGCGCAGGCGGAGGTCCGGTTGCGGCAACCTCGAGGGCCACCGCCAGGACCCGGTCGATTCATCGATCGCCAGGTGGGGGTCGAAACCCCGCTTGCGCAGTCCCAGGTCGCCCCGGGACGTGTGGAGGTGCAAGGGTAGCAGCCGTGAGCGAGCCATCCATGCCCACCAGCCCCACCGGCGCTGGCGACATCCCCGACATCGCCGACATTCCCGCGGTGGAGGTAGTCCTGACCGTGGCCATGCACCTCATGACCGCTTCCGCCGTCGCGTGCGGGTTGGCCGTGGGCGACGACGGGGCACCGCGGGAGCCGGACCTCGCCGAGGCACGCATCCTGATCAACGCACTGGCGGCGCTCGTCACGGCGGCGGCTCCCGATCTGGGCTCGGTGCACGCAGCCCCCTTACGCGATGGGCTCACGGCCGTGCAACGAGCGTTCCGCGAAGCAAGCCTGATCCCGGACGCACCCGGCGAGGGTCCCGGAGAACGCTGGACGGGGCCGGTACTGGCGTAGGCCTACTCCTGGTGGACTTCAATGCCGTCGGGGACCAGGGCCAAGATCCGCGGCGTGATCGACGAAGCGATGCTCGATCCATCGATGGTTGCGCCGTCCGATCGAATGCGCAGTCGCGTACCCACCACAGCCACGTCGATATGTGCTGAACCGAAGGCGTCCTCCAGCACCTGGCAGGCCACTCGTCGCGCATGATCCAGCGGATCGAGGCCCGCAAGCCAAAGCAAGTCGATTTCCGGAATCACCTGCATGCGAGGACCCCCCACGTCCAGCACGATCGCCTCGCAACCGTCCTCGATGGCAGCACGCGCGGCATCTACGCCCGACACCGGCACCGGACGAGCGGTTGGATTCCATTGATGCAGGGCGTCAAGGCCCGTGAATGCCAACAGCGCGCGCCGACCATCCGCCGCGATCATCGATACGACCGACATCTCGCTCGACTTATCGGTCGTGAGTCCATTTTCCATCTGGACCTCGTCGGCAACCGCAACCACGGCGACGATCACCCGGCCAGCGCGCATGGCCTCGATGAGTTGGTGCGCATCACCGGCGCTTCGGATCACCCGATCCGGGGAGCCATCATCGTCGGAAAAATGACCGGGAGTTGCCAGATGACGCCCATCACCCACCACCGGCTCGGCGTACTCCCCTGGATTCACGCGATGAGCCTAAGCGGAACAATCACTGTCGTGTGCGCCGCTAGTTCGAGAACTCGCTCCACGGGAGCGATCTTGTCCGTGGTGGTTCTCGTGGCTATCAATTTGCGGTTGGCGCTGTCCAGCTTGCCCGCCGTCGCAACATCCATTCAGGCAGAAACCGGGTGGAGCGATGCATTCATCGGAGCGCTCACAACTGTTCCTGTTCTCGCCATGGGTTTGTTCGCCTTGAGTGTGCCGACCCTTGCAGAGAGAATCGGTCGACGCCGTGCCGTCAGCATGGCGTTGGCCACCATGTCGGTTGCGTTGATCCTCCGCTACGTGGGCGCAGTCGCAATCACCTTGATCATCTCGGTGCTGCTCGCAGGGATCGCCATCGCCATCCTCGGCGGGCTGGTGCCCGGGGTGGTTCGCGAACAACTATCCGGATCGATGGGAAAGGCGACGGCCCTGTGGACGGCAGCCATGATGGGAGGAGCCGCCATCGGCGCTGCTGCAACCTTGCCGTTAGCGACGCTACTCGGTGGCTGGAATGCCGCACTCGCCTTCTGGGCGCTGCCCGCGGTGGTCGCACTCGTCGCCTGGTCTGTGTTGGAACGAGCAGGTCCAGCACACGACCGACCCTCGAAGCCGATGCGATTACGAGATCTTCCCTGGCGCACCAGCACTGCATGGGCGCTCACAGGATTCATGACGCTGAACTCCATCGTCTTCTACAGCGCGCTGGCGTGGATCGCTCCTTCGTACTCCGATCGCGGATACTCGCCGGAGACCGCAGGCCTGCTGTTTGGAGTATTCACGGGAAGTCAGGTTCTGGGTGCGCTGGTACTTCCCCGATGGTCGGCGACAGTGCGCCATCGTCGGCTTCTGTTCAGCGCTACCGTCGTGCTCGCCAGTGGCTCCCTTGCCTTCATGGCACTCCTACCCCACGTTGCTCCAGTGCTCGTGCTGATGATCTTCGCGTTCAACCTCAGCGGCGGCTTCGCGATGGCGCTGGGACTGCTGAGTGAATTCGCCGACGACGCCAAGGGATCCACGGAACTCACAGCAATGGCGTTTTTCGTTACCTACTGCGTCGCCGCCTTCGGACCTCTGCTGGCGGGAGTCACCATGGATGCTTTCGATTCGTGGACCTTGATCTACCTGGTTCTGGCATTGGTCACGCTGACCAAACTCGCGACCGTTCCGTACTTGAAGTCAGCCAGTAGTCGCTCAAGGAGAAACGCGCACTAGAGGCGGCAAGCGTGGATGTCGGTCACCAAGATGCCGCGCGCACCCAATTCGTAGAGCTCGTCCATGATCCGGTGGACATCGACTGCCGGAACCATCGCGCGAACGGCGGACCATGTTTGGTCGTGCAAGGGCGACACGGTGGGAGATTCGATGCCGGGTGTGACTGCACAGGCTTGATCCAGACGATCGTTGGGGATGTCGTAGTCCACGAGAACGTAGGAGCGAGCCACCATCACCCCATGCAATCTGCGCAAGAAGGTCTGCACCGACGGTGAATCCTGGGAGGGATCGTCGTGGCGACTGATCACGATCGCTTCGGATTGCAGGATGGGATCGCCGATGACCTCCAGTCCGGCCTGTCGCAGCGTGGTGCCCGTGGCAACCACATCCGCCACGGCATCGGCAACACCCAGGGCGACCGCGTTCTCCACGGCTCCGTCGAGTCGAACCACGCGCGCATCGAGTCGGTTGTCTTGCAGCCAATGTCCGAGGAGACCCGCATAGGAGGTCGCAATCCGGCGACCGTTCAAATCATTGACGGTCTTTGCACTGCCGACCGGAACTGCGAGCCGAAAGGTGGAAGGCGCGAAACCCAAGGCGACCCGCTCGACCGCATCGGCACCGGAATCCAGAAGCATGTCCCGACCCGTGATCCCCAGGTCTAACGTGCCTTCCCCGACGTAGATCGCAACATCCTTGGGACGCAGGAAGAAGAACTCGACGTCGTTCTCGGGATCGTGGACGACCAGATCCCGCAGGCCGGCGTTCTTCAAGTAGCCCGCCTCGGTCAGCATCGAACGCGCCGGTTCTGCCAACTGCCCCTTGTTTGGCACCGCTACCCGCAAGGTGGTCATCACAGTCTCCGGTATACGTCTTCGAGAGTGAGTTCGGACGCGAGCATCATCACCTGCACGTAGTAGATCAATTGCGCGATCTCCTCGGCGGTTCTGTCGGGTCCTTCGTGTTCGGCGGCCATCCACACCTCGGACGCCTCTTCCACGACCTTCTTGCCAACGGCATGGACACCCTGGGCGAGCAATGCGACCGTTCCGGAGTTCGGATCATGGATCGCGGCCTTTTGCCGTAGCTCGGCGTACAAGTCCTCGAAACTCTTCACGGGGTAGAGCCTAGGTCGTGGTCTCGCGCAGTGATCGCACAGTCACGGCAGTGTGCAGTGCGCTGGCCATGGCCTCGGCCCCCTTGTCTTCCTTGGATCCGACCAAACCGGCACGATCCAACGCCTGTTGCTCGTCGTCACACGTCAACAATCCGAACCCCACGGGGATTCGGTAGTCCACGGACACGCGAATAAGACCGTCGGTGGCGGCCGAGCATACGTATTCGAAGTGCGGGGTTCCACCACGGATGACGACCCCCAACGCGACCAGTGCATCGAAGCGCCCGGTCGCAGCGCAGGTGGCCGCCACGACGGGCAACTCGAAGGATCCCGGAACGATGAATTCCTCGACGGTCGCATCGCCCGCCGCGCTTCGTGCGCCAGCTTTCAGCCCGTTCATGATGCGTTCGTGCCACGACGCCGCGATGATCGCTACGCGCAGACCCGAGGCGTCAACGAGGAGATCTGGGGCTCCCGCTCCACTCATTCGTGCTCCTCGGGGGATCGGTCGGGTGCATAGGAATGACCCAAGCGGGCGGCTTTGGTGTCCAGGTATTCGGCGTTGTGTTGGTTCGGATCGATGACCAGCGGAACCCGTTCGGCGATCGAAAGTCCGTATCCCTCCAGGCCGGCTCGCTTTGCGGGGTTGTTGGTAAGCAAGCGCATAGAGCGGACACCTAGATCCACGAGGATCTGTGCGCCCGTGCCGTAGTCACGTGCATCGACCGGTAGCCCGAGTTCCACGTTGGCATCGACGGTGTCGTGACCTTGATCCTGCAAGGCGTAGGCGCGCAGTTTGTCCAGAAGGCCGATACCTCGGCCTTCATGACCGCGCACATACAAGACGATGCCGCGCCCTTCGGACGCAACTTGACGCATGGCGGAGTGCAATTGCGGACCACAGTCACACCGCTGGGAGCCAAATACATCTCCCGTCAGGCACTCGGAGTGAACGCGAACCAGGACGTTCTCACCATCGCCCACATCTCCGACGACCATCGCGATGTGTTCGCTGGCGTCGATCTCGCTTCGATATGCAATGGCCCGGAAATCACCAAACTCCGTGGGGAGTGGGACGTCGACAACGCGGGTCACATGGGTCTCATGCTTGCGACGGAAGCGAATGAGGTCTGCGATGGAGATGAGGACGAGAGCATGCTCATCGCAGAATTCGCGACACTGCAGGGCGTTCATCATCGTGCCGTCGTCGTTCACCATTTCGCACAGGGCGCCGGCAGGAGGAAGACCGGCGAGTCGGGCAAGATCGACGGCGGCTTCGGTATGGCCCGCCCGACGAAGCACACCACCCTCGACGGCGCGTAGCGGGACCACATGCCCCGGCCGGGTCAGTTCCCACGGTTCCGTCGCTGAATCGGCCAGCACCTTGATCGTTCGAGCGCGATCCTTGGCGGAGATGCCGGTGGTCTCCACGTCCCGAGCATCGACAGTCACGGCGTAGGCGGTCCCCCGTCGGTCCTCGTTCACAGACGCCATCGGAGGCAGCTCGAGTCGGTCCAGATCCGATCCGGTCATGCCGACGCAGATGTATCCAGACGTGTGTCGGATCATGAAGGCCGTCAATTCAGGAGTGGCCAAGGACGCAGCGAAGATCAGGTCGCCTTCGTTCTCCCGATCCTCGTCATCGATCACCACGATCGGCCTGCCCGATCGAAGTTGCTCCAACGCCTGTTCGATCGTGTTGAGCGCAACAGCGTCGGAGGTGGCGGCCGGGACCGGAGTGATCACTCCCACCGGTTCCGGTGGCACGAGAGCGGCATCATCCTCGGTTCCGAACAGCTCGTCAGCGGGGATCATCGCGTGACCAATTTCTCGACGTACTTGGCCAGAACGTCGACTTCGATGTTGACGACATCACCGATCGCGCGCGTGCCGAGGGTGGTCTCGGCGAGGGTCGTTGGAATCAAGGACACGGTGAAGTCCTCATCGGTTACGGACACGATCGTTAAAGATACGCCGTCGACGGTAACCGAGCCCTTCTCGACCATGTACCGAGTGAGTTCCCGAGGAACCCCGATACGGACGATCGTCCAACGCTCACCGGGCTGCACGTCGAGTACTCGTCCGGTTCCATCCACGTGGCCTTGAACGATGTGCCCGCCAAGTCGACCGTCGACGCGCGTTGCCCGTTCTAGGTTCACCCGATCACCGGTGCCAAGTGTTTGCAGCGACGTGCGCAGGAGTGTCTCGCGCATGACATCCGCTTCGAACCAACCTGGCCCGTGGTCTGCCACCGTCAAGCAGACTCCGCTCACGCTTATGGATGCACCGTGTTCCACATCGGCCGTAACACCCGGCGCCGCGAGCCGCAGCCGCAAAGAGTCGCCATGATCGGCGACGTCATCGATCACGCCGACCTCTTCGACGATGCCGGTGAACATCACACGACCTTCCGTTCCATCAGGGCCCGCACGAGCACATCTTCGCCGAGGGCTCTGGTCTCGACGACAGTGGCTGCCGCATCGAGTCGAGATCCTGGCGGCAAGGCACGCGGTCCCGAGCCCAACCACACACCGGTGATCAGCCACGCCAACTCGTCCACCACGCCGGCTTCCAAGAATGCCCGAAGTACGGTCGGACCCCCTTCGAGCAGCACGTGGCGAGCCCCGCGCGAGTACAGCTCACGGAGCACGACGACGGGGTCGTGGTCGCGGATCTGAATGGTCGGCGCGGATGAGTCGAATATGCGAGCCTGGGCTGGCAGTGAACGACGCCCGACGACCACGCGAAGCGGCTGGCCGCTCATCGGAACGGTTGCATGTCGGATCGTCAACTGAGGATCGTCAATCACCACGGTCTGGGTCCCCACGATTATCGCCTGCACGATCGACCGCAGGCCGTGCGAGTAACGATTCGCTTCGTCCCCCGTCAACGACACCGGGCTACCTCCTGGACCGGCGACCCTGCCATCGGCGCTCAACGCGCACTTGGCCGTCACGTAGGGCAGGCCTCGAGCCGCAGCGATGCTCCACTCCCGGTTGATGGCATGCGCGCGTTCCCTGCCGATCCCCGCAATCACCTCGATTCCCGCCGCCCGCAGTTCCGCGGCGCCGCCACCGGCCTCGCTCGTTGGATCCTCCTCAGCGAACACGACCCTCGAGATGCGCGCATCGATGAGTGCTTCAACGCACGGCCCCGTGCGACCGTGATGACGACATGGCTCCAACGTCACAACCGCGGTGGCTCCGACCGATCGCTCACCTGCCTCACGCAAGGCCACAACCTCCGCGTGGGGCGAGCCGGCGCCCGCATGCCAACCCTCTCCCACGACGCGCTGTTCGTCATCGACAATCACGCAACCCACGCGAGGATTGATTCCACGCGGCGCACGCGGATCCTCCGCCAAGGTGACGGCGCGGTCCATAAAGGAATCCCACGGCGTCATGCAATCACCATCGTGACACCGACATGCTTCATGTCGTGCGAGCGGCTAACGCAAGGGTTCGCAACTTCTCCACCATCTGCGCAGGATCGTCAGACCGGAAAACTGCCGAACCAGCGACGAAGACGTTCGCTCCTGCCTCCGCGCATCGTTCGATGGTGTCGGGGCCGACTCCGCCGTCCACCTGCACCCAGACGTCTCCGCCAGCCCGCTTCGCAATCATCCTGGCGCGTCGAACTTTGTCGAGCATGTCCACCATGAACGACTGGCCACCGAAGCCCGGCTCCACCGTCATGACCAAGATCATGTCCAGGGAGTCGCCGAGCGCATCGACGGCATCCACGTCGGTGTCCGGCTTGACCGCCACGCCCGCTCGGGAACCGAGGGCGCGTAGATCGGCACACAATCGGGCCGGGTCACGTGCGGCTTCGATGTGAAAGGTCACGCTGTAGGCACCGGCTCGCGCATAAGGCGGTGCCCACCGATCGGGGTCGTCGATCATCAAGTGGCAATCAGCCCGGATCGATGTCGTGCGCAAAAGAGGTTCGATGACCGGGAGTCCGAAGGTCAGGTTAGGTACGAAGTGATTGTCCATGACGTCGAGGTGGATCATGTCGGCTACGTCCGCGATCGTCGCCACCTCGTCACGCAGCCGCGATAGATCCGCGTTCAAGACGCTCGGCGACATGAGCACATCCGGATCCACCTGCTCAGGCTAGTCCGGAGCCCATCCCCCTACTGTGAGCTCGTGCCCGGCACCCAGGACATCGACGAACGATTCAACGTGGCCCTGAGCGTTGCCGAGTCGGCCGGTCGACTTGCCAGCGAATACTTCGCGCGCGCGACGACCTTGGACGTGGAGCACAAGGGAACACAGGACCTGGTGAGTGAGGCCGATCGGGAAACCGAGCGCCACATCACCCATGCTTTGCTGGGCGCCTTCCCCGAGGACGCCTTCATGGGCGAGGAGCACGGCTTGACCCGGGGTGGGCACGATGCGGGTATCTGGGTGGTGGACCCCATCGATGGAACCCAGCCGTTCCTCCTCGGTCTGCCGACCTGGTGCGTGTCCATCGCCTTCGTGCACCAGGGGAAGATCCAACTGGGCGTAGTGCACGCTCCAGCGACGGGCGATGTGTACGCGGCACGCCACGGAGGTGGGGCAACGAAGAACGGCGCCGCCATCCACGTTCGGCCGGCGAATTCCCTGCGCGACGGCGTCACGGGTGTCGGGTGTTCACCCCACACCACACCCGATGAACTCGCCGAGATCATGCGCCGACTCCTCAGCGCCGGAGGCACGTACCAGCGCACGGGATCGGGCGCCCTCAACCTCGCCTATGTGGCCGCCGGGCACCACATCGGGTACGTCGAGACATACATCCACGCTTGGGACTGCCTGGGTGCCATCTGCTTGATCGAGGAAGCCGGCGGCACGGTCTCACCCTTCGTGGCCGACTACGGCGTGACAGGTGCCGGGCGCTTGGTCGCAGGGGCTCCCGGGGTCTACCAAGCCCTGGCGCAACTCCTGCCTGCGGTCTAGCCGACGATCGTCGAAGCGCCGGGTCGAGCCCCGCCTAGCCGCCGGATCTAGCGTCGGCGCATGAGCGACACATGCATCGCATCGGTGCCATGCACGTGGGGCCACAACTGCACGTGCGGACCCGGACCGAGCAGTGGCACCCGCGGCAGATAGTCGCGAGCGTCGAGAACCTCCACATCGTCCCGGTGCAGCAATACCTCGTCGACGACGTCTACGGTCTCGGCGACGTGCGGGGAGCACGTGACGTACGCCAGTACCCCGCCGCTGCGTAGCGACGACAACCCGACGTCGAGCAAGCGTCGCTGCAGCGGGGCCAAGGTTGCTACGTCCACTTCCTGTCGACGCCAGCGCGCCTCGGGACGCCGCCGGAGGGCACCCAGCCCCGTGCACGGCGCGTCCAGCAGGACTCGATCGAAGAAGCGACTACCCCAGGGTCGGGTCGTTGCATCCGCCGTGATCACTTCGACCGGCGCCCCGTGTGGGAGCAGCCTGCGCACCAGATCGGCTCGGTGCGGATGCACTTCCACGGTCACCAAGGCGATGCTCCGCCGAAGTGCCGCTGCGGCAAGTAACGCTGCTTTTCCTCCTGGGCCTGCGCACATGTCCAACCACGCAGCTTCCGGTGGCGAGACGGGCACGGCCAGTAGGGCCTCGACCGCCAATTGACTGCCTTCGTCCTGAACGATGGCCCGACCTTCTCGGACTGCGGCGAGCGAGCCCGGGATCCCCGATTCGACGACACCTGCGATCGGTGACCAACGACCCGCGTCGATCCCCGGTTCGCGTTCGTCACTATCGCTGAGATACGCGATGGTCGGGCGAGCGGGCACGTTGTCGGCCACCAGGGCCTCGCGCACCTGCTCATCGGTGACGGCCACGCCGTGGTGCAGCGCAAGAGCCTCCCGGATGGCAGAGACGATCCACTGCGGGTGCGACGTGGTGATGGCCAAGGCCGCATCACCGACGCGGGCTCCGACGACTTCTCGCTCCCAGTCGCGTGAGTCCCGACGAGCGACGGCCCTCAGCACGCCGTTGACGAAGCCGATGCGACCAGGATCGTGGTAGCCGATGGCCCGAGCGAGTTCGCAGGAGGAATCGACGGCTGCATGGTCGGGCACGCGCATCGCGAGGATCTGGTGGATGCCCAATCGGATGACGTCCACCAACGCCGGGTCGACTTCTTGCCACGGCCTGGATGTGCAGGATTCGGCTACAGCGTCGTAGAACCCTTGCCACCGAAGTGTCCCGTACGCCAGATCGGTGGCGAAGGCTGCATCGCGGCCGCCGAGCGCGTAGTGCTCGATGATTCCGGGCCAGGCGATGTTGGCATACGCGTCGTCGTTGCGAACGGCGTGGAGCAATTCGTAGGCGGCGCGGCGCGCAGGATCGATCACGTGTCGAACCCCGCGGGCGGGGCGCCATGAAATCCACGTGCCCAGTCCGCAGCAGGCATCGGCTTCTTGCCCGTGGGTTGCACGGAGCCCAACTCGACGTATCCCCCCGCCGCTCCGACCAAAACCCGAGATTTCTCCACGGTGATCGATCCGGGCACAGCCTCGAGATCACGCACGACGCCGGAAGGAGCACCGATTCGAAGCCGGCTACCCGCCACCGAACTCCATGCTCCCGGAGCCGGTGTGCAAGCACGAATCCAGCGATCGACGACCTCCACGGGCAGTGACCAATCGACGCGGGCATCGTCACTACTGATCCGTGGCGCATACGTAACGCCCTCGGCGGGCTGCGGACGGGGTGCAAGCGCCTTCTGCGCCAGATCGTCCACGGTCTGGACCACCACTCGGGCAGCAACGCCCGCCAGCCGATCCAGGAGATGTCCGGCGTTCTCGCGCTGCGTGATGTCGATCGTTTCCGACTGTCGCAGTATCGGCCCGGTGTCGAGTCCGGCGTCGATGCGGAATGTCGTCACCGCGATCGTCGAATCGCCCGCTGCTATCGCGCGTTGGACGGGGGCAGCTCCCCGCCAGCGCGGCAGAGCGGAGAAGTGGGCATTGATCCAACCCCCGTGCGGGAGTCCGAGGAGTCGTTCGGGAATAAGGAGGCCATAGGCGACCACCACGACGAGATCGGGGCTCCACTCGTGAAGTACCTCATCGAAGGAACCATCGGAAAGGGTCGCCGGACGGACCAAGGGCAGGCCCGCGGCAATCGCCGCCGACGCGACCGGACTAGGACGCACGCGCCGACCGCGACCGGCGGGTGCGTCGGGACGGGTGATGACGCCGACCACCTGATGACAGGAGCGCTCCAGCGCCTCCAAGGTCGGGACCGCGACGTCCGGCGTCCCGGCGAAGACGACTCGAAGCGGCGTCACAGCCACCGAGATGACTGCGTGTGTGGGCTCACCTTGACGGCGACCGGATCGACGCCGAACCAATCGGATTCACGAATGGCCTTCATGGCTTCCTTGCGGGTATCCGGGTCGAGTCGATCGATGAACAGCACGCCATCCAGGTGATCGGTTTCATGCTGGACGCAACGGGCGAGCAGATCACTACCTTCGACCGTCACGGGTTCGCCGTACATGTTCGAACCGTGGGCGACTACCCGCTTGGCTCGCTTGCACTCGTAGGCCAACCCTGGAACGGACAGGCAGCCTTCTTCACCGTCTTGCTGGTCCGTCGACAACTCCAAGACGGGGTTCACCAGGTGCCCGAGTTCGTCGTCAACCCAATACGTGAAGACCCGTAATGCGACACCCAACTGAGGCGCAGCCAATCCCACACCTGGCGCATCGCGCATCGTGTCCGTTAAGTCCTGGACCAGCTTGCGTAACTCCTTGTCGAAGTCGACGACCTCCGAAGCCCTCGTGCGCAGCACGGGGTCACCGAACAGTCTGATGGGAATCACGCTCACCCGCATAAGTCTAGAGCCGGTCGAGAGAGCGATCGACGCTACATGTCTCGCGGGTCCATCCGAATGCGCACATCTTTGATCGACGTGCCGTTCACCGAGCCGGTTCGCACCGCCGCCGTGAGTTGTTCGATCAGCCCTGCAGCGCGCGCTCGGGGCACCACGAGGTAACTGCGCGATCCGCCGTCGAATTCGACCGGGCCCAGAACCCGATGCGGGACGGTCACGGCTGCGCCCATCGTCGCCACCGCCCCGGGCGGCCCCGTCAACTCGGCAACACGACTGGCCGGTGGCAGGCCGACGGTGAGTCGTTCCTCGAGTTCTCGCTCGGCGTACCAGCGAGAGTCCCATCGGGTGAGTGCCTGCACTTCGGGCAAGGCTGGATCGGCCACGACGCACACCCGACCCTCAGCACGGATGAGCCGCACGGCTCCGAACCATCGACGCACCAATTGCTCTCCCGACGACAGCGAGGGCGAGGCGACACGAGCGTCCAACAAGACGATGGCCCGGTAACCGCCCACCGCCCTGGGTTCGGCACCTGGCGTGGCGACCACCAGCGCAGGCTGGTCGGCCACCTCCCGCACGATGCGGTCGGCCTCGGACCACACCACCGGCACTCCTGGGAATGCGCGCCCGAGTTCCTCCGCCGTGCGACCCGCGCCGACGTTCACCGCTCGCAGATGCTCCGAGGAACACGTCGGACAACGCCAGCCACCGGCCAACTTCCCGCATCGACGGCAGCGAGGGATCGCATGGCCAGAGGTGACCTCGAGTGGTCCACGACAAGCCTCGTCCACACACGTGGCGAAGGTTCGACATTGCCGGCACGCGAGTGCCGGGACATAGCCACGGCGCATGACCTGAACGAGCACCGGCCCGAGTGCCAACCCGTCACGGGCAACCTCCCAGGCAGCGGATGGAATGCGTGCTGAGCGCGACGCCGGGTCCCGCGCCACCTCCCGGTCATCAATGGCCCGCACGTTCCACGCTGCAGGACGGCGCGGCTCCACCGATTGAGCCCAACCGGACCGACACCACCACTGGGTCGCAACCGAACGTGCGGGAGCACCGACGTACAGGTCGCACTCGCTGATGTGTGATCGAAGGGCCGCCACCTCGCGAACGTCCCAGTACGGAGCGTGCGGTTCCCGGTACACGTCGTCCCCGTCATCCCACACGATGATGGCGCCCAGAGACGGATTCGGAGCAAAGATCGCAGCCCGGGTGCCGACAACCACCCCGGCACGACCTGTCCGAGCGCGCAGGAACTCCCGATAGCGACGCTCAGGTCCGAGGTCGGCAGTCAGTTCCGCGATGTCGGCAACGGGTATCACCGCGGTCAGCGAGGCGCGCACGTGTGCCACATCCGATGAGTCGGGCACGACGATCACCACGCCGAGGCCTCTGCGTCGGTAGTCCACCACCAGTGCAGCGATCTCCCTACCCATGTCGGTGCCGGGCGCCGACGACCAGACGAGCCGTCGCGGTTCCTTCACCTTCGTGGGCCATTCGTAATCCGCCCACGCGTCGGGCACTTCACGCGTCGATGAATCCACCGGCGCGTCATGCGAAGCGAGAACTGCTCGTTCGGCACGCACATGCCGACTCGGGACCGCGGCGCGCGCCACATCCCAGAAGGTGCCGACGAATCGCTCAGCCACCTTCTGGACCAAATCCAAGGTTTCCGGCGTCAGTGGGGGCACCGTGTCAACCACACGTTCGATCGCCCGCGGGGCTTCAACGTCCGCCTCGGCGACACGCGCGAGGACGAACGCGTCACGCAAGCGGCCGGAGAACCGCACGCGCACGCGCGCACCGGGGACGGCGAGTTCGTCCCACTCGGGCGGCACGAGGTAGTCGAAGTCCCGGTCCAGATGCGCGACCGGGAGGTCGACGCGGACGCGCGCGATCGGACCAGCGGACCCGCACTCGGGTCCTACCTGGAGGACTTCACTAGACACCCGATGCGGAGATCAGATCCTGCGCACGATCGGTGTTCTCCCACGTGAAGGTGGGTCCGACGGTAGAGCGCGCGGAAGGATCCTCGGCGTCGAGAAGTTGGTTGACCCCCTGGGGGCGTCCGAAGTGGCCGTAGGCGCTCGTGGCGCGATAGATCGGACGCAACAGATCCAGGTCGCGAATGATGGCAGCCGGTCGCAGGTCGAAGACCTTCAGGACTGCTTCTTGGATCTGTTCGTCACTCATGATGCCGGTGCCGAAAGTCTCGACGAAGACGCCCACAGGGTGGGAGACACCGATCGCGTAGGCCACCTGAACCTCACACCGGGTGGCGAGACCCGCTGCGACGACGTTCTTGGCCACCCAGCGCATCGCGTAGGCGGCGGATCGATCCACCTTCGACGGATCCTTGCCCGAGAAGGCCCCACCTCCGTGACGCGCCATGCCGCCGTAGGTGTCCACGATGATCTTGCGGCCGGTGAGCCCTGCGTCACCCATCGGTCCGCCGACCTCGAAGCGACCTGTGGGGTTGACCAGCAGTCGATAGTCGCGACTGTCGATGTCGAAGGTAGCGAGAACAGGCTCCACGACGTGCTTACGAACGTCGGGGGCGAGAGTCTTGTCCAAGTCAACGTTCGACGCATGTTGACTGCTGACGACGATTGTGTCGATCCCCATCGGCTTGTCATGCTCGTCGTAGCGAATCGTTACCTGAGTCTTTCCGTCGGGACGCAGATAGTCCAGAGTTCCGTCTTTGCGTACGGCGGTCAATTGCTCGGCCAGCCGGTGCGCGAGGGAAATCGGAAGCGGCATCAATTCAGAGGTGTCCGTGCACGCGTAACCGAACATCAAGCCCTGATCGCCGGCCCCTTGACGATCGAGGGGGTCGGTACTGCCGTCGGCGCGCTCTTCGTAGGCATCGTCGACGCCCTGGGCGATATCCGGCGACTGCTTGCCGATGGACACGCTGATACCGCACGACTCCCCGTCGAAACCCTTCACCGACGAGTCGTAACCGATTCCGATGACAGCCTGACGCACGAGGCTCATGACGTCGGCGAAACCTTCGGTAGTGACCTCGCCCGCTACGTGAACCTGCCCCGTGGTGAGCATTGTTTCGACGGCAACCCGGCTGCGGGGATCTTGCCGAAGGAGGTCATCCAGGATTGCGTCACTGATCTGGTCGGCCATCTTGTCCGGGTGACCTTCGGTCACGGATTCAGATGTGAACAAACGGTTCGCCACGGAACTCCCCTAGTCGGCTCGGCTGCTGGAGGGCCTTGACTCCCCCAGCGCGGACGCGTCAGTCTAGCGAGCAATCAGGGGGGTGAGCGTGTCCCAGAGCACGTGGGCCACATCTCGCTTGTCTGCGTTCGCGATCGTCACTTCGGCTCCATCCGCCCCCACCAGCACGACCGTCGTCTGATCCTGTCCGAAGACAGCTCCTGCGTTGACGGCGTTGGCGACGATGACGTCACAGCCCTTGCGCGTGAGTTTGGCGAGAGCACGCGCTGCCAGCGACTCGCCCTCCTGCGGGGTCTCCGCGGCGAAGCCGACGATGACGGGCGTCCGGGAGGACCCGCGCTTGGCGACCAGCTCGGCCAGGATGTCCGTGGTCCTCGCCAACTGGACAGTAGGAACGCTGGCTGCATCCTCCCCCAGGGACTCCTTGGTGATCTTCCCGGTGTTCACGTCCGCAGGCCGGAAATCGGCGACCGCTGCTGCCATGACCACGGCATCGGGTGCGTCGTCGGCCACCACGGCGTGCATCGTCTGGCGCATGTGTTCGGCAGTCTCAACGCGGACCACCGTGCAGCCTGCAGGGGCGGGTTCGTCGACGCTCCCGACGACCGCGGTCACCTGTGCACCGCGGGCCACGGCAGCTCGAACGACGGCGAAGCCCTGCTTGCCGCTGCTGCGATTGCCGATGAATCGAACGTCGTCCCATGGTTCGCGAGTGCCACCGACGCTCACCACCACGCGCATCCCCGTCATGTCAGCACGCGGCGATCTGCCCTGACCGATGCGATGAAGCACGTCGAAAGCGACGTCGGCGATCCGCTCGGGGTCTGGGAGCCGTCCAGGTCCGGAATCTGCTCCCGTGAGTCGCCCGACGGCGGGTTCGAGGACGACGACCCCGCGCTCTCGCAAGGTCGCCACGTTCGCGGCGGTTGCCGGGTGCTGCCACATCTCTGTGTGCATGGCCGGGGCCATGATCACCGGACACCGCGCCGTCAGAAGCACGTTGGTCAGCAGATCACTTGCGACGCCGTGTGTGGCCCGGGCGAGGAAGTCAGCCGTCGCGGGAGCCACGATGACCACATCCGCACGTTGGCCGATCGCAACGTGAGGGACCTTGTCCACGTCCGACCAGAGGTCGGCGGCCACGGGTGTTCCGGAGAGCGCCGCCCATGTGGGCTCCCCCACGAAACGCCGTGCGGCTGCGGTGGGCACAACGGTGACGTCGTGCCCGGCTTCACGGAGCAGGCGAAGGAGTTCGACCGCCTTGTACGCGGCTATTCCCCCCGTGACGCCTAGGACCACCGAGGCCATGGCGACGAGACGTCCTACTCGGTTTCCTCGCCGGCCCCGGACTCCTCGACAACCGTGAAGTCGACAGCAGCGGCGAAAGGATCCGCGGCGGCCGCGGACGCGGCTGCGGCCGCTTCGGCTTCGACTTGGGCCGGGTCGAAAGGCTCGGCGGTCAGCAAACCGGCATCGATCTCGCGCAAGGCGATGGACAGCGGCTTCTCCTGCACGTAGGTCTCGACGAGGGGACCGACGTATTCCAGGAGGCCTTCACCCAACTGCGAGTAGTAGGCATTGATCTGGCGCGCTCGCTTGGCCGCGTAACTCACGAGGGAGTACTTGGAATCGGTCTTGTCCAGCAGATCGTCGATGGAGGGGTAGGTGATGCCCTCGGGTTGGGAAGTCACAGGTTGCGCCTCACTCTAGTTTCGCATTTCGTGACGTGGCCTCGGCTGCGAAGCCCCGTTCGCCTACTCAGTCGCCGAGCTGGCCGGTCCGGATAAGCCTGCGGAGTCTATCAAGGCACCGGCGCACGCCTCCACGTCGGCATTGACCAGGACGTGGTCGAACTCGCCGGCAGCAGCCAATTCCTCCTTGGCCGCCAGCAAACGTGCGGCCACAGCACCCGGGTCCTCGGTACCTCGACCCACCAGTCGGGATTCCAGGACGTCCAGATTCGGCGGCGCGATGAAGATCAAGGTGGCGTCCGGCTCTCCCCTGCGCACCTGCCGAGCCCCCTGCACTTCGATTTCCAGCAGCACCGGCGTGCCCGCGCGACGATGGTTTTCCACCTCGGCACGCGGGGTGCCGTACCGGTGGCCGGCGAATAAAGCCCATTCCAGTAACCCGTCCTCGGCGATGAGTTCATCGAATCGATCGTCGTCGACGAAGTAGTACTCGACACCATCGGTCTCACCCGGTCGCGGCGAGCGGGTGGTGACGGAAACCGATAGCCAGATGTCCGGTCGCTGTCGCAGTACGTCGGTGACGACGGTGCTCTTGCCGACGCCCGATGGGCCGCTCACGACGATCAACGGTGCCTTGTCGTTCATCCGTTCTCCTCGCCATCGCCCATCGGAGCAGCGGCCAACGCCGATGTCAGCGCCTCGCGTTGACGATCCGACAATCCTCGAACACGGCGCGTCTTCGCGATGCCGATTCGCTCCATGATCTGCGCACATCGGATGGGTCCGACCTTCGGGATGGCCAAGAGGACGTCGCGCACCCGCATTCCCTGCACCTGCGGATCGGGCGACTGCAACACGTCGGATAAAGAGGTACGACCCTCTCGTACCGAGGCCTTCACGCTCGACCGCTCTCGCCGAGAGCGCAGTGCCGCGGCGCGAGCCTGCTCTCGTTGGAGGGTGGTGAGTTTCGGAGGGGTCATCGCGACGCGCACTCCGCGGCTATGGCGCGCGCAGCGGCCCTCGGATCCGACTCGCCGGTGATCGGACGCCCGATGACGAGCAGATCGGCTCCGTCGTCGAGTGCCTGACGCGGTGTCGCCGAACGCCGCTGGTCGTGTGTGTCGGCACCGATGGGTCGAACGCCGGGCGTAATGAGGTGAACATCGGGGGGCACTACCGCGCGTAGCGCCGCCACTTCCCATGGCGAGCAGACCAAGGCGCGGGCTCCGGCGTCGACTGCGACCCTCGCCCAGCGCAGGACCACTTCCTGCGTCGTGCCCTCGATCCCTAGTTCGTAGATCATCTGTTGGTCCACGCTCGTCAAGACCGTGACGGCCGTGATCCGAGTGCTCGGCAGCGCACCAGCTGCGGCCTCGATCATGTCCGGTCCACCCGCGGCGTGCACCGTCAGATACGTGGGCTCGAGTCGACCGACGGCGCGTGCGGCTCCCGCGACCGTAGCCGGGATGTCGTGCAGTTTGAGGTCCAGGAATATGTCGATGTCCGCAAATCCGGCGGTGGTTGCGGCCGCTCGGGCCGACTCGACGCTTCGGTGGCCGTCACGGCAGAAGGCCTCGAGGCCAACCTTCAGGCAGGACACCACCGGCGCCACGGCCATGGCCCAGGCATGCAGAACCTCACCGTCGGGGGCATCAAGGGCAACGGCGATGGGCGCCTTGCCAGCGGCCGTGCCGCTGTCGGGATCGTTCACGTGCATCCGTTCACTCGGAGATGAAGTCCCACTCCGGATCGACATCCGGTTCGGCTTCGGTGACGTCAACGGGCCGGTGTGCCATGCCGATGACGTCGCTCACCCGAGCGATGCCACGCTCGATCAGCAGGTCGGCCAACTCCGTCTGGACGCGGAGGGGTGCGCGTGGGTCGTTGAACACCGCGGTACCGACCGAGACGGCATTGGCGCCTGCCGCGAGGAATTCGAGTGCGTCGTGGCCGCTGCGGATTCCGCCCATCCCGATGATCGGAATAGTGGGGAAGGCTTGGCGCACTTGCCACACGCAGCGCACGGCGACAGGACGAACGGCGGGACCGGATAAGCCACCCGTCACTCCCGCGAGGGCGGGTCGCATGGTGCGCGTGTCGATGACCATGCCAAGCAAGGTATTGATGAGCGAGACCCCCGTGGCTCCTGCTCGGATCACCGAGTCGGCTATCTCGACGATGTCGGTGACATCGGGAGACAATTTGGCGAATATCGGAGTGCGCGAATCACTGCTGCGGCGTACGGCTTGGATGACCTGTGCTGCGGATTCACTGCGACAGGCGAAGACCTGACCCCGATCGGCGACATTCGGGCACGAGATGTTCACTTCGATCGCATCGACGCCCCCGACATTGCGCAACTTCGATGCCAACCGTCCGTACTCGTCGACGCTCTCCCCCGCGATCGACACGATCGTCCGAGCACCTCGTGATGCCAACCACGCCAGGTCGTTCTCAATGAACGACTCGATTCCCGGCCCCTGCAATCCGATCGAATTCAGCATTCCGCTCGGGGTTTCGGCCATGCGAGGCGTGGCGCGACCAGCGCGGGGTTTGAGCATGACGCTCTTCGTTACGACTGCACCGATCTGTGTGATGTCCATGAAGGCATCGAGTTCCCGCCCCGCCGCCGCGCAGCCAGATGCGGTGAGGATCGGGCTCGGCAGTTCCAAACCGGCGAGCTCGGTTCGCATGTCGACGTGGACGGCATGATCGTCCTTCGACCGTCGGTCGCGCCCTCGACGGTCAGGACCACCGGAGATCAGCGCTCGGCTCACCGACCCACCTCCTGATCGGGGGCCCCGAACGCATCGGCGGGGATCGATCCAATGTCACGCCAGCGAACACGATCGCCGCGGAACACCGGGCCGTCGACGCAGGAGCGGACCATGCGGGTCACCCCGTCGTCGCCGACTACCGGCAGAACGCAGGTCATGCACACACCGATCCCACACGCCATGGACTCCTCGACCGCACACTGGCTGAATACCCGTCGCTTGGTTGCGATGTGTGCGACCTCGGCGAGCATGGGCATCGGGCCGCAGGCGTAGACGACGTCGGCCCCCGAGCGATCCATCGACTCCCCGAGTACGTCGGTCACTCGTCCACGCACTCCTGCACTGCCATCGTCGGTGGTGATCGTCAGGGACGACGCCAACCTCTTCAGTTCCAGCACACCGAACAACTTCGCCTCAGTCGAGGCACCGATGACCATGTCCACGCGGCAGCCGCGGTCTCGAAGACTCTGCGCAAGCATGAACAGCGGCGCACTGCCGTACCCGCCGCCCACCAAGACGCACGAGACTCCCTGCTTGGGCAGGGAGAAGGGTTGACCCAAAGGCCCAACCAGACTCACCACGTCGTGTCGACGGCGATCTGCCAACCAACGGGTGCCCAGACCTTGAACGGACACCGCGATGTCCAAGGTTCCGCCATAGACACCTCGAGACGCCACCTGATGGATCGCGAAGGCGCGGCGCAGGACCATGCTCGACTCCTCACCACCCATCGCCAGGGTCACGAAGTGGCCAGGACGAGCGGTCTCCGACACACCCGGTGCCGTCAACGAGAGCACGTGGTACTCACCAACGCGACGGTTGTCGAGCACCTCGGAGAGGATCTGTTCGGGCATCAGCCACCCACCGCTTCCGTCCGCTGGCGCAATCGGGTCAATTCGAGGGCGTATTCCTGCAGCGAGCGAACGCCGAGCTCGGTGGAGACCAGGGCATCGATGCCCTGAACCGCCGCACTCAAGCCCTGAACAGTCGTCACGCACGGTACGCCCATGGTGACGGCCGCCGTTCGGATTTCGTAGCCATCGACTCGCGGCCCTACTCCGTACGGCGTATTGATGATCAGGTCGATACCACCATCCATGATCACATCGACCGTAGTGCGCGTGCCGTCGGCGCCCGGCCCCTCATGTTGCTTACGAAGCACCTCGGCCTCGATGCCGTTGCGACGCAAGACGTCCGCGGTGCCCTCCGTGGCCACGATGCGGAATCCCAAATCCGCGAGGCGCTTGATCGGCAAGATCGCTGCACGCTTGTCTCGGTTCGCCAGCGAAACGAATGCCGTTCCGTGCGTCGGCAGTCCCCCGGCATAGGCACCCTGCTGGGACTTGGCGAACGCAACGCCGAAGGAGGCATCTATCCCCATGACCTCGCCCGTCGATCGCATCTCCGGTCCCAGAACCGAGTCCACGCCGTGGAATCTTCCGAACGGCAGCACCGCCTCCTTCACCGCGATGGCGCCGCCCTTCGGCAAGGATCCCCCATCGCCACGGGCTGGTAACAGGCCTTCACTGCGCAACTGCTCGATCGTCGCCCCCAACATGATCCGTGCGGCAGCCTTGGCCACCTGGACTCCGGTTGCCTTCGAGACGAAGGGCACCGTCCGAGACGCGCGGGGGTTCGCCTCCAATACGTAGAGGGTGTCTGCAGCCAAGGCGAACTGGACGTTGAGCAGTCCACGCACACCGACACCACGAGCGATCCCAAGGGTCGACTCGCGGATGCGCTCGATATCGGAGACGCCGAGCGTGATCGGTGGCAGGGCACAAGCGGAGTCGCCGGAATGGATTCCCGCCTCCTCGATGTGCTCCATGACTCCTGCGAGGTACAACTCCTCGCCGTCGTAGAGCGCATCAACATCGATCTCGATCGCGTCGTCGAGGAAGCGATCGACGAGAACAGGATGTTCGCTGGTGATGTCGGTGGAGCGCCGAAGGTAGTCAGCCAACATGGCGTCGTCGTAGACGATCTCCATGCCGCGTCCACCGAGGACGTAACTCGGGCGCACCAGAACCGGGTAACCGACACGGGCCGCGATGGCTTGAGCCTCGTCGAAGGATCGTGCCGTGCCGTGCTCGGGGGCGGGCAAGCCAGCCCGGGCGAGGACCTCACCGAACGCCCCGCGCTCTTCGGCCAGGTGGATCGCTTCCGGACTGGTTCCGACGATGGGAACGCCCGCATCGGCGAGGCGTCGGGCAAGCCCCAGCGGTGTTTGTCCACCCAGTTGCACGATCACGCCTGCCACGTGTCCACGCTGTTGCTCCACGTGGACGACCTCCAGAACGTCCTCGCACGTCAATGGCTCGAAATACAGGCGATCGGATGTGTCGTAGTCGGTGGACACGGTCTCGGGATTGCAGTTGACCATGATCGTTTCGAACCCTGCATCGGCGAGGGCAAGCGCGGCATGAACGCACGAGTAGTCGAATTCGATTCCTTGCCCGATGCGGTTGGGTCCTGATCCGAGGATGATCACCTTCTCGCGATCGCTCGGATTCGACTCGTCTTCCTCGTCGTACGACGAATAGTGGTAGGGAGTCGTCGCCTCGAACTCGGCAGCACAGGTGTCGACGGTCTTGTACACCGGTCGAATCCCCCATGAATGGCGCAGTTCCCGCACCTCGTCTTCCGACAGGCCACGCAACTGTCCTATCTGTTCGTCGCTGAAGCCCATGCCCTTCGCCTCGACGAGGGATTCACGATCCAGGGACTGCAATCCGGCGATGACGTCCGCCATCTCATTGATCTGCTCGATCTGGTCCAAGAACCATGGATCGATCCCGGTTGCTTCGTGCACGGCGTCGATTCCCGCTCCTGCCCACAGAGCTTGTTGGACCAACAGCAGGCGACCATCGTGTGGCCGTCGCATGCCTTCGATGAGGGTGGAAATCTCAAGGTCGCCTCTCGGCCACGAGAACATCGCCGCAGGTCGCTCCATCGAGCGCAAAGCCTTCTGCAGGGCCTCCGGGAAGCTACGACCGATGGCCATCGCCTCACCGACACTCTTCATCGTTGTGGTCAAGGTGGTGTCGGCTCCCGGGAACTTCTCGAAGGCGAACCGGGGGACCTTGACGACGATGTAGTCCAGTGTTGGTTCGAAAGAGGCGGGGGTCTTGCGTGTGATGTCGTTCGGGATCTCGTCCAGCGTGTAGCCGATCGCCAAACGTGCAGCGATCTTGGCGATCGGAAAGCCGGTTGCTTTGGACGCCAGGGCCGAGGAGCGAGACACCCGAGGGTTCATCTCGATGACGATCATTCGACCGTCGACGGGGTTTATGGCGAACTGGATGTTGCAACCACCCGTGTCGACGCCGACCGCACGGATGATGTCGATGCCAACGTCGCGCATGTGTTGGTACTCGCGGTCGGTCAATGTCAGTGCGGGAGCCACGGTTATGGAATCTCCGGTGTGGACACCCATGGGATCGAGGTTCTCGATCGAGCAGACGACGACCACGTTGTCGTTGCGGTCTCGCATCAACTCCAGTTCGAATTCCTTCCAGCCGATGATCGACTCCTCCAAGAGGACTTCGGTCGTCGGACTCGCTTGCAGGCCAGCACCAGCAATACGAGCGAGGTCGTCGGGGTCATAAGCGATGCCCGATCCGGCGCCGCCCATCGTGAAGGACGGACGCACAACGACCGGATAGCCGAGCTCCTCGGTTGCCGCAAAACACTCATCGAGGGTGTGACAGATGATGGACCGCGCACTATGGCCGCCGATGGATTCGACGATCGAGCGGAACTTCTCCCGGTTCTCGCCGCGCTCGATGGCATCGACGTCGGCACCGATGAGTTCGACCCCGTATTTCTCCAGAACTCCCGCGTTGTGCAACGCGATGGCTGTGTTCAAAGCCGTCTGTCCACCCAGAGTCGGTAACAGGGCATCGGGCCGCTCTTTGGCGATGATTCGCTCGACGTATTCCGGAGTGATGGGCTCAACGTAGGTAGCGTCGGCGAACTCAGGGTCGGTCATGATCGTGGCGGGATTGGAGTTCACCAAGATCACGCGCAAGCCCTCGGACTTGAGGACGCGACATGCCTGGGTACCGGAGTAGTCGAATTCGCACGCCTGCCCAATCACGATGGGACCGGAGCCGATGACGAGAACCGATGAAATATCCGCACGCTTCGGCACTAGCGGCCACCGCCTCGAGCATCGGCGCTGCCAGCGGCGAAGGTTTCAATGGCGTCGACGAAACGATCGAAAAGATAGTCGGCGTCGTGGGGACCGGCCGCGGCCTCGGGGTGGTACTGCACGCTGAAGGCGCGACCGTCCAGAAGTTCCAGACCCTCGACGACTCCATCGTTCAGGCACACGTGGGATACGCGAGCCTTCCCGAACGGGGTATCGAACTCTTCACCCACGGGTGCCAGGACGGCGAAACCGTGATTGTGCGCCGTTACCTCCACCTTGCCGGTTCTCAAGTCCTTCACGGGTTGGTTGATGCCCCGGTGACCGAACCGCAACTTGTAGGTGGAAAGACCCAGCGCTCGACCGAGGATCTGGTTACCGAAGCAGATGCCGAAGACCGGTATACCCGAGGCCAGCGCACTCGTCATCAATGCGACGGCGTGCTCCGCGGTCGCCGGGTCGCCGGGTCCGTTCGAGAAGAAGACTCCATCGGGGTTCCACCGCGTGATCTCCTGCCAGTCGGTGGAGGCGGGAACCACGTGGACGGTCAGACCTCGCTCGGCCATCCGCTGCGGAGTCATGGACTTGATTCCAAGGTCGATGGCAACCACCGTTCCACGTTCCTCGCCGATCGCCGGGACCGTGTACGCCTCGTCGGTTGCGACGTCGTCTGTCAAATTGGCGCCGACCATGCCAGGACTGCTGCGCACGGCTGCCAACATCTGGTCATCGGTCTGGTGGGCGGCATCCCCACTGAAGATTCCCACGCGCATGGCACCTGCTTCCCGCAAGTGCCGAGTGAGCGCACGCGTGTCGACACCGGCGATGCCAACCACACCACACTCTCGAAGATCCTGATCCAAACTGCGCTGCGCTCGCCAATTGGAGAAGATGCGCGATGGATTCCGAACGACGTAACCCGCCACCCAAATGCGACGCGATTCGAGATCCTCGTCGTTCATCCCGGTATTGCCGATATGAGGGGCCGTCATGATCACGACCTGACGGTGGTACGAAGGATCGGTCAAGGTCTCCTGGTACCCGGTCATGCCGGTCGAGAAGACCGCCTCGCCGAATGTCTCGCCCGTCGCTCCATAGGCGTAGCCGCGCATCATCCGGCCGTCCTCGAGAACGAGCACCGCCGGTTCGCGATCTCTGCTCATCGGCTCGTGTCCCCGCTCGTTTCAGTGCCCGTTTGCGTGCCCGTTTGCGTGCCCGTTTGCGTGCCCGAACGGCGGGGACCATCCTCCCCCGCCTGGAATGCCGACATAGGACCATCCAACAAGGTTCGATGACCGGCGCCGTCATCCGCCCGGAAACCGGTATCGACGTTCACCGAGCCCAAGCGCCAGGTCACCACGAGCACGCTGTCCTTCGCCCGCACCGTCCCCGCGACTCCCCTGTCGACCCGTACTCCGACGATGTCCGCGACGGGAATGAAGAACGACGGAGCACCCTCACGCACGATGGCTAGGCCTTGCGCCGTCGAATGGACCTCCGCCCGACTACGAACGCCGAGGCCGTGAACAGCGACGCGGTCAAGCCAATCTCCAGACATGGCCGTTCCCACGTACAAGCCCGACACACCGGCTCCCTGCTCGATCGACACCCGTGCATCGTCCAACCCCAGAGGCGGGGGAATATCGGCTTGCCGTCGCTGGCGAGAGCGCCAGCCCCGGCGCAGCCCCAACAGCACCAAGGCGATGATCGCGACCATCACGGCGACGAGGGCCAGTCGCACCGGCCAGTTGGTGACGGTTGCTTGTTCGGTGAATTCCTCGGCCAGGATGATCACGCCACCTCACCCTCGTGGACGGTGGGACGACCCCTGAACAACACGTGGCGTACGGATCCGGGGAACTCCCGGCCGATGTAGGGACTGTTGCTGCTGCGCGACGACAACCCCTCGGCGCTGACATTCATAGGCCTGTGAGGGTCCCACACGAGCAGATTCGCGATGGAACCGACGGCTATCGGCTGACCTTGATCGTCGACACCGCCTATACGGGCGGGCGCCACCGACATGCGCTCGGCCACCTGGCGCCAGTCCATGGCACCGGCTTCCACGAACACCTGTGCCACGACACCCAGCGCGGTCTCCAAGCCCAACATGCCCATCGCAGCTGCCGCCCATTCACAATCCTTGTCCTCCCGCGGATGCGGGGCATGATCGGTCGCAATCACATCGATCGTTCCATCGACGACGGCGGCACGCAGGGCCGCCACATCCTGTCGCCGGCGAAGCGGGGGGTTGACCTTGTACAGCGGATCGAAGGTCGCCACGAGATCCTCGGTCAAGAGAAGGTGATGGGGTGTCGCTTCGGCGGTCACCTTGATCCCGCGAGCTTTCGCCCACCTGATCACATCGACCGAACCAGCGGTGGAGACATGGCACACGTGCAGTCGGGAGTTGACGTGCTCGGCCAGCAACACATCCCGGGCGATGATGGCCTCCTCGGCGACGGCGGGCCAACCGGCAAGGCCGAGACGCCCCGACAGTTCACCTTCGTTCATCTGCGCCCCCTCGGTGAGTCGAGGATCCTGGGCGTGTTGAGCGATCACTCCGTCGAAGGCCTTGACGTACTCCAAGGCACGTCGCATGAGCAGTGGATCGTGCACGCACAGCCCGTCGTCACTGAAGACCCGGACGTGCGCCGCACTGTGGGCCATGGCTCCGAGTTCGGCCAACTGCTCCCCTTGCAGCCCGAGGGTCACCGCTCCAACAGGACGTACGTCGACCAACCCCGCTTCAACGCCGCGGCGCCATACCTGCTCGACGACGCCAGCGGTGTCTGCGACAGGCGATGTATTCGCCATCGCGTGAACGCAGGTGTAACCACCCTTGGCCGCCGCGCGCGAACCCGAGGCGATCGTCTCGGCGTGTTCGCGTCCTGGCTCACGCAGATGGGTGTGAAGGTCGACCAGCCCCGGCAACACGATGCATCCCTGTGCATCCACCGACCGATCGGCTGAGGCAGTCCCCGGTTCACAGATGGCGACGATGCGGTCACCTTCGACGACCACATCGCGCTCTTGCTCCCCATAGACGAGACCGGATCGAATCGCGATCGTGGCCATCACGCACCTTCTCTCAGCGATACATCGGCGTCAGCGCCACCCAAGAGCAGATACAGGACCGCCATCCGCACATTCACACCGTTCGTCACTTGCTCCACGATGACCGCGCGCGAGGAGTCCGCGACTTCAGCCGAAATCTCCATGCCACGATTCATCGGCCCGGGGTGCAAGATGATGGCGTCGGGCGGCAGTAACGCCATCCGCCGTGCGTCCAACCCGTACAGGCGCGAATACTCCAGCGCGGACGGGAAGAAGGCGCCCGCCATGCGCTCCGCCTGCACGCGGAGCATCATCACGGCATCCGCCATCGGTAGCGCATCTTCGATGCGGTAGCTCACCGAGCACGGCCACGACTGCACGCCTACGGGAACGAGGGTCGGAGGCGCGACCAGCGTCACGTGAGCACCGAGGGTGTGCAGCAGGTGGACATTGGAACGTGCGACCCGACTGTGCAGAACATCGCCCACGATCACCACCTGCGCGCCCTGCAGGTCGCCTCTGCCGCCACGCAGGTGTCGACGTAGCGTGTAGGCGTCGAGGAGCGCTTGTGTGGGGTGTTCGTGCGTCCCGTCGCCGGCATTGATGACCGACCCACCGATCCAACCGGCATTGGCCAACCGGAAAGGAGCACCGGATGCGCCGTGGCGGATGATCACGGCGTCGGCTCCCATCGCTTCGAGCGTGAGAGCCGTGTCCTTCAGGCTCTCTCCCTTGGACACCGAGGATCCTTTCGCCGAGAACGTGATCACGTCCGCCGAAAGTCGCTTGGCCGCCAATTCGAAGGACAGCCGCGTTCGCGTGGAGTCTTCGAAGAACAGATTCACTACGGTCCGCCCGCGAAGGGTCGGCAACTTCTTCACGGAACGATCGGTCACCGAAGCCAACTCCGCCGTGGTGTCGAGTATCGCGATGGCTTGGCTGGCCGAGAGATCCTGGGTGGACAGTAGGTGCTTGCCGATCATGAATCCGACCGTTCGATGATGACCTCGTCTCGATCATCGCGCTCGGTGAAATGGACTCGTACGGTCTCGGACTGCGACGTCGGCAGGTTCTTGCCGACGAAGTCGGGTCGAATCGGCAATTCTCGATGTCCGCGATCGACCATCACGGCTAGACGTACGGCCGCTGGCCGTCCGAGATCGTTCAGGGCGTCCAACGCAGCGCGGATGGTACGTCCGGAGTACAGCACGTCGTCGACGAGGACCACGGTGCAGCCGTCGATCCCTTCACGGGGAATCGACGATGGTGCCAGCGGGCGCACCTCACGCATTCGCAGGTCGTCGCGATAGAGCGTCACATCAAGGGTTCCGCACGGGACGGTCCGACCTTCAATGTCGGCAATCGCCGAGGCGATTCGGTGAGCGAGGAACACGCCGCGGGTGGGGATACCCACGATGACGATCTGATCGATGCCACGTGACTTCTCGATGATCTCGTGCGCCATACGGCGAACGGCACGGGAGATATCACCCTCGTCGAGGACGATCTGCCCAGGCGGCATCAAGCCTCCCCTTCCCCGCCTCACGGGACGGGCTTAAAGGAACGCCCTCAACCTATCGGATGAATCCCCCGACGCGTCAGACGCCGCCGCCGGGCCCGGCGCTACCGATCTTGTGAACACGCATGCCGTTCGTGGTACCCGGAACCCCCGGTGGCACTCCTGCCACGATGACCACACGTTCACCGACAGTCGCCCGACCGATGTCCAAGAGCGCCCTATCCACCTGCACCACCATGTCGTCGGTGTGCCGGACCTGGGACACCAAGAAGGTTTCGACTCCCCAGACGAGAGCCAGTTGACTGCGCACGCGCGGATTGGGCGTGAAGGCAAGCAAGGGGGTATCGCATCGCCACCGCGCGATGAGTCGGGCCGATCTGCCAGTTTCCGTAAAGGCGATCAAGTGGGTGGCGTCGATGTATTGAGCGACGTTCACAGCGGCGCTCGTCAGCGCACGCGCCGTCGAGCCGTGCACCTCGTGCTCAAGGTCAGGTATTCGGTCGATCGCTTCGCTTTCCACACGTTCGATGATGCGCGACATCGTCTCGACGACGAGCCGTGGATTGTGACCGACGCTCGTCTCACCCGAGAGCATCAGCGCATCTGCTCCATCAAGGACGGCGTTGGCCACGTCGCTGGCTTCCGCGCGGGTGGGTCGCGTCGATCCGATCATCGTTTCGAGCATCTGCGTCGCGACGATGACCGGCTTGCCTGCTTGGCGGCACATCTGGACCGCACGCTTTTGGACCAGGGGAACCTGCTCGAGCGGCAGCTCCACTCCCAGATCGCCACGAGCAACCATCACGCCATCGAATGCCTCGATGATCTCCGCGAGATTATCGATCGCCTGCGGCTTCTCCACCTTGGCAAGCACGGGCACGAAGATGCCTTCGCTCTCCATGATCGCCCGAACGCCCTTGATGTCGTCCGGGGAACGCACGAAGGACAACGCGATCAGATCCACGCCCGTGCGCAACGCCCAACGCAGGTCTTCGACATCTTTGTCCGATAGTGCCGGCACGCTCACCGGCACTCCGGGGAGATTGAAGCCCTTGTTGTCGGACACCCGCCCGCCTTCGACGACCGTCGTGTGAACCTGCGAACCAACGACCGCCGTCACCCGCAATTCGATCCGACCGTCATCGACCAAGACGACATCTCCTGGTCTGACGTCGTCGGTGAGGCCCTTATGGGTCGTGGAGACCATGGTCGCGTCGCCGGGAACGTCGTCGGTGGTCACGATGAACTCGGCGCCCGGTTCCAGGAGAACCGGCCCCGAAGCGAAGGTGCCGAGCCTGATCTTCGGGCCCTGGAGGTCGGCCAAGATGCCGACCCCACGCCCACTGGCGTCGCTGGCCTCCCGCACGGCGAGGTACGACTGCATGTGATCGTCGTAGTTGCCGTGCGACAGGTTCAAGCGGGCTACGTCCATACCCGCATCGACGAGAGCGCGGATCTGCTCCGTGGTGTGACTTGCCGGCCCGAGGGTTGCCACGATCTTGGCACGTCGCATGGGATCAGAATATCCGCAAACGATTACACGGTGAGGGGCCGCGCCGAGGCACGAATCGGTGACGGCAGATTGGTCGTGCCCATCAGGTAGCGATCCACACTCGCGGCGGCCGCGCGACCTTCGGCTATCGCCCACACGATCAGCGACTGTCCGCGACCGGCATCGCCGGCGACGAAGACTCCCTCCACGTCGGTCGAATAGTCGTCGCCCCGGGCAATGGTCCCGCGCTCGGTGAGCGGCAATCCGAACTGCTCCATCAACGGACCATGCTCCGGGCCGGTGAAACCCATGGCCAGCAGCACCGTGTCCGCAAGGATCGCTCGTTCGGTCCCCGCTACCGGTTGGAAGGCTCCGTCGACGAATTCCACATCCTGAAGGTGCAAGGAAGTGACGCGCCCTGATGCATCTCCCTCGAATCTCTCCGTCGAGACGGCGAACAGGCGCTCACCGCCTTCCTCATGAGCACTCGAGACGCGATACGTCATCGGATAGGTCGGCCAGGGCTGGTTCGACGGACGTTCGTCGCTGGGGCGAGGCATGATTTCCAATTGGGTCACACTCGCCGCTCCCTGGCGATGCGAGGTGCCCAAGCAATCGGCGCCGGTATCTCCACCACCGATGATCACGACGTGTTGACCCGCAACGTCCAGCGGCGAAGAATCGAGGTCGCCTTCCACCACGCGATTGGCGAGCGGCAGGAATTCCATGGCCTGATAGATCCCCGACAACTCTCGCCCTGGAATGGCCAGGTCCCGCCAGGCGGTCGCTCCCGTGGCGATAACGATCGCGTCGTAACGGCGCCGCAGGTCGGCGACCGTCATGTCGACACCGATCTCCACGTTCGGGCGGAACTTCACTCCCTCGGCTTCCATCTGCCGCAGCCGTTGATCCAAGTGGTGCTTCTCCATCTTGAATTCGGGGATGCCGTAGCGCAGGAGACCACCGATGCGATCGGCTCGCTCGAAGACCGCGACTGTGTGTCCGGCTCGGGCCAACTGCTGAGCAGCGGCGAGTCCGGCCGGACCCGAACCGATGATGGCCACGGTCTTGCCACTCAAGAATTCCGGCGGCTGGGGCGTTATCCAGCCGGCCTCCCATGCACGGTCCACGATCGCGACTTCCACTTGCTTGATCGTGACCGGGTCGGCGTTGATGCCGAGGACGCACGCAGCCTCACATGGAGCAGGGCATAGTCGTCCGGTGAACTCCGGGAAGTTGTTCGTCGCGTGCAGGCGCTCGATGGCCTGCCCCCAGTCGCGTTCGTAAATCAGGTCGTTCCACTCCGGGATCAAGTTCCCCAGTGGGCAACCTTGGTGGCAGAAGGGAATGCCGCAATCCATGCAACGCCCTGCCTGCTTCTCCAAGGCTCGGGCGTCGAACTCCTCGTACACCTCGCGCCAATCCTGGATACGGACATCCACCGGTCGACGCTTGGGCAGTTCACGGTCCGTGGTCAAGAAGCCTCGTGGATCAGCCATGGTTAGCTCCCATCACCGCAACGACGGGATCCTCACCGCGTGCCAACGCTTCCTCACGAACCCTCAGGACGCGTTTGAAGTCCTGGGGCATGACCTTCGTGAATCGCTTGACTGCAGCGGTCCAGTCGGCCAGCAAAGCAGCACCGACCTCCGAGTCCGTCTCCTCGACATGTCGGGTGATCATGGATCTCACGTGGTCCTCGTCATCAGTATCGAGAGGATCCAGATCGACCATCTCCAGATTCACACGGCTGGCGGGAAGATCCAGGACATAGGCGCACCCGCCGGACATTCCCGCCCCCAGATTGCGCCCCACCCGACCGAGGATGACGGCGACGCCACCGGTCATGTATTCGAGCGCATGGTCGCCAACCCCTTCGACGACGGCATGTGCTCCGGAATTACGCACGCAGAACCGCTCGCCCACCTGGCCGCGAATGTAGATCTCACCGCTCGTCGCACCGTACGCGATCACGTTTCCCGCGATGATGTTCTCCTGCGCGGCGAACGGCGCCCGTCGATCCGGACGCACCACGATGCGCCCGCCCGATAAGCCCTTGCCCACGTAATCGTTCGCATCACCTTCGAGTCGGAGCGTGATTCCGGCGGGCACGAACGCGCCGAAGGACTGTCCCGCAGAGCCTTGGAAGGTGATGTCGATCGTTCCGTCGGGAAGGCCAGCGCCACCGTGCACACGCGTTACCTGTGAACCGAGCATGGTTCCGACGGTTCGATTGACGTTACGGATCTCCATGTTGGCGCGAACCGGCTCCTTCCTCTCGATAGCCGGCGCGCACATGTCGATCAAGCGATTGTCGAGGGCGCCTTCGAGACCATGCTCTTGCGCGACGACCCTGCGCCGCGGTGCCGAGACAGCGACATCGGGCACATGCAGGATGGGGGTGAGGTCCAGACCATCTGCCTTCCAATGGTCGATGGCGCGTCGCATGTCCAGGAGTTCGGCGTGTCCGATGGCTTCGTCCAGGCTGCGGAATCCCAGCTGAGCCAGATACTCCCGAACCTCCTGCGCAATGAACTCGAAGAAGTTCACCACGAACTCCGGTGAACCGGAGAACCGCTCACGCAGAATCGGATTCTGCGTGGCGACGCCGACTGGACACGTATCCAGGTGACACACGCGCATCATGACGCACCCCATCACCACCAAGGGCGCCGTCGCGAAACCGAATTCCTCGGCTCCCAGCAGCGCCGCGATCATGACGTCACGACCCGTCTTGAGTTGGCCGTCCGCTTGAACGACGACGCGGTCACGAAGGCCGTTCAGCAGCAGCGTCTGCTGAGTCTCAGCCAGCCCCAACTCCCACGGAGCGCCGGCGTGTTTCAGCGACGTGAGCGGGGACGCACCCGTGCCGCCGTCGTGTCCTGAGATGAGTACGACGTCCGCGTGCGCCTTGGATACCCCTGCGGCAACCGTTCCAACGCCGACCTCAGCGACCAACTTGACGTGAATACGCGCCAACGGATTCGCGTTCTTCAGATCATGGATCAATTGCGCGAGGTCCTCGATCGAGTAGATGTCATGGTGTGGCGGCGGCGATATCAAGCCCACACCTGGTGTCGAATGCCGCGTCTTGGCGATCCACGGGTAGACCTTGTGTCCGGGGAGCTGCCCACCTTCGCCGGGCTTGGCTCCTTGAGCCATCTTGATCTGGATGTCGTCGCTGTTGACCAGGTATTCACTGGTAACACCGAATCGCCCGGAGGCGACCTGCTTGATGGCAGACCGCTTTGAATCGCCGTTTTCCAGCGGGACGTACCGCTCGGGGTCTTCACCCCCCTCACCGGTATTGGACTTGGCTCCGATCCGATTCATCGCGATGGCGAGGGTCTCGTGGGCCTCCGCGGATATCGATCCGTAGGACATCGCCCCCGTGGAGAACCGCGTGACGATGGATTCGATGGATTCGACCTGATCGATGGGAATCGGCTCTCGCGCACCCTCCTTGAACGAGAAGAGGCCGCGGAGCGTCATCAAGCGCTCGGCCTGTTGGTTCACCCTTTCGGTGTACTCGCGGAAGATGTCGAACCTCTTCGTCCGCGTTGCGTGTTGCAAACGAAAGACTGTTTCGGGATCGAAGAGGTGGGGCTCACCGTCCCGACGCCACTGATACTCGCCACCGTCGGCGAGGACGCGATGGGCTGGCGATATCCCCGACGGCGGATAGGCCGTTGCGTGCCTGCGGGCCACTTCCTCGGCGATGACGTCTATTCCGACGCCACCCAATTTGGTCACGGTTCCCGTGAAGTAGGCATCCACGAAGTCCCTGGACAGTCCGATGGCCTCGAAGATTTGCGCTCCGCGGTAGGAGGCGACGGTCGACACACCCATCTTGGACATCACCTTGAGAAGTCCCTTGCCCAGTGCCTTGATGTAGTTGCGAACGGCCTTCTCGGGGGCGATCCCTTGGATCACATTGCGGGAAACGAGGTCCTCGACGGTCTCGAGCGCGAGATAGGGATTGATGGCTGCCGCTCCGTACCCGATCAGCAAAGCAACGTGGTGTACCTCGCGGACGTCACCGCTTTCCACCAGCAGGCTGATCTGACTTCGCGACTTCGTGCGCACCAAGTGGTGATGGACCGCGGCGCACAGCAACAGTGAAGGTATCGGCGCCAGTTGCGCATTGCTGTCCCGATCGGAGAGCACGATGAAGCGCTTGCCCTGACGGATCAACGCGTCCACCTCGTTGAAGATCTCCCCCAGTCGCTTCTCCAACGCTGCGCCCCCGCCCCCGACGGGGTACAGACCCTTGACACGGGCTGCCGCGAACTCCGGCAACGTTCCGTCCGCATTGATGTGCAAAATCTTGGCGAGTTCATCGTTGTCGATGACCGGGAAAGGAAGAAGGACCTGTCGGCAATGTCCCGGCTGGGATTCCAGCAGGTTGCCCTCGGGGCCGATGAGACTCGCCAATGATGTGACGATCTCCTCGCGAATCGCATCCAAGGGTGGGTTCGTGACCTGTGCGAAAAGCTGACTGAAGTAGTCGAACAACAAGCGAGGCTTGTTGGAAAGTGCCGCTATCGGAGTGTCGGTGCCCATGGAGCCGATCGGCTCGGCCCCGGCCCGGGCCATGGGCTCCATGATGACGCGCAACTCTTCCTGGGTGTAACCGAAGGTCTGCTGGCGACGCGCCACTGACTCATGCGTGTGGACGATGTGCTCACGCTCGGGCAGTTCCTCTAGATGGATCAGACCTGCGTCGAGCCACTCACCGAAGGGCTCCTCAGCCGCCAAGGCGGCCTTGATCTCGTCGTCTTCGATGATTCGACCTGCGGCGGTATCGACGAGGAACATCCGGCCGGGCTGCAACCGACCCTTGCGCACCACGGTTGCGGGGTCGATGTCCAAGACTCCGGTCTCCGAAGCCAAGACCACCAGACCCGCGTCCGTCACCCAGAAGCGTCCTGGCCGAAGTCCATTGCGGTCCAACACCGCGCCTATCTGAGTGCCGTCGGTGAAGCACACGTTCGCAGGACCGTCCCACGGCTCCATCACCGTGGCGTAGAACTCGTAGAAGGAGCGACGCCGCGGATCCATGTCCGGGTTGTTCTCCCATGCCTCCGGGATCATCATCAAGACCGCTTGCGGCAAGGATCGCCCACCCAGATGGAGCAACTCCAGTACTTCGTCGAAGCTGGCCGAATCGCTGGCACCTGGTGTGCATATCGGGAACAGTCGGGTGAGATCCCCGGGGATCACTTCACTGGTAAGCATCGCCTCGCGCGTCGTCATCCAGTTGCGATTGCCCTGAACGGTGTTGATCTCACCGTTATGGGCAATCAATCGGTACGGATGAGCCAACGGCCACGACGGGAAGGTGTTCGTCGAGAATCGCGAGTGCACCATCGCAAGGGTGGAGGCGATGTCCGGTTCGCTGAGGTCAGGGTAGAAGGGAACCAGCTGCCCGGTGGTGAGCATTCCCTTGTAGACCATGGTTCTACAGGACAAGGAGGCGAAGTAGACACCCACTTCGTGCTCGATGCGCTTGCGCATGCCGTAGACGAGCCGATCGAGCTCGATGCCTGCCGCCTCCCCACCGGCATCGGCGACGAAAACCTGCCAGAAGGCGGGCATACACGATCGCGCAGTAGCACCAACCAAGGAAGCGTCGGTGGGAACCTCGCGCCAGCCGAGGATGGCGACTCCCTCGTCTTCGGCGATCTGGCTGATGCCACGCATCGCCTCCGCCCGTTCGTCGAGGTCCACAGGAAGGAAGCCGATGCCGGTCGCGTAGTGCCCGGAGGCGGGTAGATCGATTCCGCCGACCCGACGCAGCAGGGCGTCGGGGACCTGCAGCAGTATCCCCGCACCGTCACCACTATCGGGTTCGCTGCCCGACGCGCCTCGATGCTCGAGGTTGACCAGTGCGGTCAATGCGTACTGGACGACCTCCCGGCTCGGCTCTCCGGTCAAGGTCGCGACGAAGGCAACGCCGCAGGCGTCCTTCTCAGCACGTGGGTCGTACAGCCCCTGGGCAGGCGGAGTGGTGGAGTAGCGGTCGAGCACAATCGGCCTTTCGTCGTCCGGAAAGTCCGCCTTCACAGCGCGCGGACTCGTGGCGACGGGACGACGTTGGCCCGAAGGTTAGGGAGTCTAGCCGGATTCGCTGCTGCGCGCGGCCTCGGGCTCGTCGCGCGTGAGTTGCTCGGCGGTCTCGCGACCAGGTCGCGCGCGCGACGACCACACGAGGTAGATCAAGGCGCCAAGCCCGACGACGATGGATGTCCACACATTCAGGCGGAGTCCACCCACGGTATTCACCGGGTCGATGCGCAGCGCCTCGATCCACACCCGACCGACCGTATAGAGCAACACGTAGAGCGCGAAGACGCGGCCGTGGCCCATGGTGAATCGTCGGTCGGCCCAGATGACGATCAGGGCGACGCCCACCAGCCATAACGACTCGTACAAGAAGGTCGGGTGGAAAGTCTCGAACTGTTCGTAACCCTCGGGCCGACGACCTGGGGAGATCTCCAAACCCCACGGCAGATCCGTGGGGCGGCCGAAGAGCTCCTGGTTGAACCAGTTGCCCCATCGGCCGATGGCTTGTGCGAGGGCGATGCCTGGTGCAATCGCATCGGCGATGGGTGGCAGGGCGACGTGATGACGACGGGCCGCGATCCACGCACCGAGAGCGCCGAAGGCCACGGCGCCCCAAATTCCGAGCCCTCCGTCCCAGATCCGCAGCGCGGCGACGAAGCCACGCCCGTCCGGCCCGAAGTAGATCTGCCAATCACTGAGCACGTGATAGATCCGTCCACCGACGATGCCGAACGGAACCGCCCACAAAGCGATGTCGGCGATCAAGCCTGGTCGACCCCCGCGCGCGACATAGCGTTTGTTGCCGAGCCAGATGGCGACGACGATTCCGAGGATGATCGCCAGCGCATAGCCCCGAATGGGGATGGGCCCGAGGTTCCAGGCTCCCTGGTCGGGGCTGGGGATGCTAGCCAGAATCATGCGTCAGTTGCCCGCGGCGGCAGTGATCGATGCAAGCAACGCCGCCTTGTCTGCCAAGGTCACGTTGTCGACTTCGATGCCGTCCACACGTGCGAAAGGCGTCCCCGGGATTCCCTCGTCGTAGAACACCTGCGTGGAATTCGCTGCCCAGACGCGATACGTGCCGTCGTTCACGCACTGGGAGAACGTGTCCAACTGGTCACCCGACATACCGATCTGCTCGGCGATGGTGATGAAGTCCTCATCGGGCCATCCGTCGCCTTCCACCTCCGGCTGGTTGGCGTAGACCGCATCGTGGAATTCACGTGTGAAACCTTGATCGATTGCGCAACCCCACGCGGCGATGGCGCGGTTGGATGCGTCGTTGCCCACGTTGCGATCCAAGAACCCCGTCGGCCGCCAAATGAGCCGGGTCACACCGGTGTCGGCGAGTTCGGCGATGCCGGCACCGTTGGCTTCCTCCAGTGCCGCACATGCCGGGCATTGGAAGTCTTCCCAGACCTCGAGCACGGGGACGTCTGGTCCACCCGAGCCGTAGGGAACGCCGAAGGCCCATTCACTGTCGGCGCCGAGAACGCCCTCGGGAACCGGTGCACTCGGATCGGGCTCGACCACTTCGACCCCGGTGACGCTGCCTTCGGTGTTCCGCGCGTAGACGGCGACGCCGATGATGCCGGCGACTACGGCCAAGACGGCGAGAGCTCCCACGATGCGCACGGTGCGTTCACGCCGCTTCTCCCCCGCCTGGGCCGCTGCGCGTGCCGCAGCTGCTCGCTCACGCCTGTCCTTGCTTCCGGCTGCCATGTCATCTCCGAACGTATGTCGAACATCCCTATGCGAAGCCCCAGACTAATTGAACGCTCACCTACTGAGGCCACGAGGGCGGGCGGCGCTCACGACCCAGGTCGTCGCACGCCGGACGCCAGTTCGGCGGCGAACTCGCGGACCGCGACGTTCGCGGCGTGCAGATCCGCAGCGTCCAATATCCGCCGGACGAAGGCCGATCCAACGATCACGCCGTCGGCGTAGGCCGCTATCGCCGCCGCTTGGTCTGCGCTCGAGACTCCCAGGCCCACACCGACCGGAGCCGACGTGTGCGACCTCACGCGTTCAACGAGAGCCGGAGCGGCTGAACTGACGTGATCGCGAGCACCGGTGACTCCCATAGTCGAAGCCGCGTAGACGAACCCGGAGCAGGCAGAGGTCACCAGGTCGATGCGCGCATCGGTGGACGAGGGCGCAACCAGGAAGGTGCGGTCGATTCCCGACGCTTCCGTCGCTTCCATCCACGTGCTGGCCTCTTCGGGAATGAGGTCGGGAGTGATGACGCCACTGCCGCCAGCGGCCGCGAGGTCCTCGGCGAAGCGCCCTTGGCCGTACCGCTCGATTGGATTCCAGTAGCTCATGACGACCACGGCCTGCGAATCGTCCGGCTCGATGGCACCCACGACCTCGAGGACGTCCGCGGTGGTGACACCCGCCGACAGCGCAGTCTCCACGGCTTGCTGTATCGCCGGGCCATCCATCAGCGGGTCCGAATAGGGAAGGCCCACCTCCACGAGATCGACTCCACCTTCCAGCATGCTCGAGATCAACTCGATACTGGCGTCGACCGTGGGGAAACCGGCCGGCAGATATCCGATGAGGACTGCGCGACCCTCGCTACGGGCGCGATCGAACACGGACGCGGTTCTCGGGTTCATGGTTGGTGTGCGACTACTGCTCGATGTTCATGCCGAACCAGCGCGCGGCCGTGACGACGTCCTTGTCGCCGCGTCCGGAGAGGTTCACGACGATGACAGCACCCGGTCCCAACTCCCGGCCCACACGCATCGCACCCGCAAGCGCGTGGGCGGTTTCGATCGCTGGGATGATTCCCTCTGTCCGGGACAACAAAGCGAATGCCTCCATCGCCTCGGCATCGGTTACGGGTTGGTACGAAGCACGTCCCGTGTCATGCAACCACGCATGCTCGGGACCGACTCCCGGGTAATCCAAGCCGGCGCTGATCGAATGCGAGGGCACGGTTTGTCCCCACTCGTCCTGCATGACGTAGGTGCGTGCACCGTGCAGGACTCCGGGGGCTCCCATCGCGAACCGTGCAGCATGTCGACCCGAATCGACGCCCTCGCCACCAGCCTCAAAGCCAATCAGTCGAACGTCGGGATCGTCGATGAATCCCGAGAACAGACCCATGGCGTTGGATCCACCCCCCACGCAGGCGACCACCGCGTCAGGTAACCGACCTTCGATGTTCCGAATCTGCTCTCGGGTCTCGGTCCCGATGACGCTGTGAAAGTGTCGGACTATGCGGGGGAACGGTGACGGTCCGGTCACGGTGCCCAACAAGTAGTGCGTGTGATCGACATTCGTCACCCAGTCGCGCATCGCTTCGTTGATCGCATCCTTGAGCGTTTGACTTCCCGTTTCCACGGGCACAACCGAGGCTCCCAGAAGCTCCATGCGGGCGACATTGAGTGCCTGTCGGCGGGTGTCCTCCACCCCCATGTAGACGACGCACTCCAGGCCCATCAGTGCCGCGGCGGTCGCAGAGGCGACGCCATGTTGACCGGCACCGGTTTCGGCGATGATCCGAGACTTGCCCATGCGTTGGGTCAGCAGAGCCTGACCGAGCACGTTATTGATCTTGTGGGAGCCGGTGTGATTCAAGTCTTCGCGCTTGAGGTAGACCCTCGCTCCACCGCATTCCTTCTCGAATCGACGCGCACGCGTCAAGGGTGACGGCCGGCCGGTGTAATCGCGTTCGAGGTCGGCCAGTTCGCGTGCGAACGACGGGTCGGCGAGCGCCGCGTCGAAAGCGGACTCCAATTGGTCGAGTGCCGCCATCAAGGCCTCGGGGACGAACCGACCTCCGTAGGGTCCGTAATGGCCCGGTGACGTCGTATGAACCGAACTATCGGTCGCCGTCATGTCGGGCTCTTTCGGATCTGCCGAAGAGCCGGATGCGCTCCGGCGGTTACGAGATCGTGCACCGCCGACCGGGGATCCTTGCCGGTGACCAGACTCTCGCCGACGAGCACCGCGTCGGCGCCTGCCTCGGCGTAGGCGATCAAATCATGCGGTTCCCGAATTCCCGATTCCGCGATCTTGATGCACGAGTCCGGAATCAAGTGGACGAGTCGGGCGAACGTCGATCGGTCGATCTCCAAGGTCTTCAGATTCCTGGCGTTCACCCCGATGACGTCGGCTCCGGCGGCCAACGCACGGACGACCTCGGCTTCGTCATGGACCTCCACCAAGGGTGTGAGCCCCAGACTGCGCGCGCGCTCAACCAAGGAGATCAGCGCATCTTGTTCCAATGCAGCGACGATCAGCAAGACCAAGTCGGCGCCATACGCCCGCGCTTCCCACAACTGGTAGCTGCCAACAATGAAGTCCTTGCGCAAGATCGGGATATCGACGGCCGCGCGGACAGCAGCGAGATCGGCCAAACTGCCACCGAACCGTCGCTCTTCGGTGAGCACGCTGATGCAGTGCGCACCGCCGGCCTCGTAGTCGCGCGCGAGTGCAGCCGGATCGGAGATGGCGGCGAGTGGACCCCTGCTCGGGCTCTCGCGCTTGACTTCCGCGATGACGCACACATGATCACCGCGAAGCATCGCCCGCGGGTCACGTGCACAGGGCACCCGAGACGAACGTTCCTTCAATTCGTCGAGCGGCACACTCTGCATTCGTTGCGCGACGTCCTCTCGGACTCCGGCCACGATGTCATCGAGCACGCTCACAGCCCCACAGTACGCCGATGCGCCGCGGCGGCAATCGGGGCCGTTAACCCGGGCCGGCGCCGAGGAAGGGTACGAAGTTGCGGACCAGCCCGAATGCCAGAACGACGATGACGACCCACACCCACACTCGAGTGCGGCGAGTTTGTACTTCGACGTCCCATCGAGGGCTGCGTCCGGTCCAGGATCGGCGTGCCCAGAGCGCAAAGGCGACGATGGCCGTCGGCAACGCAATCACCAGCAGGACGTTGTTGTCGACCATGCCAGCGAGATCCCCGTGCAGGAGATCGTACGTGCCGCGCATGCCGCCGCAACCAGCGCAATCGATGCCCAGCAGGGACTGACTCGGACACCCCGGGTAATGGCCGGGCACGTTCGGGTCGACGGCACGCAGATACAGCGCGGCCACCACTGCGCTGATTCCGGTTGCCGCGACGGGAAGCATGCGACGAAGCCGCGTTCGCTCATCGACGTGCACGGCCGCGTCCACGCGATCACCCTACGTCGGCGACTGAGGTAGGCGAACCCATAAGGACGTGCCGTGACCTGGGGTGCTGGTCACGGCAGCCGAGCCACCCATGGCAGCCGCAAGGCGTGCGACCAAAGCCAGTCCTACGCCGGTGCCGACGGGGCGGATACCTGTGTACCTCTCATGCAAGGCTCCGGGCTCGAAGGCCACGTCGAGGTCATCCGGCGTGAGCCCGGGCCCACCGTCATGCACCTCGACGACGATGAACCCTGCGCCCGCGACATCGTGATCGCGATGGATGCGTACCGAGATCGTCGAATTCCTCGGGGAAACGCGCAAGGCGTTCTCCAGCAGGTTGTCCAGCACCTGGCGAACCCGCATGGCATCTGCGCTCACGCGTGCCGGCACGGTCGCACCCTCGACGGTGAACATCACACTCTCGCGGGCACAGCGGTCGCGCCACACGCGCGCCGTTTCCTCCACCACCTCACTGAGATCGATCTCTTGCGAAGCGACGCGGAAGTCGACCGCGCCCATGCGTGCCAGATCGAGCAAATCATTGACGAGACGGTTCAGCCGCGTGGCCTCTGCCGAGATCGTTTCGCCGACTCGGGAGATGTCTTGTTTCGGCACAAGACCGTCTGCTAAGGCCTCCCCGTAGCCCTGCACCGCGGTGAGCGGCGTGCGCAATTCGTGCGAGACCGATAGCAAGAACTCTCGCTGGCGAGCCTCCGATGCGACCAGTGCGGAGTTCAGGCCATTCAAGGCTTCGGCGATATCGGCGACCTCGGCCGGACCTTCGATGGGCAGTTGCTCGTCGCGAGATCCGGAGGCCATGCGGTGCGCTGCTGCTTGGGCTGCTCGCAGCGGTCGTGACAGGCGCCGGGCGACCACGAAAGCGATCGCGAGGGCAATGACCAAACCCAACCCCAAGGCGCCGATGATGCGGATCAGGAATGCTCCGGTCACGCCGCTTACCGCTGTGACGGGTTGAACCAGGAATAGCGCACCGCCGGGTACCGGGCGACCTTCGAGCAACACCACGGGTCCACCATCGATCGAAACGCGTGCGGATACCGCCTCGCCGGCAATCGCGTCTGCCACGAGGTCGGGTGGTAGCTGATCGGGAATCTGTCCCCCGTCGCCGATCAGATATCCCGTGATCTCTTCCTGCCCGAGAACTCGGGTCAACGGCCGTGGCAGCGGACGACCTGGCGATTGCACCAGACGCTCGGCGTACGCCGCCGTGACGTCCGCGAGGCTAGCGAGTTTGCCCTGGGCTTGGCCTTCGGCAGCGGCGCGAACGAACGGGAACGAAGCAACACCGGCGACGAGGACGGCGATCGCGGCGATCGCACTGACGAGCACCATGGTCTGCGTCACGATTCCGGCGCGACTCGACCGCCCGGGGAGTCGATCGGAAGTCATCGGTCGGCCTCGACCGAGTAACCGACGCCGCGCACCGTCCGCAAGGGGCTGGCATCGCCCAACTTGGCCCTGAGTTGAGCCACGTGCACGTCTACCGTGCGGGTTCCCACGGCGGAGGCATATCCCCACACCTCGGATAACAGTTGGTCGCGACTGAACACGCGACCGGGTTCGGACATCAGATGCGCCAGCAGATCGAACTCGGTCGCCGTCAGTTGCACTTCGCGGTCATCGACGAAAACGCGCCGCCTTGTCACGTCCACACTGACGGCACCGATTCGCATGGGACCCGACTCTCGAGAGGCAAGAGCCGATCGCCGAATGAGTGACGTGACCCTCGCGACTACTTCGCGAGGGCTGAATGGCTTCGTGACATAGTCATCCGCACCCATTTCCAGCCCTAGAACCCGGTCGACCTCATCGTCGCGGGCCGTGCAGAAGATGATCGGAACCCAGTTCTCCTCGGCGCGTAGCGTTCGACAGATCTGAGTCCCGTCCATACCGGGAAGACCGACATCCAAGATGACAGCCACGGGATGTCGGGTGCGTGCGGCCGCGAGTCCGGCGGGTCCATCAACCTCCGTGTGTACCCCGTATCCCTCGCGCGACAAATACAGACGAAGCAGATCGGAGATCGCCTTCTCATCCTCGACGACGAGAACGAGCCCACGCTCAGACATGGGACAAGGGTGGCAGACCGAGGGTGACGACGGGAGCGCCGATGTGTCCGGGACGTGTTCGAATTGCGTTAAGAGTCGCTGGGTGAGGCCTTCTTCGCCGGCTTCTTACCCAGCCCCATGGCCTGCATGATCCGGCCAACGATCGGGCCGACCACCACCAGGCCCACGCCAACCCAGAAAAGCGGCCAATTCGCCAGAATGATCGCGACTGTTCCCACGGTGAATGCGATGGTGATGATCACCACGGTAGTCCAGGCCGCGGGGGTGGAGCCGTGGTCGTCGTGGGGCTCCACGTGTTCACGATGTCCGGAGTCCGTCGGGTTCGCTGCGGTCATATCGCTATCCAATCACGACCGATCAATCGTCCCGCTGCCAGTGCCATCGACGGCTGGGTCATCCGTCGGATCGATTCCCGCATCCAGCGCCTCCCATGCATCCCGAGGACGCTTGGTCGAACGCTCATAGTTGGCGCCCAGTGAGGGCCACTGCGCCCCGCGGGTGACGACCAGCAAGCCGGACACGGCCACCACGAGACCTGCGACCGCCGCCAGCACGGGATAGACGATGGCTACCGACACGACGACGCCGACGGCCGGTGGGGAGACCGGATTCCCAACCTCGAGAGTCATCGCCGTCGAAACACCGGACCAGGTCAGGATGCCGCCGGCAAGACAGATGATGGCTCCGATCACACGACGCAGCCATCCACGTGATCCGATGACGCCGGCGAGTCCTGCGAACACGACGATCGGCATAGCCGCGGCAGCAGGGGCCAGGGTCCCGGCGGAAAGGCTTTGCTGGGCTACGGCGCCGACGTCGCGTCCGGAGGTGTCGCCCAACAATTCCTGCTCGCCGACCGCCCACGACGCGGACGTGGCCCACCACGCGAGCGCTGCCCCGACCACGAGCAGTGCCAACACCAGGGCGTACTCGCGCGAGCGAGTCAGCCGCGAGCCCGTCATGAGGCCTCGCCCGTCGCCGGGGCGCCGCCGACCGGCTGCAACGAGTCGGCCGTGGCGATGGCGGACAGCACCGCACCCGCCTTGTTGGCGCATTCCAGGGCTTCGGCTTGCGGGTCAGAATCCGCGACGATGCCGGCACCGGCTTGAACATGGGCGACACCGTCCTGGATGAACGCCGTTCGGATCGCGATGGCCATGTCCAGATTCCCCGAGAAGTCGACGTAACCGACCACCCCGCCGTACAGGCCTCGACGCGAAGTTTCGAGCTCATCGATGATTTCCATAGCTCGAACTTTGGGCGCGCCACTCAACGTCCCGGCGGGAAACGTTGCGCGCAATGCATCCAACGGTGTGGTCCCTGGCTTGAGCCTTCCCGTAACGGTCGAGACGATGTGCATGACGTGCGAGTACCGCTCGATCTCCATGAACTCGGCTACGTCGATGGAGCCCGGTTCGCAGACGCGACCTAGATCGTTCCTAGCCAGGTCGACGAGCATCACGTGCTCAGCCCGCTCCTTGGGATCCGTCAAGAGATCCTCAGCGAGCGCCTTGTCCTCGACCAGATCCCTGCCGCGACGTCGCGTACCGGCTATCGGGTGGACCGTGCACCGTCCGTCGTCGACGGTCACGAGGGCTTCGGGTGAGGATCCCACGACGTCGAAAGCGCTCTCGTCCGATAGCGAGGTCGAGCCGTCCGATCGAGGGATGCGGATCAGATACATGTAGGGGCTGGGATTCGACGAACGGAGAACGCGGTAGACGTCCAAAGCGCTGGCGGAGACGGGCAATGAGTAACGCTGGGAGAGGACGATCTGAAATGCGTCGCCCGCACGGATGTGGTCCTTGGCTCGTTCGACGCGATCTCGATATTCGGCCTCGGTGGTGTGGGCGTGGACGTCGATAGGAGTCGCAGAGGTCACGTGCGAGACCTCGATCTGCGGGGGCGAAGCGAGGGCGGCTTCCATGGCATCGAGTCGTGTGTTCGCATCGACCCATGCCTCGTCCACTCGTTCATCGCGGGCATCGAAGTTGATGGCCGTTGCAATGAGCGTCACGGTCCCTCGGAAGTGATCCAGGACAGCCATGTCGGTGGCGAGCAGGAACGCAACGTCCGGCATATGGACGACAGATGCATTTCCATCGGGGAGTCGTTCGAAGTTTCGAACAGCGTCGTACGCCAGACACCCCACGAACCCGCTCGTGAATCGTGGGCCACCTTCGCTCGGCGGGTCCGGGGTCTGCAGAACCTCCACGGACCGCCGCAGCACCTCCCACGCCGAGCCGTCCGTCGGCAATCCGACCGGAACCTTTCCCACCCAGTGTGCGCGACCGTCACGTTCGGTGAGCATCGCGACCGAGCGAACACCCACGAAGGAATAGCGCGACCACGCCCGACCGGCTTCAGCGGATTCCAACAAGAAGGTGCCTGCTCGTTCGCCGCACAACGTCTCGAAGAGGCCGACGGCGGTCAGTCCGTCGGCCAACAACGTTCGAGTCACCGGAATGACACGGCGATCGCGCGCCAATATGCGGAAGCGTTCCAGACTCTGCGCCCGGCCTCCGCTCACCGCACGCCACCGGTGTCGAAGCAACTCTCTGCCCCCGTGTGGCATGCCGGGCCCACCTGCTCGACGAGCATGACGATCGCATCCCCGTCACAATCCAGATGCAACTGCTCCACTCGCTGGGTGTGTCCGGAGGTCTCCCCCTTGACCCACAGAGAGCGCCGGCTTCGGGAGAAATACGTGCCACGTCGGGTCACCACCGTGGCGCGAAGGGCGTCCTCATCCATCCAGGCGAGCATCAGTACCCGACCCGTGTCGACTTGTTGCGCGACGACCGGGACCAACCCGTCAGCATCGAAGTGCACGCGAGACACGATCTCGTCTACCGGCAGCGCGAGAAGGTCGATGGTGGGTTCAGGCATGCAAGACATTGTGCCGTCGAACCGGATAGCCGGCGTCGGCGAGTGCTGACTTGGCCTGACGAATCGACACCTGACCGAAGTGGAAGACACTCGCGGCCAAAACGGCGTCCGCTCCGACCTCCACGGCTCTAGGGAAGTCTTCCGCCACCCCTGCTCCCCCGCTCGCTATCAGGGGCACGTCGACTCGCGCGCGCACCTCACTGATCAACTCACGGTCGAAGCCCGAAGTGGTGCCATCGGCATCCATCGAGTTGAGCAGAATCTCCCCTGCTCCACGCTCGACACCCTCGACGGCCCACGCGATCGCATCGAGTCCCGTTCCACGCCGACCACCGTGGGTCGTGACTTCGAATCCGCTCGCAGTCGACGTGCCCGGTGGACAACGACGCGCATCGACGCTCAGCACCACGCACTGGGCTCCGAAACGTCGACCAGCGTCGGTAAGTAACGAGGGATCGGCAATCGCCGCAGTGTTCAAACTCACCTTGTCCGCACCGGCCCGCAGGAGACGATCGAAGTCCTCGACCGACCGCACTCCCCCGCCGACGGTCAACGGGATGAAGACCGATTCCGCCGTCCGACGAACCACCTCGTAGGTGGTCTCGCGATTACCCGAGGAGGCAGTGATGTCCAGGAAGACCAATTCGTCCGCGCCCTCGCGGTCGTAGCGAGCCGCCAGTTCGACCGGGTCGCCCGCGTCTCTCAGCCCGTCGAAATTGACACCCTTGACCACGCGCCCGGCATCGACATCCAGACACGGAATCACTCTGATCGCCAGCGTCATGAAAGCGTCATGGTCGCGGCGGACCCCACTCGTACGGGTCGTAGCGAGCTTCGATGGCCGCTATCGCCTCGGCGAGGGTGAACGCTCCGTCGTACAGAGCCCTTCCGATGATGGCGCCCTCGATCCCGTCCGAGGTCATGTCCGCGAGCTTGTGGAGGTCTTCCAAATGGCTGATTCCACCGGAGGCGATCACGTGCGCCTTCGTCACCTTGCAGACATCCCGCAACAGATGGAAGTTCGGCCCCTTCATGGTGCCGTCCTTGTGAACATCGGTGACCACGTACCGAGCACACCCGGCGGCATCCAATCGACCCAACGTCTCCCACAGATCCCCGCCGTCGGTGGTCCAGCCGCGAGCGGCGAGGGTGTGACCCTTGACGTCGAGGCCCACCGCGATGCGATCACCGTGTTCACCGATGACCCGCTCGGTCCAGTCGGGATCCTCCAACGCCGCGGTTCCCAGGTTCACGCGGGTGCAGCCGGTTGCCAGAGCCGCCGCCAAGGATTCGTCGTCACGAATTCCGCCGGATAACTCGATGCGCACCTCGTCACGCAATGAGTGGACGACCTGACGGATCACGTCGGCGTTGCTGCCGCGACCGAAAGCCGCGTCGAGATCCACCAGGTGGATCCACGTGGCACCCTGATGGACCCAGGAGCGCGCAGCTTCCAGGGGTTTGCCGTAGACGGTTTCCGAGCCGGCTTTGCCTTGAACCAGACGCACTGCCTGACCATCGGCAACGTCGACGGCCGGTAGGAGTTCGAGCAGCGGGGGGCGACTGTGGGATGAGAGCACCCACCCACCTTAGAGTCTTGAACTCCTCACGAGTTCACGCGCCTCGTCGGCGTACGGTTCCCAGGCAGCCCAGACACGACAGGCCCAGGTAAGCGCCCTCACGTGAAGATCTTTCTCATCAGCGGCAAACATCACGTCGAGCAGCGTGACACCTTCCGGTGGCCCTTGCCACTGCCACATCGGATAGTCGTTGTGTGCGAGAGACTTCAATAACCGAGCCCGTTCGTCGAATCCGACGTTGAATTCCACCAGGGCGCACAGACCCACCACATGGAGGACGATCGATTGCCGGTTGCGTCGATCCGGCGAACCCGGATGCGAAGCCATGTATGCATCAACGATCAGGCCGTGCGCCGTCGAGTAGCCGAAGCGCTCGTACTCGTCTGCTTGCAGCAGTCCGAAGGCCTCCCAACAAGCTGGCGTTGCCGGGACGTAGGGATGCGTGGGCGCTGATATCGAGGGCAGGACAAGTCCACAGACACATGTGGACGTTGACCGAGAGTTCACAGGCCGCCAACCCAATTCGCAAGGAGGATGGCGCCGGCCTCCCCCGACTTCTCCGGGTGGAACTGGGTAGCCGTCAACGGACCGTTCTCGATGGCGGCGATGAATCGGGAACCGTAATCGCCCCAGGTAACCAACGGTGGTCGCTGCACGCTTGCCGATGTGGTCGGCCAATCCCATGTCAAGACTCCATAGGAATGCACGAAGTAAAAGCGCTCGTCCTCCACTCCCTGGAAGAGCAGGGAGCCTTCCGCAGGTTCGACGGTGTCCCAGCCCATATGCGGCAGGACGGTCGCGTGGAGGCGTTCGACCACCCCGGGCCATTGGTCCAGACCGGGCGTCACCTGTCCATGTTCGACGCCACGGGAGAAGAGAACTTGCATGCCCACACAGATTCCGAGCACAGCTCGTCCGCCCGCGAGTCGGCGCTCGATGATCGACGCCCCACCGACGTTGTCGATGCCTTCCATGCACGCGGCGAAGGCACCCACGCCGGGCACCACGAGACCATCACATTCGAGGGCTCGGACACTGTCGGATGTCACTTCGACGCGGGCTCCCGCGCGCTCCAGGGCGCGCTGAGCCGATCGAACGTTCCCACTGCCGTAGTCCAGGACGACTACATCCGGTGCCGTCATGTCAGGACGCGGTGAGCGTTCCCTTGGTGGATGGCACGCCGACCACTCGCGGATCGACACTCACCGCCTCACGCAGCGAGCGGGCAACCGACTTGAACTGCGCCTCGACAACATGGTGCGCATTGCGGCCACTCAAGACGCGCACGTGCAGAGTGATCTGACTCGTGGCCACGATCGACTCCCAGATATGACGGGTCAGCGTGGTGTCGTAGCTACCGATCAGTTCCACCAGTTCGGGCTCTTCATGGACCAGGTAGGGCCGACCGGACAGATCGACGGCGGATTGCACCAGGCATTCATCGAGTGGGACGAGTGCGTCGCCGTAGCGCCGCAATCCAGCTCGATCCCCAAGGGCTTCGTTCAGAGCCTGGCCGAGCGCCAGGGAGGTGTCCTCGACGGTGTGGTGGGCGTCGACTTCGAGATCGCCCTTGGTGCGCACGGTCAAATCCAATCCACCGTGCTTGGCCAACTGAGCGAGCATGTGGTCGAAGAAGGGGACCCCCGTTTCGATCGAGCTCACCCCTGTTCCGTCGATCTCGAGTTCGACGAAGACGTCGCTCTCCTTGGTGGTGCGCTCTATGCGCGCTGTCCTACTCATCGACAACCAGTGCTCCTTGACCCATCGCCGCCATCACTTCATCGAGTGCGGCCACAAACCTAGCGTTCTCGTGCGGCGTTCCGACCGACACCCGTAGCCAGCCCTGCGGACCGGTCTCGCGAATCAGAACCCCGCGGTCGACCAGACCTTGCCATACGGCGTTGCGGTTGACGAACTGCCCGAACAGACAGAAGTTGGCATCACTGTCTGCGACACGAAGCCCCCGCATGCGGAGTTCCTGGACAAGGGCATCGCGCTCAGATCGAAGGATCTCCAGGCCCGCCTGCAGTTCGTCTGCGTGGGCGATCGCCGCCCGCGCGACGGCCTGGGTTATGGACGACAGGTGATACGGCAATCGAACGATGCGCAACGCGTCGATCACCGTCGGCCCGGCGACCGCATACCCGAGTCGGACCCCCGCCATCGCGAAGGCTTTGCTCATGGTTCTGGTGACGATGAGATTCGGGTGGTCATCGATCAATTCGAGAGCGCTCGGCACTCCGCTTCGTCGAAACTCGGCATAAGCCTCATCGACGACCATGACGCCATTCACCGACAGGCATGCCATAGACATCGAGGCGATGTCGGAGAGATCGATCGCGGTGCCGGTGGGATTGTTGGGTGAGGCCACCAAGACGATGCTCGGACGGTGCTCCCGGATCGCCTCGTTCGCCAAGCGCAGGTCGATCGTGAAATCGGCTCTCCGCGGAACCGTGACGAGATCGGTGAAGGATTCGCGTGCGTACTCCGGATACATGGAGTACGTGGGGGGGAAGGTCAGCGCCACCCGGCCGGGGCCCCCGAAGGCGGCCATGACATGGGCCATGACTTCATTGGATCCGTTGGCAGCCCATATCTGCTCTGCGGTCACTCGCACATGGGCTTCGCGTGAGAGGTAATCGGCCAGGGCAAGGCGCAACTCACCGAAGTCGCGGTCCGGATAGCGGTTCGCCTCCCCCATGTTGCGATGAACCTCCGCGGTTACCGCATCGATGACCGCGTCCGGCGGAGGGAATGGGTTCTCGTTGACGTTCAGACGGACATCGACGTCCAATTGGGGTGCGCCGTAGGGAGTCTGTCCTGCCAGATCATCACGCAACGGTGGCCGGTAGTTGCTCACCGTCACTGCTTCGACGACGAATCGCGGAATCGGACAGTGATCGCATCTCCGTGTCCAGGCAGATCCTCCGCGTGGGCCAGCGTGACGACATGGTCGGCCACATCCGCGAGGGCTGAGCGGTCATAGTCGATGATGTGAATCCCGCGAAGAAATGACTGAACCGATAATCCGGAGGAGTGTCGCGCGGCACCCATTGTGGGAAGCACGTGGTTGGATCCCGCGCAGTAGTCCCCCAGGGAAACCGGAGCCCAGGGACCGACGAATATCGCACCGGCATTGCGTACGCGCATGGCCACGTCGCGAGGCTCCCTGGTGTGTATCTCCAGGTGCTCGGCGGCGTAGGCGTCCACGATCTCGATCCCTTGCTGGATGTCCCGAACGATGATCACGGCGCTTTGGATACCTGTGAGCGCCTCGGTTATGCGCTCGACGTGTTTGGTCTGCCCTACTTGGATGCGAACCTCGTCCATCACCCGCAACGCCAGTTCCTCGCTCGTCGTGACGAGCACTGCGGCTGCGATCACGTCGTGTTCTGCCTGGCTTATCAGGTCGGCGGCGACGAACCGGGCATCGGCCGAATCATCGGCAAGGATGGCAACCTCCGTGGGGCCAGCCTCGGAGTCGATGCCGATGATCCCTTGGAGCGCTCGCTTGGCGGCGGTCACGTAGATGTTCCCCGGCCCCGTGACCAAGTCAACGGGTTCACACCTGGAACCGTCGGGCAGGTCCACGCCATAGGCCAACATGGCGATGGCCTGTGCGCCGCCCACCGCGTACACCTCTTCCACCCCGAGCAAGGCACACGCTGCCAAGACAGTGGGATGGGGCCACCCGCCGAAGTCCTTCTGCGGTGGGCTCACCACGGCGAGAGAGGGCACCCCGGCCTCTTGAGCCGGCACCACATTCATGACGACACTGCTGGGATAGACCGCGCGCCCACCCGGTACGTACAGGCCCACCCGAGCGACCGGTAGCCATCGCTCGGTCACCGATCCGCCCGAGACGACCTCGGTGATCACGTCCACCCGCCGCTGGTCGGCGTGTACGCGGCGCGCCCGTTCGATGGACACTTCGAGGGCGGCACGCACCGATGGATCCAAGGTCGAGGCGGCTTCCTGGATCACCTCAGCGGGAACACGCAGCGAATCCGGGCGCACCCCGTCGAAACGTTCGCAGGCATCCAGCACGGCCGAGGCCCCGTCGTCACGAACGGCATCGAGCACCGGACGGATAACGGCGCCTGCGTCGGCGAGGTCCATAGCGGCACGAGGCACCACCGCACGCGGGTCGGCATGCGAATCCCGCACGTCAATGAGCCGGAGCACGTACTCAAGTCTACGCTCGCATCGTGACCGCGCAGTTGCCGCTCTTCCCGCTGACTACCGCGTTGGTTCCGGGTCTGGTGCTGCCCCTACACATCTTCGAACCCCGATATCGCGTCATGATCGACGAACTACTCGAACGACCAGAGGACGAACGGGAGTTCGGCATCGTCGCAGTCCGCGAGCGTCACCTCGGCGCAGCCACAACCGGAGCGGTCGCGGGACACGAGGACGACGACGTGTATCCCGTGGGCGTCACGGCAGTGGTGCGTCAGGCCGAACGACTCGACGACGGTCGCTACGACATCATCACGATCGGTGGTCGCCGATTCCAGATCACGGAGATCGACCGATCATCACCTCTTCTGAGAGCCGAAGTCGAGTTCCTGCCCGAGCCCGACATCGACCCACATGAACCGTCCGTCCAACGACTAACCCAACGGGCGGTCGTGGCATTCGAGAAGTACCGAGCAGCCTTGGGCGGACGCCTTCAAGAGGAGCAGGACGACGACGAGCACCTGCCCAGCGATCCGACCGTCTTGAGCTACCTGATCACCGCTGCTCTGATCGTGGACGCGGGTACTCGGCAAGACCTGCTCGCTTCACCGGACACCATCACCCGACTGCACGAAAGCGTGCGCATTCTGGGCAACGAGACGGCGATCATCACGACACTCGGCGCCGTGCCCGCATTAGACCTGCTGCAACCCAACCCGTCCGCGAACTGACTATGGCCCGCAGGGAGCAAGGACGGACTTCGTCGCCAAGGGGCTTGAGCACTCCCGCGCTGGTCTATCTGACCGAGGCCGGTATCGAACACTCCGTCCACCAGTTCGACCACGATCCACGAAGTACGGAGTTCGGTCTGGAAGCAGCCCGCGCATTGGGAGTCGATCCGTCGTCGGTATTCAAGACCCTGGTCTGGACCGTCGATGGTCGACCCGCGATCGCCATCGCACCGGTGACGTCCACGGTCGCCCCGAAGCGCCTAGCCACGGTCCTGGGAGGTCGACGGGCGGAACTCGCGCCGGCAGCAACGGCAGAGCGGCTGAGCGGTTCGGTCGTGGGTGCCATAAGTCCGGTGGGCCTACGACAACCGGCTCCCGTGGCTGTCGATGCCAGCGTGCTCGACGTACCGCGCGTGTTCATCAGCGCTGGACGACGCGGCTTGGAGGTCTCCCTCGCTCCTGCAGATCTGATCCTCGCGACGTGCGCCACCGTAGCTCCGATAGCCAGCGCAGGCAGTCACCGGTAATCCGACTCCGTGGCCTGCCGTGAGCGTGCGACCAGCCAGTCACCGACGGCCAGGATCGCGACGACGCCCGCCGACGCGATCGCCCACATCAAGAAGACGCCCGGCATCGTCACTTCCAAGGGACCCTGAACGACGAACTCTTCCTCGGTCGTCGCTATCAAGCCCTCGATGTCGACCGATCCCAGCCGAGTGCCCACTTGCCACATAGCGACGGTGCCGATGATGCTCGCGAGCAGTCCCGCCAGGAGAACTCCGAGAAGATGACGACGGCGCATCGCGGCAAGCGCAATGGTCAAGATGATGCCCGCCACCAACGCCAAAGCCGCGAACGAGACGTCCGCGGCCAAGAACTCCTCCGGCTGGAATCCTTGCGGCCGGACGCCGTCGGGTCGAATGACGACGGTGGCGCGAGGTGCCAGCCGCCACCACACCACGCCCAGGGCCATGCCGCTGAGCGCCCCCACGAGCACACCGGCCACGATCACTGACCGCTCTGGCCGCTCCCGGTGAGCGGGCACCGTCGAATCCGCCGAGGTCACGACGAAACCGTACGACACCTCACGAAAGGCAGTTCGCCCCCAACAGCGCTTTGAGGTCGCCGTACAAGGAAGCTGAAGGAGTGACGCGCATCGCATCGTCCAAGCGCAGCACCGTGGTCTGGGTGCCACCAGTCAGGTGCAGGTGCACTTCCGTGGTTCCCGGGTGCTGCCGGAGTACCTCCTTGAGCCGTTCCACCAACGGAGGGACGCATCGGGTCGCAGCCAAGGACAACCGAATCGGACCGCTACTGACTCCTGACACGTCCGGGGTCTCCACGTCCATCGCGATGACGCGCAATCCATCTTCGTCGCTTCGCTCAACGCGAGCGCGCACCGCGACTATCGAATCCTCGATCAATCTCGTGGATACCGAGGTGTACGTCTGGGGGAACACCATGACATCAACCGAACCGTCGAGATCCTCCAAGGACGCGATGGCCCATGCTGACCCCTTCTTGGTGGTCTTCCGTTGGACGCTCGTGAGAAGACCGGCGACGGTGACCATCGCCGACTCCAAGGACTCGTCGGACAACAGTGAGGCGATCGAGCGATCCGCCAACTGCGCCAGCGCGTGTTCGAGGCCATTGAGCGGATGGTCCGACACGTACAGACCGAGCATCTCGCGTTCGTAGGCGAGGAGGGTCGACTTCTCCCACTCCCCCACGGGTATCGACGTACGCTCCGCCAATCCGGAGGCGCCAGCATCGTCGCCGGCACTCAATCCGCCGAAGAGGTCGAATTGTCCGACGGCCTCTGCTCGCTTGATGTCCACGGCGGCGTCGATCACCAGTTCGTGAACCGCAACCAATCCCTTGCGAGTGTTTCCGAGAGAGTCGAATGCTCCCGCCTTGATCAAGGACTCGACCACGCGCCGATTGCATACGCCGATGTCGACCTTGGCTACGAAGTCATGGAAATCGGTGAAGCGCCCCTTAGCCCGTCGCGTTGCGATGATCGAGTCGACAACTCCCTCGCCTACGTTTCGGATGGCGGACAACCCGAAGCGAATGTCGCTTCCACGAGCGGTGTAGGCACCATCGGATTCGTTGACGTCGGGGGGGAGCACCTTGATACCCATGCGACGACATTCCCCGAGATAGATGGCGCTCTTGTCCTTGTCGTCCTGCACGCTGGTCAACAGGGCCGCCATGTACTCCGCCGGGAAGTTGGCCTTCAGGTAGGCGGTCCAGTAGGAGACGAGTCCGTACCCGGCGGTGTGCGCCTTGTTGAACGCATAATCGGAGAACGGGACCAAGATCTCCCAGAGGGTTTCGATGGCCGAATCCGAGTAACCCCGTTCGCGCATGCCGTCGCGGAAGGGCACGAATTCCTGCTCGAGGATCTCCTTCTTCTTCTTGCCCATGGCGCGGCGAAGCAAGTCCGCCTTGCCCAGTGAGTAACCCGCCAGTTCCTGGGCGATGGCCATGACCTGTTCTTGGTAGACGATCAACCCATAGGTGTCGCCCAAGATCTCCTCGAGCGGCTCGGCGAGTTCTGGGTGGATCGGCACCACCGGTTTGCGACCGTTCTTGCGATCGGCGTAGTCGTTGTGGGCGTTGGCTCCCATGGGCCCGGGGCGGTAGAGGGCCAGGACGGCCGAGATGTCTTCGAAGTTGTCGGGTTGCATCGATCGGAGCAGCGAACGCATTGGTCCACCGTCGAGTTGGAACACCCCCAGCGTGTCGCCGCGAGACAGAAGCTCGTAGGTGGCTCGATCATCGAGACCGATGTCTTCCAAGACGATGGTTCGGCTGGTGTTCTTCTCGATGTTCTCCAGGCAATCGTCCAGCACCGTGAGATTGCGCAGGCCGAGGAAGTCCATCTTCAGCAGGCCGAGGGCTTCGCAGGCACCCATGTCGAACTGCGTGATGATCGCCCCGTCCTGCTCCCGACGCCACACCGGGATCACGTCGAGAAGTGGTTCGCGCGACAAGATCACGCCCGCCGCATGCACGCCGGGTTGTCGCTTGAGCCCCTCAAGGCCCTTAGCCGTGTCGATGACACGTCGAGCTTCGTCATCGGATTCGTACAGGGTGCGGAAGTCCGCCGCTTCCGCGTAACGAGAATCGCCCGGATCGAACGCCCCAGCCAAGGAGATGTCCTTACCCATCACAGACGGTGGCATCGCCTTGGTGATGCGATCGCCGAGTGCGTAGGGGAAGCCGAGAACGCGGGCGCTGTCCTTGATGGCCGCCTTCGCCTTGATGGACCCGTACGTCACGATCTGCGCAACCCGCTCTTCGCCGTATTTCTCGGTTGCGTAGCGGATCATGTCGGCGCGTCTGCGCTCGTCGAAATCGATGTCGATGTCGGGCATGGAGATGCGTTCGGGGTTCAAGAAGCGCTCGAACAGCAATCCATGCTTGATGGGATCGAGTTCGGTGATTCCGAGCGCGTAGGCGATCATCGCGCCAGCGGCCGACCCGCGTCCCGGACCCACGCGAATACCGTTCTCCTTGGCGTAACGGACGAGGTCGGCGACGACCAGGAAGTAGCCCGGAAAGCCCATTTGGGTCACGACGGTGAGTTCATACTCCGCTTGGGCGCGGACGTGTTCGGGAACGTCGTCCGCGTACCTGCGACGTAGGCCACGCTCCACCTCCGCGCGCAACCATGTTTCCTCGGTCTCGCCCCGCGGGACCGGGAAGCGCGGCATGAGGTTCGCACCTTCGTCGAAGGTGACGTCGCAACGTTCCGCGATCAGCAGCGTGTTGTCGCACGCTTGAGGCAACTCCGACCACACCGATCGCATTTCCTGGGCTGACTTCACGTAGAAGTCACGGGCGTCGAATCGAAATCGCTTGGGATCGTCCATCGTGGTGCGTGTTCCCACGCACAGGAGCACCTCGTGAGTGTCGGCGTCGCTGGCATGCACGTAGTGCAGGTCGTTGGTGGCTACCAGTGGTAACCCGAGATCGTCGGCGATCTTGATGAGGTCCTCACGGAACCGACGCTCGATGGCCAGGCCATGATCCATGACCTCGGCGAAGTAATTCCCCGGCCCGAGGATGTCGCGGAAATCGGCAGCAGCCGCGCGCGCCTTGTCGAACTCACCCGCCTGCAGCCACCGGTTCACCTCACCGCTCGGGCAACCCGTGGTACCGATCAACCCTGAGCTGTAGCGCTCGAGGAGTTCCCTATCGAAGCGCGGTTTGTGGTAGTAACCCTCGAGGCTGGCCAGCGACGACAGACGGAACAGGTTGTGCATGCCCTCGGTCGTCTCGGCCCACAAGGTCATGTGCGTGTAACTGTGTTTCCCCCGGCCCGCTCCCGGGTCCTCGGGTGTGCCCTCGTCGAAGCCTCCACCGAAATCGAAGGGTCGACGTTCGGCTCGACCCTGCGGGGCGTAGTAGCCCTCGAGGCCGATGATCGGCTTGATACCCGCTGCCTTCGCGCGCGAGTAGAAGTCGTACGCGCCGTAGAGATTGCCATGATCGGTCATGGCTATGGCGGGCATACCCAAGCGAGCGACTTCATCGATCAGATCGTCCAAACGCGCAGCGCCGTCGAGCATCGAGTACTCGGTGTGGACGTGCAGGTGGACGAACGAAGGATCACTCATGGGGTGCTCGGACCACCTGGGAGACCGTCGTACACGCGCTGATCATCGACGCCGCCTTCCCTCGTGGGCTCGGGTGAGGTCGGGGCGCGGGCACCGCTCAACCCTACGCCGAGGTGACCGTCGGCGTTCAGTTCGACAGGCCGCCCCGAAGCGTCGCCAACGCGTGGGCCAGGTCGTCCGGATATTCGCTCTCGACGACCACCCGTTCCCCTGTCCGCGGATGCTCGAATCCCAAACGCCTCGCGTGCAACCACTGTCTCTGAAGTCCCAATTCCCGAGCGAGGGTGGGGTCCGCACCGTATGTCACGTCGCCGACGCATGGATGACGCATCGCGGCCATGTGTACCCGGATCTGGTGCGTTCGTCCGGTTTCCAGATGCACCTCCACCAGCGATGCCCGCGGCCAGGCCTCCAACGTCTCGTAGTGCGTGATGCTGGGCCGTCCGGATTGCACGACCGCCCATCGGTAGTCCTTGGAAGGATGCCGGTCGATAGGTGCATCGATTGTTCCTGCCAGGGGATCGAGGATCCCGTGGACGACCGCGTGGTACTCCTTGTCAACCGTTCGTTCCTTGAATTGACGCTTCAGCGCGGTGTACGCCGACGGTGACTTGGCCACGACCATCACTCCGGACGTACCCACGTCCAGGCGATGCACGATCCCCTCACGTTCGTCAGCGCCCTGCGAGGCGAGGGCGTGGCCGGTCGCGGCGAGGGATCCGGTGACGGTCGGCCCCGACCAGCCGGGACTCGCGTGGGCCGCCACCCCCACCGGCTTGTCGATCACCACCACGTCCTCGTCCTCGACAAGGATCGGGATCTCGACCACGTCCTCGACGCGCGGATCGACCACGCTCGGCGCGGGTTCAGTCACCTCGATCTGGTCGTCGATCGACAACCGATGGGATTTCGCCACCGCCCGTCCGTGGATGTGCACGAGTCCCGCATCGACCATCGAACTCACCCGCGCCCGTGAAAGCCCGAGCATGCGCGACAGGGCTACGTCCAGCCGCTCGCCTACGAGGCCGTCGGGAACCGGATACGTGCGACTCACGCAGGCCGCCCACCCTCCTCGGGCGCCCGTTCCTCGACGATCGTCACGGGCGACGACTCACCGTCGGCAGCGTCGTCATCGTCGGCAGCGTCGTCATCCGCGACGGGCACGCCCTTCCACGCCAAGATGATCATCGCGATGGCGGAGAAGGTGATCGACATGTCCGCCACATTGAAGATCGGGAAGTTGGGTAAGCCGATGAAGTCGACGACCGAGCCCATACCCGGCGACGGCGGCCTGGTGAGTCGGTCGATCAGATTGCCGAGCAGACCGCCGAGCAGACCGCCCAACGCCATCGCCCATCCAAGTGAGGTGATCGTTCGGGCGAAACGGACGATGACCACGCCCACGACGATCGCCACGAGAGTGAAGACCCAGGTGTATCCGGCACCGAAACCGAAGGCGGCCCCCGAGTTCTCGGTGTAGGTGAGCCGCAGGAGCGGGCCCAGAAGATAGATGGGGCCCTCCCCCGAGGCGATCCGCGGCTGCATCGTCGACACAGCCCACGCCTTCGTGAGCTGGTCGAGGACGACGATCCCGCCGGCCATCGCGGCGAGGACGGCGAGAACTCGCCCGTGCTGGCTGAAAGTCACGACCGACAGCCTAGGTCGGTCGGCTGAAGGCCGGTCAGTAGCGCTCTTCTGCTTCCTTGCAAGCCCGGCACAGCGTTGCGCGGGGAAACGCCTGCAGTCGATATTTACCAATGGGTTTGGCACACGATTCGCACACGCCGTACGTCCCGTCGTCGATGCGGCCAAGCGCATGTTCGACTTGCTCGAGCATGTCTCGCGCGTTGTTCGCCAAGGACATCTCATGTTCACGCTCGAACGTCTTGCTGCCGGCGTCAGCCTGATCGTCCCCCGCACCATCGCCCGAGTCGCGGATCAGGTCGGCCAATCCCTCCTCAGCCGTTGCGATCTCTTCCAAGAGCCGGCTCTTCTCGGACAACAACTCTGCTCGAACATCGCGCAGTTCGGCGTTGGTCCACGCGGATTCATCCTCGCGCACCACCGGAGGCTTCTTGGGCTTGGTGATCGGTACCACCGGCTTCTTCGCGGGTGCGGCTTTCTTCGCAGGCGCGGCCTTCTTTACTGGGGGCGCCTTCTTCGCAGGTGCGGCCTTCTTGGCGGGGGCGGCTTTCTTAGCAGGCGCGGCCTTCTTCACTGGGGACGCCTTCTTCGCGGGTGCGGCCTTCTTCACTGGGGACGCCTTCTTCGCGGGTGCGGCTTTCTTGGCAGGTGCGGCCTTCTTGGCGGGTGCGGGCTTCTTCGCCGGGGACGCCTTCTTCGCGGGCGCGGGCTTCTTCA
>CAYLOH010000005.1:0-24717 GCA_964385255.1 uncultured Rubrivirga sp. | reverse complement strand
GCGGGTGCGGGCTTCTTCGCCGGGGACGCCTTCTTCGCGGGCGCGGGCTTCTTCACCGCAGCCCCCTTCTTCTTGATCGGGTCCTTCTTGATCGGCATCCTGGCCCCCCTTGTCGGCTCGCCTTCGGTCGATCCCCCGATGACGTTCGGGAATGTTAGGGCCGTCCTCGACGCCACGGGTCACCGGCACGCCGCCCGCCCGCGGCTATCCTGCCCGTTCGGACAGGAGGCGCCATGTACAAGGCCGTGCCCGCGCAGATCGATCTGCCGGCCATGGAGCACGAGGTGCTGGACCTATGGGATCGCGAATCGGTGTTCGAGCGCTCGATCGCCCAAGCCGCAGGTCGGCCTTTGTGGACGTTCTACGAAGGACCTCCCACCGCCAATGGAACGCCAGGCGCCCACCACGTCGAAGCCCGTGTGTTCAAAGACATCTTTCCTCGATACCGAACGATGAAGGGGTACTTCGTCCCCCGCCAGGCCGGGTGGGACTGCCACGGCTTGCCCGTCGAACTCGCCGTAGAGCGGGAATTGGGTTTCAGCGGCAAGCAGGACATCGAGGCGTATGGCATCGCTGAGTTCAACGACAAGTGCCGAGAATCGGTACTGCGCCATGTCGACGAGTTCACGGCGATGAGCAAACGAATGGGCTTTTGGGTCGACACTCAGTCGGCTTACTGGACGATGAACCCGGACTACATCGAGAGTGTGTGGTGGTCGCTGAAGACCATCTTCGAAGCAGGTCTGCTGGTACAAGATCATCGCGTTGCCCCGTATTGCCCCCGATGCGGTACCGGCTTGAGCGATCACGAACTCGCGCAAGGCTACGAAACGGTCGTCGATCCCTCCGTCTACGTTCGTTTTCCGATTGTTGACGGTCCGCTGGCTGACCGGTTCCCCGGTGTGGCCCTGTTGGTGTGGACGACGACCCCGTGGACCCTGGTATCGAACACGGCTGTGGCCGTGCGTCCCGATGCGACGTACTGCGTCGTTCGAACTGATGGTGGGGATGCCTTCATCGTCGCGGAAGAGTTGATCGGGCACGTCTTCGGGGATGCCTCTGTCGAGATCCTCGAACGATTCCCGGGCACGACTTTGGAGCGAACCAGGTACGAGCGTCCTTTCGATCTCGTGGACATCCCCGATTCCCATTTCGTGATCATGGCCGACTACGTGACGACCGACGACGGCACCGGATTGGTGCATCAAGCACCGGCCTTCGGCGCTGAGGACCTCGTCAGTTGTCGGGCCTACGGGCTGCCGGTGGTGAATCCGATCACCGCCAACGGACATTTCGAGGACCAGGTTCCCCTCGTTGGCGGACAGTTCTTCAAGAAGGCCGACGAGACGTTGACGCGGGACCTGAAGGACAGGGGCCTGCTCTTTCGCCGGGACCCCTACGAGCACTCCTATCCGCACTGCTGGCGATGCCATACGCCGCTTCTGTACTACGCACAACCGTCGTGGTACATCAAGACGACTGCCAAGAAGGAAGAGCTACTCGAGCAAAACGAACTCACGAACTGGTTTCCACCCACGATCAAGTGGGGCCGCTACGGCGACTGGCTCACCAACAACGTCGACTGGGCGTTATCACGCAATCGATACTGGGGCACGCCCCTACCGATCTGGAGGTGTGCCGACGGCCATCTGACGGCGGTTGGTTCGCTCGCGGAACTGTCCGCGCTTTCCGGCTCCAACCTGAGTTCGCTCGATCCTCACCGCCCGTACGTGGACGACGTAACCATTGCCTGTCCGACCTGTCGACAGGAAGCGCGACGCGTCCCCGAGGTCATCGACTGCTGGTACGACTCCGGTGCCATGCCCTTCGCCGCATTGGGATACCCACACCGCAATGCGGATGCCTTCGACGAGCGCTACCCCGCCGACTTCATCTGCGAAGCGATAGACCAAACGCGCGGCTGGTTCTACTCCCTCATGGCCATCGGGACGCTGGTGTTCGGTCGGTCTTCTTACAAGAACGTCGTGTGCCTGGGGCACATCCTCGATGAGGACGGCCGGAAGATGAGCAAGCATCTGGGCAACGTTCTAGAACCCATCCCATTGATGGACGAACACGGCGCCGATGCCGTCCGTTGGTTCATGCTCGCGTCGGGATCCCCGTGGCAAGCGCGTCGTGTGGGGCATTCAGCGATAGCCGACGTGGTTCGCCGAACCCTGCTGACTTATTGGAACACCGTGTCCTTCCAGTCCCTGTACGCCCGCACGGCGGGTTGGCAGCCAACCGACGGTGCACCTTCCCCGCAGGACCGGCCGCTCATCGACCAGTGGGTGCTATCCGAGGCACACCGGTTGGCGCGGGACGTCGACGACGCCTTGGAGAACTTCGACACCCAACGGGGTGGCCGGATCCTCGCCGCATTCATCGACGATCTTTCGAACTGGTACGTCCGTCGCTCACGGCGGCGCTTCTGGGATGGGGATCCGGCAGCGCTCGCTACCTTGCATGAGGCCTTGCGCATCGTGACCTTGTGCTTGGCCCCCTTCACCCCGTTTATCGCTGAGCGCGTGTGGCAGGACCTTTTCCGACCAACCGAGCAGAGTGCACCCGAATCGGTTCATCTGGCGCAGTGGCCGACGGTGGACGACAGCGCCATCGACACAGAGCTTGCTGAGCAGATGGCGCTCGTGCGGCGCGTGGTCGAGCTGGGTCGAGCAGCTCGCGCCAGCAGCAGCGTGAGAACGCGTCAGCCGCTGGGGCGGGCGCTGGTATCCGCTCCCGGCTGGTCTGGGGTTCCGCACGAACTGGTCACGGAGGTGGCCGAGGAACTGAACGTCCGCTCGGTTGACCCACTCGGGGATGAAATCGGACTCGTAGACGTCAGCGTCAAACCGAACTTCCGGGAGTTGGGCAATCAGTACGGCAAGACCACGCCCGTCATCGCTCAAGCGATCACGAGTGCGGACCCCACCTGGCTCGTCGAATCGATACGTACGACCGGCAGCGCCGCCCTGATCGTCGACTCCGAAACGATCGAGGTTCGCGAGTCCGACGTGATCGTCACCGAGTCTCCCCGGGAGGGCTGGGCTGTCGCGAGTGACAACGAAGAGTCCGTCGCCATCGATCTTCACATCGACGACGCCCTGCGCCATGCGGGTGTGGCACGCGAGCTTGTTCGTGCAATTCAAGAGACGCGCAAGGCCGCTGGATTCGACATCACCGATCGCATCACCGTGATGTGGACCAGCGCCGATCCCGACATAGTCGCCGCTTTCGAAGTACACGGAACGGAGATCTCTGCGGAGGTCCTCGCCGTGGCGATGGAGCGACGGGATCCTCTGGCGGGCCACCGCGTCGAGACCGAACTTCCCGCGACGATTGCGGTGGAGCGCGTCTAGCTCTGATCGATTCTCACGTCGTCGACGAGCCGCAGTTGCTCTGTGAGCATTCGACGAACATCGTCTCGCACCTTGATCAACGCAGATAGATCCTGGTCCCTCGCGGGGCCGATCGACGAATTCACCACTGGATTCTCGGCCGTGGTCTCGCTATCGGCCTCGCTCGCTATCTCGGTGATCACCGTGTCGTGGCCGTCTGCCGCAGGCTGACTCGCCAACAGTCGGCATTCGTCCAACTCGGCTTGCGCGCTGGCCAGCCGTGCTTGCAATTGCTGCACTTGCGAGCGCAACGCGTCCGCTTCGTCGACGGAAGCCTGGGTCTGCGCCGAGTAGAACGTGATCGCCGATTCGATGGCGTCGAGGAAGGCATCCACCTCGGTCATGTCGTACCCAGAACGCATTCGCGTCGTACCGAAGCGCACGTCGCGGATGTCCTGCGCGGTGAGTTCCACGTTCGCGACCCTAGAGCAGAACCACGAAGTTGATGAGTAACTGCACACCCAGAATCAAGACCAAGAAGGCAAGGTCCAAGGACACACTTCCCAGGCGCAACGGTGGAATCACCTTCCGAAGTGCCCGAAGCGGCGGGTCGGTGATCGTGTAGACGAATTCGGCGATCAGGAGCAAAGGTCCACGGGGCTGCCACGACCGCGCGAATATCTGCACGAAGTCGAAGACCAGGCGCGCGATGAGGACGAGCCAGTACAGCCATAGAACAGTGCCCAGGATCTGGCCGATGATGCTCACCGAGACGTCACTCCCTAGAAGGATGGCTCAACTTTGGTTGAAGAAGCCATCCTCGGCTATCTGAGCGCGGGCCTGATCACCGAGGTCGACATTGGCGGGAGAGAGCAGGAAAACCTTGCCAGTGATCCGCTCGATCGTTCCATGCAGACCGAAGACCAAGCCCGCGGCAAAGTCGATGATCCTCTTGGCGTCCGCATCATCCATATCGCCCAGGTTCATGATCACGGGGACACCAACACGGAACTCCTCGCCGATCCTGCGAGCGTCGTTGTAGGAGCGCGGATGAATCGTCTCGATGCGGCTGAGGTCGCTCATGGGGACTCCGCGACCGGGAAGCGGCGCGGACGTCGGGAGTCTTTCGACGTTGGACTCGGCTCGGAAGGTCCGAACGGCCCGGGGTTCGCTAATAGGTCTCACACTGCGCACGGCGTAGCGGTCGTCGACGTCGTCCTCTTCGTAGCGATCCTTGAAGCCGCGGCGACCCGAACGCTTCTCCCGGCGGGAGTCGCGAGCCGGTTCGTCGTACTCGTCGTACTCGTCGGCGTAGGAATCGTCCTCGACCAAACCGAGATAAACGGCCATCTTGCGCATTGCTCCCGCCACCGAGCACCTCCTCACCGGACCGAAGACGTCACAACATCAGTGGATGTTCGAGGGTCGACACCCGTCACCCACGTCCCTTGAACGCTACTGCACGTAAGGCCGATGCCCGAGTATCGCTCCCCCGATGCGGACTTGTGTCGCCCCACAGGCGACCGCCTGCTCGAGGTCCTCGCTCATGCCCGCGGAGATGGTCTGGGCCTGTGGGTAGAGCCGGCGTACCTCGGCAGCAACCTCGGCCAGCTGACGGAAAGCAGCGAGCGGGTCGATGCCGGTGTCCGGATGGGGCGCGACGGCCATCACGCCCTCGAGCCGCAGGTGCTCCTGGGCTACGACGAGACCGGCGACGTCGACCACCTCCGACGGTGGCGCACCCCCGCGATCCTCCGCCTCCGGCGGATCCAGACTTACCTGGATCAGCACTCCCAAGGGGTGGCCTCGATCGGCACGGGCGGCCGCGTTCGCCAATGGTCCGACGAGCGATGCCCGGTCGACCGACTCGACCACATCCGCCCACCGGGCGACCGATGCGACCTTGTTTCTCTGCAGTCGACCGATCATGTGCCAGCGCAGATCCGGAGCATGGGTGGCTGCCTTCTTGGCTTTGGCTTCCTGGTCCCGGTTCTCTCCGACATCACGCACCCCACACTCGGCGAGAAGATCGACATCGCTGGCCGGAAAGGTCTTCGTGACGACCACGAGGCCGACATCGTCGCTACGCCCGGCAAGGTCGCGCGCACGATCGATGCGGGCCCGGATCTCCCGCAACCGTGACCCCAGGAGGGCGCGCCGGTCAGATTCGCTCATCACCGGATCATCCATCAATCGCCTATCGATCGCTCAGCCGTCGATTCTTCACCCATCGATGACGACGCACAGCCCGTGGCGGCCCGTGTTCGCGTCAGGGCCCAGCGCGGCAACTGCCCCGCGGTAACTGAACCAGCGATCGTCCTCGACGGTGCACCCGAGGTCCGCCACGACCTGAACGCCCAATTCGACTAGGCGCGCGCGAACACCTGCGCGGATATCGAGTTCGTATCGCTCGTCGTCGGTCCGCTTACCGACCGCCGCGCGCACAACCGCGTCCGAGACCGAGCGAACCACCGTCGACACCCGTTCATCGTCAACGAGATAACACGCACCACACACGGTCGGACCGATGACCGCCGTCAGGTTCCACCCGCCCGCGCTCTTCATCTGGCTCACCAAGGACCCGATCACATCGGCAACCAGGCCACGCCAGCCGCAATGAGCCACACCCGCCACCGGCGAACCTTCAGCAGTCTGGGCGCCGATCCCCACGACCGCGCAGTCCGCTCCCAACGCGAGAACACCCAGCCCAGGAGTCTGAGTGGTCAGTGCGTCGACACCAGGGTAGGTACCAGGCCGGTCGACCTCGGTGCATCGGCACCCGTGTGCGGCGCCGATGACCGCAAGGCCACGACGGGCGCCCATGGCATCGGCCAAGGATCGCCTGTTGCACTCGACCGCAACGGGGTCGTCACCCACGTGATCGGCGAGATTGCCGTGCGCGAAGGCCCCGATGCTGGCACCGGATTCCCGCGAGGAAACGCCGAACCGCACACCCTGGACCAGTTCCCCGTGGAGCACCCGTAGGTCGGGGAAGTCCCTACCGGCGACGTGGTCCACGTTGGTGGACTACTTCAGGAAGTCCGGAACGTCCAGGTCGTCGTCTGCGTCGTCGAAGACAACGGTCTTCGGCTGCTGGATGGTCGGAATGTCGCCTGTCGCGTCGGTGGCTCGGACGGGCGCAGCGACCTTCTTGGCTGGCGGTTCGCCGCCCTCGAAGCCGGCTGCGATGACCGTCACGCGCACCTCGTCTCCCAAGGTGTCGTCGATGACCGCACCGAAGATGATGTTCGCGTCCGGATGGGCGGCGTCACTGACCAACCGAGCGGCCTCATTGATCTCGAAGAGCCCGAGGTCGCTGCCACCCGAAATGGACAACAGCACTCCGTGCGCACCGTCGATACCCGCCTCCAGCAGCGGACTGGAAATCGCCTTCTCCGCAGCTTGCAGGGCCCGATCCTCACCCCGCGCCGAACCGATTCCCATCAGGGCAGAACCGGCAGAGTGCATGACGCTCTTGACATCGGCGAAGTCGAGGTTGATCAAGCCTGGTGTGGTGATGAGGTCGGTGATGCCGGACACACCCTGGAGCAGGACGTGGTCTGCTTGTCGGAATGCGTCGATCACGCTGATCTCCCGATCCGCCAGCGACAACAACCGGTCGTTCGGGATCACGATCAAGGTGTCCACCTCGGCCCGCAGATCCTCGACACCCTGGTCTGCCTGGACCTGGCGACGTCGTCCTTCGAATCCGAACGGCCGAGTCACCACGCCGATGGTGAGGGCGCCCAGAGACCGCGCCACCTTCGCGACGACCGGGGCCCCACCGGTACCGGTGCCGCCTCCCTCGCCTGCAGTGACGAACACCATGTCCGCGCCCTGGAGGACCTCCTCGATCTCCTCGAGGTGATCCTCGGCTGCCTTGCGACCGACCTCGGGGTTCGCACCCGCACCGAGGCCACGGGTCAACTCGCGGCCGATGTCCAACTTCACGTCGGCATCGCTCATCAGCAGGGCCTGCGCATCGGTGTTGATGGCGATGAACTCAACGCCCTTCAAACCGACCTCGATCATGCGGTTCACCGCATTCACGCCACCGCCGCCGATGCCGACGACCTTGATCACTGCCAGGTAGTTCTGGGGAGCCGCCACAGCCGCCCGTCCTTTCGTTCACGCCGGCGCGAGGGGGCGCACCGACTCGTCTGGCTCGGCTAGACCTCAACCTCTAGTTGAGGCTGAAACATCGTCCGGCCGGAAGCCGGCGGGAGGGTAGGGGGTGTTACCCCTGGGACGCAAGTGGGACGCGGGTTATTTCGCTCCGAACGGGGAAATACCTCAGTCCCGGGTGCCCTTCTCCCCGAAAGTCGTGGGCAATTGAGGGGCGCTCACGTCGTACGCCTGGGCCCGCCTCGGCAGCAAAGACAGCAGGACCTGCGCCTTGAACTCCCCTTCGTCGGCGTTGCCCCACCGCACGATCGCATCGTTGCCCAGTTGCAGTCGGATGTCGTCCGGGCTGACAGCCTGCACGACTCGGACGCGCTCCTCTATCTCAGGCGGCAGCGAGGCCACGACTTCGACCGCTTCGGACAGCGCTGCCTCCTCCCCCCGGATGACGGGGTCGGCAAGCCAAAGGCCACCCGGCGGGTCGAACACCGCACCCGTCGCGTCGACCCCACGTCGCTCCTGCCCCTCCTCGAGTACCGCCACGGCAGTTCGCTCCACCACCTCGATGACGATGGCACCCGGCCAGGAGCGATACACCTCGACCGACTCCACCCACGGCAAATCACCGATCCGTTGCTGGGCACCCACGGTGTCTGCCGCCATGAGCGGCACGGCCAGCGGCACCTTCGCGGTCGCGCGTACTTGCTGCGCACCGACGACCTCTGCCTCGGTGCTGAGTCCGACCACCCGTACGTCCTTTACCGCCAAGATGGGAGAGAACCACACCAGCCACACGCCCGCGCCCACGGCCGCGACGATGACGGCAACCGTGATCAGGATCAGCCGCGAACGGCGACGCTCGCGGGACACCCAGCTATCGGCGACGATCCCGCGCCGACTGCGCCAAGACCGCAGGCGACCTGCCAGCGTCAAACGACGCGACATCGTGCGTGACGTTCGCTGCCCGCGGGTGGGAGCTGGCCGTTCGTCCACGCGGGTCATGTCCGCATCCGCAGTCGATCCATGACCTCGAGGCCCAACATGCCAATATCGCCCGCACCGAGGGTCATGACGAGATCGCCGGCGCGAGCCCTATCCGCGAGGATCTCCCCCGCCGCCGTCCACGACGGCTCGAAGATCGCGTCACCGTCCGGAAGTGGGACGTTTGCGGCGAGGGTTTGTCCACTGGCACCGGGAATCGGCTCCTCACCGGGAGCGAACACTTCCAGGACCACGGCCACGTCGGCCAAGCCCAGGGCCTCGCCGAACTCCCGGATGAACATCGCGGTGCGGTAGTAGTGATGGGCTTGGAAAGCGACGATGACGCGTCCTCCTGCGGCAACCTCGCGTGCCGCCCTCAACGTCGCTGCGATCTCCGTCGGGTGATGGGCGTAGTCGTCGTACACGCGTACTCCGGCCACCTCCCCCTTGAAGTCGAATCGTCTCCGCGTTCCCGAGAAAGCCTCCAGGCCGGCGCGAACGTCGGAATCGGAAAAACCCAGGCCGGTAGCCGCCGTGTAGGCCGCGAGTGCGTTCAGCGCATTGTGTCGGCCGGGGACCTTCAAGTGCACCCGGCCCAAGCGAACACCGTCCTTGCCGATCGCGAATGACCAACCCGACTGCTCGCGCTCGGCTTCGAGCATGCGAACGGTCGCATCCTCACTGGATCCGTAAGAGCGCACATCGATGCCCTCCGCCCGCAGTCGGCTCGTCATCGCGACGGATCCCGGATCATCGGCACAAGCAACGACGAAGCCTCCAGAGAGGCCACATCGGCGTCCAAATTCATCGAACGCAGCCTCTAAGGCAGTGAAGTCGCCCCAGTAATTGAGATGGTCGGGCTCGATGTTCGTGACGATACCCACGCGTGCAGGGAGAGCCAAGAACGAACCGTCACTTTCGTCCGCTTCGACGACGAAGACCTCGCCGGTACCAACGTGGGCATTCGAGCCGGATTCATTCAATTCGCTTCCGATGACGAATGACGGATCGGCGCCACAATGCTGAAGGGCGACAGTCACCATCGAGGTGGTCGTCGTCTTTCCATGAGTTCCCGAGACGGCGACACCCAGTGAACCTTGCATGATCGCGGCCAAAGCCGACGCCCGTGACAGTTCGGGGATCCCGTGTTCGCGTGCGTAACGTCGTTCGGGATTGGATTCGGGAATGGCCGTCGACACGACCAACGTGTCGGCGTGGAACTCACCCCGGTGACCCACAGAAGCATCGATGCCCAGTGCGCGAAGAGCCTGCAGTCGCCTGGACTCCTTCGCATCGGTTCCGGTGACGGTCACGCCCCGGGCGGACATGATCCGCGCTATGCCGGACATCCCTGCCCCGCCGATCCCGACGATGTGCACCCGCCCCAGGGAGGACAGGTCGACCTGGGACACCGACTACCCCTTCCCCTGCTGCACCACGTCCAGAATCCACCGGGCGAATTCCTCGTCGGCCTGGCGCTCACCGAGCGCATGGGCAGCACTCGACATGCCCTCCAGGCGCTTCTCATCTTGGACCACGGACACGACGGTGTCCGTCAGCCACTCCGGGGTCAACAGCTCATCGAGTCGTTGGATGCCGCCACCCGCCAGCACTATCGGCCGTGAATTGCCCGCCTGTTCGCCGTTGCCAACGGGTAGCGGCACGTAGATTCCCGGCAATCCCACGGCCGTCAACTCGGCGCACGTCATCGCCCCGGATCGGCACACGGCGATGTCCGCAGCGGCATAGGCGAGGGCCATGTCTTCTATGTAGGCAACGGGCACATACCCCGGTGATGCATCAGGCAGCGCATGTCGACTGCCGACTGAGTGCAGGACCTGGATGCCCGCCGACGTCAATGCCGCGATCGACGCCTCCATGACTTCGTTGAGGTGCTTGGCGCCTTGACTACCGCCGAAGACGAGCAGCACCGGGGCATCGGGGTCGAATCCCCACTGACGTCGCGCCTCGTCGCGCACGGCGCGTCGATCCAGATGCGAAATCGACGGACGAAGCGGTAACCCCATGTGGCGTGAGTGCGGCAGGACACCGTCGTGGACGACACCGACGTTCTCGGTGAAGCGCGCCGCCAGTCGGTTGGCGAAACCAGGGCGTGAATTGGCTTCGTGGATCAGTAGGGGCGTTCTCGTCCTGCGGGCAGCCAGGTAGCCGGGTATCGCGGCGTAGCCGCCGAAACCCACGACGGCATCCGCACCGACCGAGCGCAGATGGGCGATCGCGGTGCGAACCGCCGCCGTGGTGGTCGGTGGAAAGGTGACGATCGACCGACCGATGCGCCGCGGGAACGGCACCGCACCCGTCTGGATCAACGGGTATCCGCGCGCGGGCACGAGTTCTTGCTCAAGACCCCGAGATGCTCCGACGAAGGAAACGGAGGTCGTCGGGGCCAATCGCGTCAACGCATCGGCGGTATTCAGCGCCGGCTCGAGATGACCGGCGGTTCCGCCCGCGGCGAAGACGATGTGCACGACGCGCTCGATCAGCGGCGGCGCAGCGCCTGTGCGGTGCTGCGGCGACGAAGGGCTCGCCGGGCGGCGGGCTCTCTCTTCGCGAAGGCCATCAGCATTCCGATGGCCGTCAGGGTGGGAATCAGGGAGGAACCCCCGTAGGAGACGAGGGGCAAGGTGACGCCGGCGACGGGGACCAGGCCAAGGACACCTCCGATGTTCACCACGGCCTGTACGACGATCCACGCCCCCACTCCTGCAGCGGCGAAGCGGACGAATGGCTCGTCGGTGTTTCGGCTCAGTCGGAACACGGCGAACGCCAGGAGTGAGAACAAGCCGACTACCGTCAACGTTCCCAGTAACCCGAGTTCCTCGCCGATCACGGGGAAGATGAAGTCGGTGTGCGCCTCGGGCAAGGTTCCCCACTTCTCACGGCTCGCGCCTAGACCCACACCCCAGAAGCCCCCCGTTCCCAAGGCGTACTGGCCCTGGGTGACCTGCCATCCGAACCCCAAGCGATCCGATTCGGGATTCATCCACGACACGATCCGTTCCATCCGATACGGAGCCGCCAAGGACAGAACCCATACGCCGACAGCGCCCACCGCAGCGAACACCGCGAAGATGCGCAACGGAGCTCCCGCTGCGAAGAGGATGCCCGCCATGATGGCCCCCAACATGACGGTGTTCCCGAAGTCGCCCTCGAGGAGCACCAGGACCATCATCAGCGCGGCCACCGGCAGCAAGGGCAGGAGCAGCCCTCTCCAAGTGTCCAGTCGGCGGTTACGCCGAGACAGCACTTCGGCGCCCCAGACGACGAGTGCCAATTTGGCGATCTCACTGGGCTGGAAGCGGAACGGACCGAAGAGTTCGATCCAGTTTCGTTGTCCACCGACTTCCACGCCGATGATCAGCACCGCGACGAGGAAACCGAAAGCGATCAGCAACAGTGGCCACGCGAATCCTCGCCAGAACTCCACGGATGTCCGCGACGCGAAGAACATCGCGACGACGCCCAAGACCGCGAAGAATGCCTGCCGCTGAGCCAACGTGTACGGAGAACCGAATACTCGGACACTCTCGATGCTCGAGGCTGACATGACCATGATCAGACCCAAGAGCAGTAGGAGGAGTGTTGCGCCCATCAGCAGGTAGTAGGCGCTCAGCGGATGCTGCATCAACAGTCGGACACGAGACACTCCCGTCACGACAGGCCGGCCTGCTGCACGATCGGTCTCGTTCGACGGTGACTCCTGGGACCCGGACACTTCGATCAGTCGGTCGGTCATGACGGACCCTGGCTGCGAGATCGCAGTTCACGAACCGCATCGGTGAAGGTCCGTCCTCGATGGGCGTAGTCATCGAACATGTCCCACGAGGCGCATCCGGGTGCCAGCAGAACGACGTCGCCAGGCTCGGCCCACGCGTTAGCAGCGTCGACGGCCTCGGTCATCGCACCAGTGTCGGACCGCTGAACGACGATCACCGGCACATCAGGCGCGTGTCGGGTCAGAGAGCTCCGGATGGCCTCGGCATCGACACCCATGAGCACGACACCCCGGAGTCGATCGGCAACGCTCGACACGAGGTCATCGAAGTTCTGGCCTTTGGCCATGCCACCGGCTATCCACACAACTGATCGATAGGCGCGCAGGGACATTGCCGCCGCGTGGGCATTGGTCGCCTTGGAGTCGTCGACGAAGAAGACGCCGTTCACCTGACCGGCGTCTGCGATCCGGTGCGGTGCAGGCTGGAATTGTCGCAATCCTTGTCGGACTGCGCTGGCTTCGACGCCGTAGGACCTGGCGAGGGCAGCTGCCCCGAGGGCATTGATGACATTGTGGGGGGCAGCGGGCCTGACGTCGGCAACTGAGGCGAGCTCTTGGGCGGTATTCGGTCGATCGTCCACGAAAGCGCGATCCACGAGCAGGTCATCGACGATCCCCAGCATGCCGATGCTTGGAATCTCGCGGGTGATGCCGATTGCCCGACATCCCTCGACCACGTCAGCGCGTTCGACCATCGAACGAGTCTGCGGCTCTTCAACGCAATAGCAGGCGGCTACCTGGCAGTGGTGAAACACGCGCTCCTTAGCCGCGACGTATGACGGGTAATCCCCGAAATGATCGAGATGATCATGTGCGATGTTCAAGCAGACTGCCGACCATGGGCTCATCGACGTGACGAAGGGCAGCTGCGGGGCCCCCACCTCGACGGCGATGACGTCCACCTCATCGTGCATGACCACGTCAACGAGTGGGTTGCCGATATTGCCCGCAGCCACGGACTTGGCGCCCGAGGCTCGAAGGATGCTGTCCAGCATGAGTGTGGTCGTGGTCTTGCCGTTCGTTCCCGTGACGCACAACCATGGAGCGTCATGTGGGCTGCGCCGTAACCGCCACGCCAGTTCGAGTTCCCCCCACACCGGCACGCGTGCCGAAACAACAGGCGCAATGAGAGGCGATGTGGGACGGATGCCGGGCGATACGACCACGAGATCGGACTCCACGGGAATCGTGGCTCCCTCTCCCAAGGCGACACGGGCCCCGAGGTGGCCCAAGATCTCTGCTCGTTCGTGCTGGGCTTGTTCGTCGGCTTGGTCAACCACGGTCACCTGGGCACCTAGCTGCATGAGTGCGTCTGCGCAGGAGTACCCGGCAACCCCCAAACCGACAACGCATACTCGAACGTTGCGCCACTCGGAATCTCGAGTGAGGTTGACCACGCCTACGGGCATCAAGCCCTCACCCATTCGGCGTAGAACAACGTCAAGCCGGCGCCGATGAAAAGCCCATGGATGATCCAAAAGCGCACGACGATCTGGGTTTCGGGCCAGCCGATCATCTCGAAGTGATGGTGTAACGGCGCCATTCGGAACACCCGGCGACCGGTCATCTTGAACGAGCCCACCTGGAGGATCACCGAGATGGTGGTTATCAGGAAGAGTCCGGCGATGAACGGGAGCAGTAGTTCCGTGCGAGTCAAGATCGCCAACCCCGCGATGCCACCGCCGAGTGCCAGGGAGCCTGTGTCTCCCATGAAAATCCGGGCGGGTGGGGTGTTCCACCACAGGAAGCCGAAGCATGCGCCGGCCGCGGATGCGGCGACGATTCCGAGGTCAAGCGGGTTTTGCGTGTTGTAGCAGAATTCGGTGGCTTCGAATGCGCAGTTCTGACCGTATTGCCAAATGGTCAGCAGGACGTATGCGAGGAAACTCATGACGGCTGCGCCGACGGCAAGACCGTCTAATCCGTCGGTGAGGTTGACTCCGTTAGTCGTCGCCGTCACCAGGAACCACACCCAGACCAGGAACAGCCCCATGGGCAGCACGAGGGGGGTGTCGCGGACGAAGGACACGGCCATGGACGCTGCCGTTTGGCCATCGGCGTCGGGGAACTGTACGGAGAGGTACGCGAAGGTCACCGCGACCGCCGCCTGGCCGATCAGCTTGGTGCGGGCGCGCAACCCCGTGCTTCGCTGCTTGAAGATCTTGAGGTAATCGTCGGCTAAGCCCACCGCCCCTAGCCCGACCATGAGAAAGATCACGAGCAAACCGGATTGGGTGAGGGGGCGCCACGTCACCAGGTGCGTACCGAAATAGCCGGCCAGGACGGCAAGAACGATGGCCACACCTCCCATCGACGGTGTGCCGCGCTTGGCCTCGTGGTCGGGATAGGTACTGCCTTCGGTACTCACTCGGATGGCCTGCGAGTAGCCACGCTTGGACAACAACTTGATGAGCACTGGCGTGCCGATCAGCGAGACCACGGAGGCGATTGCGAGTGCGATGACGACGAGTCTCATGAGGCCAGCCGGTCCCCGTCGAGCAGATGCTCGGCGATCACTTCCAAGCCGACGGCCCGAGATGCCTTGATCAGCACGACGTCACCGGGAGCCAACTCCCGATCCAAAAGGTCGATCGCGGCCTGCACGTCTTCGACCCACTGGGATTCGTCACCCCAGGAACCCTCATTACTGGCGGCCAGGTGCATCACCTTCGTGCCCGGTCCAACACACACGAGTCGGGATATATCCAGTCGGACCGCCAAGCGGCCGATTGCGTCGTGTTCGTCGATGGATTGCTCACCTAACTCCCGCATTTCACCGAGCACCGCCCACGTGCGCCGACCTTGCCCCATTGAGCGGAGCGCTTTGAGCGCAGCACGCATGGACTCAGGGTTGGCGTTGTACGCGTCACAGATGAGCGTGATTCCATTCTGAGTCGTGTGAACTTCCATCCTCCAACGACTTCGGGCACGCGCTGAGTTCAGCTTCTCGGCGATTCGAGGGCTGGCCATTCCACACAGGTGTCCCACGGCGGCAGCCGCGAGGGCGGACTCAACGAAATGCTCACCGTGGAGCGTGAGTGACACCCGCGTCGCTTCCTCACCGGCGATGTGCAATGTGAACGACGGACACCCGTCGATCCCCACCTCGATATCGGATGCGGCGATGTCGACTCCGGTTCCCGTTCCGAACCACGTGATGGCTGCGTGCGTCTGATCGGCCATGGCGGCCACCTGCGGGTCGTCCGCATTGAGCACAGCTTTGCCGTCGACCGACAATGCCTGGACCAGTTCGGCCTTGGCTCGGGCTATGTCCGATGGGTCATCCATCATTCCTACGTGCGCGGAGCCGACGTTCAACACGACTCCGATATCGGGCTTCGCAAGTTCCGCGAGGTATCGAATATGCCCCAGCCCTCGCATGCCCATTTCCAACACCAGGAACTGGGTGGTCTCGGTCGCGCTGAGCATCGTGAGCGGCAGTCCAACCTCGGTATTGAACGATCCTTGGGCTGCCACCACCTCCCCGTCCAGGAGTTCGGCGATGAGGTCCTTGGTTGTGGTCTTCCCGGATGAGCCAGTGATGCCGATGACGGTGGCGGCGAGGATCTCCTGGCGATACCAAGCAGCGAATCTGCCGAGAGCCGCGACCGGATCGGGAACGATGAGGCACGGTGCACCCTCGACCTCGCGACTGACGAGTGCGGCGAGGGCACCTGCTTCCACGGCCGACGTGACGAATGCGTGTCCATCCACGCGCTCCCCCTCGATGGCAACGAACAGGTCGCCGTTGCCAGCATGCCGAGAGTCGACAATGAAATCTTGGACGAGGCTGTCTGCGCCGTCGCGCGCAATCGCGTTGAGTTCGCCGTGAACCACCGAGGCAACGAGGGACAACGGCATGGGCTTCACCTGCGTCCACCCTCCTCGACCCCGCCGAACCGTTCCTCCACGAAGAATGCCAGCACCGACCTGTCGTCGAAGGGAAGGACATGGTCGGCGAACTCTTGGGTCGTCTCGTGACCCTTACCAAGCACGAGAACGATGTCCCCCTGCTGTGCGGTCTGGACCGCCAATTCGATCGCCTCACGCCTGTCGGCTACCTCGGTGACAGCACAGCCGCTGCCTTGGATTCCCGCAAGCACACTTGCTCGAATCGCGGCCGGATTCTCCGATCGCGGATTGTCATCGGTCACGATGACGACGTCTGCGCCTGAGGCCGCTGCTCGACCCATGTCCGGACGCTTGGTCGAATCCCTGTCGCCCCCGGCACCGAGTACGACGATAACCCTGCCTCCCCGATCGGGACGAAGTGACGCGCACGCGATAACCACTTGTCGGATCGCATCGGGTGTGTGCGCGTAATCCACGATGAAGGCCACACCGCCGGTGGAGCTGACCAGTTCCATACGACCGGGGATTCGGGCGCTCACTGCTGCATCCGCTGCGAGCTGAGCTGGGATGCGCAACGCATGGGCGACGGCCACCGACAACGTGAGGTTGGTGACGGCGAATCCCGTTGGCACGGGAAGACGCACAACGGCCGTATCCAACCCTTCGATCGATACTCGATCTCCGTCGATAGTCACCCGCCAGTCCGCTGCAGCTCCGGTCGCACTCACCGTGGTGATGGGGATACGCGCATGTTCCTTCAACGACCTACCCCACTCGTCGTCGATCACGACCACACCCGACGATGCCCGACTCGGTTCGAACAAGTCGGCTTTGGCTTCGAAATAGGACTGCATCGTGCCGTGGTAATCGAGATGGTCATGGGTCAAGCCCGTGAAGACGGCGATGTCGAAAGCTATGGCGTCGACTCGATGTTCACACAACGCGATACTCGATACCTCCATGGCAACCGCGGTTGCACCCGCGTCCCGCACCGTGGCCAACGTCGCTTGCAGGTCCGGGGCCTCGGGCGTCGTACGTGGATGGGAGGCGTTGTCGAGCCCATCGAGCAAGGTGCCCAGGGTTCCGATGACCGCACAGGGAACCCCGTTTCGAACGAGGGCCGCCTGGATCAGGTGAGTGACGCTGGTCTTGCCGTTGGTCCCGGTAACGCCGATCATCGTCATGTCTTTGGATGGGTGATCCCACAAAGTCGCGGCGAGGTGGGCGAGCGCACTCCGAGGTTGATCGAGAATGATGATCGGGACGTCGGCAGAGCCGATCATCTGTGCTCCGGCAGCATCCGTGACTATGGCGACGGCACCAGCGCTGATCGCATCAGGTGCGTAGGTGGCGCCGTGCGTTCGATGCCCGGGCAGTGCAGCGAAGACGCTGCCGGGCACGACGGTCGATGAACTCAATGACACGTCGTGCACCTCGACGGATGCTTTCGTCGCCAGATCTGCCGCATCGATGCCAGCTCCGCGCAACAGATCGGTTAGCCGCATGGATTAACCAGTCGTCAAGGTGAGCCGAGGAGCTCGCTTACCCGAGGGAGCAATCTGCATAGCCTGCAAAGCGTAAGTGGTGATCTCCTTGAAGACCGGCGCTGCCAGCTCGCCGCCACCACGACCTCGTTGAGGCTGGTGAACGAAGACGCCCACGGCCAGTCGTGGATCGTCCGCGGGGGCCACCCCGATGAATGAGGCGGTCACGTCACCGGCGTAGCAGCGACAGTCGGGGTCGACGAACTGCGCCGTTCCCGTCTTGCCGCCCACTCGATAGCCGGGAATTCGAGCCTGGGGCGCCGTACCGCCTTCGCCGACGACGGCTTCCATCATCGCCATCACCTGTCGCGCCGTGTCCTCCCGAACCACGCGATCACGCTCTCCCTCCGGTGTGGCAACGACGGTTCCGTCTGCTTCGGTTATCGACTCGATGATCGTCGGTTGAACTCGAACGCCACCGTTGGCGATGGTTGCGAACACACTGGTCATCTGAACGGTGTTGACCGAGTAGCTCTGGCCGAAGGCCATGGTGGGGAACGTGGTGCCCGACCACCTATCGGGATCAAGGAGCAAACCCGCTGATTCTCCCGGAAGTCCGACGTTCGTCTTCTCGCCGATGCCGAAACGCTCCATGTAATCGGCCAGCTTCGCCTTCGGCATCCTCTCCGCGGCCAGGATCGTTCCGATGTTGCTCGACTTAGCGAATACCCCGGACATGGTCAGCCGCAGCGTCCCGTGCTTCCAGTAGTCATTGAAGGACTTGCCGGCTCGCCGCAGCTGTCCAGGCACCTTGATGGGCGTGAGCGGACTCACCGCATCCTCGTTGATCACGGCTGCGGCCGTGATCACCTTGCCGGTCGACCCCGGTTCGAAGATGTCGGTTACCGCTCGATTACGCCGTTCTTCGGGCAGAGACTGAGTCACCGCATTGGGGTCGAAGTCCGGGGCCGTCGCAAGGGCAAGGATCTCTCCGGTGCGTACGTCCATCACGACCGCTGTCGCACTGGAAGCTCCAGACCGCTGGACTACTCCCCGTATGGCCTCCTCCGCGACGAATTGGATGTCCCGATCGATCGTCAGGCGTACATCCCCTCCCGGAATGGCAGCGACCGAGGTCTGATTCGACGTCGGGATAACGCGTCCCCCGGGCCCACTCTCGTACGTTTGCTGTCCAGGAGTTCCCGTCAAAACATCGTTGAACGAAGACTCGATACCGCCGCCGCCAGATCCATCTGCTTGCACGAATCCGACGATGTGGGACGCAAGATTGTCCGCGGGGTAGATCCGTTGAGACGTCTCCTCGCTGAAGATGCCAGGTAGGCGCAGTGAAGCGATGGTGTCCCATGTTTGGGGAGAGACCCCCTTCGCGATGTACATGAAGCGCCGATCGCCCGTCAGGCGCTCCGCCAACACGTCTTGCGGCACTTCGAGGATCGGCGCCAACTCCACCGCAACCGCAGCGGGATCATCAATCAGCGTTTGATCCGCGGTGATGTTCCGAGCCTCGACGGTGACCGCTAGAGGCTGGCCACTTCGATCCACGATGCTGCCCCGGTAAGCCGGAACTTCAAGAGTTCGCAATCGTTGACTCAGTGCAGCGTCGGCAAGCGCCTCACCCCGCACGGCCTGTAGATCGACCAGCCGAGTCGCGAAGATCGAGGCGACTACTGCAGTGGCGAGAAGCAGCGCGGTCCCACGACGACGCACATCTCCCGGCCGGAAGTCCGCGGGGCCAGTGGGTGGTCCCTCGTGACCACCGGGTGGATCGTCAGATGACCGATGACGTGATCGCGTCGCGAACTGAGTGCTCATCGCCCGGGACCTTGCACGACCATGGCGCCATCATTACCGGGGTTTGACGGCAAACCGGATTCCACCAACTGAGCACCGTCGCCCGTGGCGGCCGAACGTGCTTGCTGACGCGCCTCGTTGCGTCGTGCTTGTTCCGTAGCGGCGTCGGCCTCGGGCAGCGTTCCTGACTCGACGAGAACGGCGCCATCGCCCACTTGCCTGCGCTCACCGGGAACGGCCGACCCGGCAATCCCAACAGCGCCGCCCGATGTCGGTAGCGGATCGATCAGTGTTGCCGTCAATGAACCTGCAATGTTCGCGGTCCTCGCACGATTGCCAGGCGCCGGCTTCGCCTTGCCACGCACCCTGCCTTCCGGCACGGTGAGGAACACCGCCCGATCACTGGGGATCATGCCGAGGGCTCGGGCTTTGGCTTCGAGTACAGGAGGCGACGCGGCTTCAGCGATCGCTTTCGTCAGAGCCGCCTCCGCACGCGATAGATCCCGTTGCTGGATCTTCAACTCCGTGACGGTGAAAGCCGTCTGCGCAACCGAGGTATTGACCACAAGCATGATCACCAAACCGAAGGCGAGCATCACTGTGATCAGCACTGCGAAGAATCCCCTGCTCGCCCGTTCGGGTCGAAGCGGTGCCACTAAGCGAAGGTGAGGAAGTGCGGATCGATGTTTCCGACCCGCACCCTGGGTCGCATATTCGGTGGTGGACTCTGGCATGTCCTCAGCGCCGGACACCGGTGCGGGAGTGGTCGCGCTCATGCTGCAACCCGTTCGATCGCGCGCAAACGGACGGACGCTGCACGCGGGTTCTCCGAGATTTCTTCGTCGCTTGCCTTCTCGGCGCCGCGTGTCAACAGGCGATAGGACGGCTCCGAACCTGCGGGCACGATCGGCAGATCGTGCGGTACGCGAGACGCACTGACGGACGTGAACTCCGACTTCACGATGCGGTCTTCCAAAGACTGATACGACAGCACGACCATCCGCCCACCGACGCTCAGAACCCGCAGAGCGGCAGGGATGGCGCGCGTCAAGGTGAGGAGCTCTCCGTTTACCTCAATCCGGAGGGCTTGGAAGGTCCTCTTTGCGGGGTTTCCTCCGGTTCTCCGCGCAGCCGCCGGAATCGCTTCACGGATGATCTCGACAAGTTGAGCCGAGTTCACTATCGGTGACGCAGCCCGCGCCCGCACGATGCCGCGAGCAATCCGACTGGCGAATCGCTCCTCGCCGTACTCGCGGAGGATCCGAGCGATGTCCTTCTCGGAGTATTCATTGACTACCACCGCCGCGGTCAGTTCATCCGTGGGGTTCATGCGCATGTCCAGCGGCGCATCGGTCGAATATGAGAAGCCCCGGGAGGGATCATCGAGTTGCATGGACGAGACCCCGAGGTCGAACAGCACACCGTCGGCCTGAGTGATGCCCAGATCGGCCAACACCGTCGGGATTTCGTCGTACACCGCGTGCACCAGGTGCACCCGCCCCGACCAACGTCCTAATCGGTCGTGCGCCTCCGCAAGCGCCGACGGATCCCGATCGATGCCCACGAGCCGCACGAGCGGAAACGTCCGCAGCGCGTAGTCGGCGTGACCACCTAAGCCGAGGGTCGCGTCGACCAAGACACAACCAGGTGATGTCAACGCCGGCGCAAGCAAGGCGAACACGCGGTCCCGCAGAACCGGAACGTGGTGAGCAAAAGGTGATGTCACGAGTCGACTTCCCCATCGACCGGGACGTGCTAAGTCCCGAGCGCGGATCTACGCCCAGCCCGCCACGACCACGGAAAGCACGTACAGGACGGTGCCGGTAGCAACGCCTGCCACCATGACGGCGACACCCGTGCGCACCGGACGAAATGCCGTGGTCACGTCGGCTGACTCTTGGATTACTGCCATGTCCTTCTCCTTGTTCGCGGTCGAGATGAACTGCTGTGCACTGCTGGCCGAGCTGTGTCGCTTCGGTCAGGTCTCCGCCCGCTTCACGCGTCCTGGCACCGGGGAAGGGGTGCCAGGGTGCGCCTAGCGGGAGGAGGCCTCACCGCGCGACCTACATCACTCCCGGGATCACCTCCTCGTCGATCTCCGAGAAGTCCTGCTCCTGACGCCCTAGGTAGGACTGCCATGTCTGCTCGTCCCAGATTTCGGCAGTACTGCCATTGCCGACGACCACGACGTCGCGGTCCAAGCCGGCGTACTCACGCAGCGCTGGGGGCACCGTGATTCGGCCCTGGCGGTCGGGAATCTCGTCGGAGGCCCCCGAGAACAACACGCGCAAGTAGGCCCTGACACGGGCGTCGGAACGGGAGGCTTCGTTCAAACGCTCCGAGTAGGCCGCGAACTCCGCCGCCGGCCAGACCACGATCGATCGGTCCTGACCCTTCGTCAGGACCAAGCCCCCCGCCAACTGCTCCCGGAACTTCGCCGGAAGGACGAGACGGCCCTTGTCATCCAGACGGGGGGCGTGCGTGCCGAGAAACATGGCCGCCCCTTCCCCAATCCGGTGGATTACGCCACATGGATCCCTTTGGCCCCACTCGTAACCCCAAGTGGCGCCACTGTACTCCACTTTCCTCCACTGTCAACCCTCTTTTCCCCCGCTCTCCCCCATGCGTCCCACCGGCCACCCCGCCACCCCCCACGCCGAGACTCGAACACCAGGTCGGACGGCGATGGGTGCCTAAGGTGCGCCTGTGGATATCCGAAGGCCGCGCACCCGGGGGTCCTGGATCGTCGGTGTGGGACTGGCCGCCTTACTGGTCGTGGCCTGCTCCCCGGGCTCGGTCACCCCGAGCGGCGCTCCGGCCGATGCTCCGACGGGCGTGCCGACGGCAACACCCACGGACAGCCCCCTTTCGACCCCCACCCCAACGCCCACCCCGACGCCCACGCCTACGTCACCGCTCACCGGGATGCCCCAACCCGTCCCCCAGCCGGTGTTGGTGGTCAAGCTCGACAACACGACGAATGCGCAACCGCACGCAGGACTCGAGTTAGCCGACGTGGTCTACATCGAGGAGGTCGAATACGGCATGACCCGGCTCGCCGCGGTCTTCGCCTCCACCGTTCCCGAACGCATTGGACCGGTCCGATCAGCTCGGATCACCGACCTCGACCTGTTGGCGCAGTACGGCTCTCCGGCTTTCAGCTTCTCCGGGGTGCAAAGGAAGATGTGGCCCCTGATCGACGAGTCGTCACTTATCGATATCTCACCCAACAAGGCTGCGTCGGCCTACCAGCGAGATTCCTCCCGTCGGGCGCCGTACAACTACTTCCTGAACGGCACCCAGGGCCTCGCCGCCGCGCCCGACGCTTCGCTCGTGAAGGACATGGGCTTCGTCTTCGATGCATCACCGCCCGCGAACGGCAAGGTCGGATTGTCGGCTCGGGTTGAGTGGCCTGCTTCGTCCGCCGAGTTTCGCTACGACCATGCCTCACGCCTGTATCTGGTGGAACTCAATGGCCGCGTAGCCGAGGTGGAGGCACGTGACGTCGGACAACAGGCAGCCACCGTCATCATTCAATATGTAGAGCAGGAACCCTCGGAGTTCTTCGACAAGGGTGGAGGAAACACCCCTCACGCGCAGACGATCGGCGAGGGCGACGCCGTCGTACTGCGCGACGGACTGCGATTCCCAGCGCGCTGGTCCCGGCCCGATGCGACCTCCGGAACCGTCTTTCAGACCCTTGACGGCAACCCACTGGCCTTCAAGCCCGGTCAGCAGTGGATCGCTCTCGCCGATCGAACGCGCCCTGCCGAGTTCTTTCCCAACCACGGCCAAGTGGACGACGACACGACCAGCGGTTAGCAGGCCTCGGGTTCGGGGGTTTCGCACGCAACGACCGAGCGGACACCGTCCGAGTCGTAGGCATAGACCGCGAACTGTCCGAAGGCGGCCGCGATCCGGATGCCTTCGTCGATATCCAGTCCCCAGACCAACCAGCCCGGCTCACGCCACGTGCCATCGGCGGAGAAACCGTCTGCCTGCCAGATCTCCAAACCCAACCCTTGGACCACCTCGAGCATGCGCGCGTTTGCGGCTTCGTTCTGCGCCCATGTCGGGCGCGCAGTCCCTGGGTTGTAGGCGGTCATCACGATCGCCGACTGTCGTCGAGTCAGGCATTCCATTGCCGGGTCTACCCATTCCCGATCGGCAGGATCCAGCGCTGCGACCAATGCCTCCTCGTAGATAGCGAAGAGGGCTTCTCGTTCCGACACGTCTCCATCATGCCAAGGATCTAGCCTTGCTCCGTGAACTCACGTTGGAGCATCGCGTCGCGCAACTCGCTGCTGAGCATCGGGTCCGACGGTTCGATCCTGTCGATCGGAAGCATCGGATCAGTACTGTCCATTGGAAGCATCGGCTCGGCCTTCTCGGCTTTGTCGGTGGGATCCGTCGCGAGTTTCGCCAGTGTGCTCTCTGGGGCGTCGAGTGCAGCGATCATGTCTTGGCGCACGCACAGGTCGATCATGAGTGCGGGCTGAGCGCGACCCCCACGACGAAATCCTTCCAGGGGATCAACTGCGCAGCGACTATCCCCTCATCCGGAGTCGCCACATGCACAATCGGATGGGCACCGGACAACTCCGCATCCAGCAACGGCCAGCGAGCGAGTGATCCCCCAAGCCCCATTCCGGTCATCTTCGCCACCGCTTCTTTGGCTACCAAAGCTCCGATGACTCCGATGGAGAACGCGATGTCTCGCTCACCTGGACGGAGAGCTCGGACAAGGCGTGAGACGTCCCTATCGATGCGTTCGACATCGACACCGATCGCCGAGCGAGCAGCTGCCGCCACCGCGATTCCCGACGTATGGGCGATCGACACACCCACATCGCTACCGATCAAGAACGGGGCTCCCGAGGGAGACCTGTCGATCACCGGGTCGACAACCCCCGCCCTCACTGCTGCCTGGATGGCCGCGAGTCGTCCCAGCATCCACTCGGTCCACCGCTCGGATCCTCGTTCGATCCCCGGTGGCTCCGGTAGTTCATCGGCGAGGTGAATGACGTCTACCGATGCGACATCTCGATCGAATTCCCATCCTGCAAGGTGGTAGGGGCCCGAGACATCGGGCCACTCCACCCCTTGCAGCATGCACGGATTATCCCGGCTACCGGTGAGGCTCGAGAGGCGAGCACGTGAAAGACTTCTCTGCCCTGACGTACGGGCAGATAGGCAGGCGCGCGGTGTCCAGCAGCGTTCAAGAAGAGCAGCTGTTCATCGATGATGCCCAACGACTCCTCGACGCCCATATCGCGCACATACGCGATCGAATCGAGTCAACGACGAATGCGCCAGGAACCGGGACCGGCCA
>CAYLOH010000004.1:6176-110487 GCA_964385255.1 uncultured Rubrivirga sp. | reverse complement strand
GAACGTTCGCGCGGTTCGGACGGTTCGCGCGGTTCGGACGGTTCGCGCGGTTCGGGTGAGGGATTCTCCGAAAGCCACCAGGGCGGACGTTCGCCGTCAGTCACGACCCACCCCTTCTTCACGGGGCGTTGGCCACTGCTCGTCGTGGGCGGTGAACGCGACGGCGATCGAGTCGCCACTGACCACGGCCTCCCGAGCGACGCAGCGACGCAACGTGGCATCGACGTGACGTCGCACCATGAAGCCATCGATGTCCAGCACGACGTGCGTGGTCGGGTACGCCGCATCACTCGTCCACGCGCCGACCGCGATTCGGCACGCGCTCAGCCCCGGGACCGTGACGCTCCAGATCCACTCGCGATCACCAGTCTCGGTGATCGTCGGAGCACACACATCGACACCGGCGTGCCCAAAACACGGAGCCTGCCCGCGTCGGGCTCGATCGACGGGGATCGGATCAACGACCTGCGCCAAAACCTGCCCGTGCTCGCGTGCTGCCCTTCGCACCGACTTCGGCCACCCGTCGCCCTTGCTCGGCATGGGACAGACGGCGACACCGCGCACCCGAAGGCCGCTGGCGGTCGCGACGGCGATCTCGGTCACAGCAGCGCGCACCGCGGATGCCTCCGGCGGGCACGCGACCAGCCACTCGATATCGCCGGCATCCAAAGCGGCAACCGCTGCGCGCATTCTCTGCACCTGCGGGCCATCGACGGTCGCCGAGCCGTCCACTTCCAGCATCGACACGAGAGTGCGCAGATCCGTCACCGCAGCGGCGACGGAACCGTCCACCCAGCCGATGAGCGGCTCACCGCGAACCATGCCCTGCTCGATGAGTGCCGCGAAGGTCGCTGCAGCCCGATAGGACGACAGCGATGCAACGAGGTCGGAGCTGACCACCCCGCTACCGACGACCCCGAATATGCGCGCAGATTCACTGTCGCGTGCATCGATGTTGCCCGGCGGCTCGATCACCGTTGCGCCGGGCAGGCTGCTGCGTGCAGACTCGTGCGCCCAACTCGCTCCGCTGGGCGTTATCGAACTAACCAGCAGCACCGGATTCCACCCGCTCCTTCAGTCCCTTCAGGGCGGTGTCGATGATGACCTTCTCTGCCTTCCGCTTGATCATGCCGAGCATCGGGATCTTGACGTCGACGGCCAACCTGTACCTGACCGTCGTCACATCACCGTGCGGCGTGAGTTCGTACACGCCATCCATCGCGGTGACCATGTCGCCCTTGGTCAAGGTCCACGTCACCTTCGAATCGCCGTCCCAGTCGTACTCGAGTTCGTAGGTGTCTCGAATCGGCCCGGATTCCAAATGGAAACGCGCATCGGCCGGGCGACCATCCTCCTCGTAGACGCTCAGCACCTCCACGGAGGTGATGCCGTCGCTCCACTGCGGGTAGGCCGGAAGATCGGCGATCACCGCCATGATCTGGGCGGGGGTGGCGTTGATCTCGATCGAGGATTCGGTTTGGTCGGCCATGGACCCGAGGCTACCGGGGTTACCAGTGCGATCGGAAGGCCCGCGGTCGGCTACAGGTCGATGACGAACGGGCGTTCACGGCCGTGGAAATGACCGACGTTCACGCACTCCGTTCTACCGATGCGAGCACGAGCAGCAAGTGGTTGATGCACGTGACCGAAGAAGTGATACCGAGGCTGGAATTCGTCGATGTAGTCGGTGATGGCCTGTGAGCCGATTTCGAAGCGACGGGCGACGACGTCGTAGTTCAGGAGCGAGTGCGCGGGTGGAATGTGCGTGAACAACACGTCCACTGGGCCCAACGCCGCGAGCGAAGCCGCGTACTGCTCGGGTTCGATCTCGTAGGGCGTTCGCATGGGGCTGACCAATCCGCCACCGACGAACCCCCAGCGCTGTCCTTCAACGTCCACAACCTCCCCGTCGACGATTCGATGGCCATCGCGTAGGTACTCGGGCCAAAGAGCGGGAACATCGACATTGCCGAACGTCATGAGGGCCGGTGTCGGCATCGCTGCGAACAACGCCTCGTATTGCACGCGCACCATGGACTCCAGGATCGACCAGCGCTGCCCACGGTCGGTGATGCCCATGGCCGCCCACGCCGCATCGCTCAATGCGCGGGCATCGTCGAAACGATTGGCGGTACGCGCCTCAATGTACGCGCGAGCGTGATCGACCCCGAACAGGTCGGCGTAGATCCCATGGTCGGGATCGTCGTAGTCCAAGAACAAGATGAGATCGCCGAGGCAGACGAAGACGTCGCTGCCCTCGGCGGCCGCTGTGAGCGCGTGACCCGCACCGTGCACGTCACTGACGATGTGTACGCGCATCTGCCTCGAGTTCGTCCTTGAGTGCCCACACGATTCGCTTCCAAGCGAGGACATGGCGCCGCTGCATGGACTCCACCTGGGCGCGCGCACGCCGGGTCGTCGCCGAGGCACGCGCCGTCGCCATGGTTCCCGGCACCGTGGGTTCGGCCCGCAGGTAGTAGTGGACGATGACCCCCGGCGGATGCTCCTCGAGCCAGATCTCGGCCGAACCGACCATCTCCCCCGTGACCGTCCAGCGCATGCCTTCCACGCCGCGGTCCATGTAGACCTGCAACGTCAGGGTGGACCACCACTGGTGCCAGCGCTGAGCGACGGCGCTCGCGACCTCCTCGGGTGGGACGCGGATGAACGACTCGTCGACCACATCGATGCTCGGCCGTTCCTGGGACTCGATCTGCACCTGCGCCACGGGCCAAGCGTGCCACGAGCACCGCGGTGGTGCCGTGGGTGGCAGTTACGCACTTCCCCTCGCCAGGACGGCTCGGATCGCGTACGGTGCTGTGAACTAGTTCACGCCGCCTCAGCGGCTTCGATCGAGGGAGCAAGCGCGTGCTTAAGGAGTTCAGCGTCCCGGCCATCGTGCCGGCCCCGACCACGGGAAACATGACCGACCACATCGTCGAGAACGCTTCGACCAGCCCGAACCAGGTGGTCTTCTCGCTGCAGCGGGGCGATGCCTGGGTGGGCGTCACGGCCGGGCAGTTCCTCGCGGACGTGAAGGCCATCGCCAAGGGCATCATCGCCAGTGGGGTGGAGTCCGGTCAGCGGATCGGGGTCATGTCCCGGACCCGCTACGAGTGGACCCTGGTCGACTACGCCATCTGGTACGCGGGGGCGATCTCGGTCCCGATCTATGAAACGTCCTCGGCCGAGCAGGTGCATTGGAACCTGACCGACTCCGGTTCCGTCGCCACCTTCCTGGAGAGCAACAAGAACAAGGCTGTCTTCGACCAGGTCGCGGTGGACCTTCCCGACGTCACGCGCGTGTGGGTCTTCGATAACGACGACTTGGAGACGCTCAAGGCTGCCGGCGTCGGCGTGTCCGACGAGGAACTCGAGGCACGTCGGTCCACGGTGCAACCGGACACCCTCGCCACGATCATCTACACCTCGGGCACCACCGGCCGCCCCAAGGGCTGCATGCTCACCCACAAGAACTTGATGTTCGAAGTGGACAACGTCATTGCCGCTTTGGATGACGTCTTCTGCGCCCCCGGGTCCTCCACCTTGCTGTTCTTGCCCGTGGCGCACGTTTTCGGGCGATTGATCCAACTCGGGGCCGTTCGAGCCAAGGCCCGTCTCGGCCACGCCCCGGACGTCAAGCAACTGCTCCCGCTGCTGCAGAGCTTCCAGCCGACCTTCCTCCTCGCGGTTCCTCGCGTGTTCGAGAAGATCTACAACTCCGCACAGCAGAAGGCGGCTGCCGAGGGTAAGGGCAATATCTTCGACAAGGCGGCTCATGTCGCTATCGAGTACAGCGAATCCCTCGACGAGGGCGGTCCGAGCCTCGGTCTGAAAATCAAGCACGGGTTGTTCGACAAACTCGTCTACAAGAAGTTGCGCGCCGCGATGGGTGGCCAGGTCCAGTGGGCCGTCTCCGGTGGCGCACCACTCGGTGCGCGCCTGGGCCACTTCTTCCGCGGTATCGGGGTAACGGTTCTCGAGGGATACGGCCTTACCGAGACCTCGGCAGCCACGACGGTCAGCCGCCCCGACGCCATCGAGGTCGGCGCCGTCGGCCAGCCCTTCCCCGGTGCCAGCGTGAAGGTCGCCGAGGACGGCGAACTCATGCTGGCCGGTGAGCAGATCTTCGTCGGGTACTGGAACAACCCGACTGCCACTGCCGAGGCGATCGAACCCGACGGTTGGTTCCACTCCGGCGATATCGGTGAGATCGACGACCGTGGGTTCGTTCGGATCACCGGCCGCAAGAAGGAACTCATCGTCACCGCGGGCGGCAAGAACGTCGCCCCCGCCGTGCTCGAGGATCGCCTGCGCAGCCATGCACTGGTGAGCCAGTGCATGGTGGTCGGTGACCAGAAGCCTTTCGTGGCGGCAGTCGTGACACTCGATCCCGAGGCCCTGCCGATGTGGCTCAAGGTCCAGGGCAAGGACGAGTCCTTGACCGTCGCGGACGTCATCGACGATCCAGAGGTGCTGTCACAGATCCAAGGAGCTGTCGACGAAGCGAACAAGGCGGTCTCCAACGCCGAGGCCATCAAGAAGTTCGTGATCGTGGCGGACGAGTGGACCGAAGAGGGTGGACAACTGACTCCGTCGATGAAGCTCAAGCGCGGTGTGGTCCTGAAGGACTACGAGGCGCAGATCGAGGGGATCTACGCGTAGGGCCAGCGCTCACGTCTGCTGGTTCGAGGATCGGGCGGGTGGTCGGCTCTAGCCGACTACTCGCCCGATTCCGCTGAAGCGGGAGGAGTACCACGGACCGAGGATGTTGGACACCAGCACACCCGACCGTGGATTGGCTGCGTGCACCATCTTGCCGTTGCCGATGTACAGGCCCACGTGACGAGCACCGTTGCCGAAGTAGAAGACCAGGTCCCCTGGCTGGGCTTGACTCAGCGGAATGCGCCGGGTGACCGCGTACTGGGAACGGCTGTAGTGGGGCAGCGAGACGCCGGCCTGGCGCCATGCGGTCATGGTCAGACCCGAGCAGTCGAACGCACTCGGTCCACTGGCCGCGGCAACGTACCGGTCGCCCACCTGCGACAGCGCGTATTGCACGGCCTTGGCCGCCCGACCGCTTCCCGTGAAGCCGCCCCCAGCGCTGGACGAGCCTCCTCCTGAACTCAAGGCCGCGGCTGCCGCCGCGGCTGCGGCCCGTGCAGCGTCACGCTCCTCGCGCGCCATCTGCGCAAGCCGCTGGCGCTGCTCTTCCTCCAGGTTGTCCAAGATCTTCTGGGCGTCGGCGTAGCGGGCATCCGCCTCGTCCTTGGCCCCCTTCATCCGGTCCCGCAGGTCCTTGGCCCGGGCTTCCTTGTCCAAGAGCGCGGCTTCGGACTGCGCCAGCCGTAGGCGAGCGGTGGCAGTCTTGCGCAAGGACGAGGCCTGACCGCGCTGGAGGGCATCGAGGGCGGCGGACTGAGCGAGGAACTCGTTGGGATCCTCGCTCAACAGCAACTGCAGCGAGGTGTCCAGGCCTCCGGAGGTGTAGGCAGCACGCGCGAGGTCATCGACGGCGCCCAGGATCTCCCGCATCTCTCGGCGTTCCCGGCGGACCTTCGCCTTCAGCGCGTCCATGGTCACCCGGACCTCGGCGAGTTCGTTGCGGGCCTCGTTGTAGCGCTCGGTTGCCGCCTCGGCTTGTGCCTCAAGGTCGCGCACCTGGTTGCGGACCTGCTCGAGACTCGGCGCCGCCTGTGCGGGTGAGACGATCGCTCCCGTCGCCAGGAGACCGGCGATGGCGAGGCCGATCCCGGCGAGCCGAGTCCGCTGCCGCAACCGCACCGTCAGCCTCCCTGCCTGGCCCTTCTGGGCACCGATCCACGGTCCTGTCGTCGGGACCGGTCATGCTCGTCGGGTGTGACGGCCTTGACCGGTCACGGGTTCCCCAAGGTAACAGAATGGTGACGACGCGCACCATGGGCGTCCGGGCCCCGCGGCCCCGTGGTCTGCGCTCAGCCGACGTCACGCTGCAAGCGGAGTGGGGGGACCAGCCCGCAGTCGGCGAGCACGCCCATGGCCCGTGCGTGTTCCCGGTCCAGGGGGACGGGGACCTCGCTGGGGTCGGGAACGCCGAGCAGGACGCTGACCACACAGTCCTGGCACGCCAGCCCCGCAACCTGGCAGGAATCGCAATCGATGAGGGTGCTGTCCATGCCCGGCAGGCTAGGTCGGGGGCCTGACATTCACCTGCCGTGCCCCTTCGACGGGGTTCGTCGCGATCAGACGCCGCCGTCCCCGGGGGCTTCCTGGCTCGGGCCACCGAACTCCGGACGCGGGACGATCTCGATCCGGTCGGTCGCCGAACACCACCGGCACCTGATGGTCTCGACCTGCTCCGCCAGGACGGTCAGCTCGTCGACCGTCACCTCGCCGGCCATCGTCGCGTGCCAGTACTCGCTGGATCGCACGGTGCGCACGACGTCGAAGCGGGTGAGGTTGCCACAGTGCCCGCAGCGCAGGCGGGAAGTGTCATCGGGTAACGGCACAGACATGGTGCGAACCTACCGACCTGTCGTAGAGGTTGTGACGTCACACTGCGGACGTAGGGTGATCGTTGATGTCCGCGACGCCCAACTCCGCAGCGGTGGAAGGCCTTGCCCAGCTGTCGTTGTCGGATCTGGCTGCCGAGGAACAACTCAGTGACGTGACCTTCGTCGTGGTGGATCTGGAGACCACGGGTGGCCCAGCGTCATCCGCAGGGATCACCGAGATCGGCGCGGTCAAGATTCGCGGCGGCGAGGTACTGGGGGAATTCGCCACCTTGGTTCAGCCCGGTGCGTTCATCCCCGCACATATCCAGGCCCTGACCGGCATCTCCGACACGATGGTCCGCGATGCCCCCTCGGTGGCTGGCGCGGTATCCGCCTTCGGTGAATTCGCTGGCGACTGCGTACTCGTTGCACACAACGCCCCCTACGACCTCGGTTTCTTGAAGGCCGCGTGCGCTCGCTACGACCTGAGTTGGTTTCCCGGTCGTTCGCTGGACACCGCCCGCCTGGCTCGTGTGGCACTGCACCGCGGAGAGGTACGTAACTGCAAACTCGCGACTCTCGCAGCGCACTTCCGATCACCCGTCACGCCCGAGCACCGCGCACTCGCGGACGCCCGCGCCACCACGCACGTTCTGCACTGCCTACTCGAGCGCCTGGGTTCCTACGGGGTGAGGACCTGGCCGGACCTGCGCGCATTCGTGTCCCGCGTTTCACACGATCAACGAGCGAAGCGTCACCTCGCGGACGGTCTCCCGACCGGACCGGGCGTCTACACCTTCGTCGATCAACAGGGTTCGGCGCTGTACATCGGTACCTCGCGCAACGTTCGTAATCGTGTCCGTTCGTACTTCACGGCAGCGGAAACCCGCGCGCGCATGGCGGAGATGATCTCGATCGCCGCGAAAGTCGAGGTGATTCCCTGTGCCACCAGTCTGGAAGCGAACGTGCGCGAACTTCGCGCCATCGCCACGATGCAGCCTCGATACAACCGTCGATCCCGTCGCGCGCACACCACATGGTGGTTGCGCATCAGCGATGAGGCTGCGCCTCGTATCGTGACGGTTCGCGCTTTGGGAGACGACATCCCCTCAAACATGTGGGGGCCGTTCGCATCGCGCGGAGCAGCCCGCGACGTCGCACAGACCATCGCCGATGTGACGGGCCTGCGAAGTTGCACCGGAACGCTGCCGCGTACGCCTCGCCACGACTCACCGCAGTGTCTCCGCGGGCACCTGGGAAATTGCCCGGCGCCCTGCATGCGTGGCCACGACGTCGAGGCTCAAGCGTCGGCGGTCGACGCGGCGCGGCGAGTGTTCGACGGGGACGTTCGGGCGATCGTGGACAAGGCAACACAGCGCATGGCGCACCTAGCCGATGAGGAACGTTTCGAGGAGGCCGCCGAGTGGCGTGATCGGTTGACGGCTGTGTGCTCCACCAGCGAGCGGCATCAACGGATCGCTGCGCTCGTGGCGGCGGGTCGAGTGGTGGCAGCGCAGTCCGACGGTTCGGGTGGTTGGGACATACACGTGATCGACGGCGGTCGACTCGTGGCAGCGACGCACGCTCCGGCGGGCACCGACGCGCGAGCGTCGGCGCGTGCCGCCATGGCCACGGCCGAGGATCATCAGCCCGGGTGCGGTGTACTGGCAGAGGCGTCCCTGCTGGCCGGTTGGCTCGAACAGCCCGGAGTGCGGCTGATCTCGGTCCGCCAAGCACTCGTCTGGCCCATCAACGCCAGCTCACCACTCGGGCGAGCACCGCGAACCCCAGTAGGTGCCATCGGAGAGGCGCGCGGGGCATCCGCGGGTCCGCCGGTGGGACCGGCACCGGGAGTGAGGGCAATGAGTCGGTTGGCGAATTGACCGAGGGTCAGCGAGCGTCGAGTCGGCCGCTGTAATCGACCCACGTTCCGAGCAGAGACCAGGCGGCTCCCGAATCCAGAATCGAGCGCGCCCGTGGGATGTTCACCGCTATTCGATCCGACAAAGGCCCCGATCCGACACCACCGACCGCCGCATCAAACGCCGTCAGGGCTGCCGCCGCGTTGATCGTGACCGCGTTGCGAATCGCGATGACTTTCGCCGAGTCGTGATCGACGTCGACGCTGGGATCCAAAGTCGCTCGCAGCAATTCGACATTGCGTTGCGGTGAGGCTCCTTGGAGTAGTTGCGGGTCGACGAACTCGAATCCCCACTCGCGCGGGTCGATCCGTTCCGCATGGACGTCGCCTCCGGTCGCGTCCCACACCTGAGTGGTCGTGCACAGAGAAATCTCATCCAGACCATCATCACCTCGGACAACCACGGCGCGTGTGCCCCTATCGGCGAGGACACCAGCCATTACCGGCGCCGACTCCAGCCGAGCGCATCCCACGAGCATTGCCTCCGGCGAGGCCGGGTTAGCCAATGGTCCGGCGATGTTGAAGACGGTTGGTACGCCGAGTTCTCGACGGGTGGGACCGGCGAATCGCAAGGCAGGGTGGAACGCCGGGGCGAAACAGAAGGCGATGCCGATCGCCGAAACACAGGAAGCGACCTCGGCGGCCGTCATTTCTATCGACACGCCCAGCGCTTCGAGAACGTCCGCCGATCCCGTGGCGCTCGAAGCAGCACGGTTGCCGTGCTTGACGACCGGCGCACCGGCAGCCGCCGTGACCAGGGCGGCCATGGTGGAGATGTTGACCGAGTTAGAGCCATCGCCTCCGGTGCCCACCACGTCCACCACGACGGGTGGTCGGGCAGCACGGTCGACGGCGATGCCGTGGGATAGCAGCGACTCGACCAGAGCTCCCAACTGAGGGGCAGTTTCGCCGCGCACGCGCAGGGCCGTGACGAAGGAGGCCAGTTGTGCCGAGGTCGCCTCGTCCTCCAGGATCCGATCCATCGCCCAGGCAACATCGGCCGGATCTGCGCCGGTCATGGCCGCGCCCAGCACCATCGGCCAGGTGCGCTCGGTCATCAGATCGGTCTAACGGGAGACGGAAGCCCGACGGCGCAGCAGCGCTGCGGCCGCCCGGGCGAGTGCCACCGGTTCGAGAGGGTGCGGGACCACCGCATCGGCGCGCGACCACGTCGCCAACCAGGCGTCTTGGGGGCGCCCGATGAGCACCAGGATCGGTGGGCAGCCGAATATCTCGTCCTTGAGTTGCCGAGCGATCCCCATACCGCCCGCCGGCGCCGCCTCACCGTCCAGAATCAGCAGGTCCCAGCGCTGGGCGTCGACGGTGGCGATCACCATCGCCTCGGTGGCGCATTCGGTGTACTCCACCGGCGGAAGATCGATATCCGGACGCGTGCCCAAACTCGCGAGCACCTGCCGCCGGACGATCCGGTCGTCGCTGTAGACCAGCACCCGCAGCGGGGTCGCGTCCGTTGGCTTGTCCTCGCTCACGCGCCCAGCCTAAACCCCCGTGGATGGCGGTTCGGAAATGTGGCGGACATCGCCGACAAATCTGGCAGGCCCGACCTCCTTCGCTCAGGAAGCCATGACAGTATTTGACCGTGGCGAACACAACCTCCATCCCTGCGGCCTACGCTCACGCGCCCGCAAATCGGCCCAACATGGTCTCCATCGGCACCATCGTGTGGCTGTCGAGCGAGTTGATGTTCTTCGCAGCCCTGTTCGCGATGTATTTCACGATGCGAGCCGTCAATCCCGAGGTGTGGGCAGCCGATACGCAACTGCTCGCCATACCGTTCGCCAGCATCAACACCACGATTCTGGTTCTGTCCAGCGTGACGTGTCAGCTCGGGGTTTTCGCCGCGGAGCGAGGCGACGTCAAGGGCCTGCGCCGCTGGTTCATCATCACCTTCCTCATGGGCGCCTTCTTCATCGGCGGCCAGGTCTACGAGTACGCCGAGCTCGTCCACAAAGGCCTCACACTCTCGTCGAGCGCCTACGGGTCCGCCTTCTACCTGACCACCGGCTTCCACGGTCTGCACGTGACCGGCGGCTTGATCGCATTCCTGTTCGTTCTCGCCACGACGTACGTGGCGAAGCGCTTCACGCACGACCAGGCAACCCGCGCGATCGTGGTGTCCTATTACTGGCACTTCGTCGACGTCGTCTGGATTGCCCTCTTCTTCATGATCTACATCCTCAAGTAAGCACCGGCACGAAAAAGCGAAAGGCACCGACAACGTGAAGTTCTTGGCTCATCGGCGTCGCAAGCCCTGGGTGGCCACCGCATTGTTGGCAGTGGCACTCCTCGTCGTGGGGGGTGGATACGCGGCACTGAGTTCGACCGCGCCCGCCGAGGCCTCGATGGGATCGCAAACCCAGGTCGAGGAGGGCAAGCGCCTGTTCCTCGAGGGCTGCTCCTCGTGTCACGGTCTCGAGGCGCAGGGAACCATGAACGGGCCATCACTTATCGGTGTCGGTGCGGCGTCGGTGCACTTCCAGGTAGCGACCGGCCGGATGCCGATGGCCGCGCCGGGTGCGCAAGCCCCCGCCAAGGAAGTCATCTACACCGAGGATGAGATCGCAGCCATGTCCGCCTGGGTGGCTTCCTTGGCCCCCGGACCGGCCATCCCCACCGCCGAGCAACTCGACTTCTCCGACGCCGACGTCGCCGAGGGCGGGGTGCTCTTCCGCATCAATTGCGCCCAATGCCACCAGGCAGCGGGCGGCGGCGGGGCACTGACGAACGGCAAGTACGCGCCGAGCCTGATGGACGCGACGCCCCAGGAAATCTACGAGGCGATGCTGACCGGCCCGCAGAACATGCCGATCTTCTCCGACGAGACGCTGCCCGTAGAGGAAAAGCAAGCGATCCTCGCGTACATCGATGCCCTGCAGGAGGCACCGAGCCCCGGTGGCATGTCCCTGGGCCGGCTGGGTCCCGTTGTCGAGGGCCTGTTCATGTGGACCGCTGTCTTCGCCGCACTCATCGCCGCGGCCGTCTGGATCGGAATCAAGGCACGATGAGCAAACGCGACGACGCCAGCATCCTTCCGGTCAATCCACCCCACGGGGAACCCAAGTTGGGCTACCTCCCGGTGGCGGACATCCCGCACAAACCGCGAGTTACCGACACCGACCCCAAGGCAGCACGTCGTGCCGAACGCCAAGTGGCGAGCATGTTCATCCTGTCCATGCTCCTCGTGGTCTTGTTCGTCGTCGCGTTCGTGAGCATCGACGTCACCACGGTGGTCTACGTGCCCGTCTTGGGTGAAGTCGGGGCCAGCAATCTTGCGCTCGGCCTCACCTTCGGCGGCGCGATCTTCTTCATCGGCGCCGGCGCCATTCAATGGGCCAAGAAGTTGATGCCCGACGTGGAGGTCGTCCAAGAGCGCCACGACATGACCTCCTCGAAGGAGGCCACCGAGGAAGCGGCCGCCATCTACGAGCGCGGCAAGGAGGAGTCCGGCTTCGCCCGGTACCCCATCATCCGCCGCACCCTCATCGGTGCCCTCGCCTTGTTCCCCATCCCCTTGGTGATCATGCTGCGGGACCTGTGGCAGACGCCCCCGGGAGCCAATCCGGTCGAGATCTTGTCCACGACATCGTGGCGCGACGGCATGCGCATCGTGCCCGACATTGGTCACAACACCGGCGAGAACGTGGAGGGCATACGCCCCGAAGAGATCCCGGTCGGCGGTCTGGTGTCCGCGCTCCCCTACACGATCAAGGACTTGAAGGAGGACCCCGTCGCGAATCTGCGCGAACGCGGCAAGGCGGCGATCATCCTGGTCCGCATGGATCCCGAGGAGATCCGCTCCCAGCAAGGTGAGGGCTGGGACTACCAGGGGATCTTGGCCTATTCCAAGATCTGCACCCACGTGGGCTGCCCGATCGCCCTCTACGAGCATCGGACACACCATCTCCTGTGCCCGTGCCACCAGTCCACCTTCGATCTGGCCGACTCCGGCAACGTGATCTTCGGCCCGGCGGCCCGGCGCATGCCGCAGTTGCCGATTCGCGTGGATGAGGCAGGCTACCTAGTGGCTACGTCGGACTTCCAAGAGCCAGTTGGACCGAGTTTCTGGGAGCGTGGATGAGCACGACAACCCCCGCGAACACCGCGGCACACCCCGTCGAGCAGGTGGGTGGCCAGACTGCGACCTTCGTCGACCAGCGGCTGGGCAGCAACAAGTTCCTGGCGAGGAACCTCTCGAAGGTCTTCCCCGAGCACTGGTCCTTCATGCTCGGCGAGATCGCCCTCTACTCCTTCATCGTGGTCATGCTCACGGGTACGTACCTCACGTTGTTCTACAAGCCGAGCATGGCGGAGATCGTCTACGAGGGCTCGTACATCCCCCTGAACGGCATCTACATGTCCGAGGCGTATGCCTCGACTCTGAACATCAGTTTCGACATTCGAGGCGGACTGTTGATTCGCCAGATGCACCACTGGGCCGCGTTGATCTTCGTCGCGGCGGTCGCCGTGCACATGTTCCGGGTGTTCTTCACCGGCGCCTTCCGCAAGCCGCGCGAGTTCAACTGGCTGGTGGGTGTGGCCCTCACGACATTGGCGCTGGCCGCCGGCTTCACCGGCTACTCGCTGCCCGACGACCTCCTGTCCGGCACGGGCCTGCAGATCATCCGCGGAATCCTGCAGTCCATCCCGGTCGTGGGCACCTGGGTCGCCTTCTTCGTCTTCGGCGGCGAATACCCGGGCGGGGACATCATTGCCCGCCTCTACTCGGCGCACATCCTGCTCGTCCCCGGCCTGATCCTGGCCTTGATCACCGTCCACTTGATCATGGTGTGGACCCAGAAGCACACCCAGTTCCCCGGACCTGGGCGGACCAACAACAACGTTGTCGGCTATCCCCTGCTTCCCATCTACATGGCCAAGGCGGGTGGCTTCTTCTTCATCGTGTTCGGCATCATCGCGCTGCTGAGCGGTCTGGTGAACATCAACCCGGTGTGGATCTTCGGCCCCTACACCCCCGACCAGGTCACCGCCGGCACGCAACCCGACTGGTACATCGGGTGGCTTGACGGAGCCTTGCGCCTCATGCCCAACTGGGAGACGGTCTTCCTCGGCTACACGATCTCCTGGAACGTCTTCATTCCCGCGGTCGTGATTCCGGGTCTGTTGTTCACCGCCCTGGCGCTCTACCCATTCCTCGAGGCCTGGGCCACCGGCGACAAGCGCGAGCACAACCTGCTCGATCGTCCCCGCAATGCGCCAGTTCGGACCGGCATCGGCGTGATGGCGATCGTCTTCTACGGCATCTTGTGGCTCGCAGGCGGTAACGACCTCATGGCGACCACCTTCAACATGTCGATCAATGCCATCTCCTGGACGCTGCGCATCCTGCTGATCGTCGGTCCCCCGATCGCCTTCATCATCACCAAGCGCACGTGCTTGGCACTGCAGCGGCGCGACCGGGAGAAGCTCCTCCACGGGTACGAGTCCGGCCGAGTTCTCCGACTTCCGCACGGAGAGTTCATCGAGGTTCATCAGCCGCTGAATGCCAAGGAGCTCGCCGTCATCAGCAGCAAGCCGGACTACCCGGTCCTGCCCGCTCCGCAGAAGGCGGACATCGACGGAGTCCGGAATCCTCACTACCGGCGGGACATGCTGCGCCACAAGCTCAGCGCCTTCTTCTACGGCGACAACATCCCCAAGCCATCTGCCGCAGAGATCGAGGCCGGACAGCACCACGCCGACGTGCAGGGGGCGATCGAAGCTCCGCTGCACGAGTACGAGGAGCGGGACGTCATCTTCAATGCTCACGGTGGCGTCCTGCACCACCCGGGCATGCCCAAGACGAATGCCGAACAGGTGGCTGAGCAAGAAACCAGAGCGTAGGCGCGAGCCTTTCCCAGCCCCTGTCGAAGCCCCCGCACCTGCGGGGGCTTCGAACTATCTCTGCCAAGGTGCCAGGACCCTGGCACAGTGTCACCATGGTGAACCGGATCTGCCCGCTGTGCGAAGCCACCTGCGGACTGACATTGACGATCGAGGGAGCCGATGTCACCCAGATTCGCGGGGACAGCGAGGACGTCTTCAGCCGCGGCTACATCTGTCCTAAGGGTGTTGCGTTAGGTGAGCTGCACGCCGACCCCCGGCGCCTGACCACTCCCCTGATCAAGGGAGATGACGGGCAACTGCATCCGGGAAGTTGGGACGAGGCCTTCGAGGTGATTCGCCAGCGCCTTCGTCCCATTCTCACCGATCATGGCCCGCAATCCGTGGGGCTGTTCCTAGGTAACCCGAACGTCCATAACCTGTCTGGACCGTTCTACCTTCCCGCCTTCATCAAGGCACTGGGTACCACCCAACGATTCTCAGCGAGCACCGTCGATCAGATGCCCAAGCAAGTCGCCTGTGCCTTGATGTACGGAACGGCCCTGTCGGTCCCGGTTCCAGACATCGACCGTACTCACTACTTCCTGATGCTCGGCGCCAACCCGATGGTCTCCAACGGGTCGATGATGACGGCGGCCGACTTCCCTGGCCGCCTGCGACGCCTTCGCCAACGCGGCGGGAAGTTCGTGGTGGTTGACCCGGTGCGGACGCGAACTGCGGCTGCTGCGAACGAGCACATTCCCATTAGGCCGGGTTCAGATGCCTTGTGGTTGGCATCCGTTGCACACCTGCTCGTCCAGGGAGCCGATCTCGGTGCTGCTGAACCATGGGTCGACGCGCACGAATGGGAATCCGTCGTTCGATTGCTCGCGCCCTTCACACCCGAAGCCACCGCTCCGATCACCGGGATCGATCCCTCCACTACAGAGCGCATCGCGCAAGAACTCATGGCAGCTCCCCGTGCCGCGGTCTATGGGCGTATGGGCACCACGACATCCGGACTCACCCATGGGGACCAGGTCATTCCGATGGCCACCCTCGCCTCCTGGCTCATCGACATCATCAACATTGCCCTGGGCTCTTTGGATCGCCCGGGTGGGGTCATGTTCCCCCTGCCGGTGGCCGGTGGACCATCGACAGAAGGCACTCCTGGATCCGGGCACGGGGTGCAGATCCCCGGACGCCGGCGCACCCGGGTGCGCGGACTGCCGAGCGCGCTCGGAGAGTTCCCCGCGTCCGCACTGGCCGAGGAAATCGATACCCCCGATCCAGAAAGCGGCGAACACATTCGCGCGGTATTCGTCGTGGGGGGAAACCCCATCGTGTCCACACCTAACCAGGACCGGCTCAGCGCGGCCTTCCGCAGCCTGGACCTGCTCGTAAGCGTGGACCCCTACCTCACCGCTACGAGCTCCTTGGCGGACGTGGTCTTGCCCGTGGCCTCCCCCCTCACCCGTCCGCAACACGACGTTGTTTTCAACAACCTCGCGGTGCGCAATCAGGCGCGTTACTCCGCACCGGTGTTCGATGTTCCCGAGGGTGAGAAGGACGAAACCGACGTTCTTGCTCAGCTAGCAGCAATCGCTGCTGGCATCGTCTCTGGGCAGGAGCCCACGCCCGGGCAGATCGACGACCTCATTGCCTACACCGTGGCCGCGCAGGCCTGCCAGGACAGCGCATCACGCGCGCACGGCAAAGCCCCGGAGGACTTGCTGCAAGCCGTGTCCCCGCGGACCGGTGTGGATCGGATCCTCGACCTGCGCATTCGCTCGGGACCTTACGGAGATGGCTTCGGCTCTCACCCCGATGGCTTGACGCTTCAGCACTTACAGGACGCTCCGCACGGAATCGACCTCGGCCCTCTGCAACCGCGACTACCCGAGGTACTGAGAACACCGTCAGGTCGCATCGACGTCGCACCAGGTGTCTTGCTTCAGGCATTGAGCGACGCAGCACTCATTCTCAGCGAAGCGACGCCGGCGCCGCGCTTCACACTCGTTGGCAGACGCCAACTGCGCAGCAACAACTCCTGGATGAAGGGCCTGCCCACCCTGACCGGAGGCTCGAACGTTCCCACGGCCATGATCCATTCAGACGATGCGAACGCGCTCGGAATTCTCGATGGCACAGACGTCACGGTCTCCACCGCAACGGGCTCGATCACACTCCCAGCATCGGTGCGGGACGATGTGGCGAGAGGTTGCGTGTGTATTCCGCACGGATGGGCCGAGGCGAATGTGAACGCCCTGGTGGACGTCGAGGCAATCGATGCTCTGGCCGGCACGTCGGTGCTCAGCGGCCTCCAGGTGGAACTGACCCCCGCCTAGACACCCGACGTGTCAGATGGCGCGGCAGCGGTGGTGAACGTGGCTCCGGTCGCTGAGCGTTCCAGCCACTGGGACCAGGTGTCGTTCCATATGGTCAGGCCATTGCCATCGTTGCCGTGCGGTCGTCCGGTGTTCTTGACGATGACGACGTCGCCGATGTCGTTCTCATTCCACCACCAGGCGGCGTTCTCCTCGCTCAACCCCACGCAGCCATGGCTGACGTTGGCATTCCCGTGCGAGGCCACGCTCCACGGCGCGGCGTGAATGAACTCCCCCGAGTACGTCAGCCGCATCGCGTAGGGCGCCGTCACGCGGTAGTAGTTCGGACTGTCAGGGCTGATTCCTCCTGTAGCCGCGTCCATGACCCGTGACCGTTCTTTGGACAAGATCACCTTCGTCCCCGTGCGCGTCTCCCAGCCTTCCTTGCCCGTGGTGACCGGCACGGTTCGAACCAACTCGCCAGCTTTGAAGACGTCCATCGTGTACGTGGAGGCGTCGACGACGCTGACCATGGACGGTCGGAAGCGGAAAGTCTGAACCGTGTCCGTACGGCCGAAGACCCCCTCTTGAGCCTGGACACCCTCGAAGTTGAGTTTCACCGTGACGTCCATGTCTCCAGGCCACAGATCCTTCGGACGGAACTCCACCGTCTTGTCGTCCTTCCAGGCCCATGCACCGAGCAGGGGTTCGGGGGTGTGAACGACCATGGCACGTTCGATCTCGGCCTTGTTGTCGACCTTCTTGTTGAAGTTGACCGTGATGGGAATGCCCACCCCGACCACCTCGCCTTGCGCCGGTTCGACGTATGCGCGGAAGAACTTCTCAGGTTCGATTGTGCTGAAGCGAGTGATGTCCGTGGCGATGTTCCCTCGAGCATCGAATGCCCGTGCCTGAATCGTGTAGGAGGCTCCGTAATCGAGGCTGTCGACCACCGAAGTCCAGCGGGTCCCGGAATCGTCCAGGGCACCCTCGATGGGTCCGGTCGGACCCACCACGGCGACATCGTGAAGTTTGCCTCCTTGAGCCTCCACCACGATCGGCGTACGGGGCTGCACATCGTTGCTCGAGGGGGAGGACGTGATCTCGACGCGTGGTTCCTGCGGTACGGGGGCGGTGGTGATGCTCAATTCCGGCTGGCACGCGGCAACTCCCAGGCCGGCACAAGCAAGGATGGCGACTGTCCATCGACGCCGCCGACTCGATGATGCCGCCACGGAACGCATAACTCGTCCAGGGTAGGACGCGAGGTACAGGTTCACGCAACCGCACGCGCGGTCAATTAGCGCGCGAATTCGCCGCGGTAGTACTCGAACAGCCAGCCGATGATGCCGAGCATCAAGATCGCGACGCTGAGCACGACGAACCACACCGCGAAGATCAAGCCGATGGCTATGCCTGCTGCGCCGATCCCGACGACGAGTGGCCACCAGGAGTGCGGGCTGAAGAAGCCGTATTCCGGATCCGCTTCGTCGATCTCACCGTCCGCACGATCCTCAGGTCTGGGGTAGACCCGCTTGGCGGTGTACAGCGTGTAGAAGGCGACCAGGAAGGCGAGCGCACCGGTCAAGACGAGCAGCGTGGTGCCCACCTCGTCCGCGCTGAAGTACCAGTAGATGCCGCCAACGAGCAGGTAGAAGACGAATCCGAGAACGAAAGTCCAGCCCTCGATCTTCATCAGTGACCGCCCCCGCTGCTGCCCGAGGGGCTGCGACTGGCACTGCTACTGATCTGCGGCTGCGAGCGAGCACTCGGCGGGGCCAACTCTGGGTGGTGCAGATCGAATGCCGGGCGCTCGGAGCGGATCCGCGGCAAGGACGTGAAGTTATGCCGGGGTGGCGGGCAACTCGTCGCCCACTCCAGTGATCCACCCCAGCCCCAGGGATCATCCACGGTCACGTGTGGAGCGTTCTTCCAGGTGGTCAGCACGTTCCAGAAGAAGAAGAGGGACGAGATGCCCAGGATTGCCGCTCCGACCGTCGAGACGATGTTCAACGTGGTGAAGTCGTCCACTGGCAGGTAATCGCCGTAGCGACGTGGCATGCCCTGGACGCCCAGCCAGTGCTGAACCAAGAACGTGACCTGGAACCCGATGAACAGCAACCAGAAGTGGATCTTGCCCAAGCGCTCATCGAGCATCTTGCCGGTCATCTTCGGCCACCAGAAGTAGAAGCCGGCGAACATCAAGAACACCACGGTGCCGAACACTGTGTAGTGGAAGTGCGCAACCACGAAGTAGCTATCGGAGACGTGGAAGTCCAGCGGAGGAGCGGACAAGATGATGCCCGTCAAGCCACCGAACAAGAAGGTGACCAGGAAGCCCATGGTCCACAGCATGGGGGTGTCCATGGACACCGAGCCTTTCCACATGGTGCCGATCCAGTTGAAGAACTTCACGCCCGTCGGTACCGCGATGAGCATGGTCATCAATGCGAAGAACGGCAGGTAGACCGAGCCGGTCACGTACATGTGGTGGGCCCACACGGCCACCGACAGCGCACCGATCGCCATGGTGGCGAAGACCAGACCCTTATAGCCGAAGATCGGTTTGCGGGAGAACACCGGGATGATCTCGCTGGCGATACCGAAGAACGGCAAGGCGAGGATGTAGACCTCCGGGTGGCCGAAGAACCAGAACAGGTGCTGCCACAAGATGGCTCCACCATTCTCCGGAGCGAACACCACCGAGCCGAACTGCCGGTCGATGAACATGACGACCAGGGCCGCAGCCAGCACCGGGAACGCTATGAGCACCAGCACCGAGGTGACGAATACCGTCCAAGTGAAGATCGGCATCCGGAACATGGTCATGCCCGGGGCACGCATCGTGAAGATCGTGGTGATGAAGTTGACCGCGCCAAGGATCGTGCCCAGGCCGCCGAGGGTCAGACCGAGGAACCACATATCGGCGCCCGGCGTCGGCGAGAAGACTGCGTTGCTCAGCGGGGCGTACGCGAACCAACCGAACGAGGCAGCACCTCCAGGCGTCAAGAAGCCGGCGGCAACGATCAGGCCTCCGAAGAGGAAGAGCCAGTAGCCGAACATGTTCAGTCGCGGGAACGCCACGTCCGGAGCACCGATTTGCAGCGGCATGATCACGTTGCCGAAGCCGACGAACAGCGGCGTGGCGAACAAGAAGAGCATGATCGTGCCGTGCATCGTGAATAGTTGGTTGTATTGCTCGAGCGAGATGATCTGCAGGCCCGGTACGGCAAGTTCGGCGCGGATCGCCAGTGCCATGGCCCCGGCGATGAAGAACCAGACCATGGACGTGACCAGGTACATGTACCCGATGATCTTGTGGTCGGTGGACGTGACCCAATTGACGATCGACTTACCGAGGTTCTGCTTGCGCGGGGTGTAGACCGGCGCTTCGGGTGCGGAGTGCGCGACCGGTGGCTCGTTCAGGATGGTCATAGCGTGCGCTCCCCAGGACGCTGTCCTTCGTCAGTGATGCGATCCGTGTCCAATACGCCAGTCTGCCCCTTGGCCCGCAATTCGGCCATCTTCGCGTCGAACTCGTCCCGCTCGACGACCTTCACTTGGAAGAGCATGCGTGCATGATCCACGCCGCACAATTCGGCGCACTTGCCGGCGTAGGTGCCCAGCTTGTCGGGCGTCAACTCGAAGACGTTGGTCTTACCGGGAATCACATCCATCTTGAACAAGAAGGCAGGCACCCAGAAGGAGTGGATGACGTCCGGGGAGTTCAGCTCGAAACGGATCTTCTCGTCGACCGGCAGGTACAGCGTGGGAGGTTCGCCCGGTGAACCCTCGCCGTACGGAACTCCCACGTCGAAGGCGTCCTGGTCGAGGTAGTTGAAGGCCCACGACCACCGGAAGCCCACCACCTCGACGGTCTGTTCTTGATCGTTGTCCACGGTGAGGATCTCGCTTTGATCGCGAGCGGTGAACCAGAACAGTCCGAGGATCATGATCAGCGGGACGATCGTGTAGAGCGCCTCGATCGGGAGGTTGTACTTGGTCTGCTCGGGCACCTCATTGGGATGGCGTCGGCGATAGGCGACCGCCGCCCAGATCATCAGACCCCACGTGACGATGCCCACGGCCCAGGCGGCAATCCAGGCCCCGTTCCACAGATTCTGAACGATTGGCGCTTCCGCAGACGCAGGCTCAGGCAGATCGAAGAAGAAGGCTTCGTTGGCCGTGCATCCGGACAGGAGCACCCCGGCGGCGGCGAGAGCGAGCACTCCGACAGTTGTGCGCGATCCGCGAGCAACACCACGGGGCCGAACCATGGACGCCACGTAACGCCTCTCTCGCTAGCACCGAAGGTGCGTGTCGACGGGGGAAATCCACAGCGAGACTAGCGCACCTTTTGCCCCAAGTTACCCCCAGCCGTCGAGAGAAATCCACGTGACCTCCCCCACGTTCTGCGCCACTAGCGTTGCCCTATGGCAGACGGCCCGGCAGCGTCCGATATCTGGCCCGCTCCCGCTCCCCACCCACCTGCCGGCTACCTGGATGCCGTCGGGGGCCAGCCGGTCCTGCCCATCGCCCAGCAGGCCTTCGCGGCGGCCCTGGAGCAGGCCTGGTCGGACCCCGCGCGTTTGCACCACGGAGGACGCCGCGCTGGCTTGATCCTGGACACTTCGCGCGCTGCCATGGCGAGTTTCCTGGGAGTCCGAACTGCGGACACCTACCTCGGGCCATCGTCGTCGGACTTGCTGCGGGCCAGCATCGGTGGCCTCTTCGCCGCCCGTCGGGCCGACGGCGCCAGCCCGCGGATCCTGGTCGGTGGGACCGAATCCATGGCGGTGGAGGCCGCCGCGCGGTCGTGTGCGGGAGCCGACGTAGTCACCGTGCCGGTGACGGTCACCGGGGCATTGGACGTCGACATGCTCGGAGCCGCGCTGGCCGAGGGAGCCGCGCTCGTCTGCGTCCAGGTCGCCAACGCCGAAGTCGGCACGCGTCAGCCGCTCGCGCAGGTGCACCGGCTGTGCCGGGACAACCGCGTGCCCCTGGTCAGCGATGCCACCCAGGTCGCAGGACACGACGAGGTCGGCAACGACTGGGACGCCCTCGTGGTCTGCCCCCGCGATTGGGGAGCGCCGTCGGGCGCCGCCGCTTTGGTCGTGAGCCCCGAAACGCGTTGGCAGCCCCGGGAGGCACCCGACCGAGGCTGGGTGGGCGGGTTCCCCGACGTAGCCGCCGCAGCAGCGGCGGGAACGGCTGCCGAGTACGTCGGCCCTCATTGGCGTGCGCAGGCCGATGTGCATCGCGCAATGATCGATCGTGTTCGCACCGCGGTTCGGGACATGACCGGCATACGCGCGGTCGGCGACCCACGCGACAGGCTTCCGCACATCTTGACGGTGGTCGTCGACGGTGTGGTGGGCGAGGCGGTCGTCACCGACCTCGACGCCCACGGCGTCGCCATAGCCAGTGGCTCAGCGTGCACGGCCGACAACCGCATGTCCAGCCACGTCCTCGACGCCATGGCGATTGCCACGCCTGCGAGCCTTCGCCTATCGCTGCCCTACGGCTGCACAGACTCGACGATCGACGCACTTCTCGAACAATTGCCCCGGGCACTTGCGATCGCGCGCGGGTGAGTACGTCAATCCCCCAGACAACCCGGTTCCGCTAGCAGTGTCGGCAGCGCGCGCAGATACTCCTGTCGCGGGATCTCGGTGACACCCAAAGTCGCGAGGTGTCGCGTGGACCACTGCACATCAATCAGACGCTCACCTTCGCAGGATTCGAGCCGCTGGACGAGGTAGACGAGCGCGACCTTCGATGCATCAGGCAGCCGATGGAACATCGACTCACCCGCGAACAAGCCGCCAATCTCCACGCCGTAGAGCCCGCCGACCAGTTCGTCGCCCAGCCACACCTCCACCGAATGGGCGAAACCCTCGCCGTGCAAGGCCAGATAGGCATCGACGAATTCCTCGGTAATCCAGCCCTGCGGACGCTCAGGATCGGCACACTCGCGCATCACTTCCTCAAAGCACTGATTGAAGGTGACGGTAAAGCGTCGAACCGACTTCGCGAGGGATCGAGAAATCCGAAGATCACGGAGCCGAAGAACGCCGCGCGGATCAGGAGACCACCACCCGAGTGTGTGACCACCACCGAGGTCCGACCCCACGGGTACGTCCATGGGGAAAAGTCCGCGCGAGTACGCCGTCACCAACGTTCCCGGGTCCAGACCACCTCCAATGGCCACCAGATCCTCACCCGGTAGGGCCTCGGCAGGGTCGGGCAAGTGCCACACGGCCGGAGGCATGTTCCGCTCCATCGGACCGGCTCCGTCGGTCGCTAGGGGCGCGGGCACGAGACGTGCTGTTCGACCTCCGCGGCAGCGCCCTCGCCATATGTCGACGCGAGCCGCTGCAGGAAGTGCTTCTGAGCGAGCTCGTATTCCTGTGTACCCACGGTCTCAATCACGTACGTGGCGACCAGCGACCCCACCTGGGCGGAACGCTCGTCGCTCAAGCCCCATGCTTGACCGGCGAGGTAGCCCGCGCGGAACGCGTCTCCGACGCCGGTCGGATCGGCCTTGCGCTCTTCGTCCGGAACGCGCACGTGCACGGGATCCACGCCTCGGCGTTCGATCCGGGCTCCATCCGGTCCCATCGTGATGACGCGAACCGACACCATCGACGCGAGATCGGCCGCGGACCAGCCCGTCTTCTGTTCGATGAGCGCTGCCTCGTACTCGTTGGTGAACAAGTACTCCGCACCCTCGATGAGCGGCTTGATCTCGTCCCCGTCCATGCGAGCCAGCTGTTGCGACGGGTCGGCCGCGAAGGGAAAACCACGGAAACGACATTCGTCGGTGTGACGAAGCATCGCCTGCGGATCATTGGCACCGATCAAAACGACGTCGGCTCCGCCCACTTGATCAACGATGGGCTTGAGTTCGATGTTGCGAGCCTCGGACATGGCGCCGGGATAGAAGGACGCGATCTGGTTCTGCTCGATGTCCGTCGTGCACACGAAGCGAGCGGTGTGATGAGCGTCGGAGATATGCACCCCGCGGGTATCCACCCCATGGCGTTGGAGCCAGGACTCGTAATCGGCGAAATCGGGGCCGACGGCCCCGACCAGCACCGGGCTCAGGCCTAGGCAGCCCATGCCGAAGGCGATGTTGGGTGCCACACCACCTCGGCGGATCTGGAGTTCCTCGACGAGGAAAGACAGCGACACCTTGTCGATCTTGTCGGCAACCAAGGAGTCGGAGAATCGTCCCGGGAAACTCATCAGATGATCGGTCGCGATGGATCCAGTGATCAAGATGGCCACGGCTCGCGACCCTATCGGTTCTCAGGTCGTCGACGTCCCGATTCATCCAGGCAAGCTCCTTCGAGGCAGCCGATGATTCGCCGGCCGATCACGCAGCAGTGAAGGACCGTCGCGACAGACCCCACATGTAGCCGTCTATCTCGGTCCTGACACCCGAGTCGATGTCCGAGGCGGCCCCCAAGGTCACGAAAAGCGGGCTGAAGTGCTCGACGGTGGGGTGCGCGAACGGCATGCCCGGGGCCTTCGTCGCGTAATCACTCAGCGCATCGACGTCACCGTCGGCCAGAGCTTCGGCAGCCCACTGATCGAAGTCCGAGGACCAGGTGGGGACCACTCCAGAGACGATGTTGTCGGAGCCGAGGAAGGGAAGACCATGGGTCCAAAACCCAGAGCCGATGACGGCGATGCCCTCGTCACGCATGGCGCGTAGCCGTTGCCCGATTGCGAGCAAGCGCTGAGGATCATGCGAGGGCAGGCTCATTTGGACGACAGGAATATCGGCGTTCGGATACATCACCTTCAAGGGGACCCAAGCGCCATGGTCGAGCCCTCGCCGCGTGCTCGTCACTACGGGTTCGGTCGTTGGCAGGAGGGCACGAACCCGGTCGGACAGCCACGCCGAATCCGGCGTCGGGTACCTCATCGTGGAGTAGAACGGATCGAATCCACCGAAGTCGTAGACAAGCGGCACCGCGTCCCCGGGGGCCGACAGCGCCACCGGGGCGCTCTCCCAATGGGCACTGACGATCACGATGCCGCGGGGCCGTGGCAGGGCATCCGCCCACTCCGCCAGGGCCTCGACCCACTCGGCGTCGTCGAACAGCGGTGGGGCGCCGTGGCTTAGGTACAGGGCTGGAAAGGCGCCGTCCGCCGAACCCCATTCCCTCCGCTCGCTGTCACGACGGCGAAGGTCGCCTTCGGCCTCGACGAATGCCGCCGCGGGAGAGGTCGTGCTCCACATGGACCCTAGTTTAGTACAACTTTCAACTAAAATCCACCTGTGAACGCTCTAGTGGAAGGAGTCCCCGCAGGCGCATGAGCCGGTTGCATTGGGGTTGTCGATCGTGAAGCCCTGCTTCTCGATGGTGTCCACGAAATCGATGGTCGCCCCACTCAGATACGGCGCGCTCATGCGGTCGGTGACTACGCCGACGCCTTCGAAGTCCTTCACGACGTCGCCATCGAGGCTGCGGTCATCGAAGAACAGCTGGTAGCGCAAGCCCGAGCAACCTCCCGGCTGAACGGCGATGCGCAATGTCAGATCGTCACGACCCTCTGCCTCGAGCAGGGTCTTGACCTTGGAGGCGGCTGCCTCGGTCAGGACGATCCCATCGGAGATCTGCGTCGTGTCTGCACTCATCGGGTGATCCTCTTCATTGTCGACTGGTCTTCCTTTCGGGCCAACACGCCTCGTGGTCCGAGTATTCCCACTATCGCACGACCTGCACCGGGGGGCCAGCCGCCGCTGCGGGACCTTTCCACCTTTGGCACACTCGTGCCATGGCAGGCACGTTCGTCGAACCCCAGCCCACGCCCTTGGCCCTGCTGCTGCTCGGCCAGCAGGCCGACCCCGAGAGCGAACGTGGCGTCGAGTGCCCCGGCGACCTCCCCGCCCCCTCAGATCCCGACCTCGTCGAGCGGGCACGGGTCGCCAAGGACGCCCTGGGCGAGCGCCTGTTCATCCTCGGTCATCACTACCAGCGCGACGAAGTCATCCAATTCGCCGACGTCACGGGCGATTCGTTCAAACTGTCACAGCAAGCAGCCGCGCGCCCCGAGGCGGAGTTCATCGTGTTCTGCGGCGTGCACTTCATGGCCGAGAGCGCCGACATCCTCACCAGCGACGAGCAGAAGGTGATCCTTCCCGACCTGGCCGCCGGCTGCTCCATGGCGGACATGGCCGAAATAGGCCAGGTCGAACAGTGCTGGCGCGATCTGGAGCGCGTGGGCGTTGCAGACGTGACCATTCCGATCACGTACATGAATTCCTCGGCCGCGATCAAGTCGTTCACCGGTCAGCACGGAGGCTCGGTCTGCACGTCAAGTAACGCAGAGCGCAGCATGAAGTGGGCCTTCGAAAACGGCGAGAAGGTGCTCTTCCTGCCCGATCAGCACCTTGGTCGCAACACCGCCGTGCGCGACCTGGGTTTGGGTTTGGACGACTGCGTCGTCTACGACCCCCGCAAGGACAACGGAGGACTGAGCGACGAGCAGATCCGTGACGCGAAAGTGCTTCTGTGGCGAGGACACTGCTCGGTCCACGGTCGATTCACTGCGGCGTGCGTCGACGATGTTCGCGAACGGGTTCCTGGCGTCACCGTGATCGTCCACCCCGAGTGCGACTACTCCGTGGTCGAGAAGGCGGATCAGGTCGGGTCGACCGAGAAGATCATCGCCGCCATCGAGAGCGCACCCCCCGGTTCGAAGTTCGCCGTCGGTACGGAGTTGAACTTGGTGAAGCGCCTGGCCCTCCAGCACCCGGACAAGGAGATCGTCTACCTCGACAAGACCGTGTGCTTTTGCTCCACGATGAATCGAATCGACCTGCCGCACCTGGTCTGGACGCTCGAGAATCTCGTTGCCGGCAACGTCGTCAATCAGATAGTGGTCGATCCCCAGACCCAACACTGGGCGAAGGTCGCACTCGACCGCATGCTCGCTCTGCCGGGACCCTCACCGGCGCGCGACTAGAGTCCCGGCGCGTTCCACACGGCGAACCACCGGCTGAGGTCCTTTTCCATCGGTAGCTCACCGGTCAGTAGATCGCGCACCTGCATCTCCAGGACGTTATCGCGCTGTTCGGTACCTCCGGGCATCGGCGCAAACGGGTAGAAGGTGCCGGCCTTGAACAGGTAGACAAGTGCGAGAGAGCGCGAATCGGGGCCTTCGAAGGAGACCAGCGAGCACAGCAGCTGCGGCCCGAAGCCCGCGTCGACGAGAGACACGTTGACCGCATGCGCGTCGGTGACCGCCGTGGCGACGTCCACCGGGTCGGTCCTGATCACCACCCAGTCGAAGCCGAACCCGTCCTGTTCGACCGCAACCGGCGGTCCGCCGTCGGCGTCCAGCAGGGCCCGAACCTCGGACTCGACATCGGCGAACGCCCGCCCTTCCGGAGCCCTGAATGCGACCGAGGCGCGACCCGTCGGCACGAAGTCCAAGGCGGCTTGCACCGTGATGGCGGCAGATGGAAGCGCGAACAGTGAGTCCAGATTCGGCCGCGCAGGCTTACGGCGCCCGAGCACCGCATCCATGAATCCCATCAGCGTTGACCCAGCTCCCCTGCGATCTTCGCGAGTTGGGCCAACCGCTTCTCGAGCGGAGGATGGGTGGAAAACCACTGCTCGAGGGTGAACTCACGCTTACCGGCAACCGCCGGCGCGAAGGCGAAGGCACTCACGGCCTCCATCTGGCGAATGTCCTGGGTGGGGATGGTGGCCATGTCACCGGTGATCTTCGTCAGCGCATTCGCCAACGCAGTCGGCTTACCCGTGAGGAGTGCGGCTCCCCTATCCGCGCCGAGTTCGCGATACCGAGAGAGGGCATTGATCAACAGATACGAAATGAAGTACACCAGGACACTGACCACCATCACGGCGATGAAGATCAATGCCGAGTTCTGATCGCGACGATCGCGCATCATCGAACCCCACATCGCCGAGCGGACCATGAACCCTGCGAGGATCGCCGTGAACGAGGCAACCGTCATCACCGTGACGTCACGGTGGGCCACGTGCGAAAGCTCGTGGGCCAGCACACCCTCGAGCTCATCGCGGTCGAGGCGCCGCAACAAACCAGTGGTCACGACCACCACGGATCGATTGGGTGATCGCCCGGTCGCGAACGCGTTGGGTGCGTCGTTGTCGGCGATGCCCACCCGTGGTTTGGGCATGTCGGCCATGGCGCACAGACGGTCGACGATCGCGTGCAACTGCGGAGCTTGCTCGGGAGTCACCTCGACCGCATGCATGGCTCTCATGGACAAGGAGTCGGAGAACCACCACTGTCCGAAGAGCAACGCAGCGCTAATGCCCAGGACGAAGACCGCGTTGAACCCCAGGGCCAGGAGCACTCCGGCCAAGAGCACATACATCAGGCCGAGGCCGAAAAGGGTGCCAAACATCCGGGCCGTCAGGCCTCGGTCCGTGCCGTACCTCGTGCGAGCCACGAAGACGCCGCTCCCTTCCTTGAAGCCGTTACGGACTACTGCTCAATCTGCGGCTTGGGTTGTGAGGAACCTAATTCGTTCTTCAGCCTGGCCAGCGTTGATTCAACCTCCGACTGGCTTGCCATCTGCTCGAGTTCGGCGGTGATGGAGTCCTTACCCATGCCCATCGGATCCTCGAGGGCACCCGAAGCCATCAGTTCATCGATCGCACCGGCACGGGCCTGCATCTGGGCGGTCTTGTCCTCTGCGCGCTGCACGGCCAGACCCACGTCGCCAAGTTCGTTCGAAATGCCCGCGAATGCCTCGTTGATCTTGGTCGTCGCCTCGGCTGCGGAGTAACTGGCTTTGATGGTCTCCTTACGAGTCCGAAAGGACTCGACCTTCGTCTGCAACTGCTGGGCGGCTGTCGTGAGTTTCTCCTCCTGCTCCTGCAACTGCGCCAACTGCACTTGAAGGTCCGCGATCTGCTGGTGCAAGCCGCTGCGACGAGTCAAAGCCTCACGTGCCAGGTCCTCACGACCTTGTGCGAGGGCGGCACGGGCCTGCTCCTCGAGCTTGCCCTCCTTTTGCGCCAGGCTCTGTAGCTGCAACTCAAGACGCTTGCGGCTGGTCGCAACATCGGCAACCCCCCGCCGAACCTTCTGGAGCAGTTCGAGTTGCTTCTCGTAGGAGTAGTCGAGGGTCTCGCGAGGATCCTCAGCGCGATCAAGCGCCTTGTTCGCCTTCGACTTGAAGATCATGGTGAAGCGCTGCCACAGGCCCATGGGCATTCCCTTTCGCGCATGTCCGCCGGTCGGGGGCGGACGTTCCCGGTGCCCCTACCTCGACGATGGTCCCTTCCACTCTAAGGCTGCCAGGGCGGCCACGCCCCCCAGGGTGGGCCGTTAGGCTGGCTGGACCATGGCAGGTTTTTCCAAGTTCAAGCGGTCCTCTTCCACGCCCACCGAACCCAGTGCCGACACGCCCGCGGAGGATCCGCGCGCTCCCAAGGGGCGCGCCACGCCATCACGTAAGGAAGCAGAGGCGGCACGCAAACAGGGGCTTCGCGCCTCGACCCGTGGCCGGGCGACGAAGGGGGGCAAGAAGGCATCGCGCGAGGCCGAGCGCGAGGCACGTGCGCGGCAGCGCGCAGGCATGATGATGGGCGACGAGAGATACATGCCGGCGCGAGACCGAGGCGCCAACAAGCGCTTCGTGCGGGACTTCGTCGATGCTCGAATCACCGTCGCTGAGTACTTCATCTTCATAGCGATCGCCGTCCTACTTCTTGGCTTCGTGCAGAATCCAGCCCTACAGTCCTTCGTTTCCTTGGCCTTCTTCGCAGTCACGGCGTTGATCGTCATCGACACGACGATCCTCCTCATTCAACTGAACTCACGCGCCAAGAAGCAATTCCCCGAGAAGAGCGAGCGACGCGGATTGAAGCTCTATGCCGTGATGCGGGCCCTGCAACTGAGGAGACTTCGCCTCCCACCCCCGATGGTGACCCGAGGCGGAAAACCCATCAAGCGCGGGCCCGACGGTAAGCCGATTCGCTGAGGCCGCACATCACCGTGGACTAGCGGAGAGTTCCCTCCGTCAGGCCTATCGACGTCGCCGGAAGTGCCTGCAATCCGAGTTCCACCGGCGTGATCATGCCTTCGTGATTCGGGAGCACGCGCACCGTGTACCCGAAGGGACCGTTGTGATCGCAGGTGATGGACGCCTGGAACTTCCATTTGTTCTGCTCGTACTGCTCGATTGGCGTCATCTGCTCGGTTAGCGGGTCGCGGAGTCTGTCATCGGCATCGACTCCTCCGAAGAGCACCTGGACGAGAACATCAGCAGGCGACAGCTCTCCCAGCGAGATGAAGGCACGCACGTCAACAGTCGATCCGGCCGTCACCACGTCGGCTAGACCTTCCGTTTCGACATGATCGACTCGAATGCTCGGCCAGGCCTTCACAACACGCTGCTTCCAGTCGGCCAGTGCGACAGCCAGCGCGTTGTCATCCATGGACAACGAAGCGCTCGATTCTGATGCCGGCACGTACAGGCGGGTCACGTACTCGCGCACCATGCGGGTAGCAAGAACCTTCGGACCCAGGGACTGAAGGGTATGCCGGACCATCGCCAACCACCTGATGGGGATTCCGCGTTCGTCACGGTCATAGAAGGTCGGGGCAACCGCATGAGCGACGAGGTCATAGAGCGCTGCAGCTTCTACGTCATCGCGACGATCCGGGTCGTCGATGCCATCCGCGGAAGGGATGGCCCAGCCGTTCTCACCATCGAACCACTCATCCCACCAGCCATCGAGGATCGACAGGTTGAGCGCACCGTTGAGCGCGGCCTTCATGCCGGACGTGCCACTGGCTTCGAGTGGTCGGATCGGATTGTTCAGCCAGACGTCACACCCCGGATAGAGAGTCTCCGCCATCGCCATGTCGTAGTCGGGCAGGAAGACGATTCGATGGCGCACATCCTCGCGATCGGTGAACCGCACCAATTCCTGGATGAGCGCCTTGCCACCATCGTCTGCCGGGTGCGCTTTACCCGCGATCACCAACTGCACGGGCTGGGATTCGTCGAGCAACAACTTCCGCAATCGGTCCTGATCGCGAAGCATCAAGGTGAGCCGCTTGTACGAGGGAACGCGCCGGGCGAAGCCGATGGTCAGCACATCCGGATCGAGCACCCCGTCGATCCAACCCAGTTCCGCCGGTGCCGAGCCCCGTGCGAGCCACGACTCCCTCAGGCGACTGCGCGCCATCGACACGAGTTTCTCGCGCAACTGCCGTTTCGTCGACCACATGCGCTCGTCGTCGACACCTCCGATGAGTTCCCAGCCGCGAGCCTGCTGGAGCAGTTCCTCGCCCATCGTGTCCCGCGCTAAGTCCATGACTTCCCGTGCCACCCACGTCGGGGCATGGACTCCGTTGGTGATCGACGTGATCGGAACCTCGGACGTGTCGAATCCCGGCCACAGACCGGAGAACATCCCGCGGGAGACCTCACCGTGCAACTGGCTGACGCCGTTGGCCCGGCCCGCCAGGCGCAGGCCCATGACCGCCATGTTGAAGACCCCCGGGTCTCCCCCTGGGAAGTCCTCCGACCCCAACGGCATGATCCGCTCCACCGGGAGCCCGGGAACGGCGTTATCGCCCCCGAAGTACTGCTCGATGAGGGCCATCGGAAATCGATCAATCCCCGCAGGCACCGGCGTATGAGTCGTGAACACCGTGCCAGAACGCGTTGCCTCGAGTGCGGCGTCGAAATCCAGCGACGAATTCTCCAGCATGAGTTCGCGGATGCGCTCCAGGCCCAGAAAACCCGCATGTCCCTCGTTCGTGTGGAAGACGTTCGGCGCTCGCACACCGGCGATTCGGCAGTAGGTACGAAGCGCTCGAACACCGCCGATGCCCAGCAGCATTTCCTGCTGAAGGCGATACTCACCCCCTCCTCCATAGAGCCGATCGGTGATCTCGCGCTCTGCGGGGGTGTTTTCTTCGACGCCGGAATCCAACAGCAATAGCGGCACCCGGCCGACGCGAACCAGCCACATCCGAGCGGCGAGGGTCCGATCGCCCGGCAAGCCGAGGAAGACGCGTGCCGGCACACCCGACTGCTCACGAACGAGCGTCATGGGCGCCGCATCCGGATCGCACACCGGATACCGCTCCTGCTGCCAGCCATCGCGGGTCAGGCTTTGTCGGAAGTACCCCGATCGGTAGTACAAGCCAATGCCGATGATCGGCACGCCGAGGTCGCTCGCCGCTTTCAGATGATCACCGGCCAAGATTCCCAAGCCGCCGGAGTACTGCGGGAGTACGGGCGCGACACCGTATTCCGGCGAGAAGTACGCGACGCCGTTCAGGTCGGTCGCCTGCGCGGTTTCGGCCGACCAACGCTGGAACCACAGCGGTACCTGGAGATACGAGTGCAGTTCGTCGACGTTGTGGGCGACTCGGGCGATGAACTCAGCGTCGGTCGCCAACTCGGCCAAGCGCTCAGCCGACAAGGATCCGAGCAGTCGAATCGGATCAGCGCCGCAATCACGCCACAGTCCGGGATCGATCGCTGCGAACAGGTCGGTGGTCTCCGGATGCCACGACCACCGCAGATTCATGGCCAATTCCTCGAGCCCGGCGAGTGAATCGGGCAGAACCGCTCGCACTGTGAACCGTCGAATCGCCTTCACGGCCGCCACCGTAGTGGGCTCACCTGCCGCACCCGCGCACTACAGTCGTGATATGCCCAAGCGGCCCGCACGACCTCCGCTCACGCGCGAACGCGGAATCCCGGCGGACGGCCTCACCTCACGTATTCCGATTGTCGACGTCTGGCCCCAGGTTCACTGCGGTACTCGACCCGCGGCAGCGGCAGATGGCGAGACGCTACCCATCAGAGCCACCGTCTTCCGTGACGGGCACGCTCCCCTGTCGGTTGCAGTGACCGTGAACGCACCAACGGGAGACGTCGCCACGACCGTTCCGATGAGCGCATCGGGTGAGTCGGTGGATCGGTGGGAGGCGTGGGTACGTGTAGACCAGCCCGGGATGTGGACCTTCACCATCCACGCCTGGTCCGATCCCTGGCAGCACTGGCTCGAACGCGCGAGCATCAAGATCCCCGAAGGCCTGGACGTCGATTTCGAGTTGGCCGAGGGGGCATGGCTACTGGAGCAAGCCTCCCAGAGCCTGACTCCGGGACGGGACGATTCTCTCGGCGTCCTCGCGTCTGCGATCAAAGCGATGAGGGATCCGCGCCTTCCTGCACAGGTGCGCTTCAGTGCCGCGACCACCGCTGATGTCGGGCGCGTGATGAGCGAGAACCCACTGAAGCACGATGAGTCGGAAAATGGGCCGTGGCCGCTGTTGGTCCAACGTCGGCGCGCACTCGTCGGCTCGTGGTACGAGTTCTTTCCTCGCAGTGAGGGCGCAACACTGGAACCTGCCGCGTCCGGCACCTTTCGGACCGCGATGCTGCGCCTACCCGCCATCGCCGACATGGGGTTCGACGTCGTCTATCTCCCACCGATTCACCCCATCGGTTCAGCGCACCGCAAGGGCAGGAACAACTCCCTGCAGCCCAGTCCATCGGATCCGGGATCACCGTGGGCGATCGGATCGAACGAGGGGGGTCATGACGCGATCCACCCGGCGTTGGGAACACTCGAGGACTTCGACGCCTTCGTAGCATCGGCTCGAGCACTGGGCATGGAGGTCGCACTCGATCTCGCACTGCAGGCCTCACCTGATCATCCGTGGGTCGGTGAGCATCCCGAGTGGTTCATGAAGCGCCACGACGGATCGATCGCCTACGCGGAAAACCCACCGAAGAAGTACCAGGACATCTATCCCCTGTACTTCGACTCAGACCCCGAGGGGATCTACGCCGAGGTGGAGAGAATCGTGCGCCACTGGATGGGTCATGGCGTGCGCATATTCCGTGTCGATAACCCCCACACGAAGCCCCTGTGGCTGTGGGATCGGCTGATCTCCTCCATCAATGCGACCGATCCCGACGTCCTGTTCCTGGCTGAGGCGTTCACCAAACCACCGATGATGAAGGCCCTGGCGGAGGTCGGCTTCCAGCAGAGCTACACCTACTTCACCTGGCGCAACAACAAACACGAGCTCGTCGACTACCTCACCGAGCTGGCGGGTCCTGCCTCGGCCTACATGAGGCCTAATCTCTTCGCAAACACTCCCGACATCTTGCACGAGTATCTGCAACATGGAGGGCCTGCCGCTTTCGCGATCCGAGCCACGCTCGCAGCGACACTGTCACCCACGTACGGCATCTACAGCGGATTCGAGCTGTACGAACACGTTGCAGTCAAACCCGGCAGCGAGGAGTATCTCGACTCGGAGAAATACCAGTATCGACCTCGAGATTGGGCTTTGGCTGCACGTCAAGGCAGGACCTTGGCTCCATACCTGACTTTGCTGAACACCATCCGTCGCGAGCATCCCGCTCTGCAAGATCTTCGATCTCTGCGCTTCCATCACACGGACAACGACGACATCATCGCGTTCAGCAAACGCGTGGGTGACGATGTCATCCTGGTGGTCTGCCTCGTAGATCCCCATCGGGAGCATGCGAGTTCGGTGTGGTGGGACCTGGCGAGCTTGGGCATGGATCCACACGAGCGCTTCATCGCGACCGATCTGATCACGCAGCGGACGTGGACGTGGTCGGGCGAGACCTACGTACATCTGCGTCCGTGGGAAAACGTCGCACACGTGGTTTCAGTCACGGTACCCAAGAGATGAGAGCCGCGCCGGTATCGCGTTCGGACATGGAGCGCCTCGTCGACGGTGCCCATCATGATCCGCACTCCATCCTGGGAGCGCATCCGTTCGAGGAATCCACCACGATCCGTGTCTTGCGGCCACATGCGCGCGCCGTCACCTTGGTGCTGCCGGATGCGCGGATTCCGATGGATCACGAAGCCTCCGGCGTGTGGTTGTGCGTTATCCCCAGCGCCACGATTCCCGACTACCGCATCGACGTGCAATACGACGCAGATCCGATTCCCGCCGACGATCCCTACCACTACTGGCCGTTCCTCGGCGACGTCGATCTACATCTCATCGCCGAAGGGCGCCACGAGGAGATGTGGCACCACCTAGGCGCCCACGTTCGGCGTTTCGACAGCGCCTTCGGCCCCGTGTGCGGAACCTCCTTCGCGGTCTGGGCGCCGAATGCCCTGGGCGTCCGGGTAATCGGTGACTTCAACTTCTGGGACGGCTCGGCGCACCCCATGCGATCCCTTGGAGGAAGCGGCGTCTGGGAACTGTTCGTGCCCAGCGTCGAATCGGGTGCTCGCTACAAGTTCCAGATCCTCGGCCGTGACGGCATCTGGCGCACCAAGGCGGACCCGGTCGCATCGTTCGCCGAGGAACCGCCCGCCAACGCTTCCATCGTCTTCGAAAGCCGCTACACCTGGTCCGACGAAGCGTGGCTGTCACGACGCGCCGGCACGGACCCGCACGACGGACCGATGTCCATCTACGAGGTTCACCTCGCATCGTGGCGACCGGGCTTGTCCTACCGCGACCTCGCGGAACAACTCGTCGACTACGTGACCGAATCCGGCTTCACTCACGTCGAGCTTCTTCCGATCTCGGAACACCCCTACGGGCCGTCGTGGGGCTACCAGGTGTCCGGGTACTTCGCGCCCACGTCCCGACTCGGGAACCCGGATGACTTTCGCTACCTCGTCGACCGGCTCCACCAGGCCGGCATCGGAGTGATCATCGACTGGGTTCCGGCCCATTTTCCGAAGGACGACTGGGCTTTGGCGCGCTTCGACGGGACATGCCTGTACGAGCACCCAGATCCTCAGCGGGGCGAACACCCCGATTGGGGCACGTACGTCTTCGATTTCGGGCGACGTGAAGTGCGCAACTTCCTCGTGAGCAACGCCGTCTATTGGTTGGAGGAGTTCCACATTGATGGGCTGCGCGTCGATGCCGTGGCGTCGATGCTCTACCTGGACTACTCGCGCGGGGCAGGACAGTGGTCACCGAACGAGTTCGGGGGACGGGAGAACCTCGATGCTGTCCGTTTCCTGCAGGAGATGAACGCCACGGTCTACAAGCGCGTGCCGGGTGCCGTCACCATCGCAGAAGAATCGACGGCGTGGCCGGGTGTCACGACTCCGACATACGCAGGTGGCCTGGGATTCGGATTCAAGTGGAACATGGGATGGATGCACGATTCGCTGGACTACATGAAGCGGGATCCGATCCATCGCTCTTTCCACCACAACGATATGACCTTCTCGATGATGTACGCGTACTCGGAGCGCTTCATCCTTCCCCTGTCTCACGATGAAGTGGTTCATGGCAAGGGATCACTCATCGCGAGAATGCCGGGAGACCGTTGGCAAGCCCTGGCCAACCTTCGCGCGTACCTCGGGTTCATGTGGGCACACCCCGGAAAGAAGTTGCTCTTCATGGGTGGGGAATTCGCGCAGTCGGATGAGTGGTCCAGCGAACGCGGTTTGGACTGGTGGCTGCTGCAGTTCGCCGAACACGAGGGAGTGTGGCGCACCGTCTGTGATCTCAATCGCGTCTACCGCCAATACCCCGCCCTATGGGAGCGCGACCATGAAGCCACAGGCTTCGAATGGATCGATGCCGGGGCAGCAGAAACCAACACCTTCAGTTTCCTGCGCCGAGACAACGCAGGGAACTGTGTAGCCGTGATCGTCAACCTTGCGCCCGTGGCACGCGCCGAAGCACGTTTCGGACTGCCGTGGGACGGGCAGTGGCGGGAGATCCTCAACACAGATGCGCCCGGTTACGGGGGATCCGGCGTCGGGAATCTTGGGATCGTCCACGCTGAGCCCGAACCGTGGAACGGCAGGCCGGCGAGCGCCGCGATCCACGTCCCACCTCTGTCAGCCTGCTATTTCTTCGCCGATCGACCCTCGATCTAGAAGTTAGAAGAGCGCGTTGGCGAGTGCGACGCGCGCCGGACCCACGGCCGGGTCATCGCCGGCCAAGGTAAACAGTTCGACCAGCCGGTTGCGTACCAGGTCCCTCTCATCGCCGGAGGTCACCCGAATGAGGGCCACCAGACGAGCAAAACACCCGGCCCAGTCGCCGCTCAGAGCCTCGACGTCCGCAGCCGTCAACTGGACCGCCACATCACCTGTCATCGAGGCTGCCGCATCCAAGGCGCTCGCGTGATCGACGCCCTCGGTCCGTTCGAATAGGTCCACCATCGCCAATCCAGCCACCGCGTCGGCGTCCGACGGAGTCTCGTCGAGAATGCGCGCGTACGCCTGACGTGCCGCGACCCAATCTCCGGATTCGATGGCTTGGGCAGCGGCGTCGAATCGTGGATCGCCCGCGGGTTCCTCGACTGGCTCAGTGGCCTCGACGTCACCTTGCACGTTTCCGTTAATGCCCTGACTGGCTGCCACCTCGAGGAGCTTGTCCAAGGCCGGCCGTATCTGTTGCTCCGGTAACGCTCCTTGGAACAACGGAATGACCTGTCCTGCGAGCACCGCGAAGACCGACGGGATCGATTGCACCTGGAAGGCTGCGGCGATCTGCTGTTCGGCATCCACGTCGACCTTCGCGAGCACCAAGCGACCGCCGTACTCGGCCGCGAGACGCTCGAGAACGGGTGACAACTGTTTGCACGGACCGCACCATGTCGCCCATAGGTCGACAATCACCGGCACGGTCATCGAGCGGTCGAGGACCTCCGCCTGGAATGTCGACGTGGTGACGTCGACGATCACCCCGTCCGGTGCGCCGGCCAGCGCCGCTTCGGTCTTGCGCCGTTGTTCCTTCTGGGCTGCCAGCGCGCCCAGGTCGACTGCCCCCGCGAAGTTCGGCTTGCTCACGCCCCCATTCTGGCGCACCCCTCGAGCGCCGACTCAGGCCCACTCCCGCCGTCCGCTCCCGACACAAGTTCCCGTCAGAATGGGGTCATGCATGTGTCTGCCCGCGTCGATTACGGCACTCGCGCCATGGTCGAACTAGCAGCCGCGTGGAGACTCGACCCGCACCACCTCACCAAAGGCGAGGAGCTTGCGGCGGCCCAAGGCATTCCCGCGAAGTTCCTCGAGGGGATCCTTCGGCACCTGCGTCAAGCCGGACTCGTGGCGAGCCAACGGGGCGCCGAGGGTGGGTACCGGCTGGACAAGGACCCATCCACGATCACCATCGCCGATATCGTCCGCGCCCTGGACGGGCCGCTCGCAGCCGTTCGCGATCTTCGTCCCGAGGACGTCCACTACGCAGGGGGCGCCGATCACCTACGCGAGGTGTGGGTGGCTCTGCGCTCGGCGATGCGCGACGTGCTCGAACACACGACCATCGACGATGTCAGATCGGGGACACTTCCCGAACGGGTACGCGCCTACTTGGACGAACCAGACGCCTGGCGTCGCCGCTAAACCACGTCTGGATCACGCAAGACCCGCCATACCCGTTCAGCGGCGGCGTGCACCGTCAGATGACCCTGAGCAACGCTTGTCGCGGCCTGATCCATCTCCCCCGCCGATGGTCCCTGGTTCGCGATCGCCCGCACCATGCCCGTGAGATCCGACATGATCTCCTCACGTGCCCGCTTGATCCGGCGCCGTTCGAGTTCACCGTGATCGCGCGCCCAGGAGTAGTGCGCGTCGATTGCCGCGACTACGTCCGGTACGCCTTCCCCTGTACTGGCCACGGATAGGGCGACCAGCGGCTTCCAGACGTCATCGCCATCATCCGTCGCCAACGCGATCATCTGGCGCAGGTCGCGAGCGGTCGTCTGAGCTCCCTCCCGATCGGCCTTGTTGACGACGAACACGTCGCCAATCTCCAAGATGCCGGCCTTGGCGGCTTGAATCCCGTCACCCATGCCCGGGGCGACGAGCACGACCGTGGTGTCGGCCGCCGCAGCGATCTCGACCTCCGATTGGCCGACTCCGACCGTTTCGATCAGCACAACATCGAAACCGGCGGCGTCGTAGACACGCAGGACTTGTCCAGCGGTGGCGGCCAAGCCACCAAGGTGACCACGGGAGGCCATAGATCGAATGAAGACGTCCGGATCGCCGGAATGGGATTGCATTCGAATGCGATCCCCAAGGAGTGCGCCGCCAGAGAAGGGCGACGAAGGATCGACGGCCAACACACCCACAGAAAGACCCGACTCACGGTAGGCGGCGATCAGTGCAGCTGTCATCGTGGACTTGCCGACTCCCGGTGCGCCCGTCAAACCGATGGTGCGCCCACGCCGCGCGGCCGTCTCCTGAGCGGCGAGCGCGTCCATGAGATCGCGTCCGGCCGCACTCCGGTTCTCCACCATCGTGATGGCACGCGCGACGTCTCGCACTCTCCGTGCCCGAACACCCTCAACCAGAGCGTCGACTCCCGGTTCACGAGCGTGATCCATCATGCAGCACAAACCTCGAGGAGCCCCGACCCGTTGTGAAAGCTCATGCGATCACCGTCTCCTGTCATCGGTGCACCCGCTCGGCGTCGCACCGTCATCGGGTGACACCATAGTTGCCGTGAAGCCGTGGGTGTCGCGCATCGATCACGTGGGAATCGCCGTTTCCGATCTTGATCAGGCCATCGACTTCTACGCACGCGCATTCGGCATGGCCGTGGCCCACGAAGAAGTGAACGAGGAACAAGGTGTTCGCGAGGCCATGCTCGAGGTGGGGCAGTCGGGGACGTACATCCAGTTGCTCGCCCCGTTGTCATCGGACTCCCCCATCGGGCGGTTCTTGGATCGCAACGGTCCTGGGATCCAGCAGATGGCGTACACCGTGACCGACATAGACGAGGTGAGCGCGCACCTGCGGTCGGCCGGCGTGCGATTGCTGTACGACGAGCCGCGGGTCGGAACGGGCGGTTCCTTGATCAATTTCACCCATCCGAAGGACACAGGTGGGGTGCTCATCGAGCTCGTTCAACACACGGAACACCACCAAGCCAGAGGCCACTAGCGGGCGCGTCGCCCACGAACCAGCACGGTCCTCCCCCACAATCGGAGCATGCTTCCCCAGCTACCCTTCGATGTTCCTATCGATTGGCCCATCGCGGTGCCACCCCTGCCCGACCTGAGCGCGATTCCGAGCGCCTTGTCGGGAGGTTCTCCCTGGTCGTGGGCTCTGCTCGGCGCAGCCGTCGCCGTCGTGTCTGTGTGGGCGTGGCGGCGCGCACGCCGCACGGTGCTGGCCGCAACGGTTGGAGTCGTAGGACTGATCGCGGCCTGGAATACCGGTTTGCTTCCGCTCGCTTCCTAGCTTCGGTTGAATGAGCGAATGACCGCCGCTTTCGACCAGCTCGTCCAAGCGATCGAAGCACGGGATTCCTCGATCGGTGCGGTACCGATTCCTCACGACTATCGAGCAGCCACACTCCACCGCGCGGATGAGCGGATGTTCGACGGGCGATCGTCTGCAGATAAGGATCCACGCGAATCGATTCACATCGAGACGGTTCCCACGCCCGAGTTGGCGCCCGGAGAGGCACTCATCGCCGTCATGGCCTCCAGCATGAACTACAACACCGTCTGGTCGTCGATCTTCGAACCCATATCGGCCTTCGGCCACCTGGACAGATACGCAAGAACCAATCCCGACGCGCAGCGTCACGCACTCGATTACCACGTCATCGGGTCGGATGCCTCGGGTGTGGTGCTGCGCACCGGACCGGGAGTCCATTCGTGGAAGCCCGGTGATCGGGTCGTCGCGCACTGCCTGTCCGTGGAGCTCGAATCCCCGCTGGGCCACGACGACACCATGCTGGATCCCGATCAGCGAATCTGGGGATACGAGACCAATTTCGGCGGCCTCGCCCAACTCGCGGTCGTCAAGGCCAATCAACTCCTGCCCAAGCCCGAGCACCTCTCATGGGAGGAGGCAGCAGCCCCGGGGTTGGTGAACTCCACGGCCTACCGGCAACTCGTTTCTCACAACGGTGGTGCGATGAAACAAGGCGACGTCGTATTGATTTGGGGAGCTTCCGGTGGACTCGGTTCCTATGCGACCCAACTCGCACTCAACGGCGGCGCGATTCCCGTGTGCGTTGTGTCCAGCGAGCAGAAGGCGAACATCGTCCGTTCCATGGGCGCTGATTTAGTGATCGACCGATCCGCCGAGGGCTATCGATTCTGGAAAGACCAGACCACGCAGGATCCGAAGGAGTGGCAGCGTTTCGGCAAGAAGATACGAGAGCTCACCGGTGGTGACGACGTCGACATAGTCTTCGAGCACCCTGGGCGCGAGACGTTCGGCGCCAGCGTCTACGTCACCCGCAAAGGCGGCACCATCGTCACCTGCGCCTCCACTTCGGGATTCATGCACGAGTACGACAACCGATACCTGTGGAACAACCTCAAACGCATCGTTGGTAGCCACTTCGCAAACTACCGAGAGGCCTACGAGGCGAACAGACTCGTCGCGAAGGGAATGATCCATCCCACCGTGTCCAAGGTGCTACCTCTCGAGCAGACCGGTCAAGCGGCGTGGGAGGTGCATCGCAATATGCATCAAGGCAAGGTCGCGGTTTTGTGCCTGGCGCCCGCAGAAGGAATGGGGATAACCGATCCCACCCTTCGGGCGAAAGTCGCGGATCGACTTAACCTGTTTCGCGATTCCTGATAACCCCTCGTCCACCTGCATTCACCTAGCATGAACCGGTGAGCGCGCCGACCGAAAGCTCCCCGGTCGATGCTCGCATGCCCTGGAATCTCGATCGAGGCAGAAGCGCGGGCGAGATGGGCTACCTGCCCGGGCTCGACGGTCTGCGAGCGCTGGCCATCATCGGGGTACTGCTCTACCACTCCGGCGTGGACTGGGTCCCGGGCGGATTCCTGGGGGTCGATGTCTTCTTCGTCCTCAGTGGCTTCCTGATCACGTCCTTGATCCTCGAGGAGTACGACCGTTCGGGACGCGTGGACTTTCGCCGTTTCTACATCCGGCGCGCCCGGCGCCTACTGCCGGCGGTCTTCATCATGCTCATCGCAGTCGGCATCGCCGTGCTGCTGTTCTATCGGGACGCGCTCAGTGCATTCCGCGAGGACGCCCTCGCCACCCTTCTGTACCTCAATAACTGGTGGTACATCGTCGTCGATCAGTCCTATTTCGAATCCATGGGTCGGCCGCCACTGCTCAAGCACTTGTGGTCGCTCTCGGTGGAGGAGCAGTTCTATCTGATCTGGCCCGCGGTCGCGCTCGTCCTCGTGCGCCGAGGCGGCAGACCACTGGTGAGACGCGTTGCGATCGTGATCGCACTTTTGTCGACCGCATGGATGGCATACCTGGCCATTCGCGGCGGCTATCCACTGGACGCCGACCCCAGTCGCGCCTACTTCGGCACCGACTCCCACATCATGGGGCTGCTCGTCGGAGCAGCACTGGCCACGATCTGGCGACCGGGTCGACTCAGCACCACGATTCCGCGATCGGCGCAAGCCTTGGTCACGGGAATAGGCATCGCGATGATCGCGACGATCGCCGGCTTCTACCTGTTCGTCGGTGAATTCACACCGTGGCTGTACCGGGGAGGCTTCCTGGCCTTGTCCATCTTCACGGCCGTCCTGATCGCAGCGGCCACCCACCCGGCCTCACCCCTTGGTGCACTCCTCGGAGTCGGTGTGCTGCGCTATCTGGGGCGCCGCTCCTACGGCATCTACCTATGGCACTGGCCGATCTTCATGGTGACCCGACCAGGGATCGATGTGCCGTGGAGCGAACCCGTGGCATTCGTTGTTCGCATAGCCGTGACGCTGGCGATAGCCGAGATCAGTTATCAGCTCGTGGAGATGCCGATCAGGAGGGGCGCCCTGGGGAGCGCGTGGCACGCCGTTCGCTCCGGAGCGAATCGTGGAATTCAGCAGATCGTCACCCTGGCGGCTGCAACGCTAACCGCGATCGTGGCCGCGGTCGTCGCGATCGCCTTGATCGTCACTCCCGGAGAGGGTCGCGATGCGATTCCCGCGGACGTTGCCGAGGCCATGGGAATCGCCGACGGCGGACCGGAGGTCGTGTCGATCGACGACGCCCCCGAGGCCGGAGAACCGATAGTCGCGGACACGATGGGGACCGCCGATTCACCCGAGGTGTTGCCGGTCGTTGAGCGACCTATTGAGGAGATTCGAGCCGAGAACGGCTCGGTGAGCGTGCTCGGAGATTCCGTCGTGCTGGGAGCACGCAAAACCATCACAGCCGCGATCCCGGGAGCGAAGGTGGATGCCGAAGTCTCGAGGATGCCGGGAGCGTTCACGGGGCGGGTGAAGAAGCTCGACCGACGCGACAACCTCGCCAACATCGTCGTCCTGCATCTGGCCACGAATGGGGTCTTGACCGAGGAGATACTGCGCAACACTCTCGAACCTCTTGCCGACTATGAACGCGTGGTACTCGTCAACGCATCGGTCCCTCGATCGTGGGAGAAGCCGAACAATGCGATCATCGACGATGTCGCTCCGGACTATCCCAACGTGGTCGTTGCGGACTGGAACAAGGCTGCCGACGGTCAGCGTGAATTCTTCGTCTCGGACGGAGTGCACCTCACTCGCCAAGGCGCGGCGGCCTTCGCCAACCTGATCAAGCAAAGCGCAGGGCTCTAGCCCACGGGTGCCAAGACTGGCGATCTGACGCATACTGGAAGCGTGCGACTGACACAGACCCTGACGACATCGCTGGCCGTGGCGCTCATCGCCTCCGGGGTAGTCATCTCCCCTGGCTGGGCGACGTCGGCCTTGCGGGTCACGTCTTCGCAAACGATCACTCAGGACCTGACGAGCCCATGGGGAATCGCCTTTCTTCCTGACGGGTCCGCACTCGTCTCCGAACGCGACACCGCGCTGATCCGCCGTGTGCCCGCCGCAGCAGACGGGCTTCCGGCATCCACCCTGTCCAATGCGCCGGTCGTGGGTGAGGTTCGTGGCGTCGTGTCCGGTGGCGAGGGTGGCTTGCTCGGTATCGCCGTTCCTCCCACGACCGAAGGACAGCAGCCCGACTTCATATTCGCCTACTACACCGGCCGCCGTGATAACCGAGTGGTGAAAATCGCATGGGACGGCAGTCGCCTCGGTGAACAGACCCCCATCGTGACGGGAATCCCCAAGGCCAGTTTCCACAACGGTGGTCGACTCCTCGTCCACGACGACACGTTGTACGTGGCCACGGGTGACGCGGGTATTCCCGAACTCAGCCAAGACCGCGAGAGCCTCGCCGGCAAGGTGTTGAAGGTGGACTTCGACGGCAAACCGGCGGCGGGAAATCCGTTTCCCGATTCGCCAGTCTTCACGCTCGGACATCGCAACGTGCAGGGGTTGGCTGTTGACGATGCGAATCGCATCTGGGCTACCGAGTTCGGCACATCGAAGGCCGACGAACTCAACCTGCTGCTTCCTGGGCGCAACTACGGCTGGCCGATCGCGGAAGGGCGAAGTTCCGATCGCCGTTTCACCAATCCGAAGGTCACCTGGTCACCCACGTCAACGGCATCCCCCAGTGGGATGACGATTCACGCAGGCGACGCCTACGTCGCGAGCCTTCGCGGTGAGGTGCTGTGGCGGGTTCCGCTACGGGGCACTCGTGCGGGCAAACCCGTAGCCGTTCCCATCGGTGAGCGCAGCCGACTGAGAACGGTCGAGATCGCCCCCGACGGTCGCCTGTGGCTGCTGACGAACAACACCGACGGCCGCGGAGAGCCTGGGCCGCGTGATGACCGCATCCTCAGTCTTCGACTGTCGCGAGGCTGAGCGCCCACGCCTTCGCAGGGAAACCACGCTTGGGAACGCAACCCTGGTTGTCGTCGCCCCTTGATTAGGCCTTCTCAGGGCGCTTCGGCTCGGTGAACAACGCACCCTGCGCCGCCTGCGAACCCGCCAAGCCCCCGCCACGACCCCGCAAAAGACCCGCAGCGACGACCGCGAGCGCTGCGCCGAGGAGCGGACCAGCGAGGTAAACCCAATACGCGGTGAAGTTATTCGCGACGAGGTCAGGTGCGAAGGATCGGATGGGGTTCATCGACGCACCCGACAGCGGACTTGCCCACAACCCGGCGAGGGCTATGTAGCCACCCACCCCCAAGGCACCGATGATGCCGATGTTCTGAGCTCCGGATGCAGTCCCGAGGATCACGCTAACCAGACCGAACGTGAGCACGACTTCCATGAGGAAGGCTGCGAAGTCGGTGGTGGACTGCGCCGGATAGGTCCCACCATTCGACGCCGACGCGCCAACGACCGCCTGCAGGAACAGGACGGCCAGAACCGCACCGACGAACTGGGCGACGATGTAACCGGGAACCCGTCGCCATGGGAAGTCACCACGCAACGCGAACGCAATACTCACGGCTGGGTTGAAGTGGGCTCCCGACACCCGGCCCATGAACAAGATCATCGCCATGACCATGAGCCCTGGTGCGACGACAGCCGCAGTCCGCGAGATCGGGTCTCCGAAGGCGGCGTTCATCATTCCTGCTCCCGCAGCAACCAACAGGAGCAGGAAGGTGCCCATGACCTCCGAGAACAACCGACGCCACTCTTGCTTCGGATTGTTGAAGTCGGTGATGCGCTCGATAACGCCCTTGGGGAGCCCCGACAAACCCAGGTGGGGCCAGAAGCCGGGGCTCTCCCAGTCGTTGTTGGTCGGTTGTTGCGGACTCATGCAGAGGTACCCGCAGTAACCGCGTCGGCTTCGGCTGCCTTCTTTTCAGCCTGAGCCACCTGCTCCTTCAATTGCTTCTTCAGGGCTTCGATCGACTTCTTCGTCGGCGCCAAGGTTGGGAAAAGCTGATACGAGGCCAACTCGACAAGGCTCCAGGCGATCTGCGGCGTCAATGCGAAGTTGGGGGACTCGACGGCGGCCGGGATCTCGACGCCATGAGCCTTCAACTGGGCGATGATGCCCGGAGTTGCCGCTTTGCCCAGCGCGCTGAGCGAATGGTTGGTGTACTCCCAGTTCACGTGATACTCAGCCATCGGGCGAGGATTGATGGCCGCCCAATCCTTCGGCTCACGTGGGGTCTCCCGAGAGAACACATAGTCGAACGGCTTTGCAATCGCATCGCGATCGGTGAGCGGCTCACCCAAGTCCCACAACTTTCGCAAAGTGGCGATCATCGAGGTGTGCCGGTGCTCGTCGTTGTACACCGAGCCCGACTCGACCCAAGGTGAGACAACGATCGCCGGGACGCGGTACCCCGAGCGGTCGAAAGCGAAGTCACACTGGCCTGGGCCTGCATTGGGATCCGGAGGGGGTACATCACCCGGAGGCACGTGGTCGTACGTACCGCCCGGCTCGTCCCACCCGATGAACAAGGTGGTGTTGTAGACGTTCGCGCCCGTTTCGCTCTTCATCGAGCGGTAGACAGTGAAGAGCTTGTTCAGGAAGTTCTCCCCCGCCAGAATCGACGAGGGTGGATCGAACGGAATCACGACGTCGCCCGGGACCATCGCACGATCGGCTGCCGGGTGGTAATCGCCATGGCCAGCAAAAAGGTTCGGCTCGATGAAGGAGAAGTTCGGCAGGGTGCCTTCCTTCGCGTCCTTCTCGAACTCCGAGAACGGCGCGAAGTTCGTTGCGAACTTTTCCTTCAACCTCGACATATGAATGATTCCCGCGAACGACACCGGGCATGGCTCCATGACGTAGACCTTCCACGTCTTGCCGTGTGCCTCGAGCCGCTCGAAGATCGTCTCCGCGGTGTTGTAGTTGATGAAGTTCGATACCGGATGGTTGATCGTGATGTTGGAGGACGTAGCAGCCGTCCAGAACGAGCGGTTCATGAAGGTCTGAGAGGGCACCTCGGAGAACCAGTGGTCGAATACTCCGAAGTCACGCGCGAGACCAGCGAGCACCGGGATGTCCTCGGGCAGATAGCCCGTCATGATCTGCGAGTACTCCTCGAACGTGGGCTGGCGCGTCATCTGAGGCATGAATGCGCTGATGTAGTCGGTGACGAAGCCATCCATGGTGGGCTTGGTGTGCGGGGCCGGCGCATTCCAAGGCGCTGTGACGTCACCACCCATCTTGCCGCGGTTGTGATCGTCGAGGGTGTTGAAGAGCTGCACGTTGGTGTGGAAGTACTCCTCACCGGAGTCCGGATTCGGCGAGTCCATGTCGGTGGCCGGGTGGTACTTCACCACACCGCTGCCGTCCGGTGGTTGATGCTCAGCCCATGCGGGTACCGGGTTGGAGAGATCCTTCCCGATCACGCCTTCGAATGTCTTGCCGTCTGCCGGTCCGTAGAGGTGCCCGAGCATGTTGTCGAACGAGCGGTTTTCGAAGAGCACCAAGATCACGTGATCCATGGCGTTGGCATTTGTGTACTGCGTCATCGCTTACCCCTAACAGATCATTGTTCGGATGCACTCAGTCCACCGAGTCTGAGACATCTGCACGCTAGCCGAAGAAGATCTTGGACCGTCCTGCGTGAGGGAATTCCCTCATTCACGCATTGAGCGCGCTCAATCGAACAGCGATAGCCTGCGCGAGCAGGCCGCCCCAACCGAGGACTCGACGTGACAGTGATCCCGAGCCGCGCATGACCCCAAGTCGTATCCGATTGCTGCCCGATGCTTTGGTGTCGGTTCCCGTCTTCGGTCTTTCATTCCTTTGGGTGGCATTGGTACAGGTCGGCGAAGGGGCCGCCCTCGGAGACACCCCTGGCAATTTGGCCATACGTCTGACATTGGCGTTTGCCGTCCAGGTTCTTATGTTCGCGTTCCCATTTGTGACGTTGCGGACCATTTGTCCTCGAATCCGTCCTCGAGACTGGACCTGGACGCTTCTGGTGTCCATCGTGGTGGGAGCAATAGCCCGCGGCTTCGCTCTCGGCGCCCTGTTCGTCCTCACGGGAGTGACCGAATCACCCGAATTCGGGTACAGGGTTGCGGCCTCCGTCAGTCACTTGGCGGTCATCACCGTCCTGTTGTGGCTCCTCGTGAGCCAGGTGCGTGGCTCGCACGCCCTACGCCGCCAACTCATCGCCGAGCGCGAGCAACTTCTCGACCTACAAGCGAGCGCCGAGCGTGACCTCGTGCAGCTCAGCGACCGCGCTACCGAGGAGATCCGACTATCGGTCCTTGAGAGCCTCGGCGGGCTTGGGGCGCAAGGGTCATTGGAGTTTCGCGAACGACTCCGCATCACAATCGACGACGTGGTGCGTCCACTTAGTCACCGGCTCGCCGCAGCGCCGTCCGCATGGCCCTCGCCTCAAGCACCCGAGCCGAGCATGGGAGTCGACTGGCCACTAGCCGTCCGACAGGGCCTGGATCCGGTGCGCATCCATCCCGTGATCGTTCCCGTCATACTCGTCTGGGTGGGCCTTCCCATTCACCTTTTCCAATTCGGGCCAACGCTCACCGCAGGTCTCGTTGCAACGCTCATCGTCACGATCCCCGCCTTCTGGCTTGCCCGCAAGGTGGCAGTTCGACTCACCAGGGGTCGCAGCACGCGCGCCAAGGCCACGGCTTTCGTTATCGCGGTCCTTGTCGGTGGCCTGACGCTAGGGCTGGCGACGCTGCCGTACATGCAGGGCCAACCCCAACCCTTCGTCTTCGTCGTCGTGGCCCCACTACTCAACTTGCTGGTGAGCGGTCCGCTAGCGATCGCCGAGGCCGCCCGGGACCAGGATGTGGAACTGGAGAAGGACCTGAGGGCCACGACTGCGGACTTGCGTTGGGCACTCGCGCGTGCTCGTGAGCGATACCGGCAGCAGGAGGGTGCACTGGCTCGTGCTTTGCACGGCCGGCTTCAAGCGTCGCTAGCTGCATCGTTCCTTCGACTGGATCGTGCTATCGCCCAAGGTGCCGATGACGCGATTCTCATGGAGGGCCTCCGCCTTGACGTCCTCCGGTCGGTATCCGAGCTCGACACCAGCGCATCCGAAGCAGAACCGATCGACACGGTGGTCGCCTTGACCCAGAGTAATTGGTCTGGAGCCGTGCATATCGACTTCTCTTGCGATCCTCAAGCTCGCGAAATCTTGGAGGGCGACCCACTGTGTGCCCGTTCGGTCAACGAACTCATTCCCGAACTGGTCTTCAACGGCGTCAAGCACGGAAATGCAACTTCGATCGAAATCAAGCTCGAGGTCGCCGATCACAGGACGTTGAACCTGAGCGTGATCGACGATGGGGCGAATGATTTGATCGCCACTCGCTACGGGCTGGGTTCGACCATCCTCGACGAGGCTTCTATCGTCTGGACCCGAAGTCGCTCCAGCGTCCGCACGACCACCACCTGCCTCCTGCCTTTCCAGACGGATGAGAGGACTGCGGTCATTCCTTAGCACCAGGTAGGCCGACAGTGAAGAAGTACCTGCGTGCTGCCGCAACTCGTGGATTCTGTGTTCCCCTGGTATCGATACCAAGATCCCGATATACCTGCTCGATCCAACGCTCTACCGTTTTGCGGCTCACATTGCAGCGCCGAGCCATTTCCTCATTGTCGAAACCCTCGGCCAGTAACCTCAACGCACGGGACCCATTCATACCGAGGTAGGCAAACGGGTCATCGACCTTGAGAGCTTCGTTAGCGAGATCCACTTGCTCGCGCAATACCTTGTCCATCGCTTCGATCAGATACGACTGATCACTCACCAAGTGCTTCCGCAGCAGCCCTACTCCTGGGGGTAGGGAGAGTCCATCCGTTGTGGAACCTCCTACATCCGTCTGACTTGTGAAGACCAGGATCGCGATGTCGGGGCGAGACAATCGCACGGAGTGGGCCAAATGGATGCCTGTCGGTCCCTCCCCTAAGGAAACATCCAACAGGAGCATGTCCGGATCGAACACGTCGACTTCCCGCTTTGCTGCGGACACGTCTGCCACAGCCCGGACCTCGAAACCATGCTCGGTCAGCACATCAGTGAGAAGCGATGACATGAGCGGTTCATCCTCAACCACGAGGACTCGCCTTGCATCTACCGGCATTACTGAACGCTACGCAATCCATGTGAGTTGCACTCCGACCATTGGACTGGTCGAAGTGTCTCCGTGTGGGGCCACGGCTCGATGCCACGGCTCGATGCCATGGCCCCACCCGGGATTACTCACCTGCGATATTCGCAGCCTTATCGAGACCCTTTTCCAGGTCGGCGACGGCAGCATCAACGTCGCCCTTGTCAATGGCTCGGCTAGCCTTCTTGCTCGCCCGGGTCAGCGCGGCATCGATGTCGGTCGATACGGCGTCGACGGCAACGGCGAGAAGTGCTGCCTCGCCTGCATCGAGATACTCACCGAGTTCCTTCATGTCCTTGCGGCTGATACCACCGGCGAAGTGACCGATGGCACCGGCCACCACTCCCACGCCAGCAGCGCCGCCGACGGCGGCGGTGACCACCGCGACACCAGCGGGCGGGAACACCGCACCGATGATGGCACCGGCAACGACGCCCACGCCTGCGGCTACCTTGCCAGCGTGCGTCGTCTCGTGGACGTGCAGTCTGCCCTTCTCATTCTTGGAGACCACGGCGGCGGTGAGGTCACGGATTTCTCCTGCGGACTTGATCTCCTTCAGGGCCTTCAGGTCCTCGAGGGCGTCCTCCTTGGAGGCGTAACTTGCGGCGTACAGCACATACGTCTTGTCTGACATTTACTTCCTTCATTCGCTCATCGGATTGACACGCGGGATTCCGCGCGCGAGCCGTCCCGCGAGGGACCGGCCCTCCCACGGTACCCGGGCCCTCGAGCGCGCACGACGACGGCGAGGGATTTCCCTCACCCGTCGTTTGTGACTCGGCGCACCGCCCCGAGGAAATCCACCAACTCTCGGGCCACCGAGTCTGGGTTCTCGATGGCAGCGAGGTGCCCTGCGTTCGGGATGACCGCGAGTCGCCCTTCTCGGAGGACCTGCACCATCGAGCGCTGCTCGGCTTCGGGGGCCATCGCGTCCTCCTCACCCCAGACGACAAGGATCGGGATTTCGGATTCGCGCAGCGTTTCGAGGGAGTCAGGGCGAGCAGCCATGGCGCGCTGGTACCAAGCGACGGTGGCTGGATCGACCGTCTCCATCCAACGTCGGACGGTGGTGACTACCTGGGGACGGTGATCGGTGGTGGTGCCCCCGACGATCACCGGCAATAGGCGTTCCCGAAGCATCTGCGCGCAGATTGCCGGATCACGTTCGATGGCCGCCGCCATGTCGAGTCGTGCGGCAACGGCCTCTGCGCTGTCGGCGCTGGCCTTTGTGTCGCATAACGCAGCGGCGGCCACCATCTCCGGGTGGCGTCGCAGCCACTCCATGATGAGGTAACCGCCAACCGAAAGCCCAACGAGCACGCATCGATCGACGGACCGCTCGAGCAACGAGCCCGCCAGTGCTTCGACGATCGCCGACAGAGCGGGGGCCTGATCGAGCCGTTGGCTTTCACCGAACCCAGGCAGGTCGGGCACCAGAACTCGCCAACCGGCATCCACGAGCGCCGGTATCTGCTCGTTCCACATGGAGTGGTCGCACGGGAATGCGTGTACGAGGACCACGACGGGGCCGCTGCCGTGGTCATGCCAGGCGATGGGAGTCATATGTCGCTCCACTTGTCCATGGGTCCGTCCCACTCGCGCGGGAGAGCCCCGAAGCCCGGGCGCACGACGTTCACGATGCGATCGAGCAGATCTGCGACGAATCGCTCTCCTATCCATAGATGCTTAGCTTCGGGCACCGGTTCCACGCGAATGGAGGGCGCGACGGCGAACGCTTCGCGGGCAGCAGCGGGAGGTAGGTAGTCGTCATGCTCGGGCACGAACGCAACGACCGACCGAGGTGACTCCTCCCAGGAAGCCAACTCCTTCGCCGTCGTGTAGCGCAGGGGTGGACTCAGGAGGATCGCCCCCTTCACGGGTTCGACGTCACCGTGCTTGAGCACAACGTCCGTTCCGAACGACCACCCGAGCAGCCATACATCGCCACCCCCGGATCGAACGGCCTCATCGATCGCAGCGTGCAGATCCTCACCCTCACCATTCGCAGCGTCGAAGGTTCCTTCACTCCTGCCTGCCGCGCTCGCGGTTCCACGGGTGTTGAATCGCAACACCGCGATATCCGCGAGGGCTGGCAAACGCCACGCCATCTTTCGCAGGACATGCGAATCCATCATGCCGCCGTGGGTCGGCAGCGGATGAACACATACGAGCGTGGCGACCGGTGCGCGATTCGTTGGCATGGCCAACTCCCCGATCAACGCCAATCCGTCCGCCGTGCGCAATCGGATGGGTTGCCTGCTGGCTGGCAATACGGAATTCGCGGTAATCGCCTGACGTCCGTGCGCATTCACCGACGGGGTCCTCGTCTGTTGCGGGCTGCCCAGCATGGCGTATGCCAGTGCCGTCGCTCCTCCGCACCCCGAGGATCATCCGCTGGCCAGGCAACGACGTGCGGCGTCGCCGGGCGGATCTCCTGGTCACATCCGGGGCATCGGTACGTCTTGGTAGCGGAAGAACCCGTCAGGGATCGCACGTACCAATCACCATCGGGATGACTCTCCAACCGCTGATGAGACACCGGTGCAGGGCGCACCGGATCATCCCGCCTGCGATTCTTGCGACCCATGGGCAATCACGCGTAAGAGCGAAAGCCGCGCCCGGCTTTGCGCCCCGTATAGCCAGCGGTGACCAGGTGCTCAAGCCATGGAGCCGGCGCGTAACCCGGTTCGCGGAGTTCCCGATACAGCGTCTGCTGGATAGCGAGCGATACGTCAAGCCCGACGACGTCGAGCAGTTCGAAGGGTCCCATCGGGTACCCACAGCCGAGTCTCATCGCAGTGTCGATGTCATCAGTACTCGCGTAGTTTCCCTCGGCCATCTTGATGGCGTCATTGAGATAGGGGAACAGCAATGCGTTCACGATGAAGCCCGCGCGATCACCGCAGCGAACACCGACCTTTCCGATCGCTTCAACCACGTCTATCGCCGTTGCGATCACATCTGGCGATGTAGCCACCGTGTCAACGATTTCCACAAGCTTCATGACTGGCGCTGGGTTGAAGAAGTGAAGTCCCACGATGTCGCTCGGGCGAGTGGTGACGGCCGCCACCTCGATGATCGGCAACGAGGAGGTCGTGGTGGCCAGGATCGCACCGGGCCGACAAATTCGATCGAGTTCTCGGAATAGCGATGTCTTGACGTCTAGGTCCTCGGCGATCGCTTCGAGCACCAGATCGACACCGGCGAGGTCTTCAAGGTGCGTGGTGCCGCGAATGCGAGCAAGGGTGGCGCGTGCGTCCTCCTCCGCGATCCTCCCTCGATCCACGGCCTTCTCGAGGCTCCTTCGAACCGCCTCGGTCACTCTCTCCACCTTGTCCTGAGTCCGAGCGACGAACGTGACGGGGAGGCCACCCTTGGCGAAGACCTCGATGATGCCCGTCGCCATCGTGCCGGACCCGACGACGCCCACCGACGACACCGGCCTTCCGTGGGTTGGTTCACCCGAGTCCTGCGGCGTCAGATCGTCATCGATCACATCTGGTGAGCCAGGTTTCGCGTACGTATAGAAACCGCGTCCGGACTTTCGTCCCTTCAGACCCGCCGTGACCAAATGCTTAAGGATCGGACTGGGTGCATGGAGTCTGTCGCGTCCTTCCCGGTACATGGTGTCCAGAATTTGGTAGGCGGTGTCCAAGCCGATCAAGTCGAGTAGAGCCAACGGACCCATGGGCAGCCCGCAGCCCAATCGCATTGCAGCGTCGATGTCCTCCCGGCTCGCATACTTCTGCTCGTACATCGACGCCGCATGGTTCAAGTAGCCGAAGAGCAGACTATTCGCGATGAATCCGGCTTTGTCCTCGCATATGACGGCTTGCTTTCCGATGCGCTGGGCGAAGCCGAGAACCTCTTGCACCACGGTGTCATCGCTCACCACAGTCCGAACGATCTCGACGAAGTCTTGAACAGGCGCTGGGTTGAAGAAGTGCAGACCGACAACTCGTGACGGCTGGCTGACCGCTGTCGAGAGCTGGGTGACCGAGAGGGATGACGTGTTGGTGCACCAGATCACGTGGTCTGCCACCTTGCCGTCCAACTGCATGAGAATCGAGCGCTTGAGTTCCATATCCTCGGGTGCCGCTTCGATCACCAGGTCGCAGCCCGCGCCACCGTTGATATCCGTGGTGAAGGTGATCTGATCGAGGAGTTCCGCTCGCTCTCGTTCCCCCAACTTCCCTCGCGAGACGGCGCGCTCGGTTGAGTTCTCGATTCGTTGCCGAGCGGCCTGAACCGCCTGCTCGGATACGTCGATGGCTTGCACGCGGAAGCCATGCCGAGCGACGACTTCCGCGATCCCCGTGCCCATGGTGCCCAGACCGATGACGGCGACACTTTGAATCCCGTTCGGGCCACTCACGGTGGCAGTCTGCCAAAGGTCTAGAACAGTCGCAGACCCGAATCCTCGGATCCCTTGAGTCCCTCGTAGTCGAGCATGAGACACGCGATGCCGCGATCCTGGGCCAATGTCCGCGCCTGGGGCTTTATCTCCTGCGCCGCAAGGACGCCGGTGACGGGAGCGAGCAACGGATCGCGATTGAGAAGCTCCAGATAGCGGGTGAGTTGCTCGACGCCGTCGATCTCCCCTCGTCGCTTGACCTCCACAGCCACGCTGATGCCGTCCGCATCACGACACAGTAGGTCGACTGGTCCAATGGCCGTCGGATACTCCCGTCGAACGAGAGTCCAGCCGAACGAGTGCGCGTGCTCGGCAAGCAACTTCTGCAGATGCGCCTCAACGCCGTCCTTCACCAATCCAGGATCGACACCCAGCTCGTGTTCGGAATCGTGCATGATCTCGAGCACAGTGATCGTCAACCGCTCCCCTGCCTTGTTCTCCACGATCCACCTGAGTGCTTCGTCTCGCTCTTCGATCAATCGACACGGTGGGCTCATCCAATTCAACGGCTTGTAGGACCCACCATCGGCGTGGACAAGGACGGATCCATCAGCCTTGATCATGATGACGCGAACTGCCTCGGGTAAGTGAGCACTTAGGCGACCTTGATAATCGACGGTGCAACGGGTCACGACCAAACGCACGGCGGGAGCCTACGAACCCAAGTGATCGACGATGCGGTCGAGGATGGCTGCGACGTCGTAGTCCTTGGGTGTGAAGACCTCGGCCACCCCCCGTTCCTTGAGCCACTGAGCGTCTTCTTCTGGGATGATCCCTCCCACGACGACCACGACCTCGGATGCTCCTGCGTTCGCCAGCCCCTCGACGATCATCGGCACGAGAGCTCGGTGTGAGCCAGACAAGATGGATAGACCCACCACATCGACGTCCTCGGCCAGGGCAGCGTCCACGATCTGCTCGGGGGTCAGGCGGATGCCCTGATAGACAACCTCGAATCCGGCATCTCGCGCCCGCACTGCGATCTGCTCGGCGCCGTTGGAGTGCCCGTCCAAACCGGGCTTGCCTACGAGGAACCGAAACGGACGTCCGCGCGCACGGGACAAGGCGCGAACCCTTGCCGCTACCGCGGCCATCGGCGATGTTCCGTCGGGGGTAGGCGCTAGGGCCGGAGCAGCGTCGATCCCGGTGGGCGCCCGATATTCGCCGAAGACGCTTCGCAGAACGCTTGACCACTCCCCCGTCGTCACTCCCACACGGGCGCAATCGATGCTCGGTTGCATCAAGTCTGATCCCGACATGGCCGCCGCCTTCAAACTATCGAGGGCCTGCTCCACATTCGCTGCATCACGGTTGGCGCGCCACTCGCGGATGCCGGCGATGGCCTCGGCTTCCACAGCAGGGTCCACCAGGTACACGGCATTCTCACCCTCGACCTGCAGGGGACTCGGCTCGCTCGCTTGAAATGCGTTGACACCGACCACCGTGATGTCGCCAGACTCGATTCGCGCTCGGCGACGGGTGAGCGAGGTGACCAGTTCCCCCTTCATGTAACCGTTCTCCACGGCACTCACCGCCCCGCCTTGATCCAATACCCGCTGAAGCTCCTCGGTGGCATCGTGGACCATCTGATCGACCTTACGTTCGATCACCGGTGAGCCAGCGAACAGATCGTCATACTCCAGCAGATCAGTCTCGTACGCGAGAATCTGTTGCATTCGCAAAGACCACTGCTGGTCCCACGGTCTCGGGAGCCCCAAAGCCTCATTCCACGCCGGCAATTGGACTGCCCGGGCTCTCGCATCCTTCGAGAGAGTCACGGCGAGCATCTCCACCATGATCCGGTAGACGTTGTTCTCCGGCTGCATCTCCGCTAATCCCAACGAGTTCACTTGCACGCCGTATCGAAAGCGCCTCTGTCGGGGATCCTCGATGCCGTATCGCTCACGTGTGATGACATCCCACATGTGTACGAAGGCGCGCATCTTGCACATCTCTTCAATGAATCGCACACCCGCGTTGACGAAGAAGGACATGCGTGAGACGACATTGCCGAATTCCGCTTCGGGCACACGCCCCGAGTCCCGCACGCGATCCAACACCTCGATCGCTGTTGCCAAGGCGAAGGCGATTTCCTGAGTGGGAGTTGCACCAGCCTCCTGCAGGTGGTAACTGCAAATGTTGATCGGATTCCAATGAGGAATCTCATTCACCGAATAGACGACCATGTCGGTGATGAGTTGAAGGGACTGTTCGGGAGGGAAAATGTACGTTCCCCGACTCAAGTACTCCTTGATTATGTCGTTCTGTGTCGTTCCGTGGAGTTCGCTCGCGGTCACACCCTGTTCTTCAGCCACCACCACGTAGAGGGCCAGCAGCCACATCGCCGTCGCGTTGATCGTCATCGATGTATTCATTCGATCGAGCGGGATGTCGGCGAACAGTCGCCGCATGTCACCGACGTGGGCGATCGGAACGCCCACCTTGCCCACTTCTCCCGCGGCCATCGGCGAATCGGGGTCGTAGCCGGTTTGCGTGGGTAGGTCGAAAGCAACCGACAGCCCGGTTTGACCTTTGGCGAGATTTCTACGGAACAACTCGTTGCTGGCTGCGGCCGAGGAGTGCCCCGCATAGGTGCGCATCAGCCACGGGCGCTCGCGCCCGGCCTCGCTCAGGCCCGCCATGGCTTCAGCGTACGTGTCGCCGGGATACCCAGGTGGCGCATCCGGGGCTCGCGCGCGACGATGAGCCCGTGGGCAATTCCTTCTCGTACGCCTTCGGCCCGATGGTCGCTTTCATCGCCATCGGTGTCCTCGTGCTGGTACTGCGCTGGGCATTCAATTCCAAGAAGACGTCCGTCGTGGCAGCCGCGGCCAAACCGGGACCGGAGACCGACTACGGGATGTTGGTTGCCGTTGCAGCACCCAGCAACTACGTCGACGGGGAGATGCTCCGCCGTCGGCTCGAGGACGCCGGCATCCGCGCGAACCTCGCGAGCACCTTGGATGGTCCCCGAGTGATGGTCTGGCCGAACGACGAGCAGCGCGCCCGAGCCGTGCTCACCTCGTAGGTTCGCCTGAACGGTGGACCTGCGCACCGAGGCGGCGAAGGTCCTCGACCAATCCGGCGTACCCGCGGTCTATGTGCCCAACCCCGTAGATGTCCGTAGTGCCTTCGGCGATCAACCCAGCGAGAACCAACCCAGCCCCCGCTCGGATATCCGTGGCTTCTACGGGCGCACCCGACAGTCTCTCCTTCCCACGGATGAGCGCATGATGTCCATCGGTTCGCACATCAGCGCCCAGTCTGGCCAACTCCCGGACGAATCGGAATCGAGCTTCGAACAAGTTCTCGGTCACGAGAGCCGCACCGTCGGCGATGGCGTTCAGGGCGATGAATTGCGGCTGCAGATCCGTGGGAAAACCCGGATACGGCAGAGTCACTATGTCGATGGCCTTGGGTCGAGAATCCATGCTGACCGAGAATCCCTGGTCATCGCGCTCGATGTGGGCTCCTGCCGAGGTCAACTTCTCCAATGCGATGTGCAAGTGCTCGGGGTCGGCCTCGTCGATGCGGATCGAGCCCCGGGTGATCGCTGCCGCTACCGCCCAGGTGCCTGCCACGATGCGGTCGGGCACCGTGCGGTGTTCGACCGGATGCAGCTGATCGACTCCCTCAATAGCGAGAGTCGAGGTTCCGATACCGTCGATGCAGGCCCCCATCCCGACCAGCATGTGACAGATGTCGACGATCTCCGGCTCCCGTGCGGCGTTGTCGATGACCGAGCGCCCCTTGGCCAAGACCGCAGCCATGACCAAGGTCTCCGTCGCCCCGACGCTGGGAAAGTCCAACCAGATATCGGCCCCTCGCAGTTGACGGGACGTGGCGATCAGGTAACCGTGCTCGTTGACCACATCCGCGCCCATGCGCTGCAGACCCTCGATGTGCAGATCCAATCCACGCGAGCCGATGTTGTCGCCTCCCGGCATGGCCACATCCGCCTCACCACAGCGTGCGATGAGCGGACCGAGGACGCAGATGGAGGCGCGCATGCGACGCACCAGGTCATAGTCAGCACGATGGTCCGGTCGCTCGGGAACGGTGATGGTGACCGACTCACCGGGCACATCCCGTTCCACTTCGCAGCCGAGGCGGCGCAGCAACTCGGACATGATCTCGACATCCAGGATGTCGGGGACATTGGTGATCGTCGTCCGGCCTTGAGCTAGGAGGGCTGCGGCCATCAGTTTCAGGACGGAATTCTTGGCACCGCGAACCCGTACGGACCCTTGGAGTCGAACACCTCCAGTCAGGCTCACTACCTCGCCCTCATCGGGGCGACCTCCACCTGATGACTCCACGCGGGCATCGTACGAGCGGAAAGAACCCTCGTGGCCTAGGGTCGACCTCATGGTCAATCTGACGCGCATTTACACCCGAACCGGCGACGACGGCACCACCTCTCTGGGGGACATGAGCCGAACGGGCAAGAACGATCCGCGCCTGAAGGCCTACGCCGACGTAGATGAGGCGAACTGCGCCATCGGCGTCGTTCTGGCTCATGGTGGCGTTGATGAGGATGTTCGATCACTGCTGACTGGCATCCAGAACGACCTCTTCGACGTCGGCGCCGACCTGTGTACACCGGTGGTCGAGAACCCCGAACATCCTCCGCTACGCATAACCGACTCATACGTTGAGTCCCTGGAGAAGGCGTGCGACGAGTACAACGAGCGTTTGGAGCCTTTGCGGTCCTTCGTTTTGCCGGGAGGCACGCTGGCAGCAGCCAATCTGCACGTCGCGCGAACCGTCGTGCGACGAGCAGAACGCAGCACCTGGGCGGCCTTGGACATGTATCACGGGGGTATGAACCCGCTGACCGCCACGTATCTGAACAGGCTCAGTGATCTGCTCTTCATCCTGGCACGGGTGGCGAATTCCACATCCGAGGGCGACGTCCTATGGCAACCTGGGGCCCACCGGTAACCATCGCCGCCAAGGAGTCCCATGGTGGAAGCCCGCTCACCCGTCGTCCGACGCATAGTCGTCTCCCTGCAGGATCCTGACCAACTGTTCCAAGTGAAGCCAATACCTCCCACGTCTGTCGACTACACGGAGTACACGGCCCAGCCGGCTATGGACACCGTTCGCGACATGCTGCTCGCGCGGCAACCACCGCGAAACTCGGAAGTAGAACTCGTGATTCGCCTACCAGGGCATCATCTTCACCCGGGTATTCAGGATGACCTCACCGTCGCCGTTCGCCGCTGGCTACGCGTGCAGAACCTGATCGACGTCGATGCGACGCACGCCGGAGGGGCGGTTGGTAGGAGGCTGTTGGCTCTCGGCATCGTTACGTTTCTCGTACTGCAGCTGCTATCGATCTTCGTTCGAAACTCCGGCGCCCCCGACGACGAGTACCTTTTCGACGCGATCGGTGAGGGACTGAGTGTGACCAGTTGGGTCATGCTCTGGTTCCCTGTTCAACTCGTCACGATGGAGGTGTGGCGCTCCTCGATCCGGCGCAGGCGCATGAGGATCATCGAGAGAATCACGGTCGTGGTGGAAGAAGCCGAGACTTCATAGCGACCAACGCTCGACAGTCGAAACCTAGAGCGCGCGGCTACCGCAGACCCTTCGCGGCTCCCGCCACGGTGATGCGGGTCTCCGCACGCTTGATCGCTGAACGATCGTCGTCATCGCTTGCCGCCTGCGCGCGCGCGAGTGCAGCCTGGGCACGATCGAGGTCGATGTCCTCCGCCAGTTCCGCGATCTCGGCAATCACGTTCACCTTGTTCGAATCGACGGAGAAAAAGCCGCCGTGGACGGCCACCATCATCTTGGTTCCGTCCACCCCTTCGATACGCAGGGGGCCCTCGAGTAGGAGTGCCAGGATCGGCTCGTGACCGGGAAGGATGCCGATTTCACCTTCCGGGGTCTTGGCAACGACGGACCTGGCTTGTCCCTGCCACAACGATCGTTCGGCAGAAACAACTGCGACGTCGAGAATCGAAGCGTCGGCCACGACTACTTCTTCTCCAGTTCCGCAGCCTTGCGCTCGACGTCCTCGATCCCACCGCACATGAAGAACGCCTGCTCGGGCAGGTGGTCGTACTCACCCTCCGCGAGCTTCTTGAACGACGCGATGGTCTCTTCGACGGGTACGAACGACCCTGGCTGGCCGGTGAAGGCCTCGGCGACGAACATGTTCTGCGACAAGAAGCGCTGGATTCGACGGGCGCGCCCGACGATGATCTTGTCCTCTTCAGAGAGTTCGTCGATACCGAGAATCGCGATGATGTCCTGAAGATCCTTGTAGCGCTGCAGGATCTCCTTCACGCGAGCCGCTACCTGGTAGTGCTCCTCACCGATGTACCGCGGATCCAAGATGCGTGAGGTCGAGTCCAGCGGATCCACGGCCGGGTAGATGCCCAGTTCGGAGATAGGCCGGGAGAGCACCGTGGTGGCGTCCAAGTGGGCAAAGGTGGTGGCTGGTGCCGGGTCGGTGAGATCGTCGGCGGGCACGTAGATCGCTTGCAGCGAGGTGATCGAGTGACCGCGCGTGGACGTAATGCGTTCCTGCAACTGACCCATCTCGTCGGCGAGGGTCGGCTGGTAGCCCACGGCCGAGGGCATGCGGCCGAGCAGCGTCGAGACCTCCGAGCCAGCCTGGGTGAAACGGAAGATGTTGTCGATGAACAACAGCACGTCCTGCTTTTGTACATCTCGGAAGTACTCAGCCATCGTCAAGGCCGCGAGAGCAACGCGGAGACGAGTGCCCGGGGGCTCGTCCATCTGACCGAACACCAGAGCGGTCTTGGAGATGACGCCAGACTCGGTCATCTCCAGGAATAGATCGTTACCTTCACGGGTGCGCTCCCCCACGCCGGCAAACACCGAGACACCGCCGAAGTTCTCCGCGACGCGATAGATCATCTCCTGGATGAGGACGGTCTTGCCTACACCCGCACCACCGAACAGGCCGATCTTGCCGCCCTTGACGTACGGAGTGAGCAAATCGATGACCTTGATACCGGTGGTGAACACCTCGGTCTTGGACTCGAGCTGATCGAACGCCGGCGCTTGGCGGTGGATACTCCAGCGCTCCTTGATGTCCAACGATGACGCGTCGACATCGAGGGGCACTCCCAGGGTGTTCCAGACGTGTCCCTTGGTGACATCACCAACCGGCACAGTGATCGCGTTTCCAGTGTCCGTGACCGCAGCACCGCGAACGAGCCCATCGGTGGGTTGCATCGAGATCGCCCGGACCATGTTGTCGCCGATGTGCTGGGCGACCTCCAAGGTCAGAGTGTGTGTGCCGCCACCTTCGTCGCCTTGATCGAAGGAGACGTCGACGGTGAGAGCGTTGTACAGCTCCGGCATCGCCTCGACGGGGAACTCCACGTCGACGACCGGGCCTGTCACGCGGGCTACACGCCCGACGCCGGTGGTGGTCTCAGTCGTTGCGGTCATTGTCGTTCCTCTTCCTTCTGCGTGTGCTTGCTTCGTGGGCTGTGCGTCTTACGCGGAGAGCGCGTCGGCTCCGCCGACGATCTCACTGATTTCCTGGGTGATCTCGGCCTGGCGAGCCTGGTTGGCCTGCCGGGTGAGGGTGCGGATGAGTTCCTCTGCATTGTCCGTGGCTGACTTCATGGCACGGCGGCGGGCTGCATGCTCCGACGCGGCCGACGTGAGCAAGGACAGGTACACCATCTGCTCGATGTACCGAGGAAGAAGTGAATCGAGGACAGCTTCGGGACTCGGCTCGAACTCATACAACGGAAAGGGCGTTCCCGCCTCGGTGGTTTCGACAACCTCATCGACGACTTCCAGCGGAAGGATCCGCCTCACTCGAGTTTCTTGAGTGCCCATGTTGACGAAGTGGGTGTACACGACGTGAATCTCGTCTACGCCACCCTCACCGTTCTCATCGCCGTGGAATGCCGCCAGGAGGTCCTCGCCGATGCGCTTGGCGTCGGCGTAGGTGGGTTGGTCGGTGAAGCCGGTGTACTCCCCGCCCATCACGCGACCGCGAAAGCGGTAGTACGACACGCCCTTACGCCCGACGATGTAGGGGATGACCTTCAAACCCTTCTCGTTGAGGTTGCGCGTCAGCGCCTCCCCCTCCTTGATGGCGTTGGTCGAGTAGGCACCGGCCAAACCACGGTCAGCGGTGATGATCAGCATCGCGGCGCTCTCCTGCTTTTCCGCTTTCGCGGTGAGCGGATGGGAAGAGACATCGGATGCATGGGAGGCAGCAGCGGAAACGGCGTCGACGAGTTGGGTGAGGTAGGGCATCGAAGCGTCCAGGCGCTGTTGCGCCTTGACGATCCGCGATGACGCGATCAACTCCATCGCCTTGGTGATCTTCTTGGTCGCCTGAACGGACCGAATCCGTCGTCGGAAGACTCTCAGCTGCGCGCCCATTGACTAGCCCCGCACTGACCGCTTGATCTGAGTGGGATCGATCGCCTCGTCCTCGAGAGCTTCGACTGGCTCGTCGTTCACCAACAGTTGGCCGGTCGAGGTGGTGAACTGCCGCTTGAAGTCGGCTATCGCACCCTCGAGCACGCTCACGGTGTCGTCCGAGAGGTCGGTCGTGGACCGGATCGCGTCGAAGATCTCAGGCTTGTTTCGCTCGACATAGTCCAAGAACTCCGCATCAAAACGGCGGATGTCTTCCACGGGGACGTCATCCAGCCGCCCGGTGGTTCCCGCCCACACCGAGACGACCTCGCGCTCCATGGGCTGCGGCTGGTACTGCGCCTGCTTCAGGAGCTCGACAAGTCGCGAACCCCGCTCCAACTGCGCTTTGGACGCCGCGTCCAGGTCGGAGCCGAAGGCGGCGAATGCCTCGAGCTCACGGAACTGGGCGAGATTCAGACGCAATTGGCCAGCCACCTTCTTCATGGCCTTGGGCTGGGCAGAACCACCCACGCGGGACACCGAGATACCCACGTTGATTGCGGGGCGCACGCCGGAGTTGAACAGGTCCGACTCCAGGAAGCACTGCCCATCCGTGATGGAGATGACGTTGGTCGGGATGAACGCCGAAACGTCGTTCGCCTTGGTTTCGATGATCGGTAGACCCGTCATCGATCCACCGCCCATTTCGTCGGAGAGTTTGGCGCAACGTTCCAGCAAGCGGCTGTGCAAGTAGAAGACGTCGCCCGGGTAAGCCTCGCGACCTGGTGGGCGGCGCAACAGCAGCGAGACGGCTCGGTAGGCCTCCGCCTGCTTGGACAGATCGTCAAACACGATGAGGACGTGCTTTCCTCCGTACATCCAGTGCTGTCCGATAGCCGAACCGGTGTAAGGGGCCAGATACTTGAAGCCCGCAGGATCGGATGCCGGCGCCGCGACGATGGTGGTGTACTCCATGGCGCCGTACTCTTCGAGCGCGCCCTTGACCGAGGCGATCGTCGAGCCCTTCTGTCCGATAGCCACGTAGATGCAGCGAACCTGCTTGGCAGGATCCCCCGACTTCCAGTTCTCGCGCTGGTTGAGGATCGTGTCCAAACACACGGCGGTCTTGCCCGTTTGCCGGTCACCGATGATCAACTGGCGCTGGCCTCGCCCGATCGCCGTCATGGCATCGATCGCCTTGATTCCGGTCAGCATGGGCTCTTTCACGGGCTGACGCTGGACCACCGTGGGCGCCTGGACTTCGAGGGCGCGGCGGGTCTCCGCGGCGATCGGGCCCAACCCATCGATGGGATTCCCCAGAGGGTCTACCACGCGACCGAGATAGGCGTCGCCCACGGGGACGGACAGCACCTCGCCGGTCCGGCGAACTGGCTGACCCTCTTCGATGCGTGAACCGTCACCGAGCAGCACAACGCCGATCTCGCGCACATCGAGGTTGAGGGCTAGCCCCAGCAACCCACCCTCGAACTCCAAGAGTTCGTTGGTCATGGCCGAGTGCAGTCCCTCGACGCGGGCGATACCGTCGCCGATTTCGGTGACGCGGCCCACTTCTTCTCGGGCGGTCGACGGCGAGTACGCCGCCACGTTCCGCTCGATCGCATCCCGGATCTCTTCCGGCCGGATCGTCAGCTCCGTCATCGTGTCCTGCTCTCTTTCTCGGCCCACCGCCTGAGGTGGGGCTAGTTCGGTAGTAGTGGTCTAACCAGCGATCAATCGCTGGGCTTGCTCTAGTCGGGAGGCGACGGTGCCATCGATGACCTCACCGGCGATCGTGACGTGTGCGCCACCCAAAACCGATGGGTCGACGACGACGTTCACACTCACCGTTCGACCCGTCAATCGCCCGAGCGCCGCCGCCATGCGCTCGGCCAGATCCGGATCCAGGGGCTTGGCAACCTTCACAACCGCAACAACACGCTGACGTTGCTCGGCAGCCATCTCCACGAGGTCGTCGATCGCCTGCTCCACTCTGCGACCATCGAGGTGGCTCAGAGCGAAGCCGACCACCAGGGCGGTGGTATCCGTCACCTTGCCCGCCAGTAGGTCGGTGATGATGCCGGTCTTCGCGGACGTCGCGATGGCGGGGTCGGTGAGAGCCGACTGCAAGGTGGCCGAACCCGAGATGATCCGACCGATGCGGAAGATCTGATCCTCGGTCGCGTCGAGCGTCCCGTTGTCAGCGGCCACGGTCAGCGCTGCACGATCTCCCAGCGTCCGTAATCCCGAAACCAGGTCTTGCGGGCTGGACCAGCGCTGACGCACGGTGGCGGCCAGAACTTCGTTGGCGAGAGGGCTGATGCGGCCTTCGAACAACTGTCCCGCAATGTCGGCGCGTGTGCGCTCGGGGCGACCGGAGTCCGAAAGCGCCTCCCGCAGGGCCTTCTCGCGATCAAGGAGATCGCACGCGGCGTAGAGGTCGGCGGCCACACCCGGGAACGCAGGATCCGCTCGCCGACTCTCGAGGAGTTCGGCGACCTGGGCCAACGAGGTTCGACTAGCGGACAGCATCACCGGCTACCTTGCGTATTCGCCATCTGCTCGAGGTCTGCGACGAAGTCCTCCACCGTCTTGCGCACGGTGGCGTCGTTCTCCAAAGACTGACCGACGATCTTGCTCGCTAGTTCGACGGACAGTGCTCCCACCTGGGCAGTGAGTTGGCTGACTACCTGAGCGCGGTCACGTTCGATGGCCGCCTCGGAGGCCTGGGTGATCGCCGCGGCCGCCGCCGCCGCCTCGGCCCGTGCCTCGTCCACGATCGATCGCCGATCAGCCTGTGCCTGGGTGCGGATCTCGGCTGCTTCCTCGCGCGCCTCGGCAAGAGCCTTCCGATACGCCTCGAGGTCTGCTCGTGCCTGCTCTTGCATCTCCTCAGCACGGGCGATGCCACCCTCGATGAGTTCCGCGCGTTCGTCCATGACCTGCTTCATCCGCGGAAGGACGAACTTCCAGAAGAGCGTCAAGACGATCAGGAAGGACAATCCGCCCCAGATGAGGTCGTAGGACGCGGGGAACAAGATCGCGCTGCCCTCAGGGGCCTCGCCTCCTGCTGCTAGGAGGTTCGCTTGAACTAGGTTCATTGTGACCTGGACCTTCGTGGTTGGACCTTCGCCTCAGCCGCTCGACTCAGCGACATCGACGTGATGGATAGGTGAATCGGGCGGCTTCTAGACGAACAGGAAGCCAGCCACCAGGCCGATCAGAGCCAGCGCCTCGGTGAAGGCGATACCCAAGAACATATTGGTTCGCAGGATGCTGGTTGCCTCGGGCTGACGCGCAATTCCCTCGAGGGCCTTGCCGACAAGGATGCCGATACCGATACCGGGGCCAATGGCGGCCAGGCCGTATCCGATGGCGTTGACGTTACCGGAGATTTCTGCGAGCAACTCCACGGTCTTTCCTTTCATTTGGGCTCTCGAGCGGGTGCTCGAGGAGTTTGGTTAATGCTCCTCGCTGGTTGCACTGTCAATGTAGACAGCCGTGAGCAGCGTGAAGATGTAGGCCTGCAGGACTGCAATCAAGATCTCGAACATGGTGAACGCGAAGCCCATGAAGAACGAGGGAATCGCGAAGATCTTGAGGAAGCCATCGGCCAGAAGGAGGGCGCTGGTGGCGCTGAAGAACAGGACGAGCAGCAGGTGACCGGCCATCATGTTGGCCAGGAGACGGATGGTGAGCGTGAGGGGACGTAGCAAGAACGTCGAGACGAACTCGATCGGCGTGACCAGGATGTAGATCGGCCACGGAATGCCCGGCGGGAAGAGATTCGCCTTGAGGTAGTGGAAGAAGCCGAGGGCTCGCACCCCCTGGACGTTGAAGACGACCCAGGCGATGACGGCGAACATGAGCGGGATGGCGATGACGCTGCTGATCGCCAGGTGCATGGTGGGCAAGATGCCGGTGATGTTGAAGGCGAACAGCATCCAGAACATCGAGATCAGGTACGGGGCGTACTTCTTCCCCTTCTCGCCCAATGCCTCATCGATCACGTTCTTCTGGACGAGATCGATGGCCATCTCGCCGAGGTTCTGAACTCCAGAGGGAACCAACTTGGGCTTGGCGAAAGCCGCAACGAAGAACAGACACACGACCCCGGCCATCAGCAGACCCATGAGGTTGATGCGGGTCATCGCAAAGGGCGTACCCACGAAGATCAATTCGCCGGGGAAGAACTCTCCGACGGTCGGCGCCTTGAAGCCACCATCGGGCGAAGTTGCCATCGGCACGAGCGCGGTCAGCAAGGCTGCTCTCCCACAGTCTTAACCTCGGTGGTCACGCGTTGCGACCATGACGGACGTACACGAAAAGCAGGGAAGTGATGAAGCCCACTACGACACCCACCGCTACAAACACGCGGGTGGTGCCCACCAGGTGATCCACGCCCATTCCGATGACCCCCCAGGTGAGGGGGCCGGCGACCAGGGTGCCGATCATCGACCATACGTGCTCGTCCCCTCGGCCCTTGATGGGCTGCTGGGAAGCCGAATCCCGCCGGTCGTTCACCGGCACCGAAACTAGCACAGCCCCCAAGGGGCCCGCTCGCCGCGAATTGGGCTGTGACGCAGGCCGCACACTCGCGGATTAGTGAGGCTCGAGATACGGCACCCGAGTGCGCACGACAATCACCGCTTCAGCGACCAGATACCCAACGGTGCCGACGACGAATGCAACGAAGAACGCTCCGCGACTGTAAAAGGTCGCATTGCTCAAGATCGCGAGAACGCCGATCAACACAGCGATTTTCACCACCCATGAACCCAGAATCGCGGCTCCGAACACCTCAGGGCGAACACGCACGGTCACCACCGCAACGACCACGGTGATGGAGTAGAAGACGACGGGAATGGCGATGCCGAGGACAGCTCCCCACAGGCCCTCCGTTCCTGCAACGAGGTAGCCGATTACTGCCGCTACGACCAGCGCGGCCAGCGAACCCAACGAGCCCCATCGCAGGACGGCGGTCATCGGCACACGGACCCCTGGAAGCGGCCCGTCACCCTTTCGTGCGGAGGAGTCGGACACGGAGGAGGAGGTCACTGATTCAACCTATCCTTCGAACGTTGGCGGAATCGCCGGGCTGCTGCGCACGCTCGTTAACCGCCGACGACCTCCCGGGTCGGCGCACCAACCACACCAGTAGCGCAAGGCCGACAGCGAAGCCGCCGATCGCGTAGGGCCACGGTACGAACGCGACGGCGACCGCGGTTCCGGCGACCAAACCCGTCCACGCGTACATCAACAGCACCGCCCGTGAGTGGGAGTGCCCCATCTCGAGGAGTCGATGATGCAGATGCTGCTTGTCCGGGGCGAAGGGGTTGCGACCTGCCTTGGTGCGGCGGATGACGGCCAGCAATAGGTCGATGAGCGGTATGGCCATAACCGCGATCGGCAACAGGATCGGGAGCAACGTGGGCAACAGAACGCCGGTGCCCAGGGCGCTCGGATCGACCTGACCAGCGAGCGTGATGGTGGCGGCGGCCAAGAGCAAGCCCAGCAGCATCGAACCGGTGTCTCCCATGAAGACGCGTGCGGGCGCGTAGTTGTGCGGGAGGAAGCCGGCCGTCATGCCGACGAGCAACACGCTGACCAACGTGGCCAAGGTGGCCCGCTCCAGTCCTGACTCGACGCTGAGCAGATAGGCATAGCCGAAGAACGCGCCAGCTGCGACGAGAACTATGCCGGCGGCCAGACCGTCCAAACCGTCGACGAAGTTGATGGCGTTGATGCTGATGACCACGATCAAGACCGTGAACAGGACACTCGTCAGCGGGTCGAGAACGAACGTCCCACCGATCGGTAGCCAGATGATCGCGATTCCTTGGAAGGCCATGACACCGGCAGCAAGGACTTGCCCAGCGAGTTTCGTGGGGGCGTCGAGTCCCCACTTGTCATCGATGATGCCCAGGGCGACGATGATCGCCACGCCAGAGAGCAGGGCGACAGGCGTGCGAGCGCTGTCGAAGACTGAACTCATCATGGGGAGTTTGCTTGCCAGGATCAGACCTGCGAGCAATCCGCCCACCATGGCCAGCCCGCCCAACAGCGGCGTTGGGGTGGCGTGGACGTCCCTGTCGCGAACGACCGCCATCACCCGCCACTTGAGGGCCAACTCCCGGGCGAAGGGCGTGAGCAGGTACGTGACCGCTGCCGCGGCCAACAGGCACAGGATGTATTCGCGCACGAGAAAGGCGCCTAGCCCACGCTCGTGCCCGCTCGCGGGTAAGCCGGGTGACGCGACACCAACTTGCCCACCTGGGTCGCGATGTCCCCAGCGGCCGAGCCGTCCGCGTCGACTACGGCGCGAGCGATGAGTTCGGAGATCTCCCGCATGTCCGATTCGACCATGCCCTGTGTGGTGACCGCCGGGGTGCCCACGCGGATGCCCGAACCGATGGACGGCGGCTGCGGGTCGTAGGGAATAGCGTTCTTGTTCAGCGTGATGCGCGCTGCGTCGCAACGTTGCTCAGCCTCGGTGCCGGTCACACCGATCGGCTGGAGATCGATCAGCGCCAAGTGCGTGTCGGTGCCGCCGCTGGTCGGCCGCATTCCGTGTTCGGCGAGCCCCTCGCACAACGCCTGGGCGTTGCGGATCACCTGAGCTGCGTAGGCCTGGTACTCAGATGAGGCCGCCTCCTTGAGGGCGACTGCCTTGGCCGCGACGGCATGCATCAACGGCCCGCCCTGCATCATGGGGAAGACCGCCTTGTCGATCGCTTTGGCATGTTCTGCCTTCGACAGCATCATCCCCCCGCGTGGTCCACGAAGAACCTTGTGCGTGGTGAAGGTGACAACGTCGGCGTAGGGCACCGGACTCGGGATGGCCTTGCCTGCCACGAGACCGATGAAGTGAGCAGCGTCCACCATCAATATCGCGCCGACCTCGTCGGCAATCTCTCGGAATGCTGCGAAGTCGATGAGTCGTGGATAGGCGGTAGCACCGCAGATGATCATCTTGGGTCGATGCTGTCGAGCTAGTTCACGCACCTGGTCGTAGTCGATCAACTCAGTGTCACGGCGAACGCCGTAGGACACCACGTTGAACCACTTGCCAGAGAAGTTCACCGGAGAACCGTGGGTGAGGTGACCACCGTGCGGGAGACTCATCGCCAAGACGGTGTCGCCTGGCATTGTGAAGGCGCCGTAAGCGGCGATGTTCGCGCTCGCACCACTATGCGGCTGGAGGTTCGCGTGCTCAGCACCGAAAAGCACCTTGGCGCGCTCGATGCCGATCTCCTCCGCTGAATCGACTTCCGAACACCCTCCGTAGTAGCGACGGCCGGGATAACCCTCGGCGTACTTGTTGCTCAACGTGGAGCCCAGTGCGGCGAGAACCGCCGGCGAGGTGAAGTTCTCACTCGCGATCAACTGGAGACCGCTTCGCAGACGCTCCAACTCGCTGAGGATGATCGCGGCGATCTGCGGATCCTCCGCCTGCAGGGCACCGAAGTCCGGTCCCCAGAAAATGTCACGGTCCGCCGCTGGGTTCATCAGACGACTCCTACTCCGCACGCCACTTGACTACCGGTTCATTACGTCGGCTCGTCGGCCACTGTATCCCCCGAGAGCCCGGCAAGGACTTCCTCCACACGCTGCGAACTGACCGCGCCCTCACGGACGATGGTCGCTGGTCGCGTGCGGACGTCCACGATGGTGCTGGCCTGATTGTGGTCTTCGGTGTTCGACCACGATTGCATTCCCACGGGACCGACGTCCAGGGCGCCGGCTACGTCGTCACCCAGGGAATCCAGGGCTTCGGCCACCGTCGTTGGCGCCGGAGCACCCGAGAGTGCTGCGGCGCTCGCGGCTATCGGACCCAGTCGACGGCACACCGCCAAGGCGATCGGGTGCAGTGGCATGCGCACGGCGAGCGGCGCCTGCGGTGGGTGATCCCAGGCGAGGGTCGCCTGTGGCCGAAGCAAGATGGTGAGCAGACCCGGCCAGAAGGTCCGCATGAGTACCTGCGCGGTAGGCGGGATGCGAGCCGCGACACCGGATACCGTCTCCGGGGAGGCAACGAGCAAACCGAGGGGCGCGTTCGGCTGTTGGAGTTTTGCCCGCCGAAGTAGCGCGGTGCCCTTCACCGAGAAGGCGTCGGTCGCCACGACATAGCAGTTCTCCGTAGGCAGCACTACGAGACCACCTCGGCGCATCGCCGCAACGGCTCCGGACAGAGCCTTGTCTCGCGAGGCCATGTCGGCGCAGTCCCACACCGTCGCTGCGCTCACGGATTGCTCCTGATCGCCATGGTGAAGCGCGGCAAACCTGTCAAGTCCAATCGATCCTGCACGCCTTCGAACAACGGGCGACCGGGCAGGCCCGGCAGCACCGTCGCCATCGACTCGTCCAGTGTCAGCGATCGCACCATCTGCACGACTCCCCCGTCCGACGCCTGCGGACCTTGGACGTCGGCATGTTCGATGACGAACAGTCCCCCAGGTCGCAGAAGAAGCGCCGCGGTCGTGATCACCCGTTCCACCACATCCAACCCCGACGGACCGCCGAACAACGCCATCGCTGGATCGTGGTCGCGCACTTCGACGTCCCGCGGGACCATCCCATCAGGTATGTAGGGCGGGTTCGATACGACGACATCGACTCGCCCGATCAAACCCGCGAGAGCCCCGCCGGGATCGGCAACGGCTCCTGCGTCAGCCTGGATGAGCTCGACTGTCGAGCCTGCGTCGTCGAGGGCACGGCGGTGCTCGTGCAGGTTGCGCCGCGCCCAGTCCAGCGCCGCGTCATCGAGCTCGACCATGTACACGCTCGAGCCGGGCGCCTCGAGCGCCAACGACAACCCGATAGCTCCTGAACCTGCGCACAGGTCGACCACGATCGGGGCACTCGTCTCGCGTGCGCCACGCAGGGCGGCCTCACACACCAGTTCCGTCTCCGGTCGTGGGATGAAAACTCCCGGGCCGACGCTCACTTCGATGCGTCGAAACGGCGCCCGACCGGTGATGTGCTGCACGGGCACGCGACTGAGGCGGCGAGCCAGCGCTCGCTCGAAGGCCAGGCGCTGCTCGGGTGTCGGTTCATCCTGCAAGATCAGGCGAGTCATGGGGACGTCCAGCACCCAGGACATGAGCAACGCCGCATCGGCTTTGGGGGACGCAACGCCCGCCGCCGTCAGGCGCCGCTGAGCGTCGTACAGAAGGTCACGAACCGACGAGCGGCGCGCATCCCCCAGTGCGCCTTGGGCGGCAGCACCTGTGTCGTCGAAGCTGTACTTCGATCCGCGCGAAGAGGTCACCGCAGGAACACCCCGTCAACTCTCGGATGTCAGCCGTGACTCGCGATCGGCGCTGGAGCACGCGTCGACGATGGCGTCGAGATCTCCATCCAGCACCTGATCGAGGTTGTGCGCCTTGAAGCCGACTCGATGGTCACTGATGCGATTCTCCGGGAAGTTGTACGTGCGAATGCGCTCACTTCGATCGACCGTGCGCACCTGGCTACGCCGGGCATCCGATGCCTCTTGTGCCGCCTGCTCCTCGGCGAGGGCCAAGAGCCTTGCACGCAGGATGCGCATGGCCTGCTCTCGGTTCTGAAGCTGACTCTTTTCGTTCTGACAGGAGACGACGACTCCCGAGGGAAGGTGCGTGATGCGTACCGCGGAGTCCGTGGTGTTCACGCTCTGCCCACCCGGACCGGACGATCGGTATACATCGATGCGCAGATCATTCGGGTCGATGGTGACGTCGACATCTTCGGCTTCCGGCAAAACGAGGACTCCTGCTGCCGACGTGTGAATGCGTCCCTGGGATTCGGTCACGGGGACGCGTTGAACGCGATGTACGCCCCCTTCGAACTTCAATCGGGCGTAGGGAGCCTCCCCCGGTTCTGGCACACCCTTCGCCTTGACGGCCACCGAGACGTCCTTGTAGCCGCCGAGATCGGACTCGACGGCGTCGATGATCTCGGTACTCCATCCGCGGCGCTCGGCATAGCGCAGATACATGCGCAATAAGTCGCCGGCGAACAGGGCGGATTCCTCTCCGCCCTCGCCAGCCTTTATCTCGACGATCACGTCCTTGTCATCCATCGGATCGCGGGGTAGCAACAACTCCTGGAGCCGCTCGGCGGCCCGGGCCTCGCGCTCGGCGAGCGCAGCGGCCTCGGCGGCGAATGCGGCATCACCCATGGTCGCCAGTTCCAGCGCAGCCTGGTGGTCATCCCGCAAGCCGGCCCACAAGCGGTAAGCGGCAACGACCGGACGTAGTTCCGCGTACCGGCGCCCGAGTCTGCGGGCCCGGGCCTGATCCGCGTGCACCCCAGGATCGGCCAACTCGCGCTCGACCTCGTCGAGTTCGCGCGCGAGTTCCTCGCAGCTTTCGAACACCGATCCCCACCTTCCCTACACGACTCGACGCGGGACAAAAAGATCGGGCGCCGGTCGGGGATCGACCGCGCGACGGGGGAGACACGCGGCCGATCCCGGGCCGGCGCCCGGAAGTGGTGCTATTTGGATCCTGAACCCTTGCCGTACCGCGTTTCGAACTTCGCTACGCGTCCACCGGTGTCGAGGATCTTCTGCTTGCCAGTATAGAACGGGTGACACTGCGAACACACGTCCGCGTGAATGACTCCGTTCTTCGCGGTGCTACGCGTCGTGAAGGTGCTCCCGCATGTGCAGGTCACCGTCGTTTCGACGTACTCGGGGTGGATGTCAGCCTTCACGATCGTCACGTCCTTCAGTCGGTCGTCCGGGTCGGACTTGTCGGCATCCTTCGCGCCGACGGCCGTGAACCGGAGCCTGGAAAGTATGCCACGCCCACCGTCAGTCGTCGTCGCTGGACCCCGAGACGGACGGGGTGGTCTTTTGGACCTGAAGGAGGAAGTCGTAGTTGTTGTCGTTCTCCCGAAGCTTGCTCAGGAGCAACTCGATCGACTGCTGCTGATCCAGAGCATGGAGGACGCGCCTGAGTTTCCAGACGATCTTGAGCTCCTCGCTCGACATGAGCAGCTCCTCCTTGCGGGTGCCCGAGGCATCGACATCGACCGCGGGGAAGATGCGCTTGTCGGCCAGACGACGATCCAGCTTGAGCTCCATGTTGCCGGTGCCCTTGAACTCCTCGAAGATGACCTCGTCCATTCGCGAGCCCGTCTCCACGAGAGCCGTCGCCAGGATCGTGAGCGAACCACCATTTTCGATGTTGCGTGCCGCGCCGAAGAACTTCTTGGGTGGGTAGAGCGCGGTGGAATCGACACCACCGGACAAGATGCGCCCGGATGCAGGTGCCGCGAGGTTGTAGGCACGGCCCAACCGAGTCATCGAGTCGAGCAACACCACCACGTCGTGACCGAGTTCGACCAAACGCTTGGCACGCTCGATCGACAACTCGGCGATGATCGTGTGGTCTTCCGCCGGCCGGTCGAAGGTGGAGGCGATGACCTCACCCTTGACCGAGCGCTGCATGTCGGTGACTTCCTCGGGGCGTTCGTCGACGAGCACGACCATGAGGTGACATTCGGGGTTGTTCTCCGTGATCGCGTTCGCGATGGCCTGGAGAACCATGGTCTTGCCCGCTTTCGGCGGCGAGACGATCAGTCCACGCTGCCCCTTGCCAATGGGGGCCACGAGATCGATGACACGGGTCGTGAGGTTCTGCGGCGTCGTCTCCAGACGCAACCGATCCTGGGGGTACAGAGGGGTCAGCTTCGAGAACTCCGGGCGATTCTTGGCGGCATCGACGTCGCCTCCGTTGATCGTGTCGACCGAAACGAGCGGATTGAACTTCTCGCGACGCTCGCCGTCTCGCGGCTGACGAACCTGTCCGGTGATCGCATCACCTTTGCGAAGGCCGTACTTGCGCACCAAGGACAGCGAAACGTAGACGTCGTTGGGACCGGGCAGGTAGCCACTGGTGCGAACGAACGCGTAGTTGTCGAGAACGTCCACGATGCCGGCGACGGGAGCGAGTACGTCGTCTTCGGAGATGACCGGCTCGGCTTCGCTGAAGCCGCCCTTGCGGTCCCGCCGGTCGCGGAAGCGATCTCGGCCGCGGCGGCGGCGGCGTCCGCCTTCGTCGCGGTCGCCCCGGTCGCCCCGATCCCCCGAATCGCGGTCGGAAGCCGACCCGCCTCGGTCGGACTGGTCGCGTCCTTGTCGCTCGCGTCCGGACTGCTCGCGCCCGGACTGATCGCGCCCGGACTGATCGCGTCCGGACTGATCGCGTCCGGACTGATCGCGGTCCTCGGTCCCACCCTCTCCCGGTGCACCCGCCGGGCGCGAGGCGCTCCGTGAGCGGCGCGGAGCACCGCCTTGCTTCTGGCGCTCACTGATGGCAGCGACGAGGTCTTGTTTGCGCATCCCGCTTGAGCCCGTGATGCCCAACTGCTGTGCCAGTTGCTTGAGTTCAGGAAGCAGCATGGAGGCGAGGCTGCTGCCGCGATCGGCAGCGCGCGATGTGGTGGTGTCAGTCATGGTGTCCTTCGGATTACCGGACTCCCGGACGGGAGTGTGAACATGGGCCCGTCGGCGTTGTGCCGAATCGTGGGCCGCCCCGTGAATCCCGGTCTTTGTGCCTAGCGGGGAAGAAGAGCCGTGGATTCGCCTTGATGTGCGTCGCTTGGATCGGAGAACGCCCCAAGCGGACCTGCGAGGCACCTCCAAGGTACCACCCGCGTCGTCACACCCCGCTCAGGGGGCTTTCGTGGGCTCCCAGCAGACCGATCGGGATCTCCCGGACACCCCAGCGGGGAAGATCCGCTACGACCTGTGCCACGGAAGCCTCGATGTCGGACTCCCCGGACAAGGCGATGACGGAAGGTCCAGCACCGGAGATGGCCGCGGCTATTCCGGCGCCACGCAAACGCTCCATCAAGGCAACCGACGCCGGGTAGACCCCCGACCGCGCTTGCTGATGCAGTCGATCGGACGTGGCCTCCCACAGCAGATCCGGTCGCGTGGTCATCGCATGAACCATCAAGGCGGAGCGGGCCACGTTGTGACTTGCATCCGCATGCGCAACCACCTGCGGCAGTACCTCACGGGCCGTAACGGTCGGCAACGTGTCGATCGGCAGCGCCACCACCACGCGGATGTCCTCATGCGGGGTCAAGCGCACGGCGCCGGGGCTCCCGTCCTCCCCCAACCAGGCAACCGTGAAACCTCCCCATAGCGCCGCCGCCAGGTTGTCCGGATGCGACTCCAGGGTCGTCGCGGTAGCCAAGAGCGCGTCGTCGTCGAATTCCACGCCGGTCACCAGGGAGCGTGCGAGCACCATGCCACCGATGATCGCGGCAGCCGATGAACCCAGACCGCGCCCGTGGGGAATCGCGTTGCGACATCGCAGGACGAAACCCGGCGGTCGCACACCCATCGCATCGAACGCGACCTGCATCGCCTGCACGACGAGATGACTCTCGTCGCGGGGTAACTCGGCTTCACCTTCGCCTGCCACCTCGACCAGGACGCCTTCGTCCTCGGTGACCATGGCAATGAGCTCATCGTGGACGGCCAGCGCCAAACCCAGGGAGTCGAAACCCGCGCCGATGTTGGCACTGCTCGCCGGCACCAGCACGCGAACCGGACCACTGCGAAGTGAAGCGCTCATGGGTTCTGGCTCATGAGTTCGTACCCATCAGCCGGTCAAGCCCAAGGCGCGAGCGGCTTCGTCGACGTCGACCGGCACGACGATCGGTTCCGGGGCCGCGTCCAGGGCCCACTGGGGGTCCTTCAACCCGTTGCCCGTCAACGTCACCACGATGACCTGCCCGGGGTCCAACGTGCCGGAACTCTTCATCTTCAACAATCCTGCGACGCCCGCTGCGCTCGACGGCTCGCAGAACAACCCTTCGGTCGCCGCCAACAGGCGGTAAGCCGCGAGGATCTCCTCGTCGGTGACCGAATCGATCAACCCCCCGGAGTCGTCTCGTGCGGCGATCGCCGCGTCCCAGGACGCCGGATTGCCGATTCGAATGGCGGTCGCAATGGTCTCGGGCTTGAGCACGGGTGTCCCGGAGACCAAGGGCGCAGCGCCCGCCGCCTGGAATCCCCACATTCGGGGCAACCCATCGGCGAGACCATCGCGGTGGTACTCGGTGTATCCGCGCCAGTACGCAGTGATGTTTCCAGCATTGCCTACGGGCAATGCATGGATGTCTGGAGCTCTACCGAGCATGTCGACGACCTCGAAGCTTGCCGTCTTCTGTCCTTCGATACGAACCGGGTTCACGCTGTTGACCAAGGACACGGGATAGCAGTCGGACAGTTCCCGAGCAACTGTCAGGCAGTCATCGAAATTCCCGTCCACCTGCAATAACCGGGCGCCGTGGATGATCGCCTGAGCGAGCTTGCCCATCGCGATCTTCCCCTGGGGAACGAGAACTCCCGAGACCATTCCCGCCTTCACCGCATACGCGGAGGCACTTGCCGAGGTGTTCCCGGTCGAAGCGCAGATGACGGCGCGTGCGCCTTCTTGGGCTGCCTTGCTGATGGCGAGGGTCATGCCTCGGTCCTTGAAGGATCCGGTGGGATTGGCGCCTTCGAACTTCAGCCACACCTCGCAACCCAACGTTTCGCTGAGCGAACATGCGTAGACGAGCGGCGTACCACCTTCGCGCAACGAGACGACGGGAGTGGCGTCGTCGACCGGAAGGCGATCCCGGTACTCCTCGATGACACCGCGCCACTGGTGCGCGCCGCTCATGCCTCACCCTCCACACGCATCACTCCGACGACTCTGCGGACGGTGTCCAAGCTACGCAGGTTCTCCACAGTTGCCTGGAGCGCGGCATCACTGGCCCGATGGGTGCGCACGACAAGTCCAGCGTCGTGACCGTGCCCTTCTTGATGGACGACCTGGATGCTCACACCGTTGTTTGCGAAAGCCGTCGCCACACTCGCCAGCACCCCTGGCCTGTCGGCGACATCGAGATTGACGTAATACTCGGTCTTCGCCATTCCGATCGGCAGGATCGGCAACTGGGTGTAGGTGCTCTCCCCCGGTCCCTTGCTGCCGCTCAACCGGTTGCGCGCGGCGGCGACGACATCCCCGAGAACGGCACTGGCCGTGGGCCTTCCCCCGGCCCCTCGGCCATAGAACATCATCTGCCCGGCGGCGTCCGCCTCGACGAAGACCGCGTTGAACGACTCACGCACCGCTGCGAGCGGATGGGTGCGGGGCAGCATCGCGGGGTGAACGCGGACGATCACGCCGAGCGATTCACCGTCATCCACCAATTCGGCGATCGCCAGCAACTTGATGACGAACCCCATGTCACGTGCCGCCGCCATGTCGTCGGGGGTCACGTTCGAAATGCCTTCCACGTGGACGTCCTTGAGGGTCACACGGGTGTGGAAGGCCAACTCAGCCAAGATCGCCGCCTTCGCTGCGGCGTCATGGCCGTCGACGTCGAGCGATGGATCGGCCTCCAGGTACCCGAGTGCGTTGGCTTCGTCGAAGACATCCGCGTACGCGACACCCTGCTCGTCCATCTTCGTGAGCATGAAGTTGGTCGTGCCGTTGACGATGCCCATGACCTTGCGAACACGATCTCCAGCCAAGGACTCACGCAGCGGTCGCAAAAGGGGGATCGCTCCCGCTACCGAGGCCTCGAAATACAAATCGACACCATGGCGAGCGGCGGCCTCATACAAGGCGGCACCATCTTCCGCCAGCAACGCCTTGTTGGCAGTGACCACACTCGACCCTGCGGCCATGGCAGCCAGAATGCAGGAACGCGCCGGTTCGATGCCGCCCATGACCTCGATCACGATGTCCGCACCGCTTGTGGCCACCGCCATCGGATCGTCGGAGAGCAGCTCCGCTGGAATACCCGGACGTGGGCGAGCTTTGTCCCTCACGGCTACGGCGGTGAGTCGGAGCGGAGCCCCGACCCTCTCGGCGAAGTCGGACGCATGCTCGGACAGGAGTTCGACCACCGAGGTTCCCACGGTGCCCCCGCCGAGCAGGGCGATCGTCACCTCATCCCGCGTGGACATTCCGACTCCTTACGTTCCGTCTCGTTCGACAACCCGGGGCACAGCCTGTCAGGTGGTCGGTTCCAGGCTGAGCAGGTCGTCGATGGTCTCGCGGCGCAGGACCACCGACGCGACACCGTCGTGCACGGACACGACCGCTGGTCGGGGGACGTAGTTGTAGTTGGACGCCATCGATCTGCAGTAGGCGCCCGTCGCGGCCACCGCCAAGAGATCGCCGGGCGCTAGGTCCGAGGGAAGCCACGCGTCCCGGACGACGATGTCGCCGGACTCGCAGTGCTTGCCGACTACGCGACAGAGCATGGGCTCGGCGGTCGAGGATCTCGACGCCAGTCGGACTGTGTAGTCGGCACCGTAGAGCGCGGTTCGAATGTTGTCGCTCATTCCCCCGTCCACGGACACATACGAGCGCACCACCCCGTGGTCGAGTTCGACGGGTTTGACCGTGCCGACCTCGTACACGGTGATACCTGCGGGCCCAACGATCGCGCGACCGGGTTCGAAAGCCAAGGAGGGAGTTGTGATTCCGGCATCGGCGCACTCCTTGGCCACGATGTCACCGATCTGTGCGGCCATATCCGCGACGTCAATGGGATCATCGGAATCCAGGTAAGCGATACCCATGCCGCCACCGAGATTCAACTCCTCGATCTCGATCCCCTGCTCGTCATAAATGCGTTGAGCCAGAGCCACCACGCGGGCAGCAGCGATCTGGAATCCCGCCGCGTCGAATATCTGAGAACCGATGTGCGAGTGCAAACCGACCAGCGTCAGACTCGGCAGCTTGGCGATTCTGCGCACCGCCTCCTCGACAGCACCACCGGCGGCAGACAGACCGAACTTCTGATCCTCGTGCGCAGTCGCGATGAATTCATGCGTGTGCGCCTCGACACCCACTGTCGCGCGAACCAGAACGGGCTGCACACGTCCGGCCCTGGCGGCGGCGTGCGCCACGCGAGCAATCTCCTCGAAGGAGTCGATGACGATGCGGCCAACCCCGTGCGTCACCGCTGCGGCGATCTCCGCATCGGACTTGTTGTTGCCGTGCATCAACAGCAGTTCACCGGGAACGCCTGCGCGGATAGCGACGGCGAGTTCACCCCCGGTGGCGACGTCGATGCCCAGACCTTCCTCGGTGACCCAGCGGGCGACCACCGTCGACAAGAAGGCCTTCGCGGCGTAGAAGACCATTCCGGCACCTGCGCGGCGGTAGGCGTCGGCGTACTCGCGAGCCCGCGCCCGCAGATCGGCTTCGTCCAAAACGAAGACCGGGGTGCCGAAGTCACGTGCAATGTCTCTGACGTCGACGCCCGCGATGGTCATGACACCCGATGAGTCACGCTGGCAATCACGTGGCCACACCCGATCGTTGAGGTGATCGATGTATTCGGGTGACGGCGGGCCGGGGGCCACGCCCGTATCGGTCACGAATTCCCCATGCCGAGGACCAGCCGGGTGAGCGCGCACGACATAAGGCTAGGGCAGCGGTCCCAGCGGCCGGCGATGACGAGAGCGACTACATGCGGTCCGGAGCGCTGACGCCGAGCAGATCGAGCCCGTTGGCAAGGACTTGTCGCGTCGCAGCACACAGCCACAGACGCGCCACATGGAGGTCCCCCAACTCCTCGTCGCCTCGGGGCAGCACCCAGCACACGTCGTAGAAGCGGTGATAAACGGTCGCGAGTTCCTCGAGGTACCGGGCGATGCGGTGCGGTTCGCGCAACTCGGCGGCGCTGGCAACGACGGAGGGAAACTGGGCGATGGTGCCCAGAAGATCGTCTTCTCGCTCATGGACGAGCAGCGACGGATTGAACGGGAGGGCGCGCCAGTCGATTCCCAAATCCTCCGCTCCTCGCAACACCGAGCTGATCCGAGCGTGCGCGTACTGAACGTAGAAGACGGGGTTATCGCTGGTCTGCCGCGTGATCGTCTCAAGATCCAATGTCAAGGGCGAATCGGCGGGGTACCGGGTGAGGGTGTAGCGAGCCGCGTCGACACCCACTTCCTCGACGAGGTCCTCGAGAGTGACGATGTTCCCCGCGCGTTTGGACAGCTTGACTTCCTGCCCCCCCCGAGTGATCTTGACCAATTGTCCGATGAGTACCTCGATAGCCGCATCCATGTCGTCACCGGCGCAGGCGGCGACAGCACGCAACCGATTCACGTATCCGTGGTGGTCGGCCCCTAGCAGGTAGATGTTGACGTCGAAGCCTCGTGAGCGCTTGTCGACGTAATACGCGGTATCGGAGGCGAAGTAGGTGTATTCGCCGTCCGCCTTGATGAGTACCCGATCCTTGTCGTCACCGAAGTCTGTGGTGCGCAGCCATAGGGCGCCGTCCTGCTCGAAGACGTGTCCTTGTTCTCGCAGCCGGTCCAGTCCCCGCTCGACGGCTCCCGAGGAGTGGAGTTGACGTTCGGAGTACCAGACGTCGAAGTGGGTGCGGAATAGCTCCAGAACTTGCTGTTGCTGGCGAAGTTGCTTCGCGTAGGCGGCCTCGCGGAAGGAGACGAGTTGATCGTCATCGGGCTGATCGAGGATGTCGGGATCCTCCGCGAGTATCTGTGCAGCCAGGTCGGTGATGTAGCCACCGTGGTATCCGTCCTCCGGCACCGGTTGCCCGTGTGCGGCAGCCATCACCGACTCACCGAACTTGTCCATCTGCACGCCGCGATCGTTTATGTAGAACTCGCGTGCAACGTTCGCGCCAGCAGCCGCGAGAACGCGCGCGATTGCATCACCCACTGCAGCCCACCGCGTGTGTCCCAGGTGCAAAGGTCCCGTGGGGTTGGCCGAGATGAATTCGACGTTGACGTTTCGGCCTGCGAGCGTGGCCGAGTGTCCGTAGGTCGAACCTTCGATGACTGCAGTCCGTGCGACCTCGCCCAACGCAGCGGCTTCGAGAGTGATGTTGACGAACCCGGGACCGGCGACTTCCACCGAGTCGATGCCCTCCACCGTGAGCAGTGCGTCAGCCAGATCTCGGGCTAGATCGCGGGGATTTCGTCCGACTTGCTTGGCAAGAACGAGCGCGACGTTCGTGGCGTAATCGCCATGGTCTCGCGACTTCGGGCGCTCGACGACGATCTGATCCACCGGGGGCACCGGTGCTTGCGAACCCGCGAGCACCTGGCCCAGTGACCGGGCAATTGCGGTCCGCAATTCGTCGATGGTCACCGCGCGAGCGTAGCGACGGGCGGCTGTGGTTATGCTCACGGTAGGCACGGCCCGATCAGCACCACCGTTCATAGTGTCGCCAGCCAGGTGACGCAGAAGTTTCTGAGCACGAGCACAGATTCCGGACGAAGGTTTGAGCGGCTAGCCCGCGGCGGACGCGGTGTCCGGCGCGAAACTTCGTGCAAGGAGAAAGTGCAACATGGCTCAAGGAACCGTGAAGTGGTTCAACTCAGAGAAGGGCTACGGCTTCATCGCGCAAGCCGATGGCGGACCGGACGTATTCGTCCACTACTCAGCGATTGAATCCGATGGCTACCGCTCCCTCGAGGAGAACCAGGTCGTCGAGTTCGACATCGTCCAAGGACCCAAGGGTCCCCAGGCCGACAAGGTCCGGACTGCCTAGTCCACACCCGTCGACTTCGACAGGGGGCTCCACCTTCGGGTGGGGCCCCTTGCTCGTGTGGGGGACACTGGTGCCATGGCCGACGACGACATAGAACGACTCCTGCGTGAGGTCGACTCCGTGAACACCTCTTCCGCACCAGCCACGTCCCCGGGGAAGTCACCGACCCGAGTGCCGGCGCCCCAGGGCGAGGCATCCGCCGGAGGACGACTCGCCTTCGCGGTGGGCTCGGGGGTCGTGCTGGGCGCCGCCGGCTGGGTCGGCGGACTCTTGATGCCCTTCGTCGGTTCTTTCTCCGCCGGCGTGGGCGCAGCCTTCGGAGCCTTCGTCGCGGCGTTGATCGCCGGCCCCCCGCGTTGGTTCTCCTCGTAGGGCTGCGTCAGTTCGACTTCCGAGACCGCCCGCGTCGTGCCGTCCACCAAGCGAGCCACTCGGGCCGCAACACCGGCGCTGGACGCGCCGGCTCGGCGATCCCCATGCGCTGGGCTTCGATCGCCGCGCCGAGGACGATGCCGACGAATATCAAGTACGACCACAACATCAACACGATCGGCGCACCGAACACGACCACCGTGGCTCCGACCGTGCTTGACAGCGACGTGTACAGACCGAACACCGCGCTAGATCCGACCATCCACAGTGTGGCGAACAAAACTCCCCACGAGCGCATCCTGATGCGGGGGCGCACGTCGGACACGATTCGGATCGCGACACCGCAGATGATGAAGGCGAAGAGCGCTAGGACGATCCAGTTCACGACCCGTGACCCCATGAGTTGCAGGAACGAGCTGATACCCAGTTCGTCCAGGACTCTGGGTAGTAGCTGCAGTACGAGTAGGGCGGCAACCATCGCGATGATGCCGATGAGGGCAACGACGGCCGACACGCCGCGGTCGATGACGCCGTGGGTGCGTTCGGCGACACCGAAGATCTGCGTGAGGGTTACGCGCAATCCGTAGACCACCTTGGACGCAACGTAAGTTGCGACCACGATCGAGGCGATCGTGGTGAGGGTGAATGCGCCTGTCGAGCCGCGATCGGCCAACGTCGCGATGGCGTCGATAGCCGGCTCGAGAGGCTGCAGCGTGTCGGGACTGCGATTGACGATCTGCTGGATGCCGCTTTGGACCTGTTGCTCGGTCAAGAACGCCCCCGCCAACGCACCGACCGCCAGCGCCGTCGGCGCGAGGGCGAAGAAGACGTAGAAGGACAAACCAGCAGCGACGATGCCGCCACCGACCGAGGAATAACGCAGCAGAACCCCGCGACCGAACTCGATCACAGGCCGGGCTCGGTCAACCACCGCCACATCATCGCGCACCGTCGCGCTGATAACCTGTCGCTCCCCTCGGCCCCCGTAGCTCAGGGGATAGAGCGCCGGTTTCCGGTACCGAAGGCCGCAGGTTCGAATCCTGCCGGGGGCGCATGTCCGTGACTCACGCTCCACACTTCGCGAAGGTGCCCGGCGGGGTGTACCCGGCCCTGGTAGCGATATTCGTGGGTCTGCTGTTGATCTCCAACATCGGTGCGGTGAAGTTGATCGCGGTTGGCCCGCTCATCACCGACGGCGGAGCGTTCCTGTTCCCACTGGTCTACATAGTGGGTGACGTCCTCGCTGAGGTGTACGGCTGGAAGGCCGCGCGGCGGGCGATCGTCCTGGGGTTCGCCATGTCGGCCTTGGCCGCCCTCACGTTCTTCCTGGTGCAGATGTCCCCGCCAGCGGCTGGGTGGGAGAACCAGGCCGCCTTCGAAGCAGTTCTGGGCTTCGTTCCGCGGATAGTCCTGGCTAGCGTGCTGGGTTTCCTCGTCGGACAACTGCTCAACGCCTACGTGTTGGTCTGGATAAAGCGGCGCACCCAGGAGCGCAAGTTGTGGGCACGCCTCCTGGGCTCCACGGTGGTGGGCGAGTTCGCCGACACGGTCGTGTTCTGCACCATTGCCTTCTACGGCGTGATCACCGGTGGAGACTTCGTCACGTACGTCATCGTGGGCTTCGTGTACAAGACGGCCGTCGAGGTGATCTTGCTTCCGGTGACCTATCAAGTGATCGCCTTCGTGAAGAGACGTGAGCCGACCTACGAACTCGCACCGTCCGCCTAAGCCGGATACCTACCGAGGAACTCGTCCCGGAATTCTTCGTAGGTGCCGTCATCGATGGACGACCTGATTCGATCTACCAGCGAGACGATGAAGTGCTCGTTGTGGATGGTCGCCAGCGTGGACGCGATCGACTCCTTGGCCTTGAACGCGTGGTGCAGGTAGGCCCGTGTGTAATGGCGACAGGTGTAGCAGCTGCACTCCGCGTCGATCGGCTCGAAGGCGCGGCGATGGGCGCTCGCTGTGACGTTGAAGCGTCCATCGAAGGAGTAGAGCGCTGCGTTTCGAGCCACCCGAGCGGGGGATACGCAATCGAACGTGTCAGCACCCGCTTCTATGGCAGTGAAGAAGTCACGCGGCTCTCCGATGCCGAGCAGGTGCCGGGGCTTGTCTTCGGGTAGCTCCGAGGACACCCACGCCACGATCTGCCCCATGCGTTCCTTCTCGATCGCTCCACCGATACCGAAACCGTCGAAATCCAGCGCACCGATCTCCCGGGCAGCCTGCCGACGTAGATCCTCGAACTGTGCTCCTTGCACGACCCCGAACAATGCCTGATAGGGGCGGGCTGGGTGCGCGTTCGTCAAGCGTCGATGCTCCTCCAGGCAACGGTTAGCCCAGGCCAGCGTGCGAGCCATGGCACGTTGTTGGTACTCGCGAGAGTTCATCAACGTGGTGCATTCGTCAAATGCGAAGATGATGTCGGCGCCGATCGCGTGCTGCACCTGCATGGAAACCTCTGCCGTGAATCGGTGTCGCGACCCATCCAGGTGCGAGGTGAAGGTGACGCCGTCGTCGTCCACGTGGGCAAGTCGATCCTTTCCCTCCGCGACGACGTCATCCATCGTCTTGCCCGTTGTGTCCATGGCCAGCACCTTCTTGAATCCGACACCGAGAGACAGCACTTGGAATCCCCCGCTGTCGGTGAACGTGGGGCCGGACCAATTCATGAAGGCGCCGAGACCGCCGGCTGCTTCGACGATGTCGGCGCCGGGCTGCAGATACAGGTGGTACGCGTTCGCCAGGACCGCCTGGGCGCCCAACTCGGCCACGGTCTCGGGTAGGACCGTCTTGACCGTCGCCTTCGTTCCGACCGGGATGAAAGCGGGGGTGCGGATGGTGCCGCGTGGAGTCGTGATGACTCCGGTTCGACCGAGCGAATCGCGCAGTCGGGAGTCCACCTGGAAGCCGAATCCGGTCACGCGCGCACGCTACCGGGCAAGAAAATCGCAGAATGAAAGTGAAAGAAGTGACCAGAAAAAATCATTGTTAACAGCGTGGCTACATTGACGAAAAAATCTTTGGAAAAACCTTGTGTCGGCTTGCCAAGCACTGTTAGAACTGTCCTAACGCACCGCAAGGTGCGGGTCGGTCCGAAAACCGGCGGCCTATCGGGTTAGACCCGAAGACCCTCGAGTGCTGGCGAGGGTGGTCGCAAGGGACGGGTCGAGGAGTGTCGAGAGGTTTCGGTTCCTGGCGACAGGAGCGAGCCGCGCGGTCTGCACACACCGCGAAGGCCCCGGGAAACCGGGTGAAACCCTCGTAGCCCCATGGCAAGGCCCCTCGAACTCATACTTCGAGGGGCCTTGCTCTATGTAGGACTGTCTACCTCACGAGGCGGGCGCGATCGTCCCGCCACGCCGGACTACGACCCAAAGTGCGCCGCCACACGACGCATGCCCTCGTCGAACCCGACACGTGGACGCCAGTCGAGGGCCTCCCAACTCGGCCGAGGGTCGAACCAATGTGCCGTGGCGAGCTGTTCGACCAGGAAGCGCGTCACCAGTGGCTCTCGATGCGACAGGGCCCCGACCCACTCCCCCACCGCACCCGCGAAGAAGGCCGGGGCGAAGGGAATCGACCGAAGGGAGCCGTCCACCCCCGCCGCCGCGAGTATCGATTGCACGATCTCCCTCACCGGGCGAGGTTCGCCGTTGCTGACGACAAAGGCTCGTCCGCGAACGCCATCATCGTTGGCCTTATCGAGCGCATGCACGATCGCATCGGCGGCGTTGTCGATATAGGTCGTATCGATCAGGGCTCGACCACCATCGATCACGAAAAGCCGCCCGCTTCGAGCGCGGGACACGATGCGACCAATCAACTGCTCGTCTCCGGGGCCCCAGACCAGATGCGGACGAAGTGCCACGACCGGCAGGTCCGGCGTTTGCATGACCAATAGCTCGGCGATCGCCTTCGAGCGTGCGTAGTGACCGCGAGTCTTGTGGGGGTCGGCGGGGTCGGCGCCCGCGCCCACCAGAGCGCGTCCGGCATGTGCCACAGAGGGTGAGGACACGTAGACGAACGAACGAACATTGGCTCGTCGGGCCGCATCGAGCACCGTACGTGTGCCGTTCACGTTGACGTCCTCGAACTCGCGCCACCGTCCCTCGATGCCCACTCGCGCTGCCATGTGGATGACGGCGTCGCAGTCGGTGATCGCACGTTCCACACTCGCCCGGTCCGTGACGCTTCCCAGAACGTCCACGACCCGATCGCCGTCCTCTAGCCCGGAGGCATGCCTTTGCAGCGCAACGACGTTCCACCCGCGATCCCGAGCGGTCGAGATGACCGCATTCCCGAGCAGTCCGCGTCCCCCCGTCACCAGCAGACGACCTGCGCACTCTCGCGTCATTGCCTACCCGCAAGGAACGCTGCTGCTTCCCGGGACAATTTCGAGCGATCGATCTTGGCACCGTGTCGAATGTCTACAGGCATGCGCGAACGCCACAGCACGGCCGCAACGCCGGGCAGCACCCGTCGAACGATGTCACAGACCTCCCGATCGGCGATGTGCAGACCACTGTCCGACCCCGCCGAGACGGCGGGAGCGCACACGATCACCGGTACCTGGCATCCCACGGGGCCAACGCCAACGGCGGCTGCCACGACGTCGAGGTGACCTGCATCGACCAAGGACGCCTCCACTTGTTGCTCCAACGGCACAGGACCCAGCGGGCCACCTTCGGCAGTGATGACGTGGCTCAATCGACCTTGGATCCACAATCGACCTCGCTCATCCAGGAGACCCACATCGCCGGTGCGATGCCACCCCGCATTCCGGGAAGATCGCAGTTCGACGAATGCCCGACCGTCATACCGGGACTTGGCGTGACGCGCGCGAATGGCGACCTCTCCGAGAACACCGGGAACCTGCTCGAGTTCATCACTGGGCTCACCGTCGTGGTCGAGGGCGGCGATGGCGACGTCAACCGATGGCAGAGGCCGTCCGACGAGAACCCCGAGGGATGCGGACTCGCCGATTACCTCCGACGCCTGGACGTCGGTGGCCGGCAGCACCTCGGTCATGCCGTAGGGCGTTCGAAGGTCCGCGTGGGGCCACAGTTCCCTGGCCTCGTGGAGCAGCCGGCGCGACACGGGCGCTCCGGCGACGAGCAAAAACCTCAGGTCCGCACTCGCCTCGACCAATCGCCGTCGGTCTGCCGTGCCGGGTCGGGCTCCCGTGAGGACCGAGCGCAGCGCCGCGGGGGACATCCACATCACCGTTCCCCCCGCCTGTTCCATCGCCTCGGCCAATGCCGATGCAGTCAGCGATCCCGGTCGCGACGCGTCCATGCGTGGAATAACCGAACCAATACCCAGCAGCGGTCCCAATACCGCCCAGGGAGCGAAGGCCGCGACGAGCACGTCAGAGCGCGTGAATCCATAGTGATCAAGCAACACATCGCGGGTGGCGGCAATGCGCGCTCGTGTATAGGCAACCGGCTTCGCCGGCCCCGTCGCACCCGAGGTGAAGACGACTGCGGCGTCGGCGTTCGACGACACCTCGCCGTCATCTGCCTCCTCGGCCTGCACGCGAGAGATGTCGGCCAATTCATCGGCCCATATGACGACGCCAGGGATTCGCAGGAGCGCCACGACCGGGCGGGCACGCCGGATCGCCACTGCATGATCGACGCGCGCTGCGCGCAGGGCGCGCAACAATGCCCGAGGGCCGTTGGCTGCATCGATAACGACGATGACCGCTCCGATACTCCACGCTGCGTAGACCACGGCAAGCAAATCGGCTCCCGGCGGCATCAACAATGCGATACGATCGCCGGCCCGCACACCACGCGCCGACAAGCCGCGCGAGAGTCGAAGCACCCGGTCATCCAGGCGAGACCAGGAGATGGTTCGCCATCCATTGCCGAACGGTTCACACACCGCCGCATCACCCGACGCTGCGAGAGACCGAAGATTCGCGAGCAGGTCCGCCGGTTCCTCGGACGGAATCGTCGAGCGCACTTCCCGAGCGTTCTTTGCAGCAACCCACCGCCAGATGTCGGCGATGGCATCCGGTCGATCTTCGAGCACAAGGTGTCCTGCATCCTCGTACTGATGGACGTCCGCGTGCGGAATCCGATGGCGCAGGTCGTCCAGGTAACGTCGCGAGAAGACAGGGTCCTTCATTCCCCACACAAGTAGCGTCGGAATCTGCGACAACGTCGGCAAGCCTGCTGCGATCGATTCCAACGTGCTGCGGGACGGATGCGACGAAGACAGTGGGATATCAGCGACGAACTCCATGATGGATCGGCGATCGGCCGCACGGGCGTAAGGGCTTCGTAGGGCATGCGCGGAGCCGCGGTCCATCGAGGAAATAGCTGTCGTCGCAGCGACGAAAGCCGGCGTTCGGATCGTGACTGCGGGCAGGACACCAGGAAGACGCGCGGCGGAGATGAGCAGCGGTGCTGCGCTGTTTTCGGGTTGATGGATCGCGGTGTTCGTTAGGACCAGAGCGGCAACGTCAATGTCGCTGCGTTCGACGAGGCGTTCGGCCAGACCCAACGCGATCGGCCCACCCCAATCGTGGGCCATGAGCACGACGCGACCCCGAACACGCGCCGTTTCGACTATCGCTTCGAGATCGGCCACACGGTCGGCCAATCGCCGGGGGAACGGACTCCTGGCCGAATAGCCCATACCTACCTGGTCGACCGCGATGACTCGCACGTTCGCCGGAGCCTCGGCGATCACCGCTCGCCACAGGTACGACCACGTTGGATTGCCATGGACGCACACGACCGTGAAGTCCGGGTCCTGTGAACCTGCCTCGAGAACATGGACGCCGATGTCCGAACCATCGTGATCGGGGATGAAAAGAATGCGGGACCACTCCGGTCGCAGGCCCGGCAAGTCCGGCGGCGTACGAGCGGGAGTCACCACTCGATTTCGATGACGGCCGAGTTCAAACCCGATCCAATACCCATGCATGCAACGCGGTCACCAGACGTCAGTCCTTCGGAGTTCAGTGCCAACGTGAAGGGGATCGATGCTGGCCCGATATTGCCCCGGGTTGGGAAGGTTTGGGGAACTCGCTTCTCATCGATGCACAGTGCTCGGGCGATCGCCTCGGTATGGATCTTGGACACCTGGTGGATGACGTACATCGACAGGTCCGACCAGTCGAAATGTTCAGCGGCATCGGCCCACGTCACACGAGCCAGCACGACCGCTGCTTCGAGAAGTGCCCGACTGTCCGTTCGCATCCCGTCCAAGTCGCCCAGGCACAACTGGTTGTGCTCGGTGGCCGCGCGGGTTACTCCCCCAACGAACCGATGGCCTTCGCTGTGCATCGAGGCACGGCCGAGAACCATCGCAGCTCCACCCGATCCGAGCGTGAACGTCGCGAAGTTCTCCAAGATGTCCTCTCGACTCGCCCCGGACGCGTTCAGTCTCTCGATGGTCACCTGCTGCGTGTGCCGACTGCCCTCTCCATCCACGATGAGGGCGTAGTCGATTTGGCCGGCGTCGATCATGGTCGCCGCCAATTGCATGCCACTCAGAAATCCCAGACAAGCGTTGCTGAGGTCGAAGTTGATGCAGGCAGTGGACAGACCCAATTGACGATGGACGTCAACGGAGGCCGAGGGTTCGAGTCGCTCACGGCATACGGAAGTGTCGATAAGCAGACCGACGTTCGCCGGATCAACGCCCGCTTCCGCGAGAGCCTTTGCGCCGGCCATCGCAGCCGCATCGGCGAAGGTGACGTCTTGAGGCCACCACCGACGCTCCACGATTCCCGCGAGTTGCTCCAGCATTCCGCCATGCAGTCCGGCGGCCTGGTAGGCCGGCTCCAACCACTCGTCGATCTGGGCCGACGACACGATGTCGGGGGCGTCCACCGCTGAAACGGCGAGGACCGATGTGTCCTTGTAGGTGAGCACCGAGCTGCCCGAGGGGGAGCTCGTTCGCCCCACCTCACTGCCGCCGGCGGACTCAAGGCCTGGGGCCACAGGTTCACTTCCCTTCACCATGGTCTTACTAGCCTGCCATGAGCCCTCCCGGTGCGCTGCCCGGCACCTCGGACGGCGTGACGTACGGTCGTTACATGCGCTCGATCCGGCGATGGGGGCTGCCACTGGTCTGCGTTCTGACCTGGGGCCTGGCAGCCCCGACAGTCAACGCGGACCCGATCGAGGCCTCGCGGCCCAGCAATCCGACTGATCCCCAACTGCGCGAGTTCTACAACCAAGACATCGCATGGGAGGCGTGCACGGGCCGTGGGCCACGGGTCCAGTGCGCCACGGTGACCGTTCCACTGGACTACCAGCGGCCCGCCGGGCGAACGATCGATCTCGCGCTGGTCAAGCTGCCGGCCACCGGAACCTCCCCGCGCAGTCTGCTCGTCAATCCCGGCGGGCCGGGGGCAAGCGGGGTGGACTACGTCCAGTACCTGGGAACGGTCATCGACGCCGACGTTCGAAGCGCCTACGACATCGTCGGCTTCGACCCACGGGGCGTCGGGAAGTCCTCGCCCGTGGAATGCCTGACGGGTCGCCAGACCTCGCGCTGGTACCGAACCGACATGACACCCGACACACCCCGCGAGCAGGACACCCTCGTCAAGCGTGCTGCCGAGATTTCCCAACGATGCCTCTCCCGCGATCCTGAGTTAGCGCGCTTCGTGGGTACCGACAACACCATCAAGGACATGGACGTCATACGACAAGCCCTGGGAGAGCCGGCCCTGAACTGGCTCGGTTTCTCCCACGGCTCGTTACTGGGTGCTCGCTACGCGCAGGAATTCCCCGACCGGGTCGGGCGCATGGTTCTCGATGGTGGAGTCGATCCTGCGCTGGATGCAATGCAGTTGTCGAAGGATCAATCAGAGGGCTTCCAGCGGGCCATTCGACGGTTCGCTGAGAACTGCGCCGGTCGGTCCGATTGCGTCGCATCGACGCCGCAAGGGGTGATCACCACCATCAACGGACTCCTCGAGAACCTCGATCGAACAGCGATGCCGACCGATGGCAGCCGTCGGCTCGTGCAATCCGAGGCGATTACCGCCTTGTTCTTCGCCATGTATTCGACCGACCTGTGGCCAACTCTGCGAGCCGGTCTGCGCCAAGCCGCAATCGGCGACGGCACGACTTTGCAACTGCTGGCACAGTTGGCGAACGACCAGACCGGACCGAACAGATACGGGAGCAACATCGCCTCGGCCTTCTATGCGATCGGTTGCTGGGACTACCCCGCTCCCCCTGGACCGATAGGCCTCGCCGCTGCGGCACAGATGTGGTCTCAACGAGCGGCAGTGCCCGAGATGACGCGAGCGATGTCCTGGGGTAACGCACCATGCAGCAGTTGGTTTGCGCATTCGGCGACGCCGCCCGCGCCGGTGACCTCGACCACGCAAGCCCCGATATTGATCATCGGCACCACGTTCGATCCCGCCACTCCGTATTGGTGGTCGCAATCGCTGAATCGCCAATTGCCAACAAGCAGACTCTTGACCAACCGAGCGGACGGCCACACTGCTTATGGGGATTCCAACCTCTGCGTCGACGATCTCACCGATCGCTACCTGTTGACTGGCGAATTGCCAGCTTCCGGCACAACCTGCTCGCGTTGATCCGACCGAGCGGATGGCTCAACCGGCCTCATCCGTTGCGGACTTGTCTTCCTTGTCGGTCTGGTTGTGCAACCCCGCCAGGAATTCCTCCACTTGAGCGGCGATCTCGTCCCCACTCGGCACCATTCCCTGGGGAGCACTGCTGGGCTTGGTGAGCGCGGTGCGCGCTTCGAGCATCTGGTCGTACTGACTCTCGAGCGCACTGACGACCGCCGCGAATTCGTCGTTTCCAGATAGTTGATCGGTGACTTCGCTATCAGCCTTGACCGCTGGTCCTTCCAATCCCACGGACGAGAGCTGTAGACCCGTCACGTCGGTGAGTCCTTCGATCAAGGCCATGGCGCAACGCGGATATTCGAATTGCACGAGGTAATGAGGAACCTGCGCCGTCACACCGATGGAGGACAACCCGCGCTGACCCAAGTGGAACTCGACGAGGGCCCCCATGTGGCCGGGCACTTCGATGTCCCCGAGCACCGCGCTGCGCCCTGCGATGAGTTGCGGGTCGTTGCCGTGAACGGTGATGCCGATCGGCCGCGTGTGGGGACTTGGCCACGGAATGGCGGTCAACCCAACGGCGTGGGTCAAGTCGAATTGGTCGACGATGATGTCGATGGCTGCGAGGAAGCGCGACCACTGATAGTCCGGTTCGGGGCCATCCAACAACAGGAAATCCCGCCCCGCTTGGTCGAAGACTCGAGTCAGGGCTATCCGCGGGTGATCGACCGAGGTGAAGTGATCGCTGGAGAACGTCATCCGCGGGCGGCGCGCCCGATAGTCGATCAACTCATCCGGGTCGAACGTGGCGATCACCTCCGCGCTGCAGGTTTCACGAAGGTGCGCGGCCGCCAGTCGGACGCCGGCTCCAGCGTCGACGAAACCCTGGAAGGCGTGCACCAACGTAGGTACCGCAGGCCGATCGACGGAGTTGACGTCCTGCGCGAAAGAGATCAACTTCCTCGGCGATCGCATAAAACCTCCCGACCCCCAGGCTACGCGGGAAATGCAGGGCCCGCGCTCGGGCGTCCCCCGGTTTCGCCGGCTGCGAAACCCGCTACGTGGATTTCGGCTTCTCGTCGCCCGATGCCTTCTTGCGCACGGGCTTGGCCGGGGCATCCTTGGTTGCCTTGGTTGCCTTAGTCGGCGCCTTCTTGGTGGCTTTCTTTGTGGCCTTCTTCGTGGTCTTCTTCGTGGTCTTCTTCTGATCGTGTGCAGACTCCGTGCCGGTGGCAGACGCCCGAGCACGACCGCCGGAGGAATCGGGTGCGGAGGGCACCGGCATCACGGCTTCCCGCGGCTGGCGCGTGACCTGCGGCTGGCGCGCTTCTTGCAGTTGGCGCCATCCCCACCAACCAACGAGGCCCACGGCAGCTGCCACCAGGAGCCAGAGGATGCGACGCACAGGCCGACGCTAACAGCAGGAGAGCATCGAGTTCAGCGTGTCTTGCGATCACTGAGCGCCGACCGAAAGCGGTCCACGACCGCCGAACTGTTCCAGAAGGCTTCCTGCTGTGAGGGAGGCAAGGAGATGGCGTATTCACACACACGCGCCCACGCCATACCGACAGCGCGCGTGAGCGAACCAGCGACCGTGGCGGAGATCGCCGAGCCCGCGATTGCTCCTCCCGGAACGAACTTCAGCAGGTTCGTCACCGCGAAGCGGCCGGCCATGGTGGCCCCACCCGTCAAGACGAGTGATCCGGCGATAGCCATCGCACGCGAGCGTTGTGGCGGAAGGCCGTAGGCGGCTGAGATCCGGGCGATCATCGTGACCTGGTTCGGCACCAGCAGGGCGGCGTCAGTGAAGGGAATCGGGACTGCGCCTATTCCAGAGGCGACGGTGACGGCCTGATTGACGATGGCCTTCACGGCTTTTTTTTTGCGCTCCATGTCCAACCGCTGCGCGGCGGTTAGCGCGGCTTGAGCCGCCTCGGGAACAACGTCGTATGTCACATCGAGAAGTCGATCCAGCCCGAAGACGGGAGCATGCGTGAAGGAGTCCGCGAGTGCGTTCGTCAACACCGGGGCGCCGTCAGCGCGGATCGGCAGATCCAAACTCGCGATGTAGTCGGCGAGCTCGCGAGCGTGCGGGTGGACCTCACCGTCTTTGCTCGGTACCTGGGTAAGCACGATGATGACCGGGAGGCCCATGCCGGCCAAGCTTCGAACGAATTCGGCCTGCGCATTCTCGAATCGTCGATCCGACCACCGGACCACGTACCACGCAGCATGGATCTGCTGATCGATCGGACCCGAGCGCCGGGATTGGACAACCGACTGCAAACCGTCGAGGATCTGATCACCGGCCGAACCAGTTTCGAATCCTTCCGAATCGAAAATGCCGAGGAAGCCGTCATCCCGGCGGTGGTACTCGATCCCCTTCGTGACGGGCTGCCCCACACCGGTGTCAGCGACGTCTTTGCCGAATATCGCATTCACCAAGGTCGACTTGCCCGCGCCCGTCGACCCGAAGACCGCCAAGTTGAAACACCCCAAGGCGGCGAAGGCATTGGTCAGTTCCTTGGTGAACATCCCCTCCAAAGCAGGGACATCCAGGTCACCGGCGCGGGGACGCCCGTCATCGCCGGGCTCCGTGGACATACGTTCAGCGTACGCGGGTCACAGACCAGGAGAGCCATGACTGGGTTACCGTGGAACGACCATGACTTCCTCGCGTAATGGCACTCGCTCTTCCCAAGCCAGGAGATCGCTGATCTCGTGGGTGATCGGGGTGAGCGTGGTCGCTGTCGTGGCACTGACTGTCGGCGGGTTGCTCGTCACCGGTGCAAGGCTGGTTGATTGGGACCGGCTACAGCAGGCCCGCGACAACGGGCGCTTCGGCGGGACCCCGACTATTCCTCAGGAGTACCAGGCCGTCATCGTCGAAGCCGCTCGTCGGTGCCCAGCCATCCCCGCCCGCGTTCTCGCTGCACAGATCGCAACCGAGAGCTCGTGGCGAATAGATGCAGTGAGCCCCGCCGGCGCCGAGGGGATCGCGCAATTCATGCCGGCAACGTGGGAGCAGTTCGGCATCGACGCCGATGGTGACGGCAAACGCGACGTTTGGGATCCCGTGGATGCGATCCACTCGGCAGCCGAGCTCAACTGCGTGAACCGCCGCCTGGTTTCCGAAGTTCCGGGCTCACCCCTGCACAACATCCTCGCTGCATACAACGCTGGCCACGGAGCAGTACGCAAGTACGACGGCATTCCGCCATTCCCGGAGACGGAGAACTACGTTCAGCGCGTGCTGGATCTAGCGCAGAGATTCCCCGCTCCGCAGCTCGGGGAGTGACGTCCCAGACAAGGCATGCCTGCGAGGGACTACTTGATAACGACGATCGCCTGATGGTTTTCCACGACGAGGCGGCCGTCGGGCGACCACAACCTGCGAGTCTCACTCGTGAAGCCTTCGTCGGTGGAGGAGACCCATGCTTCGTAGCCGAGCGGTTCACGTGGATCGAGAGTCTGTGGGTCGACCAGAAGGTGCGCACTGAATGAAACCGTGGCCATGGGGCGGACGGCCGGCATCGCGATGTAACTGGCCGGCCACCAAGCATCGACGATGCCCAATGTCGTCGCCGCGGTCCATTGCTGCAATTCCTCCGCGGTGCGAAGCCATCCCAGGGCGCGGGGCGGCTCGCCCGCACCAGGTACACCCACGACCGGCCGGTAGTCGACATGCGTACCAAACTCCGGGCCGATCGGTGGACGCACGGGAGCGGGTGTCAGGGATTCCCACGGCGGAAGGTCGGGCATCTGCGCCGTCCCCCACGCATCTGTCTCGGATACCTCGCGTGGCTGCCCGGTAATGACGACGGCCTGCGAAGCGGGCTGCCCGTCCGACCCGGTGATCGACACCTGCCACGTGGTCATCGCAGAGCCGGCGCGCAGACATTCGACACTCACGTGAGCATCACCGGAAGGTAGAGGCCCGAACAGATGCGCCGTCACATTGCGTACTCGGCGCGTTACGTCCACCTGCGACTGCTGGTCCTCGGCCGCACTCACATGCGCAGCAACCACCAGGCCGCCCCAGGCGCCGCGTCCTTGCCTCCACCCGGAGGGAACGACCCAGGAGAACGATTCGGGGCCGGTTCGCTGGGGCGTGCTGCTGGCTGCGAAGTCGAGAGGCTTCATGCGCCGTCCGGCCGCGCATCCGCCTGCGACCCGTCGTCCAGTGACGTGTCCACCCGATCCGTTCCGCTATTCACGGCGGACTTCTTCAGCCACGAACGCCACGGGATGTTCCACAGGCCGCCCGGGCCATTCCACGGTTCCATCATGTCGCCACCTGTCTTCACATAGTCGACGACGTCACCGGGAATGGTGTTGTCGAAGATCCACTTCGCATCCTGTTCGAACATGTTGGTGCAGCCGTGCGATCCGTTGTACCTGCCCAGTCGGCCGTAGGCCCAGGTAGCTGTGTGCAGGAACTCTCCCGTGGGCGTGAGTCGGGTGTTCCACTTGGCGGGCAGCTCGTAGAAGTCGTCTGGATCGGTCAATCCCAGACTCGCACTTCGATAGACCTTGTCGGCTTCCTTTGAGTTGCTGATCACCTTTGCACCATTGCGCGTCTCCCACCCCGGGCCACCGAGGCTGACGGGGAAAGTCTTGCGCTTACGCCCATCGATGAAGACTTCCATCTCCTTGGTCGCTCCGTTGACGACAGCGATCAAGGAACGATCGGTGCGGAAGGTGTAGGTGGTAGCCAACGCCGGCGACCCCACCAGGTACCGACCACCGGCGCGACCGAGAACAGTGTTGTCGAGAGTCGAGGTGATGCGAATCGTGGAATTACCCGGCCAGAACTCCCTGGGTCGAAAGACCACGGTGCGGTCACTGATCCAACCCCAGGCACCGGCTACTTCGCGTGTTCGAGCATCGGCACCGGTGGACGTCACGACCAGGTGGCTCTCCACGGCGCGCTTGTTGGGGATGGCGCGGTTGAAGGTCAGGTGTGGCAAGGCTCCGACGCCGAGTTTGGTTCGCGGGTTACGCACGCCTAGACCGTTGCCCGCCGGGTCGAAACGCGCGGTGACGATCGTGCGGGGACGCGGCAGGACCAGCGGCTTATCCGGGTCCGACCCGGCTGGTGCAATGGGGATGGTCGACACCGGACCGGCAGGGGCGGACGGTCCCTGGGGTCCGACGGCTCGCAAGGAGACCCGGTACTCACGTCCGTTGGTCAGCGAACTGAGCGAGCAACTCCCCGAAACGTCGGGGCAGTCGAACCACGAAATGCCGTCGGCCGACGCCTGATAAGACGTGACCGTTCCATCGCTCACGGGTTCGTAGCGGATCACAGCCGACCTATCTGCCGCGTCCACGCCGATGATCAACGGTGTGGCGGTGCCTTCGGCCCACGCAGGAGGGCTTACCAGGACGGATGAAGCCAAGCCGAGCACCGCCGCCATACCGACAGCGCGAATCCCCCGGGGAAGTCTCACCCGGCAAATGTACGACTCCCCGAATAAGCGAGAGCGTCCCGGCTGCCTACAGTTCGGTCCCGTGGGCATCTTCAATCGATTCAAATTGCCGACGGTGAAACCGGAGCAGGCCATGGAGATGCTGCGATCGGGCGCAACGCTGCTCGATGTTCGGGAGAACGCGGAGTGGAACGCCGGACACGTACCCGGATCGGTTCACGTTCCAGTGCGCGCCGTCGCCACCCAAGCGCCCAAGCGGCTGCCCAAGGGTCGGCCAGTCGTCGTCACCTGCCGAACGGGGTCTCGATCGCGAGGTGCCACGCGGATCCTTCGAGAGAAGGGCGTGGAGGCGTTCCACCTTGCGGGCGGCCTGTCGGCGTGGGAAGCAGCCGGTGGTCGCATCGTCGGTAAAGGCAACCGTCCGGGGATGATCACGTGATGCGCAGGGACACGATCACCACGGAACTATCTGCCGGTCCTCCCACAGCAGACCCGTCGGGACCACGTCGCCATCACTGGTAGTTGCGTCACGGTCGGCCAGCCACACGATCGTCTCGGCCCCCTCTTCGGCACTACGCGGGGCATCGGGACCGCCCATATCCGTTCGGCAATGAGCGGGGCACATCGCATCGACGAGCACGCCGCGCGAACCCCATTGCATCTCCGCCGCAAGGTTTCGCAGCATGGCGTTCAACCCTGCCTTGCTCACGCGGTAGGGCGCTAAGCCCCCGGAGGTTCCCGGGCCGCTGAACCGGCCCAAACAGGCGGAGACGCCAATGATGCGACCGGAGCGACGACGGGCCATGCCGTGCGCGAAGGTCGCCACCGAGTAGAACGCGCCGTCGAGATTGACCGACAAGACCCGACGCCACTCATCCGGCGACGTTCGAAGTGTGCGCGTCATGCGTTCGGCCATGACGCCCGCGGACAAGACGAGGACGTCCGGCTCACCCAACGGTCCCAATCTCTCCTGTGCGGCGGCGAGCGCTCCAGGATCGGTGACGTCGGCGACTTCGGGGACCGCATCGAATCCCTCGCCCACCAAGAGCTCCGCCGCTGCCCGAACTCGGGTGGGATCTTGGCCCACGAGCACAACGGTGGCACCGAGTCGCCCCAGCCCCCGAGCCGCCTCCAGGCCGATACCCCGGCTTCCACCGGTGATCAGCGCAACCGTTTCGTTCGTGACGAAGCCCATGGGGATAGTGTGACCTTCGCATCCACTTTTCGCGTGCGAGAGGAACGCACTGTGGCCAGTGAGCCTCCCCATCCGTCGTCCAGTCGCTTCGGTCCGAACGAGTGGCTTGTAGACGAGATCTACGAGCAGTTCCTTCGAGACAAGGGTTCGGTGGATCCCGCGTGGTGGGACTTCTTCGAGGACTACTCCCCCGCTGACCACTCCCCCGTGGGCAAGAGTTCCGACGTCACCGGCCCTGCTGCTCCCGCCGAACCCACCGCACAGTCGGAACCCGCGGCGGCACCCAACGCAGCCGCACCTGCCGCCGAGACCTACACCGTCGAGGCCGAGGTGATCCGCGGCGCTCCTGCGCGAGTCGTCTCGAACATGGAGGCGAGTCTGTCGGTTCCCACCGCCACGAGTGTGCGGACAGTGCCGGTCAAACTCCTGATGGACAACCGAGTGGTGATCAACAATCATCTGGCGCGCGGTCGCGGCGGGAAAGTGTCCTTCACGCACATCATCGGATTCGCATTGGTCCGCGCGGTTGCATCCCTACCGGAGATGAACTACTCCTTCGCGCACGTCGATGGCAAGCCCGCGCTGATGCGAAATGCGGATATCAACCTCGGCCTGGCTATCGACATCGCAAAGCCCGATGGCACTCGCCAGTTGCTTGTGCCCAACATCAAGGGCGCCCAACGGATGGACTTCGCAGCCTTCTGGGCTGCGTACGAGGATGTCGTCCGTCGCGCCCGCGCAGGCAAATTGACGGTCGAGGATTTCGCAGGAACCACGATCTCCTTGACCAATCCGGGCACGATCGGCACGAACCACTCCGTTCCACGCCTCATGGAAGGCCAGGGCTGCATCGTCGGCGTAGGCGCGATGGAGTACCCCGCCGACTGGCAGGGTGCCTCGCACGAGGCCATCGTCCGCAACGCGGTGTCGAAGGTCATGACGTTGACCAGCACGTACGACCACCGGATCATCCAGGGGGCGCAGTCGGGTGAGTTTCTGCGTCGCATGCACCAACTTCTCCTCGGCGAGGACGACTTCTACGGTGATCTCTTCCGGTCGCTCCGGATTCCCTATGAGCCGGTGCGGTGGGCTCACGACATCTCCGCCAGTCACGAAACCGATCTGGACAAGACGGTCCGAGTGCAGGAGATCATCCACGCGTACCGGGTACGCGGTCACCTCATGGCCGATACCGACCCGCTCGAGTATGCACAACGCACGCACCCAGATCTCGACGTACTCAGCCACGGACTCACGCTCTGGGACCTCGATAGGGAGTTCGCGACCGGAGGGTTCGGCGGACGCCCCCTGATGAAACTCCGGGAGATCCTCGGTGTCCTCCGAGACGCGTATACGCGAACCGTCGGTATCGAATACATGCACATCCAAGACCCCGTACAACGTCGCTGGATTCAAGAACGTGTGGAGATTCCGCACGTCAAGCCCGCCCGCGAGGAACAACTCCGCGTTCTCACTAAACTGAACGAAGCAGAGGCACTTGAGACCTTCCTACATACGAAGTACGTCGGCCAAAAGCGCTTCTCACTCGAAGGAGCGGAGTCTCTCGTTCCCATGCTCGATGCGATCCTGACGGACGCCGCGCACGACGACATTCTCGAAGTCGCGATCGGAATGCCGCACCGAGGCCGACTCAATGTGCTGACGAACATCGCCGGCAAGTCCTACGGTCAGATCTTCCGGGAATTCGAAGGTGATTTCGGAGACAACCAGGTTCAAGGTTCCGGCGATGTGAAGTACCACCTCGGCACGACCGGCACTTTCCTCACCCCCGACGGCGCGTACACGTCCGTGTACCTCGCGGCGAATCCCTCACACCTGGAAGCCGTCGATCCGGTGCTCGAAGGCATCGTCCGTGCGAAGCAGGACCTCCTGCCCGCCGAACGCCGCATGGACATCCTGCCGGTCCTCATCCACGGAGATGCGGCATTCGCGGGTCAGGGGATCGTGGCCGAGACGTTGAATCTGTCCCAACTGCAGGGCTATCGCACCGGCGGCACCGTGCACGTGGTCGTCAACAACCAAGTGGGATTCACCACGTCGCCGAAGTACGGGAGATCCAGCCTCTACTCCACCGACGTCGCGCGCATGGTCCAAGCCCCGATCTTCCACGTGAATGGCGACGATCCCGAAGCCGTCGTCCGGGTGGCAAAGCTCGCTTTCTCCTTCCGCCAGGCATTCCACAAGGACGTCGTGATCGACATGGTCTGCTACCGGCGCCGCGGCCACAACGAGGCCGATGATCCGTCACTGACCCAGCCGAGGATGTACTCGATCATCGACGCCAAGCGTTCTGTCCGAAAGCACTACACCGAGTCACTCATCGGGCGCGGCGACATCACTGTCGACGAGGCAGAGGAAGTGCTCAGGCATTTCCAAGAGCAACTCGAATCGATCTTCCAGGAGACCCGGAGCGAACACGAGGCCAAGGACCAGGGCGAATTCGCCGACCGAGCCCAATCGATCATCGAGACGGGACAGTTGGATCTCGTGCCGCAGACACCGTTCACGGAGGTCGATACGGCGATCAGTCGTGAGCAGATCGAGACGGTCATCGACTCGCAGATCACACTGCCCGAGGACTTCAACGTTCACCCTCGACTAGCACCGCAGCTACAGCGTCGGGCGCAGATGGTCGCCGAGGACACCATCGACTGGGGAATGGCGGAGGCCCTTGCCGTCGGATCCCTTCTGATGGAAGGACGCACTGTCCGCCTCGCTGGGCAGGACTCTCGGCGCGGAACCTTCGGTCATCGCCACATGGTGATCGTGGACAAGGAGACCGGCTGGCAGTACAAGCCGCTCAAGAAGTGTTACCGCGATGGTGGCAAGTTGTACGTCTACGACTCCCTTCTGAGTGAATTCGCTGCCGTGGGATTCGAATACGGCTACTCGGTCGCACGGCCCGACGCATTGGTCATGTGGGAAGCCCAGTTCGGCGATTTCGTCAATGGCGCCCAGACGATCATCGACGAGTTCATCTCCTCGGGCGAGCAGAAATGGGGGCAACGTTCGTCGGTGACGCTGCTCTTGCCGCACGGGTACGAAGGCCAGGGTCCCGACCACTCCAGTGCGCGCGTGGAGCGCTTCTTGCAAATGTGTGCTCAAGACAACATGACGGTGGCGATGCCCAGTACACCGGCGTCGTACTTCCACCTACTGCGCTGGCAGGTACTCAGTCGACTGACCCGCCCACTGATCATCTTCACGCCCAAGTCCCTCCTACGCGCCAAACAGGCCGTGTCGACCACCGCGGACTTCACGTCGGGCACCTTCCAGCCGATACTGCTCGACCCCGAGCACGAGGGGCCTGCGATCACGAAGCTGCTGTTGTGTAGCGGCAAGATCTACTACGACCTCGCGGCGTACCGGGACGAGCACGACCAGCACGACACCGCGATCATCCGATTCGAGCGCCTCTACCCGCTGCCATTTCGTCTCCCCGAACTCATGGAGCGTTACCCCAATGCCCAGGTTCGGTGGGTGCAGGAGGAACCGGCGAACCAGGGAGCATGGAGTTTCATCGCGATCAACGCACCGGGCATGATCAATCGCCCGATCGAGGGAATCTCCCGTCCTTCGTCGTCGTCCCCGGCAGTCGGCACCTACCAGCGACACGTCGTCGAACAACAGGCCGTCGTCGAACGCGCCTTCTCCTGAGGACCACGGGTGTACTTCACCGATCGCGGAATAGAGGAAATGCAATCCCGGCGGGGCGCGGAGGAGATCACCTTCGACTGGCTCGCTGAGCGGATGCAGGAGTTCGTGAACCTGAATCCGGACTTCGAGGTTCCCGTCGAGCGACTGGCCACGTGGCTGGCCCGACTCGACGACGAGGACTGACGCTCAGCGGCGAAAGGGACGCAATCGAACGACGACTCGAGCGACGACGTCGTCGGGTTCCACCACTCCGAAGTGACGACTGTCGGTGCTCTGCTTCGGGTTGTCGCCCTCGACCCACCATCCATCGCCGTCACGGCGTTTCACCCTCTTGACGCTCAGCATCCCCGGACGCTGGGGATGGCGGATGACGACCACATCCCCGTCCCGAACTCGAACACCGGTGAAGGCCAGATAGGTCTCACCGTTGCGAAGTACCGGCTCCATAGACGGACCGATGATTCGCACCGTGGTCAGCCCGATCACCGGAACATCATGCCTGTGCTCATCTGTTGTGCCGCGCGCAGTCGCGGTTAGGCTTAGCGCACCCACATCGTCTTCGAAGGGAACGCACATGCTCCACCGCCTGTTCCGCAACCGTCTTACGGCCTACGCCCACTGCGACCTGCCCTGCGGCGTCTACGACCCCGCCCAGGCTCGTCTGGAGGCCGAATCCGTCAAGGCATGCATGGAGAAGTACCACGCCTCCGACGATCCGGAATTCCGCAGCCGCGCGATCACCATCAAGGAGGAGCGCTCCCAGTTGGTCAAGGAGCACCTGTGGGTGCTGTGGACCGACTACTTCAAGCCCCCACACTTCGAGAAGTACCCGCAACTCAACGACTTGTTCAATCAGGCGACGAAACTCGCCGGCGCTGGTGGCACCAAGGGGTCCCTTGACCCGGCCGTAGCCGACCAACTGCTCGGCAAGATCGACGAGATCGCTGCCATCTTCTGGGAGACCAAGAAGGCCTGATCCCTACGCATGACGGCGCCCCCGATCGATGGAGGTCGGGGGCGCCGTCGCGTTTGGGTAGCGTTCCCGCGTGATTCGTGAAGCGACCGCGGCCGACGTCCCGGCGATCCACGCCATGATCGTGGAGTTGGCCATCTACGAGAAGGAGCCGGACGCCGTCGTTGCCACGCCCCAGGACCTCGAGCGCGCCCTCTTCGGTACGTCGCCAGCGCTCTTCGCGCACGTCGCCGAGGACGAGTCCGGGCACGTCGTCGGTTTCGCGCTGTGGTTCTTGAACTACTCGACGTGGCTCGGCAAGCACGGGATCTACCTGGAGGACCTCTACGTCAAGCCCGAGCATCGCGGGGGCGGCCATGGCAAGGACCTGCTCGCTCACCTCGCCCGCATCTGCGTCGAGCGTGGCTATGGGCGACTCGAATGGTGGGTGCTCGACTGGAACTCTCCCGCTCGAGGCTTCTACCAATCACTTGGAGCCCAGGCGCTGACCGAATGGATCCCCTATCGAGTCACCGGAGAAGCCTTGTCCGAACTCGCGAAATCGAGGGAAAGTTACTGAGCCATCGCCTGTCAACAGGCGTTTTCCGAGCGTCGCCTGTCACACTCACGGCATGAACACCCAGATCCCCACTGAGAAGTCCGAGACCGGCATCACCTTCGCCGGCTTGCGCAAGTTGAACATCATCGCCGGGTTCGCGCACCTGACCCAGATGTTCTTGATCTTGTTCCTTGCGAACGACTTCACCTTGCCGATCACGGCCGCTTACGTGTTCGGACCCCCCGGGACTCCCCCCAACGATCCGGTCACTTTGCTGGATTCGCGCATCGCTTGGGGCGTGGCGCTGTTCTTCGCGCTCTCAGCCTTCTTCCACTTCGTGGTGGCAAGTCCCTGGTTCTATCCGCGTTACGTCCGCGGACTGCTGGCCGGCCACAACTACTTCCGCTGGGTCGAGTACTCCCTGTCGTCGTCGATCATGATCGTCTTGATCGCGCAGATCGTCGGCATCTCCGATGTCGCGGCCCTCATGGCCATCTTCGGCGTCAACGCATCGATGATCCTGTTCGGCTGGCTGCAGGAGAAGTACGAACAGCCCGGTGGGGGCATGCTGCCGTTTATCTTCGGTTGCATGTCCGGAATCGTGCCGTGGTTGATCATCGTGGTGTGGGTGCTCGCCCCGGGCTCAGCCGAGAAGCCGGCGATCCCTGGCTTCGTCGTCGGAATCCTCATCTCGCTCTTCGTCTTCTTCAACTCATTCGCGATCGTGCAGTGGCTGCAGTACAAGAAGATCGGCAAGTGGCGTGACTACCTGCGCGG
>CAYLOH010000004.1:0-6076 GCA_964385255.1 uncultured Rubrivirga sp. | reverse complement strand
TCGTGCAGTGGCTGCAGTACAAGAAGATCGGCAAGTGGCGTGACTACCTGCGCGGCGAACGCAGCTACATCATCCTGAGCCTCGTGGCGAAGACGGCCTTGGCGTGGCAGATCTTCTCGGGGACTTTGGTGCCCGCCTGATCAGTGATTGGATGCCGACCATGAATGAAGGACCACCAGACCGCGTTCGGGTCGAGTTTCCTGCGGACACCATGAACATGGTGATCGCCCGGACTGTCGCGGCTGCCATGGCGGCCCGCGCCGATCTGACCGTCGACCAGATCGAGGATGTCCGTTTGGCGATGGACGAGGCGACCGCCTACGCGATCAAGGCGGCACTACCCGAATCGCGGGTCCTGTGTGATCTCTGGACGCAGGACCGGACCGTTCACGCCATTGTCCAGTGCACGATCGGCCAATCACCGCCACCCGAACCCGACCCCTTCGCGTGGATGGTTCTCACGGCCTTGGTGAACGCCGCACACGTGGACGTCCAGGACCAGACGGTCCGAGTGCAGTGGAGTCTGACGAGCGATCACTCCCTGCACGCCTGAGTGCACGGATGAACGCGCAAGCACAGCGACGTGCACTCGAAGATGCTCTGTTCGCTGAACTGCACGATGCGTGCACGTCGGACGTCAGACGATCGACGATTCGCGACGAACTGGTCGCCATGCACATGCCGTTGGTCAAGCACATCGCACGCAGATACGCGGACCGAGGTGAACCGATGGACGACCTTGTGCAGGCAGGCAGCGTGGGGCTCATTAAGGCGGTGGACCGATTCGAGCCGCAACGGGGAGCGGCTTTCTCCAGTTACGCAGTGCCGACGATCGTCGGCGCCATTCGCCGGTACTTCCGAGATTCCACGTGGACCGTGAAGGTCCCTCGACACTTGCAGGAAATGCGCGGGCGTATCGACGCAGCGCACGACCATCTGGCGCAGGAACTAGGGCGTTCACCCACGGTCACGGAGATCGCGCAGCGCGCCGACCTGCAGCCGCAGGATGTCCTGGACGCGCTCGAACTGGGACACCTTCGCGAGACCACTCCGCTCGACACTCGCGACTGCGATGATGAGCGAGTATCCGATCGACTCGGCAGTCGCGATGCGGCATTCGACCGCGTCGAGGACTCGGCGACCGTCGAACGACTGTTGACGAAACTGCCCGAACGAGAGCGGACCATGGTTGAAATGCGTTTCTTCGACGGTTTGTCTCAGTCACAAATCGCCGAGCGACTGGGCATCTCGCAGATGCACGTATCGCGGCTGCTAGCCAAGTCGCTCACTCGACTACGCGACGAGGCCGTGACATGACGTCTTCGCTCTCCGGTGACCTGCAACGTCTGGCGGCTTGGTGGCGTCGGCATGGACCGCCTGGCCCGAGGAAGGTCGCGTGGCTGGTCGATCCCGTCGACCCGACAGCCGCCACGGCCGAGGTGAACCGCGCGGTCGACTCCGGAGCCACCGTGATCGCTTTGATCGGGCACGGCGACGAGCAGGCTGCCCGCGCTGCCATCGGCATCGGCGCGAAGGTCGGTCCGGTCGCGGTCCGTGATCAGCCCTCCGACATGAGCGATCTCACCTGGATGAGCGAGGTGGCCGCTATCCGCGACCTCCGACGCGCGGATGACATCAGCGCGCACGATCCGGCGATCGCGGCGGCCGCTGCGGCCCTGCGCGCCGCAGCCGATCGAGGCACCCCTGTGGTCTTCGACGGCCTGATCGCACATGCCGGTGCGATGTCGACCGGCGAATTCGAAGACGCGTGGCTGCCTGCGTCCTCGTCCACCGATCCGGCGATCTGCGTGGCCCACGAGAGGTGGAACGTACGCCCGGCCCTCGACCTGCATCTTCGGGCCGAGAACGACTGGGGCTTGCGTGCGGTCTTCACCCTGCTGGACTTGCTCGACCCGCACGACGTGATCGAAGGCGACTAACGCACTCGAGCAGGAACGAATGGTGGCTTCACGACGGTGAAAGCGGTGCTGCGGCCCCGGATGTCCACGAGTACCTCGTCGCCGACGCCAACCCGCGAGTCCAGCAGTGCCAGGGCGATGCCCACGCTCTCACTCGGGGAGAACGTGCCACTCGTCACTTCTCCGATGTCGCGACCGTCGGTGTCGGTGACGTGCATATGCGCGCGCGGAATCGCCCGCGCATTGGCTCGCAGACCCCGAAGGCGTCTACCCGGACCGCTCTCCTTCTGAGCGATCAGCGCCACTCTCCCGACGAATTCGGGCTTATCCCAGCCGACGGCCCACGTCAAACCCGCCTCCACCGGCGAGATCATCGGTGAGATGTCCTGTCCATGCAGGGGGTATCCCATCTCCGTTCGCAGAGTGTCGCGTGAACCCAACCCCGCGGGGCCGCCGGCGCATTCACGTGCGGCCGAGATGACCGCATCCCACAGCCCCACGAGCACACCGCTCGGTGCGACGATCTCGAAACCGAGTTCACCCGTGTAGCCCGATCGACACACGAACACATCCATGTTCGCGAAGGAACCCGTCACCACCGACATGTAGTCGTGATCGGCGGGCAACCCGATAGCCCGCAGAACCTCGGCTGAACGCGGACCCTGGATGGCGATGATGCCGAGATCGTCGTGCTGATCGTCGACGGTGATTCCCGCTGGGGCGCGAGAACTCAAGGCTGCGGCGACCCTCGATGCGTTCGCCGCGTTGGGCACGATGAACACGTCGTCGTCGGCGAGACGGTAGACGATGAGATCGTCGACGATGCCGCCATCGTCATTGCACAGCATCGAGTATTGGGCTTGACCCGCTTCTAGCCGGTCGATGTCGTTCACGAGCACCGCATTGATGAAAGCCGTGGCACCCACGCCACGAACTCGGATCTTGCCCATGTGGGACACGTCGAACACCCCGACAGACCCTCGCACCATGGTGTGTTCGGTGACCGTTCCCACATACTCGATGGGCATCTCCCAGCCGCCGAAATCGGCCATCTTCGCCCCGAGTTCAACATGCCGGGCGTGCAGCGGTGTGTGGCGTTCCATGTACGGACCGTATCCAGCCGGAGTGGGCCACGCGCGGTCTAGCCAATACCCTGTCGCGCATGTCCACGCTCTCGACAACCACCGCCAAGCCAACAGCCGCGGCCGCCGATGCGCTGCTCGTGCCTGTCACCCCCGGTCGAGGAAAGAAGGTGTCCGTTCACGGCATCGGTCTGACCGCCGCCCAAGGCGCCAAGATCGCCGAATCGCTCCAGACGGTGGGCGCGACCGGCAAGGCCGGCGAGACCACGGTCATCCCCTCTCCCCCCGGCATCAAGGCAGGCGTCGTCGTCGGCGTCGGACTCGGAAACCGGTCGAAGGATCGCGGCGGAGAGCAGATGCGACGTGCGTTCGGCAACGCGATTCGCGCACTGGCAGGCAAGCGAAAGGTCGTCGTCGTGCCTCCCGACGAGGAACCTTCGACACTGACATCGGTCGCGATGGCGACACGGCTCGCCGCCTACTCGTTCGGCGAGTTCAAGTCCGATCCCACCCGGCCCGTCGAGACGATCGCGATCGCCACGACGTCGAATGCGCTCAGGTCCGTCGTGGAGCGCGCGGAGACCATCGCGGCTGCTGTCTCCTTCGCCCGCGACTTGGTGAACACACCGCCCAACGCCCTCGCCCCCGACGACCTCGCGAAGGCAGCGAAGGAGGCGGTGGCCGACCTTCCGGTAACGGTGAAGATCTGGGACGAACGTGCCCTACAAACTGCCGGGTGCGGTGGCATCCTCGGAGTAGGTCAGGGTTCGAGCAGGCCTCCGCGCCTGGCCCGCTTGACGTACAAGCCGCGCGGCGCGAGGGCCCACCTGGCCCTCGTAGGTAAAGGCATCACCTTCGACACCGGCGGCATCTCCATCAAACCCGCCGCGAACATGGACGAGATGAAGGCCGACATGTCCGGGGCAGCCGCCGTCATCGCCGCCGTGCAAGCGATCGCCTCGCTTGAACTGCCCATCACTGTCACCGGGTGGGTGCCCGCTGCGGAGAACATGCCCAGCGGTACGGCACAACGTCCAGGCGACGTGCTCACCACCTACGGCGGCAAGACCGTCGAAGTGCTCAACACCGACGCAGAGGGTCGCTTAATCCTCGCCGATGCGCTCGGCATGGCCGTCGAGGAATCCCCCGATCTGATCGTCGACGTGGCGACGTTGACCGGAGCGCAGCGCATCGCCTTGGGTTCTCGCACCGCTGGGGTGATGGCCAACGAGGACGACGCACGCAACCGTGTGATCGACGCCGCCGATACCGCAGGTGAGGCAATGTGGCCGATGCCGTTACCGGACGATTTGCGCGCCTCCTTGGACTCGGCCACCGCCGACATCGCCAACATCGGCGACCGCATGGGCGGCATGCTCTCCGCCGGAGTGTTCCTGCGGGAGTTCGTGCCCGAGGACCAACCGTGGGTGCACATCGACATCGCCGGGCCTGCCTACAACGACAAGTCCGCCTACGGATACACCCCCAAAGGGGGCACCGGAGCGGCCGTTCGAACATTCGTCGAACTCGCGGAGAACATGTCCCGGGACTGATGTTCGGGCCACCGGGCAGCGGTGGAAGGATAGGGGCGTTCTTCACCAAGAGCGCAGCGACTAGGAGTGAGCACGGTGCCCCAGGCAGACCTCGTCATCCTTGGAGGGGGCAGCGGCGGCTACGCGTGCGCCCTGCGAGCCGCCGAACTCGGCAAGTCCGTCATTCTCATTGACGCAGACAAACTCGGCGGCACATGTCTGCACCGAGGCTGCATTCCCACCAAAGCGTTGTTGCATGCCGCCGAGGTAGCCGATGCCACCCGAGAGTCCGAGGCATTCGGCGTGAAGTCGGTCTTCGAGGGCATCGACATGCCGCAGGTGAATAAGTACCGAGATGGCGTCGTGGGTCGGCTCTTCAAGGGCCTGCAAGGCCTCATCAAGTCACGTGGCGTCACGCTCGTCGAGGGATACGGCCGCATGGTCGGACCGAAAACCATCGAGGTCGACGGCGAGCACTACACCGGTGAAAACCTGGTTCTCGCCACCGGCTCATACGCGAAGACCCTCCCCGGACTGGAGATCTCCGGGCGGATCATGACGTCCGACCAGGCCCTGAATCTGGACTACGTGCCGCAGAAGGTGATCGTGCTCGGCGGTGGCGTGATCGGTGTCGAGTTCGCCAGCGTGTGGAGGTCCTTCGGCTCCGACGTCACGATCATCGAAGGCTTGCCGCACTTGGTACCCAACGAGGACGAGGCCTGCTCCAAGGCCCTGGAGCGAGCCTTCAAGAAGCGCGGCATCGACTTCTCTCTCGGTGTTCGCTTCGCATCGGCAACTCAAGACGACTCCGGCGTCCACGTGACGCTGGAGGACGGGAAGACCTTCGACGCGGACGTGCTCCTCGTAGCCGTGGGTCGCGGACCCAAGACCGAGGGCATGGGCTACGAAGAGCAGGGAATCGCGATGGAGCGCGGGTGGGTCCTGGTGAACGAGCGATTGCAGACCAACCTGCCCGGGGTATACGCCGTGGGCGACATCACGCCGGGTCTACAACTCGCCCATCGCGGATTCCAGCACGGGATCTTCGTGGCAGAGGAGATCGCCGGCCTGAATCCGATGCCCATTCCGGACGTCAACATTCCACGGGTTACCTACTGCGAACCCGAGGTCGCCAGCGTCGGTCTCACCGAGGCCGAAGCGATCGCACAGCACGGTAAGGACGCGATCACGGTTTACGAGTACAACCTCGGCGGGAATGGCAAGAGCCAGATCCTCGGCACCACCGGGTTCATCAAGCTCGTACAACTGCTCGACGGTCCGGTGATCGGCGTGCACATGGTTGGCTCGCGGATCGGCGAGCAGATCGGCGAGGCGCAGCTCATCGTTAACTGGGAAGCGACCCCAACCGATGTCGCCTCGCTCATCCACGCACACCCGACACAGAACGAGGCGATGGGCGAGGCACACCTCGCGCTCGCCGGTAAGCCACTGCACGCACACGCCTAACTCGTCAGCACCCACAAGGAGCACACATGCCGGTCACCGTGACCATGCCGCAACTCGGCGAGAGCGTCACCGAAGG
>CAYLOH010000003.1:114113-121196 GCA_964385255.1 uncultured Rubrivirga sp. | reverse complement strand
CCCTCGTACTGGGTGCCATCCACATTCACGGAGATGTGCTGCATGGATGCCCTTCCTTCGGTTGTGGCGAAATACCCGTTCCCTACGACGTGATCTGCCGTTGTGGTTCACACGCTAGGAGGCAAATCCGAGGTTTGTGAGGTTTTTGTCACAACTGATGCCGGGGGCGGGATTCACAACGAACTCAGACCTCATCGCCGTGGCCTAGGGTTCCCTCCGATGGGCGAGGAGACACTGCAGGCCACCTCGGGCGTGGGTGCCGAGCGTGCGGGGCATCCCCCGCGGTCCTACTTGGCGTGGTCGATCGTCGCCACCGCCGTCCTTTTCCTGCCTCTGGGTCTGGTGGCCTTGTTCTTCAGCCTTCGAACGAGGGCCCTCCTCGGCCGAGGGGACCTGGATGGAGCTCAGCGAGCCTCCCGGGTCACGTTTGTCATGGTCGTCGTGACCACGGTCGTCGGCGTTATCGCCTACGTCCTCTTGGTGGGTGCGCTCCTGGCGCTGGGAGCATTTGGCGGCCGTTAGGCGAACGAGCGGATTCACTAGGCTCCGCGGGGTGGACAGGCATCGGGTTCTCGTCGTGGATTTCGGTGCGCAGTACGCCCAGCTCATCGCCCGTCGCGTGCGCGAGGCGCATGTCTACTCGGAGATCGTCCCGCACTCCATAACGGTGGGGGAGGTTCGAGAACGCGACCCCGAGGCGATCATCCTGAGTGGCGGACCCGCCAGTGTGTACGCCGACCGTGCTCCCGCATTCGACCCGAGCATCCTCGAACTCGGAGTCCCGGTTTTTGGCATCTGCTACGGATTCCAGGTCATGGCCCAAGGCTTGGGTGGGTCGGTCGCGCGAACCGGTGGTAGCGAGTACGGGGCCACATCGCTCGAGGTCCTGGAGCCAGGGACCTTGCTGGACGGCTTGCCGGCGACCCAGAGCGTGTGGATGTCCCATGGCGACAGCGTCGAACGGGCGCCGGAAGGATTCCAGGTGCTCGCCAGCACTCCGGGTGCGCCGATAGCTGCCTTCGAACACGCGGAACGTCGCATGGCGGGAGTGCAGTTCCACCCCGAGGTGGTCCACACGGCCCACGGACAACGAATGTTGGAGCACTTCCTGTGGCGCATCGCAGGGTGCGAGCCGAGTTGGACCATGTCGAGCGTCATCGACGAGCAGGTCGCTCGGATCCGCTCACAAGTCGGAACGTCGCGGGTTATCTGCGGCCTGTCAGGCGGGGTCGACTCGGCCGTTGCGGCAGCTTTGGTGCAGCGAGCGGTGGGCGATCAACTCACGTGCATTTTCGTCGATCACGGGCTTCTTCGCTCCGGGGAGGCGGAACAGGTAGAGCGGGATTTCGTTGCGGCCACGGACGTGCGTCTCGTGGTGGTCGACGCCCGAGAGCGCTTCCTGCGCGAACTCGCCGGTGTCGAAGATCCGGAGACGAAGCGCAAGATCATCGGGCGGGAGTTCATCCGCGTTTTCGAGGACGCGGCTCGTCAGGTAGTCGAGGAGGCCGAGGGTGCCGAGGGCGCACCGGTGGAGTTCCTCGTGCAGGGCACCTTGTATCCGGACGTTGTCGAATCCGGAGGCGGCTCTGGCACCGCGAACATCAAGAGTCACCACAACGTGGGCGGTCTGCCGGATGATCTTCAGTTCACCCTGGTCGAACCGCTGCGCACGCTCTTCAAGGATGAGGTGCGGCGTGTGGGTCAGGATCTCGGTCTACCCGAGGAGATCGTCTGGAGGCACCCGTTCCCCGGACCGGGTCTGGCTATTCGAATCATCGGTGCGGTCGATGAAGATCGGCTTCGCATCCTGCGGGCCGCGGACGCCATCGCGCGCGATGAGTTGACCTCCTCCGGATTGGATCGCGACGTATGGCAGTTCCCGGTCGTGCTCTTGGCGGACGTGCGTTCAGTGGGAGTGCAAGGTGACGGTCGTACCTACGGGCATCCGATCGTGCTTCGGCCGGTGTCCAGTGAGGACGCCATGACGGCCGACTGGTCACGCCTGCCCTACGAGCTCATCGCGCGGATCTCGACGCGCATCACCAATGAAGTGCCCGAAGTGAACCGTGTCGTGTTGGATGTAACGAGCAAGCCACCTGGCACCATCGAATGGGAGTGACGCTGTGGATTTCGTGTACAACCTGATTCTGATCCTGCACTTCATCGGTCTGGCCAGTGTGGTCGGTGGTTTCTTGGTCCAGATGAGATCCGCCGAGAAGGGCGTGAACCCGGCGATGCTCCACGGAGCTCTCACCCAGCTGGTGACCGGGCTCCTCCTGGTCGGCCTGCCGGAGATGGGCGTCGCCACCCCCTACGACGGGTGGGAGGAGTGGAACCACGTCAAGATCGGGGTGAAACTCCTGCTCACCATCGTGATCACCGTGCTGGCCTTCGTCGGGCGCAGGAAGCCGTTGCCGCAGACCGGACTGTGGGGCGCGATCGGTGCATTGTCGATCGCGAACATTTTCATCGCCGTCCTGTGGTAGCCGATCAGGGGATGTTGACCACCTGAAATGCCTCCGCGAGGCGACCCGTGGGCAGCCCCGCCTCGTACGCCGCCGCGGATAGCCAGGTACGTACTCGTTCCTCCACCTGGTCGGGAACCGGCAATTGCGATGCATGGGCATGGATGGCGCGCATCTTGTCCGCGAAGGAATCGGTGACGTCCACGAAGTGGTTGGGGGTCGGGGACGCCATCAACCACACCTCGGGCACCACCCAGTCCTGCAGTCCCTCGTCCTGGAGAAGCGTGGGGTGGGCGAACGGGTTGCGGGCGTCCGGGTAGATGGCTCGGATCGCCGCCTCACCGGAAGCCAGGTGGTCGGGATGGGACGCGGGGATCCGATCCCAGTTTCGGTCGGGGGACTGGATCAACATGCGCTGCGGGCGCACCTGCCGAATCAATCGGCTGATATCGCGACGCAGGTCTTGGGAGGCGGTGACGTCCCCGTCCCGGTATCCCAGGAAGTGAACGTCGGTCACGCCTATCGCGGCGGCCGCCGCGCGCTGTTCCGACCGACGAATGGTGGGTATCTGCGACCGGGGGATCGCCGGGTCGAACCCTCCGGCATCGCCATCCGTGACTATCCCGTACGTGACCGAAATGCCTGATTTAGTCCATTGGGCCACCGTCCCGGCCGCTCCGAAGTCAACGTCGTCGGGGTGGGCCATGATGGCCAGGACTCGCTCGACGGTCTCGGGCACGACTCGACTCTCCTCCAACTGTTGGCGACGCACCATTGGCCCCATTGGCCACTCGTAACACTTTCGTGACACAGTAGGGGTGTGCTTCCCCGGCCCTTCCCCCATTCTGCCGTGCGCACAGCCCGGGGGCTGATCGCGGCTGGTGTCGGGCTCGCCGTCTCCGCGTCCGTTCTCGCGGCGCCGGCGACGGCCACCCAGGGCCTGCTCACCTGGCAGCCGACAACCTGGACGGGGCTCGCCGCCGGTGCGCCGGTACCCGGAGAGGGCCTGCCTGCTGCTCCCGTGCCCGCACCCCTGCCCCCGCTACCGCCCGACCTTCCGGTGACGATTCAGTACGAACCGCAGACCACGTGCGAGTCCTCTCCGAAACCCGGAGCGCTTCGCCTGGAGCAGATCATCAAGGGCACGTACGGGGCGAACCAATACACGTGGATCCCGCGCGACTGCGATCGAGGCGGACGCAGTGAGCACAAGGAAGGGCGTGCGATCGATTGGATGGTCGATGTTCGCGACCCCGTCCAGCGCGCGAACGCCGAGGCGTTCTTGAACTGGTTGCTCGGTCCGGATGTGAATGGTCGGCCTTACGGACACGCTTTGCAGCTCGGGATCATGTACATCGGTTGGCACGATCGGTTCTGGCGCGGTTACGCAGTTGATCGCGGTTGGACGGAGTTGAAGGGCTGCTTCTCCACACCGGAGCGAAGGCACGACAACTACTGCCATCGCAACCACATTCACATCTCGCTGACCTGGGCCGGAGCGCGTGGTGAGATCCCTGGCGCGCCTGCTGTCCCGGCGCCCACGCAACCGTCGGTTCCAGTCCCCGAGCAACCGGCCCCGGTGAATCCATCACCGCCAACACCACCGGAGGCGGTGGAGGAGGGCTTCTACGGGATCGGCGCGGAAATCGGGTACGAGTCATCGGCGCTCGGGCCCCTGCAGCCGGGCGAGGTGCGCACCGTCGCACTCAACGGAGTGATGCCCCAGGCAAGCACCGCACTAGTGGCGATCACTACCCGCGAAGCCGATGCGCGAGGTCGACTTCGCATCGGAGTCGGCACCGAGAAGGGGAACAGCGCGGGGGTGAAGGTCCCCAAGCGTGGCGCAAGAACCACCATGCGCGTGGTCCCCGTCTCCGGTGGGGCCGTACAGATCAAGGCACCCGAGAAGACCGGCGTTCAGGTGCGCGTCGACGTCCTCGGCTACAGCGTCGGGGCAGAACCTGCCCAGGCGATCGGCCTGCCGCCAACCGGGCTCCACAAAGGGCGATTCGATGCCGGCGAAGTGAAGGTCATGTCGGCGCGAGGCGTCGGGCAGGTGCCCAAGAAGAGAAAGAACGTGAGTGCGGTCATCTTGCGCGTGACGACCAAGGGGCGGGGCGAGGCTGGACGGTTCACGGCCTACGCCGTCGGTGGTGCCGATCGCGGCACTACGTCGGCCGTCGTGCCAGCACAGGGGCGACATTCGACGTTGCTGGTGGCTGAGATCGGTGAGGAAGGACTCATCGCCTTGGCTTCCTCCGCGAAAACAAAGGCCAACGTCACGATCGTTGGATACGTGCGGTAGTCGTTCTCTCGTAGGCCGGTCATACCCGCTACCTAGGATCGTCCGGTGATGGATCCCCGCTCGCTGCTGCACGATCTCAACCCCTCACAGCAGGCGGCGGTCGAGCATCGGGGCGGCCCGCTCTTGATCGTGGCAGGAGCCGGATCGGGCAAGACCCGCGTGCTGACCAGACGAATCGCACACCTGCTTGCCACGGGGGATGCCAATCCCGGTCAGATTCTCGCCATCACTTTCACGAACAAGGCGGCTGCCGAGATGAGGGAGCGCGTCGCCGAACTCGTGGGACCGTCGTCTCGCGCCATGCTCGTCTCCACCTTCCACAGCGCGTGCGTGCGCATTCTGCGCAAGGAAGCCGGACGGCTCGGCATCTCGACCTCCTTCAGCATCTACGACCAGGCCGATTCCCTGCGCCTGATGCAGATGGTGATCCGCGATTTGGACCTCGATCCCAAGAGGTATCCGGCGCGCTCGTTCCTCGCGCAGGTGTCCAACGCGAAGAACGAGTTGATCGATCATGAGTCATTCGCCGCTCAGGCGAGTAACCACATGGAATCGACGGTGGCCGAAGCGTATGGCGAGTACCAGCGCAGATTGACTCGCGCGTCGGCCTTCGATTTCGACGACTTGATCGGGTCCACAGTCGCCTTGATGCAGTTGTTTCCGGATGTGGCGGAGCATTACCGCAGGCGCTTCCGTCATGTCTTGGTGGACGAGTATCAAGACACCAACCATGCTCAATACGTACTGATACGAGAGCTGGTCGGAAGTAGTGATGGCTCGCTGCCACCCGCCGGCTTGGTTGTGGTGGGTGACGCCGATCAATCCATCTATGCATTCAGGGGCGCCACGATCCGGAACATCGAGGAATTCGAGCGCGACTTCCCCGATGCGACCACGATCCTGTTGGAGCAGAACTACCGCTCCACGCAGAACATCCTGAGTGCTGCGAACGCCGTCATCGCGCACAACTCCTCTCGTCGTGCCAAGAATCTATGGACTCAGGAGGGGGCGGGGGAGCCCATAGTCGGCTACGTGGGTGATGACGAGCACGATGAGGCATCCTTCATAAGTGAGGAGATCGACGCACTCGTCGACTCACACGGATATCGCCCCGGCGACGTCGCCGTCTTCTATCGCACCAATGCGCAATCACGTTCGGTGGAAGAGGTCTTCATTCGCATGGGAATGCCGTACAAGGTCGTCGGGGGCGTGCGGTTCTATGAGCGACGGGAGGTTCGAGACGCTCTCGCCTACCTTCGGGCTATCGCCAACCCGGGCGACGAAGTGTCGTTGCGACGCATCCTGAATGTGCCGAAACGAGGTATCGGGGAGCGAGCTGAATCAGCCATCGATTCGCTCGCCGAACGTGAGCGCATCACATTCGATCAGGCACTTCACCGCGCATCGGAAGCACCGGGACTCGCAGCGCGATCGTTGAATGCCATCCGTGCTTTTACCGACATGATGGAGGCCCTGCGGACATTGGCCGAATCCGGAGCCGACGCACCGACCGTTCTGCAGGCGGTATTCGAGCAATCCGGTTACGTGGCGGAGTTGCAGGCCTCGCTTGATCCGCAGGACGAGGGCCGTATCGAGAATCTGGCGGAACTGGAGTCGGTCGCGCAGGAATTCGCCACAGCCAACGAAGGCTCGACCCTCGTGGAGTTCTTGGAGCAGATCGCCCTCGTTGCGGACTCCGATGAGATTCCCGACGACGATCAGCACGGCGGCGTGGTCACGCTCATGACCTTGCACACGGCGAAGGGGTTGGAGTTCCCCGTCGTCTTCCTCACGGGTATGGAGGACGGCATCTTTCCCCACATCCGATCCCTGGGTGATCCGGCGGAATTGGCGGAGGAGCGTCGACTCGCCTACGTCGGATTGACGCGCGCGCGCCAGCGCCTGTACCTGACGCGGGCCGTGAGTCGTTCGGCGTGGGGCACCCCCGCATACAACCCTCCCTCGCGCTTCCTGTCGGAAATCCCGGGGGAACTCCTGGAGTGGCGCCGGGAGGAGCAGGCCTCGTGGACTCCTCCAGGTACGGGCGCGGGCATGGGCGTGGGTACGGGCGCGGGAGCGCTCAGATCCGGCAGCGCGTCCGTTCGTCTCGGTGACCGGGTCCTCGGCGGCGGTCCGGTCGTCTCCCTCGAGCCCGGTGATCGCGTCAACCACACCAAGTTCGGTCTGGGAACGGTGGTCAGCATCTCGGGCGTCGGCGAGAAGGCGGATGCCACGATCGACTTCGGATCGGCCGGCACCAAGCGCTTGCTCCTGCGCTACGCACCCGTGGAGAAGTTGTAGGAGATGCGCCGA
>CAYLOH010000003.1:102883-114013 GCA_964385255.1 uncultured Rubrivirga sp. | reverse complement strand
CAAGCGCTTGCTCCTGCGCTACGCACCCGTGGAGAAGTTGTAGGAGATGCGCCGACGAGGCTCTCGAATTGATCGAGGAACGTCCTTGAGCCAGTGCGTTCATGCTCGAGGTCCAGCACAATGCGGGCATGGCGTCGAAGATGAGAGGTTGAGGAGGACGTACCTTGGCCGCTGAGCACGCTCGTGACGTCGCGTCCTATCGAGATCGATTTCCGATCTTCCAGAAGCGCACCTATGTCAACAGTTGCTCCCAAGGTGCCCTGGCCAACGAAGTCCGCGCCGCGTACGAGGAGTACCTCAACGGTCTCGAGGAATTCGGATCGCGGTGGGAAACGTGGGTGGCAGTGAAGGAGCGTGTGAGAAGTGGACTCGCGCGAACCTTCTCCTGCGACGAAGCCGAGGTGGCCATCACGAGCTGTGCGTCGACAGCGGTAAGTGCGATCGCGTCGAGCATCGACTTTCGCCAGCCACGGAACACCATCGTCACGACATCCCTGGAGTTCCCGACCATCGGGCAGATCTGGCATGCACAAAAGCGCCGTGGTGCTCGGGTGATCCATGTTCCGGCGGGGGACACGAACGAGTTGTCGGCAACCGCGGTAGCCGACGCCATCGACGACACCACGGCGCTGGTCTCCATCTCGCACGTGTGCTACCGCGACGGCGCGATGACGCCGGTTGCCGAGATCATCGACCTGGCCCATCGACGGGGTGTCCCCGTGCTCGTCGACGCCTACCAGTCGGTGGGTGCCGTTCCGATCGACTTCCACGAGATGGGGGCCGATTTCCTCGTGGGCGGAGTGCTCAAGTACATGTTGGGAAGTCCCGGCGTCGGCTTCGCGCTCGTCAATGCCGCCACCACGGCCGAATACGTCCCCACCAGCACGGGGTGGTTCGCTGCACGCGATATCTCCGCTATGGACATCTACGAGTTCGATCCGGCGGAGGATTCGCGTCGATTCGAGTTCGGAACCCCGGTGGTACCGAGCCTGTACGCCGCGGAGGCGGGACTGCGATTGCTGAACGAGGTTGGAGTCGATGCGGCGTGGGCGGTCTCTCGCGAGCTGCACCAGCAACTCCGGGCGGGTATCGAAGGACTAGGGGGAAGGATCGTCACCCCTAGTCGAGCCCATGGACCGATGATCGCTGTTGCATCGAAGGACGATCACGCCTTGGTTAACGCTGTGGCCGCCGATGGCATCGTGGTCTCATGCCGGGCTGGCAACGTGCGCATCAGCCCGCACTTCTACAACAACGCTGCCGATATGGATGCAGTGCTCGCATCGCTGGCGAGAAATCGGCATCTCTTGGCCTAGGCCGACGAGGAGTCCAGGTCTATCTCGTCGCAGGCATACAGCCTCGAAACCGAGCAGGTTTCCTGCGCCCCATCAGCCCAGGACACGAACGCCGCCTGGACGGACGGCCCCCGCGCACCGACGAGGACCGAGCATCAACTGCCGATACTGAATCCGGCGTCGATGTCGCGCTGGGAGTACGTGCGAAAGGAGATATGGGTTTGCGTTCCGAGGACGCCGGGCACCTTGCTGATGCCGTCGGTCACGACGCGCGCGACGGCGTCGTGGTCGTTGACCTCCAAGAGCGCTATGAGGTCGATATCGCCGGTGACCGAGTAGGCGGCGCGCACGCCGTCAATGTCCGCGATCGCTTGGCCTGCCTCGTTGATGGAGTCGGGCGCGACGTGGATGAAGCACAAAGCAGTGATCATGTCAGGAGACTAGTGTTCGAGGACGCCAGCCGGAGTGTCGGTTGGCCGCGGTTGCGGTGAATTGCGCGATGTGGGGAGAGGGTCGAGATGGACGTGCAGGGCTCCCGGATAACCGCCTATCGCAGGCTGGCCTGGAATGAGACCGACGCTGCGGGCCATAACCACTTCTCCGCCGCTGTCCGCTGGCTGGAGGAAACCGAGCACATCTTGTATCGCGCCTTGGGGCTCGGCCTGGAGTTCATCGATCGCATTCCCCGTGTCAGCCTTCGAATCGACTATCGACGTCGCTTGTACTTCGCCGAGGAGTTGCGAATCGAACTCGGCGTGATGCGGGTCGGAACGTCGTCGTGCACCTTCGCCTTCACGGTCTTCAACGCGGCGGGCGACGAAGCGGTCGTTGGTGAGTACGTGGTCGTCCACGTCCAGGCGACCGACGAAGGGAGTACGCCGTGGCCCCCGCAGACGAAGGCGGCCCTGGTGCGAGGGGACCACTTCGTGGCCCGGGAGGAACTGGCCATTGCGGAGGCGGACTCCTAGCGAACCCGCATTCGGCATCCTTGATCTTTGATATGTTCCCACGGTGCTGCCCGAGGTCCATATGGAGACGGCCTCGGAGGTTGCCGCCCGGTTGATCCTCGACGCCATCGTCGATGGCCGGTTCCCGCCTGGCGCGCCGCTACGGCTTCAGGACCTGTCCGGTCAGTTGGGCATGAGCATGATGCCGGTACGTGAGGCCATCCGAAAGTTGGCCGCCATGGACATCGTGGAGATGGAGCCGCGCAGGGGTGCGCGGGTGAGGCAGAAGTCGCTCGAGGACCTCCAGGACACCTACTTCAGCCGCCTCGTGCTCGAGACCGCCGCCATCCGGGAGGCAGCCGCCAGCCTCACGCCGGAGTATGACGAGCGGGCGAGCACGGCATTGGCCGAGCAGGAGGAGGCCCAAGCCCGAGGGGACCTCGTTGCCGCCCGCGACGCACACGAACGCTTCCACTTCGCCCTGTACGAGGCCTCGCGACGAACCTGGTTGGTCCGATCGATCCTCCCGGGCTGGCGCAACTCCGAGCGCTACCGGGTGGCCACGATGACCCTCGCCCAGACCGCTGGTGACCGTGCCCGAGAGCACCGGGAGATGCTCGAAGCGGTGCGCGCTGGGAACGCCGAAGCTGCCGTTGCCGCCCTGTCCGCCCACCTACGGCACTCGGTGGACTTGGCCGCTGCCTCACTGGCGGCCCCCGAAGATTCAGGCGCCTTCGAAGGTCAACAGTCGGTAACGATTGCGCGGACTTAGAGGAAGTCGTTGCCTAATCCTTGATCAAATGTGAGACTGCGCGTATGCCGTGAATTTTGCGGTCGGTAAATCAGGGATAGTCCCGATGACTAGAGGGAGGGTGCATGAGGCGAGGTCTCATGAAAATGGCGGTAGCCGTCGGCGCCGCGTCCTTGGTTCTCGCGGGCTGCGTTTCGTCCTCCGACGACGCCGCCACGGAGCCAGCCGCGGAGGAGACTGCCACCGAAGAAGTGGTGGAGGAGACCGTCGCGGAGGAAACCGCGGCAGCCGAGGCGAGCGGTGACCCGCTGGTCCTGGGCATCGTGCAAGCCGGTAGCGGCTTCATGGGCCCGATCGATACCCCGGCTCGCAATGCTCTGCTCCTGGAGGTCGAGAAGGTCAACGCCGCAGGCGGCGTGAATGGTCAGCCGATCACCGTGGAGTTCATCGACACCGAGACGGCCTTCGAGCGCTACGCGCCGGCTGCCGAGGAAGTCATCGCCAAGGGTGCAAACGTCCTCATCGTCACGTGCGACTACGACGTGTCCGCGCCGGCTGCACTGGTAGCCGAGGGCAAGAACATCCTCAACCTCGCACCGTGCATCGGTGATCCGATCTACGGCCCCGATGGTGGCCTGCCGAACGGCTTCTCGATCGGTGCGGGAACGCCCGGTGAGACCACGGTCATGGCGGAGTTCGCCGCCGACCAGGGCTGGCAGACCGCGGTGCTCCTGCGCGACATGTCGATCAAGTACACCCAGAACCAGTGCTCGATCTTCGAGAAGCGCTTCACCGAGCTTGGTGGAGAGGTGCTAGCCACGTACGACTACGTCCAGGGTGATTCCGTCAAGGAGACCGTGTCCAAGATCGCCGCGGGTGACCAGCCCGACGTGATCGTGAACTGCGGCTACAACCCCGGTGGTGGTCAGGTCGCCAAGGAGATCCGCGATGGCGGCGTCGATGTGCCGATCATCTCCGGCTTCGGTATGGACGGTGACTTCTGGGTCGGAGCGATTCCGGACCTGAAGGACTACTACGTCGTGACCTACGCCGCGAAGAACGGCGACGATCCCGACACCGCCGTCAACGAGTACGCCGCGGCGTACGAGGCGGCCTACGGATCGCCTCCGGACGTGGGTGGCTTCGTCACCGGTCCGGCCACCTTGCAGCTCATCCTCGAGGCCTACAAGCAGGCCGGTAGTTGGGATGGCGACAAGATGACCGCCGCCTTCGAGGCCATGAAGGACGTGCCGACCCTGGCCGGCCCGTCGAGCTTCTCGCCGGACCTCCACATCAACGTCGAGCGGCCGATGGCAGTGCTCGTCGTGGAGAACGGCAAGCTCAAGTGGATCGAGGATCGGGCTCCGGAGAAGGTCACCTTCGCCGAATGATCGATACGCGTTCACCCCGGTCACGCGAACTCCGCGTGACCGGGGTGACCCGTTCCTTCGCCGGCGTGCAGGCGCTCTCCGGGGTGAGCCTGCACGTAGTGCCGGGGGAGGTCCTCGGTTTGATCGGCCCGAATGGCGCCGGCAAGTCGACTCTGGTCAACATCATCAGTGGCTACGACCTACCCAATTCGGGGAACGTCACCCTCGACGGTGACGACGTAACACGGTCCAAGTCATACGTTCGGGCTCGCGATGGCCTCGCTCGTACCTTCCAGCACGGTCATCTGTTCGGTGGCCTCACGGTTCGAGAGAACATCGAAGTAACGGCCATGGGCACGGGGCGTTCGCGCAAGCAGGCGGTGGCCCTCGCCGACGATCTGCTCGGTGAATTCCACCTGACCGACCGTGCCGACCACCCCGCGGGGTCTTTGCCGCACGGCGTCGAGCGTCGCGTGGGTGTCGCCCGTGCGTTGGCCACCGAGCCGCGCTACGTGCTGCTGGATGAACCCGCGGCTGGGCTGAACGAGGGCGAGATCGGGGAATTCGCCGACAACATCCGGCATCTGCGGGATCGCGGTCTGGGAGTTTTGCTCATCGACCACAACGTCCGGCTCATCTTGAACGTGTGCGATCGCATTCATGTGCTCGTCGAGGGACGCACGCTCCTCGAGGGCACACCCGACGAAGTGCGGGCGAGCGACGAACTCGCCGAGGCTTACCTCGGAAGGAGCGGTCGTGCCCACGGATGACATCGGCCTCAGTGTCCGCGACCTCACCGTCAGCTACTCCGGTGTCCCCGCCGTTCGGGGCATCAGCATCGACGTTCCGGCAGGCCACGCAATTGGACTGATCGGCCCCAACGGAGCAGGAAAGTCCTCGACGCTCCTGGGCATCATGGGCGCGGTGCCTCGACAGGGAGTGGTCGAGGTCAACGGACAGGACGTCGGGGGACTACCCCCCGAACAGGTCGTGCGACGGGGCGTGAGCCTGGTTCCCGAAGGCCGGCACGTCTTCGGCGCATTGAGCGTTCGCGACAACCTCCGCCTGGGTGGGGTGGGCCGCAGGTCGAAGGACGGATACGACGACACGTTGGCGTACGTGTTGGAGTTATTCCCGATCCTCGCCGAGTTCTCCGATCGCCAGGCAGGTCTGCTCTCGGGTGGTCAGCAGCAGCAGTTGGCCATCGGTCGCGCGCTGATGGCCGATCCAGACATCTTGATGTTGGACGAACCGAGCCTGGGGCTGTCACCCACTGCGGTCGATTCGGTCTTCGACGCATTGGCGGCGATTCGTCAGGCGGGCAAGGCGGTACTGGTCGTGGAACAACGAGCCGAGTTCACCGTCGCTTTCTGCGAACGCACGTACGTATTGCACGACGGTGAGATCACGCTCACCTTGCAGCCCGAGGACGCGGACAACGTAGACAAGTTGACGAAGGCGTACTTCGGATGAACCAACTGATCCAATCCCTGGTGGATGCACTCTCCTCGGGTGCGACCCTCGGCCTGGCCGCCTTGGCGATCGGCCTGGTGTTCGGTGTGATTCGGTTGGCGAACTTCGCACAAGGCGAGATCATCACCGCCTCCGCCTACTCCATCATCTTCACGTGGCAGTTGGGGTGGTACGTCGCCATTCCGATCGCCCTCATCATCGGCGTCATCTTGTCGCTGCTCATGGAGGTGGGGGTGTTCTCGCGGATGCGAACCGCGACACCGGCCACGCTCCTGGTGGCCAGTTTCGGCCTGAGCTTCCTCCTGCAGCGCGTGTACGAATTGCTGTTTTCGAACAACGTCCAAACGGCGCCGGTGGCGCCCGAACTCGCCCGATCGATCAGCCTCGGCGGCATCCGCGTGCAACTGCTCTCCGTCGCCACCATCCTGATCGCCGGGTTGCTGCTCTTCGGCCTCATCCAGTTCCTCAATAAGTCCATCTGGGGACTGCAGTTGCAGGCTGCGGCCGCGGACTTCCGGACGGCGCGACTGATCGGCATACCGGCGAGCCGGGTCATCGGTCTGAGTTTCGTGTTGAGTGGGGTGCTGGCCGCAGCGGTCGCATTCGTGAGCACCGTCAAGACCGGCGCCGTGGGACCCACCTTCGGCATCCCCATCGTGGTGCTCGCGCTCATCGGTGCGGTCATCGGCGGCATCGACAAGATCTACGGAGCACTGGCTGGTGGCTTCCTCGTCGGTTTCGCCACGTCGATGCTTGCTAGCTGGCTGCCCTCGGATATGAGCAACTTCAAGGATGCCTTCGTATTCCTACTCGTCATCATCGTGTTGATCATCCGACCCTCAGGCCTCCTGGTCCGCGGCGGGACGGTGCGCACATGATCGAGAGGAATCTCCGCTGGCGCCTCGCTCCTCTATGGTCGCTGGTCAGCCTTCTGCTGCTGGTCTACCTCGTCACCTTGGGCAACAGCTTCCTCGGTGACAGCGTCCAGGTGCAGATGCAGTACGCCCTGGTCAACCTGGTGATCGTCGTCGCCCTCTATATGTTCATCGGCTCATCCGGCGTTCTCAGCTTCGGACATGTGGCGTTCGTGGCACTCGGTGCCTGGACGGTGGGCCTGTTGACCATCGAGCCGACACTGAAGCGCAATCTGCTGTCGGACATGTTCCCGTTCTTGTTCGATGTGCAAGCCCCCTGGGTTGTCGCCATCTTCATCGGTGGCCTTGTCGGTGGTCTGCTCGCATTGCTCGTGGGTCCGGTGCTGATGCGCCTCAATGGACTGCAGGCCGGCATCGCGACCTTCGCCCTCTTGCTCGTCGTCGGTCAAGTACTCACGTACTGGTCGAGCATCGGGCCGCGCAGCGGCCAGTCCATGGTGGGCATCCCGGAGGTCCTGGATCTGCAGACCACGATGCTGTTCGCTCTCGGCACCATCGTGGTGGCCTGGCTGTACCAGCGAACGCGACCGGCCCGACTCTTACGTGCCACTCGCGAGGACGCCATCGCGGCGGCGGCGTCGGGCATCAACATCGTCACCCAGCGCACCATCGCCTTCGCGCTCTCCGGCGTGGTTGCGGGCGTGGCCGGCGGTCTGTTCGCACTGACCAACCGAGTTGTTCAGGCGAGCCTCTTCGGCATCGAACTCACGTTCATCACCTTGGCGATGCTGGTCCTGGGTGGGATGCTCTCGCTGAGCGGTGCGGTGATCGGCGCACTGGTCTTCAGTCTCATCGACCTCGTCTTGGTTCGTCTACAGAACGGTGTTGAGATCGGAAGCGTCATCGTGTCGCTGCCTCAGGGCACGCGCCCCATCATCCTCGGTGTCCTACTCGTACTCATGCTCATCTTCAGACCGAGCGGGTTGACCGGAGGACGCGAGATCGTCTGGCCTTTCCGAACCAAGCCACCATTGCCCGGAGTGCCGCCAACCAACGAGTGATTACTGCAGCGAAGCACTTGCCAAAGCGGCGCGCAGGGCCTCGCCCTTCTCATCGGCCAACGCGGCCTTGCGCAGATTTGCCAGACGCTCTGCGGCCCGAGGATCGTCGGCGATCCGCGGAACGGCTTCCATCAGGGCAGTGAAGTTTCGCATGCCATTGGCGTGCGTCTCGCCGTATCCCTTCACTACCTGTTGGCACTCGACTATCTCGAAGGCGAGGTGGTAGTTGCGTGGTGCGTACTCCCGGACGATCGCCAGCCAATCATCGATTCGTCGCTGCTCGAGCCCGAAACGAAGTGAACGACGACGCCAGGGACGCATGCGAGCCAGCACGTACAAGATGGTGAAGCCGAAGAGGGATGTGGTTTGGACCTTGATGCCCTTGTTGGTCACCTTGTAGACGATGGCGTTCATGAACTTCGACCGCAGCATCCACCTACCGAGTGCGGTGGGCAGTGTGTCGGTGATCTCCTCGATCTGCGGGTGTAGGTACTCGTGGACCTTCAGCACCTGGCCATCGGTGATGCTGGCCTCATCGCCCACGCGCCGGATACGGCGTTCGCGCGTCTTGTGGAAGGCCACTCTGATGGTGTCCTCGTACGTCATCCATAGCGCCGTGTAACGGGCAGTCTCGGTTGTGAGTTTGTTCGAGCCGTCGCCGTAGGTTTCCAGGGCAGCGACGCTTGCTACGCGATCGAGATACTCGTCGGCATACCGGACGTCCTGGTATTCGGCAGTCCGCTTAATCCCCTGTACGAGCATGTACCTGGACTGCTCGGGAAAATCGGTCGCGATCCGCTGGGCCTGGACTTGAAGCCGTGGTCCTACCTGTGACTTGGGATCCGCGATGGCGGCTTCGATCTCGGCGCGATCGGGTCCTGATGAATCCTCGGCATCTGCCGGACGCATGCCAATCGAGATCTCGACCGGGGGAGGAGCCGTGGCGATTCGATAGCCCCCGTCGAAGGCCTTCAAGCTGGGCTCGACGCCCTTGCCACCAGCCCGGATGGCGTCTTCGAACTGCTCTCGAGTGAACGGCAGCACCTCGGCGCCGCATAGTGCACCGAACAGAACGGCGCTGATAACGCTTCGCGTCTGCTCGACCACCCGGGCGAAGTCGCCGCGAATGAAGCGGCGCGACGACCCCAGGCACGCGTCGACGAGTGCGCTCGAGTCCACCCGACCATCACCCATCGCCGTGCGCTCGGGCATCGAGTAGGTACGGGAGGTCGAAGCGATCAAGGTGGTGCGCTCGGGAGTCGCGAAACCACGTTGGACGGCCCGACCGGCCTCCATGAGTTCCGAAGCGACGACGATGTCGACCTCGCCGGGCGTGGGCATCGTGCTCAAGATGGGCTCGGGAAGTGTGTTTCCGTCGATGGACTTCGGGAACAATTCGACGTAGTAGACGGTTGCACCCGTGCGCTGGGCCACACCCGGCACCGAAGTGCTCTGCGCGTACCAACCGTTGCCCTCGGCGAGCGCGACGATCCAGTCCGACAACACCCCGCCACCCTCGCCACCCATGGCAAGGATCGCCATAGTGATGGGGCGGACGTGTACGCGAGTCGGCTGCTCACTCAACAAGGTCACGGCTGTCCTCAGGCGGGTTCGATGCCGACGAGCCTGCGCTCGACGCCACGCTGCAGGAAGGAGATGTATCGGGTTCGAATCGCAGTGACGAATCGATCCCACCTCGAGGGGTTGATGACGACTTGAGCGCGGTAGAAGGAAGGACACAAGGCAGCTGCGTGTGCGTTCTCTCCGCAGAGGCCGCACCCCACGCAACTGCTGAGCGTGGTGGCGATGGGGTCCTTGCGCAGGGGATCCGGATTCTCCTTGATGGTCAGCGACGGGCAGCCGGAGATGCGGATGCACGAGTGATCCCCGGTGCACGTCTCCGGATCTACGCCGTAGCGCTCGTTGACTACTCGCTTACCCGCCTTGATGGCGGCAGCCTTGGCCGGCTTCTCCCGACGCATTCGATTCAAGGTGCACTCGCTCTGCGCGACGATGACCTTGGGGCCCTTCTCCTGAGTGGTGAGCGCCTCCTTGAACAGGTCACGCATCTCGGCGACCTTGAAGGTGTTCGTCATGGTGCGCGCCCACTTCACGCCGACACCACGCACGGCTCGTTCGATCGGGTGCTTGGTGGAGCGGGTCGGATTCTCGGCGGTAGAGGACAGGACGTCTTGGCCGCCGGTGGCAGCGCTGTATGCGTTGTCCACGATGACGAGGAGTTGGTCGTTCTCATTGAAGACCGCGTTGCCCACGCCGCTGGTGAGGCCGTTGTGCCAGAAACCCCCGTCACCCATGAAGGCGATGGCGCGCTTGTCGGCCTGAGCGCCGTTCAACGCCGACGCCGCAGCCGAACCCAAGCCGTAGCCCATGGTGGTCGCCCCGATGTTGAAGGGAGCGTTGATCGAGAACAGGTGGCAGCCGATGTCGGCGCTGACGTAGTGCTCGCCCACCTCGCGCTGGGCGAGGGTCAGTGCAGCGAAAATCGGGCGCTCGGGGCAACCGGTGCAGAACCCCGGTGGGCGCCCCTGAACCAGGTCCGGTGCGATGCGTGGCGCGAAGGGGCTACGCGGATCGTCATGGGGCAAGGTGACGGCGGGTGCCTCCCCGGCAAGGTCCGGCAGGTACTTCACGAGGAATGCGTGCACCCCCTTGGTGACGGCGGCGGGCGTGTATTCCCCTGCCACTGGCAGTAGGTCCTTGCCGTGCAGGATCGTGGTCGCGCCGCCTCGTCGCAATACCGTCTGGATGTTCTGCTCGATGAAGTCCGGCTGCCCTTCCTCGACGAGCAGCACCGCCCTCTTGTCGGAGCAGAAGTCCAGGACCTCTTGATCGATCACGGGGTAGGTGACGTTCATGACGTACAGAGGAATCTGCGAGTCACCGAAAGCGTCGGAGACCCCACACAGTTCCAGGGCCCTGTTGACGTTGTTGAACAGCCCACCTTGAAGGATGATTCCGACGTCCTTGGTGCCATTGTTGACGAACTCGTTCAGTTTGTTCTCGGTGATGAACTTCACCGCAGCCGGCCACCGCTTCGTCACCTTCTCTTGTTCGTGCAGGAATGACGCCGGCGGCAGCACGATTCGACTCAGGTCGCGCTGTGGATTCTGAACAGCCTCGGAGACCGTCATGGATGGGCGCCTGTTGTCCTTGGCGGTGAAGGCGCCGTGCAAATGACACGAGCGAAGCCGCAGTTCGAGGATCACAGGTGTATTCGAGGCCTCGGACAATTCGAAGCCCTTTTCGACCATGTCGACGATCGCCGTGAGGTTCGGTCGGGGGTCGAGCAGCCACATCTGGGACTTCATGGCGAAGGCGTGGGTCCGCTCCTGCATGA
>CAYLOH010000003.1:2170-102783 GCA_964385255.1 uncultured Rubrivirga sp. | reverse complement strand
TCGAGCAGCCACATCTGGGACTTCATGGCGAAGGCGTGGGTCCGCTCCTGCATGATGCTCGCGCCCTCGCCGTAGTCCTCACCGATGATGACGAGGGCCCCGCCCTTGACGCCACCGGACGAAAGGTTGGCAAGAGCATCCGAAGCCACGTTGAAGCCAACCGTCGACTTGAAGGTAACGGCGCCGCGCAAGGGATAGTGGACCGAGGCCGCGAGCATCGCGCCTGCTGTGGCCTCGGAGGCGCTGTTCTCGAAATAGACGTCTAGCTCGGACAAGATGTCCTGGGCGTCGCCGAGCACGTCCATCAGGTGCGAGATCGGGGCACCTTGGTAGCCGCCCACGTAGGAGACGCCGGACTGCAGGAGGGCCTTGGTCACGGCCAGGATGCCCTCGCCGTGGAACTCCTCACCCTCCCCGAGGCGTAGCTGCTTGACCTCCTCGGCGAACGATCTCTCGGCCATCGCTGCGCGAACCTCCCCTATCTAGCCCGGGTAGTCGAATCGAAGGAACTCCTGGATCGAAGGGTCCCATGATGGGCGCTGCCCAGCGGTCGGGCAACCGGTTGGTCCAACGTCCCGGTGTGACCTACACGACTTCCTGATGGCCCCCGTTGGCGTCGAGGGACTCCTCCGCCCATAGAGCGAGCGAGTTGATCATCGGGAAATCGTTGAACGAGAACAGGAACGCGGGGGCGTTCTGGTCGGCGTTCACGTGCTCGTGCCACGTCCAACTGGGCACGCAGAAGATGTCGTGCTCCTCCCAGTCGAAGCGGCGACCGCCGATGATGGAGTGGCCGCGGCCTTCGGCTACGTGGTAGACGACCGATCCGGTGTGGCGATGCGCCGTCGTCGCCTGGCCGGCATGAAGCATCTGCATGTGCGCACCCATGGTGGGCATGACCGAACCGCCGGTGACGGGATTCACGTATTCCATGATCACTCCGTCGTGGGGTGTTCCCTCGCTCACCCGGCCGAGGTTCACCAGTGCCTCGCGTGTCTTCTCCCATGGGTACCCGAACACCGGTGAGTACGGGCGGGACCACGAGCGGCGGTCGGGCTTGAGGATGCCGCTGCCGTGCGTGAGGACGGAAGTGTTGTCGACCTTTCCAGCCTTCTGGTAGAGGTCCGGATGGACCTCATAGAAGTTCGCGTCGAGCGCATTCACGAGCGGGATGTCCAGACCGTCCTGCCAGATGACGAAGTTGTCATCCGAGGAGTTCCCGTGCTCATGCCACGTCCCGTGGGGGGTGATCGCGAAATCGTTCGGCCCGACCGTCAGTCGATCGCCATCGACGATGGTCCACGCTCCGGTGCCTTCGATGACGAACCTCAACGCTGAGGCGGCATGCCGGTGGGCGGTCATCGCCTCTCCGGGATTCATGATCTGGATTCCGGAGTAGAGCAAGCCGACGGCGGCCGAAACGTCCTTGCGTTCGTCGTTCACGAGATAGACCACACGGCGACCCGCGTCGTCACCACGTACGAGGGAAGCCGACTCCACGACCAGTGGTCGCATGTCCCGATAGCGCCACATCATCGGAATGGACTTTGGCTGGGGGAACCACGGCTCGATCTCGTTTGCGACGGTCCACAGCGCACCGGTACCCACCTTGGCCAAACGGGCGTAGTACTCCTCGAGCTCGGCGGTGTCGTTCACTCGGGCCCGACCGATCGCGGTGTCGTCCATGGTCGAGTCGTTGATGGTGTCGGTCATTGGTCCCCTCCGGTTCCGTGCAGTCGAACCCTCCTGGGGCGACGTGTCCGATTATCTGGCCCGAGTGTTCGGGAAAACTATCATGATCTTTGATCAACTGCTACGGTTCCTCAGGATCCGGTCCAGCAAGGACTGGGCGGAAGATTGTTCACTTGTGAAGGCGGTAATGGAGTACCCGAGTTTCCGCGCCGCGGCCATCCAGGCGGCTCCGGTCTACCTCGACACCGAGGCGACCGTCGCCCAGGCGTGCGACCTCATCGCCGAAGCGGGTCGAGGCGGTGCCCGACTGGTCGTGTTCCCCGAGGTCTTCGTCCCCGGGTATCCCTACTGGAACTGGACGATGACCCCGATCGCCGGTAGTCCGTGGTTCGAGCGTCTGTTCAAGGCGGCCATCGACATCCCGGGTCCGGAGGTGACGAAGCTGGCGAAGGCCGCGCGCGATGCCGGGGCATTCGTCGTGATCGGAGTCAACGAGCGTGATCCCTACTCGATGGGCACCCTGTACAACTCGCTCGTCTTCTTGTCGGACACCGGTGAAGTCCTCGGCGTCCATCGGAAGTTGGTCCCCACCTGGGCGGAGAAGTTGACGTGGGCTGGTGGTGACGGAAACTCGCTACGCGTGTACGAGACGTCGATCGGTCGACTCGGTGGTCTTGCATGTGGCGAGAACACCAACACCCTCGCACGATTCGCCTTGCTCGCACAGGGCGAAAACATTCACACCGCCAACTACATCGCTCTGCCCACCGCCCCTGCCGATTACGACATGGTCGAGGCGATCAAGGTCCGGGCGATGGCGCACTCATTCGAGGGAAAGGTATTCACGATCGTCGCGTGCTCAGCTATATCCCCGCAGATCATCGACGCAGTCGCGCACGATCAGCAATCCCGATCAATGCTCGAGCGGCCACACTCTGCTGTCAGTTGCATCGTCGGACCCGACGGGCGGCTCATTGGTGATGCGCTGATCGACGACGAAGGGATCGTGTACGCAGATATCGACTTGAATCGTTGCATCCAACCCAAGCAGATGCACGACATCATCGGCCACTACAACCGTTTCGATGTCTTCACCTTGCACGTGAATCGAGAACCCCAGCGCGGTGTGGTCTTCGATGCCTTGGCGGGAACAACCGAAGACCCCCTCGACGAGCCGATAGATCAGGAGAGGTAATGCGTTTCGTCACTTTCAGCACAGCCGATCAGCCGAACCCCCGCATCGGAATCGTGATCGACGAGGATGTCAAGGATCTGAAGGCTGCATTGAGCGGTGTAGTCGAGATCCCCGATCGCTTGATCGACTTCATCGCAGCAGGAGAGGATCTCCACAGTCAGGTGAGACAGGCACAGAGCGCATTGATCGCCGCCCCAAGCGTGGGTCGTCTCGACGAGGTCACGCTGCACGCTCCGCTGCGCCCCGGCAAGGTGGTGGGCGTCGGACTGAACTACGTGGAGCACGTGGAGGAATCCAGCCGCAGTCTGGACACGGACAAGGACTTGCCCACACGTCCGGTCCTGTTCAGCAAGCCTGGAACCGCGGTCATTGGTCCAGGCGCACCCATTCGTCACAACGGTGCACTCACTCAGCAGTTGGATTGGGAATGCGAACTCGCCGTGGTGATTGGCAAGCCGGCATTCGGCGTGAGCGAGTCCGAGGCCTTGGACCACGTATTCGGCTACAGCATCGTGAATGACATCAGTGCACGTGATCAACGCCGTTCGGGCCAATGGTTCTTCTCCAAGGGTCAGGACAGTTACGCACCGTTCGGGCCCATGATCGTCACGACGGACGAGATCACCGATCCGCATGACCTGCAACTGAAACTCACTGTCAACGGTGATCAACGCCAGAACGGCAACTCCCGGCACATGCTGTTCAAGATTCCAGCTCTGATCGCCGACATCAGTGCTGGTGTGACCTTGGAGCCCGGGGACGTCATTGCGACTGGGTCTCCACAGGGCGTTGGTGCCGCCATGGACCCGCCCACGTTCCTGCAACCCGGTGACGTCGTCGAGTGCACCATCGAGCGCATCGGGACGCTACGAAATCCGGTGAAGGCGGTGTGAATGGCAGCGTTCGCTCGGCCCCGTAGTGCGCGAAGTGGCTAGAGCACGTCGTGGAGCGGATAGACCTGGAGGAACGGGCAAGGCCAAGGTGACGCAACCCATGCGTCGTCGTGCCAGGGGGCGAGGAGGCCCCGGGTGCGAAGCGAGAGTGAAAGGTGAATGCATATGACCAAGTCGATACTGGACGGCAAGGACTTCAAGCTCGGCCTTTTCTCGGCGAACTGTTCCTCGGGCATGGCGGTGACCAAGGTCGAGGATCGTTGGACGGGAAGTTGGGACGACAACCTCCGGCTGGCGAAGATCTCCGATGAGGTGGGGATCGACTTCCTGCTGCCCATCGCGCGATGGATCGGGTACGGCGGTGAGACGAACTTCCACGAGGGCGTGCTCGACCCGATCACCTGGGCGGCAGGCCTGCTCGCGAACACCAAGCGACTCTTCGTCTTCTCCACGATTCATACGGCCTTCAACCACCCGATCGTGGTTGCCAAGGCGATGGCCACCGTGGACCAGATCTCCCATGGCCGGGCGGGCATCAACGTGGTCGCTGGCTGGAACCAGCCCGAGTACGAGACCTTCGGCATGGACTTGCCGCAAGATCACGACGATCGATACGCGCTCGCGCAGGAGTGGCTAGACGTCATCTTGAAGATCTGGACCACTCCGGGCCAGTTCGACTGGGACGGCAAGTTCTTCCACCTGAAGCATGTGGAGAGCCTGCCCAAGCCATACGACGGTCCGCTGCCCATCTTGAATGCGGGTTCGTCCAAGCAGGGGCGCGAGTACGCCGCCCGCAACGCCAATTTCGGGTTCACCATCGTGGGCGGTCCGGATGACGGTGCGGAGGTGGTTTCGTCCTACACGAAACTCGCAGGTGACATGTACCAGCGCACCATGGGTTACTTCACCCTCGGTCACTGCGTGGTGCGCCCCACCCGCAAGGAGGCCGAGGAGTTCTTGCACTGGTACGCGGACGAGAACGCCGACTGGGAGGCAGTCGACAATCTGATGCGCTTGCAGGGACTGCACGCCCAGTCCTTCAGCGCGGAGATGTTGGAGATGTTCCGTGGTCGTTTCGCAGCTGGGCACGGAACTTGTCCGATCATCGGCGACCCGGACGACGTCGCGAACGAGATCGAACGTTTCGCCAAGGCCGGCTTCTCGGGCATGACGCTGTCCTTCCTGGACTACGCGGAGGAACTGCCGTACTTCGCTCAAGAGGTACTGCCGCGGCTGGAGGCCAAGGGCGTACGTCTTCCCCGCAATTAGCGGATGACCTCCACCACAGGACACGGGCGGGCGCCCGAGCGACGAATCATCGATCCGTCCTCGGGCGCCTATCCCGTTCTGGGGGCACTCGTCGCACCACGACCCATCGCCTGGGTGTCGACGACATCACCGGAGGGAGTGGACAACCTGGCGCCGCATTCGTTCTTCCAGATCGTCAGCACTGCACCGCCGATCGTGATGATCTCTTCGATGGGGGAGAAGGACACCGCCCGCAATGCCCGCGCATCGGGAGAGTTCGTCGTGTGCGGGGCGACGACCGCGATGATGCAGCGCATCAACGTGACAGGCGTTGACTTCCCCTCAGGCGTCAGCGAGTTCGATGAAGCGGGGGTCACCCGGGAGAAGAGCAAGGAGGTTCGACCACCACGGGTGGCTGAATCCCCGTTCGCCTTGGAGTGCTCGGTGCACGACATCCAGGAGATCGGCAATGGCGTGCTGATCTTCGGCGAAGTGAAGTTGATCGCGGTTTCCGAGGACGTCTTCGAGGGTGATCGAGTCGTCACGGCCCGGGCCGACCTCATCGCCAGGCTCGGTGGCAGTGAGTGGTCCCAGTTGGGTGCGATCCATGAACTTCCCCGCATCACACTCGAGGATTACCGATCTCGGTAGTGGCCGTCAGCCCGCCATGAAGCGGCCGCCGTTGACGTCGAGCACGGCTCCGGTGATGTACGACGATTCGGGCCCGGCGAGGAAGAGCACCGGCTCCACACACTCACGGATATCGGGCATGCGGTGCAGCGGAATGGAGTCGAGGACCTCGTTGCGGTCCTTCTCGCTCATCGCGTCGAACATGCCCTGAAGGCGGCCGGTGAGGAACAAGCCGGGCGCGATCGCATTGACGCGGATTCCGTCGGGTCCAACTTCTCGCGCGAGCCGCCGCGTCAGCCCCAAGATCCCCGCCTTGGCTGCCGCGTAGGGGACTCCGGTTACCGGGCTCGTCGATCGACCCCCTATCGACGAGAAGGTCACGATGGCGCCGCCGCCCGAGGCGCGCATGTGCGGAATGACCGCCGCTGCGCAGTTGTACGTGCCCTTGATGTTGACGTCGATGACCAGGTCGAGATGCTCCTCGGTTATGTCCTCGAGGTCTCGAGGAGTCCCCAGTGAGCCTCCGGCGGCGGCGATCAGCACCGTGGGGGCACCCAGGTTCTCGATGGTGCCGACAACGGCCTCGGCAACCGAGGTGCGCTCGCGCACGTCTGTTTCGAAACCGGCCGCTTGCAGCCCGGCGCCGGTGAGCTCGGCAACACCGCGCTGGATGGCCTCGGCATTGGTGTCCCAGATGGACACGGAGGCACCCTCGTTGCCCAAGGCCCGGGCGATTGCCAGGCCCAGCCCGCCCGCTCCACCTGTGATGATGGCCACGCGGCCTTCGAATCTGCCCGGCATAGCGGCATCCTCCAGGATTCTCCGTTGCCCTGTGGGCAGGTCGCGTATATCGTACTATTGTCGATAGTCATAAATACGCTAGATCACGCGCGAGACCGCAGTCGAGGTCCTCGCGTCGGATCGTGAGGGGAGTGGTCCATGCGGATCGCAGTCATCGGCGGGGGCCCCGGCGGGCTGTATTTCTCCAGCCTGGTCAAGCAACTCGACCCTGAAGCGAACATCACCGTATGGGAGCGCAACGCGCCCGATGACACCTTCGGCTTCGGAGTGGTATTCAGCGATCAGACGCTTAGTGGCATCAAGGCATCCGATCAATCGGTCTTCGAGGACATGGGGCGATCGTTCGCCTACTGGGATGACGTCGATATCGACATCGATGGCGTGAGTTTCACGGTTGCTGGCAACGGATTCGCGGCGATGAGCCGCAAGGAGTTGCTGCACGTTCTCCAGCGTCGCGCGACCGACCACGGCGTACCCATCCACTACCTCACGGAAGCGCCTCCGGTCGAAGAACTCATGGCCGAATACGATCTCGTCATCGCATGCGACGGCATCAACAGCGCGGTCCGCGAGAAGTTCGCGTCGGAGTTCGGCACCACTGTTGACCCGCGCGCTTGTAAGTACATGTGGCTCGGCACCGACCTCGTGTTCGAAGCATTCGAGTTCTTCATCCGAAACACCCCGTATGGCGTGATGCAGATCCACGCGTATCCCATGGATGCGCACATGAGCACGTTCATCGTGGAGATGCACGAAGACGTCTGGCGAGCAGCGGGTTTCGACGCAGTCGACGCTGCAACGTTGCCGCCCGGCGTCAGTGACGAGGCGAGCATCGCGCGTATCAAGGAGATCTTCGCGGACATCCTGGGCGATCACTCATTGGTCGCGAACAACAGCAAGTGGGTCACCTTCCGCACGATCCGCAATCAGACTCTCGTGCACGAGAACCTCGTACTCATGGGTGACGCCGCGCACACAGCGCACTTCAGCATCGGATCGGGCACCAAGCTCGCGATGGAAGACGCTCTGGCGCTGGCGGCGTGCTTGCGGGAGCAGCCCACCGTCGAGGCGGCGTTGAAGGCGTACGACCAAGAGCGCGGGCCGGTCATCAAGAGCACCCAGCGATCCGCCCAGGCGAGTTTGGAATGGTTCGAGGAGCTCGGGCAGTACAGCGGGCAGGATCCCGTCCAGTTTGCGTTCAACCTGATGACGCGCAGTCGGCGCATAACATACGGAAACCTGCAAGAACGCGATCCCGCCTTCGTCCAGCAGGTGGATGCGTGGTTGCTCCAGCACGAGATTGCCCGTGGCCGGGTGCCGGAGGGAACGCAGGCCGTTCCTCCGATGTTCCTTCCGTACCGGGTCCGTGACGTAGTACTGCCTAACCGCGTTGCCGTATCCGCGATGGACATGTACTCCTCCGTCGACGGTGTTCCTGGTGACTTTCACCTCGTCCACCTGGGTAGCAAAGCGCTCGGTGGTGCAGGTCTCGTCATGACCGAGATGGTGTGCGTCTCCCCGGAGGGTCGCATCACTCCCGGATGCGGTGGACTGTGGAACGACGAGCAGGAGACCGCCTGGAAGCGGATCGTGGACTTCGGTCACACCACGTTCGCGAAGATGGGGATCCAGGTGGGTCACGCCGGTCGCAAGGGGTCGACGAAAGTCATGTGGGAGGGAATCGACCAGCCTCTGGACGAGGGCAATTGGCCGATCATTGCGCCGTCGCCGTTGCCGTATCTCCCGCACAGCCAAGTTCCTTCCGAGATGACCCGCGCCGACATGGATCGGGTCCGGGACGAGTTCGTGGAGACCACGCGCCGTGCTGCGCGCGCGGGCTTCGATGTTCTGGAACTGCATTGCGCGCATGGTTACCTGTTGTCGAGTTTCCTCACCCCTGTGTCCAATCAGCGAACCGACGAATACGGGGGTTCCCTGGAGAACCGGCTTCGCTTCCCGCTCGAGGTCTTCGACGCCGTTCGCGCCGCGTGGCCGCAGGACCGCCCAATCTTCGTGCGCATCTCGGCGTCGGACTGGGTGCCCGATGGCATCACCTTCGACGACATCCTCGACATCGCGCGCGCCTTCAAAGAGCACGGAGTCGACGTGATCGACGTCTCCTCGGGCCAGACAACACCGGACGCGAAGCCGGAGTACGGGCGCTCGTATCAGACACCGTTCTCCGACCGGATCCGCAACGTCGTCGGCATCGACACTATGGCCGTGGGAGCCATCAGTTCTTGGGACGACGTCAACACGAACATCGCCGCAGGCCGCTCGGATTTGTGCGCCATCGGACGTCCGCATCTGTACGACCCCCAGTGGACGCTGCACGCGGCAGCTGATCAGGGTGTGAAGGTGCCGTGGCCGACTCCGTACGTCGGCGGTAGCTGGAAGCCTCCGGCGGGACGTGCAGAGGATCCGAAGCCGCGGTTGGAATTGGTCCCGCAAGGTGCGTCGATCAATAGACCAAAGCGCTGGCGACCGAAGCACTGAACAACCACAATGGGCGTCTGCCCGCAACCACGGAAGGAAATCGCATGTCCGATCTCGCGCAACTCGCCTCCGGAATCGTGGATGGATCCGTCGAGGTCGTCGACCTGACTTCACCGTTGCACTCCGGAACTCCGATCCTGGCCCTGCCGCCCGAAATGGGGCAAACGGCCACCTTCCAACTCGAAGAGATCAGCTGCTACGACGACCGTGGTCCGGCCTGGTACTGGAACAACTTCCGCACCGGTGAGCACACCGGCACGCACTTCGACGCCCCCAATCACTGGATCACGGGCAAGGATCTCGATGACGTCAGCCAGGTGCCCGCTCAGCGGCTCGTCGGCCCGGCTGTAGTCATCGACAAGACCGCCGAGGTCGAGGCGAATCCCGATTACTGCCTCAGCCTGGACGACATCAAGGAGTGGGAGGCAGCGAACGGTCCACTGCCCAAGCACGCGTGGGTGCTCTTCCGCACGGGATGGTCGAAGTACGGCGACGATCCGGCAGCCTTCGCGAATGCCGACGAAAACGGGCCGCATACACCGGGCGTCACACCTGAGGCCGCGAAGTACATCGCGGAGAACACCGACATTCTCGGCTGGGGCGTCGAGACGGTCGGCACGGACGCCGGTGGTGCGTTCGCCTTCGACCCGCCCTTCCCCTGTCACGCGATGTTCATGGGGGCGAACAAGTACGGGCTCACCCAGCTTCGCAACCTCGACAAACTCCCGGCGTCGGGCGCGGTCGTTATCGCGGCACCGCTGCCCATCGTCAAGGGTTCGGGCAGCCCGTGCCGGGTGCTCGCCCTCGTCGCCAAGTAATCGGACGGCGTCTTAGGACCCGAGTAGTCGCATCGCCACCTGGTAACCCGAGCCTCCGCCGAGGCCCGGGCCCGGGTGGGTCGATGCGCCAATGTGCCAGAGATTCTCGATGCCCGTGTCGTGTCCGGTTCCGGTCGCCAACGGCCGCCAGAGCGCGTACTGATCGACCCGGCAATCACCGGCGTAGGGATCGCCGCCCACGAGATTGACGTTCATTGCCTCGAGGTCGCCGGGACCCAGCACGAAGCGAGCGATCTGGGAACTGCGCACGTTGGATACGTGCCGTTCGACGTGATCGATGATCCGCTCGGCGTACTCGTCGCGCAGGCGTGGTGACCACGTGCCGTCTCCAGGGTCGATCCGTCCGGCCAGATCACCGACCACGTGCCGCGGATTCTCCTGCAATTGGATCCACAGCAGACCCTTACCCTCGGGAACCCGTGATGGGTCGACCGTTGCCGGCTGTCCGACCACGATGGTGGGACGGCTGGGCAGGTAGCCGCGGCCCGCGGCGTTCACCGACTCCGATAGTGAATCCATCCCATCAAGGATGTGGATCAAGGCCGTCTCCGAGAGTCGGGGATCACCGTTCCACTTCGCAGGTTCGTCCAACGCGATGTGTATCTGCATGCCGGCTCGGCCGAATCGAAAACGCCGTGCCGCCGCAGCGCGGGTCGGGTCGGGTTCGGTCAGTAGGTCGCCGTACAGGGCGGGAGGTGTGACCGAGGCGAGCACCGCCCCGGACGCGATGAGGCGAAGCCCGTCGGCCGTCTGAACACCGGTAGCCCGCGATTTCGATCCGCGTCGCTCGGTGGTGACGCGCACGACGTCAACACCCGTTCGCACTTCACCCCCGTTCTCGGTGATCACGGCCACGAGGGCGTCGACCAATGCTCGGCCACCACCGACGGGGACGGGCATGCCGCCCATCGCGATCGCCGCCGCGATGACTGTCGTGATGAAGGCGCTTCCCGCATCGTCGGGTCCCAGCCCGTTGTGCAGTGCCCACGGTGCGAGGAGTGACTTGGTCACCGGGGACGTGAAGGTGCGATCGGCCCAGGGAGCAGCGGGTTCCAGGAGATCTGCGCCAGCCTCCACGAGACCTCGTCGACCCAGTTGCCGGTAGGCCTTCCAGCCGAACTTCCAGGCATTTCGCCGCCAGAAGTCCGTACCCAGTAACCCGAACGCCAGATCGGCCTTCGAACCGAAGTCCGCCATGAGGGCGTTCCAGTTCTCCAGATCACCTAGACGTCCCATCTCCTGGGATGTCAGGTCGGGGTCGGTGGAGATGAAGGCCGTGCCATCACGACAGATCACTCCCGTGGGCCACTGAGTGTTGCGGTATGCCAGACCGTGCCGCTCGAGGTCGGATGCCAACGCCGCGTACGCGGGTCCGCCGACGAACAGCGGATGCCAACTTGACAGCAGTTCGATGGTGAAGCCGGGCACGTGGTCCGTCGAGGTCCAGATGGCACCGCCGGGAGCCGCGTTACGTTCGAGGACCAGGACGCGTTTACCGGCGCGTGCGAGCAGAGCTCCGGCGACCAGGCCGTTGATCCCCGAGCCGATGATGATCACATCGTGCGTGCTCGACGTCGAGGTATGCGTCGTCATGTGACCTCCGAGAAGGTTCTATTGCGGCTGGCTGTCGATCGTCAGAATTCCATAAGATCTCGTCATGCGAACAGATGTCGCGGTAATCGGCGCGGGAATCAACGGCCTGTCTGCCGCGGCCCTCCTGGCGAAAGCCGGGAGATCGGTGGTGGTACTGGAGTCCCAGCCCGAACCCGGTGGCGCCGTTCGGACCCAGGAGATCACCGAACCGGGATTCCTTCATGACTTGTTCGCTATGAACCTCGGGTTGTTCGCCGGGGGTCCGGTCATGGCTGCTCTCGGCCCGGACCTCGAACGCCACGGCTTCGCGCTGGTCCCCTCGAGTCGTCCCTTCTGCTCGGTGTTCCCTGATGGATCGATGATCGGAGTCCATGCAGACAATGCGGCCACCATCGCCGAACTCCACAGGGAAGCACCCGAAGATGTCGAGTCCTGGCAGCGTCTGACGTCTCAGTTGGGTGAGTGGGCGCCGTACCTAGTCGGAATCCTGGGCGCCGACATGCCCTCATGGGCGATGGCGCGGACGGTCTTTCGGGCTTGGCGCAAACTGGGCACGGACGGTGTCTTCGAGATGGCCAAGCTCGCTTTGCAGTCCACGCGATCCTTCACAGCCGAGAACTTCGCGAACCCCAAGACGCGCGCACTCATGGCGTCCTGGGGCATGCACCTGGATTTCGCTCCCGATATCTCGGGTGGAGCGCTGTTCAGCTTCCTGGAGACCATCGGTGGACAGCAGTTCGGCATGGTGATCGGTAAGGGCGGGGCCGCAGGGTTGATCGACGCACTCGTGGCGGTGATCGAGGACAACGGGGGAGAAGTTCGGTGCGGTGCCACCGTCAGCGAGATCGTCGTGACATCGGGTAAGGCAACGGGTGTCGTCGCGGCGGACGGAACCCGGATCGACGCTTCGCGAGCGGTCGTGTCGAACGTCAACCCGGCGTTGATGACCGAGTTGCTGCCCGGCGAACAACGAGAGCGCATGGAGATCCGTCGCGTTCGAGGATTCGCCCCAGGTCTGGCAACCATGATGATCCATCTCGCCTTGGACGAGTTGCCGCCATGGCGTGCTCACGAGGCCCGCACTTTCAACTACGTGCACATCGGCCCATTCGTCGACGACATGGCGATGACGTACACGCAAGCCGCTGCCGGGCGCCTCCCCGATTCGCCGACGCTGGTCGTGGGGCAACCGACCGTCAGCGATCCGACCCGCGCTCCGGAGGGAAAGCACACGCTGTGGATCCAGGTGCGTGTGCTACCCCTGGAGCTCGCGGATGGTTCCACGTGGGATCAGATCGGTGAGAGTTACGCGGATCGAGTGATCGACAAGATCGAGCAGTATGCACCCGGGTTTCGAAACACCATACGAGCGCGTGCCGTGCTCACTCCCGCAGATCTCGAGCGGTACAACGCGAACTTGATCGGTGGTGACTCCCTGGGTGGATCCCACCACCCGGCCCAGTTCTTCTTCCTTCGACCCGTGCCCGGCTGGGGCCGTCACCGCACGCCCGTGCGCGATCTGTACGTGTGCGGCTCGGGCACGTGGCCCGGCGGTGGCGTGGGCGGCGGCAGCGGCGCCTTGGTCGCCGCGATGGTGAAGTGATCGATCAGCGGAATGGGCCGAAGTCGGGCGGCCGCTTCTCGATGAAGGCACGGGCGCCCTCCTTGGCCTCATCCGTCTCGACGAACAAGTCCAAGACATCGAACGCGAGAGCTTGGATGCCGACGATGTGGTCGGAGTCGGCGTTGAAGCTGTGCTTGAGCGTCTTGAGCGCGGTCGGTGACAAGGCGCAGGCCTTGCGTCCCCACTCCTTCGCGAGCGGGAGAAGCTCCTCGGGTTCCACGACTCGATTGACCAGCCCCCAGCGCTCCGCGGTCTGTGCGTCGTATTGATCGCAGAAGAACCAGATCTCCCGGGCACGCTTCTCGCCTACGACCCTGGCCAAGTACGCGGTACCGAAGCCGGCATCGAAGCTGCCCACGCGGGGACCTACCTGACCGAACTTGGCGGTGGTCGACGCAAGCGAAACGTCGCACAACACGTGCAGGACGTGCCCACCACCGATGGCGAAGCCGTTCACCGCTGCAATCACCGGCTTGGGGACTTCGCGGATGAGTCGATGTAGACGCTCAATCTCGAACATGCCCATCTCGGTTTCGCCATACCCGCCGGTGGCAGCACGCTCCTTTTGATCACCGCCGGAGCAGAACGCCTTCTCCCCAGCCCCGGTCAGCACGATCGCCCCGACGGAGTCGTCCACCCACGCGTAGCGGAATGCATAGATCAATTCATCGACGGTGCGACCCCGCAGGGCGTTGTATCGATCGGGACGGTTGATGGTGATGACCGCGACCCCGTCCTCCACCTGGTACGTGATGTCGGTGAAATCTTCCTTGGCGATCATGGCACCTCCACTAGAACCGCTATTCCCAAACCGACTCCGATGCACGCGGTGGCGATAGCCCGTCCTCCGCCTTTGCGCTTGAGGTGTCGGGCAGCATCGACAACGACACGAGCCGCTGAAGCACCGACCGGGTGCCCCATGGCGATGGCGCCACCGTGCACATTCACCTTGTCCACCGGGATCCGCGGTTCATCGTGCAGGACCGTGAGCACCATGGCGGCGAAGGCTTCGTTGATCTCGAAGAGATCGATGTCGTCGAACGTCAGCCCCGTTCGCGCGAGGAGTTTGTGCATCGCCGGAACAGGGGCTTTGGCGAACTCATCGGGCTCCACTGCCACCACATTGGCGGCGACGATGGTGCCCAGTGGCTCCAATTCGAGTTCACGCGCTCGTTCGTCGGTGGTGATCAAAGCCGTGACGGCTCCGTCGTTGATGGGAGAGGAATTCCCTGCCGTCACCGTTCCGTCGGGGGTGAACGCGGGTCGAAGATCCGCCAGACGGGCAACCGTGGTGTCCGGACGAATCGACTCGTCGCGGCTCACGCCCGCGACCGAGAACGCGAAGTCATCGTGCACCCCCGCCTGCCAGGCAGCGGCAGCCAACTCGTGCGAGCGGGCGGCCCATTCGTCCTGCGCGCTGCGACCAATGCCTCGACCCTCAGCACTTCTTTGGGCGCACTCACCCAGGCTGTCGGTCCAGTGGCGGGGAAACTGCGAGTTGACCATTCGCCAACCGACGGTGGTTTGCTCGAGTGCCATCTTCGGATCCAACGGTGTGTCCGACTTCGGGAGGACGAAGGGTGCCCTGCTCATGGACTCCACCCCGCCGGCGATGACCACGTCCATGTCCCCGGCGCGCACCGCCCGCGCCGCTTGCACCATGGCCTCTGCCCCCGAACCGCAGAGCCGGTTGAGGGTCACCCCGGGGACGCTCACCGGAAAGCCGGCCAACAGGGCTCCCATGCGCGCCACATTCCGGTTGTCCTCCCCGGCTCCGTTGGCGTCGCCCATGATCACGTCGTCGACCTGGGCCGGATCGAGTCGAGGAACCGCGTCCCGCAACTCGGCAAGTGCCAGCCCCAGGAGGTCGTCGGGGCGTATCGCGCTCAGGCCTCCGCGGTACTTGCCGAAGACGGTTCTTCGGGCTGCGGCGATCACGGGTCGGGGCTCGGCCATGTGTCGTATTATTGCCGATCGACAAGGACACGCACTATCGCGAGCCCCGCAGGGAGTGACGGCATGACGGAGACCTCCTTGCGCTGCCTGGTCACCGGCGCCAGTAGGGGCATCGGCGCCGCCATTGTCGCCCAGTTGGACGCCCGCGGTCATCGAATCGCCCTCACTGCGCGCGGCAAGGAGGACTTGGAGCGTGTTGCCGATGGATTGAACCAACCGTCGCTGGTGCTCCCGGCGGACGCGACCGACCCTGGAACTCCCGGCTGGCTCCGCGAACACATCGTCCGAGCCTGGGGTGGCGTCGACGTACTCGTCGTCAACGCCGGTCAGGGTGTCGCGGCGCCGCTGGCGAAGACCGACGATGCTCTGTGGGATTCGGCTTTGGCGGTGAACCTCACCGCGCCCTTTCGCCTGCTCCGTGAGTTCGTTCCTGCGATGGTCGACCAAGGGTTCGGTCGCGTCGTCGTCGTCGCCAGCGTGGCCGGAAAGGTAGGCGCTCCGTACATCAGCGCTTACTCGGCGGCCAAACACGGAGTTCTCGGACTAGTTCGCTCGGTCGCCGCCGAAGTAGCTACATCGGGAGTCACCGTCAACGCGGTGTGTCCCGGATACGTGGACACCCCGATGACACAGCGTTCGATCGATGCCATCGTGGAGCGCACCGGGCGCACCCCAGCCGACGCCCGAGCAACACTCGAACGTCAGCAACCGATCGGGCGTCTCATCACCACGAGCGAGGTCGCTGCTGCCGTCGATTACTGCGTTCACGACACCGGAGCACTGAATGGTCAGTCGATAACCATCGATGGTGGAGGAGTTCAATCATGACCGTACGTCGCATTAACCCGCCGGAGTTGGCGCCTCCGGTCGGTTTCTCCCACGCCGTCGTGGCCGAGGGAAGCACGATTGTCCTACTGGCCGGCCAAACGGCTCTCGATGGCGAAGGTCGGATCGTCGGATCGACGATCGTCGAGCAGTTCGAGAAGGTGCTGGGAAACCTCCTGACGGCGCTCGCCGCGGCAGGCGGTGAACCCGGCCACTTGGCGAAACTCACGATCTTCAGCGTCGATCCGGCCGACTATCGAGCACACGCTCGTGACATCGGTGCTGTATGGCAACGGCTGGTCGGTCGCGACTATCCCGCCATGACATTGGTGGGGGTCACTCGACTGTGGGACGACGAGGCATTGCTGGAGATCGAAGGAACGGCCATTCTGCCGTGACGTCTGCAGTCGGTTCGCCCAGTGCCGCCGTTTTGGCGGCACTGTGGTCTGCCTCGTCGATCGCGGTCGTCGGCGCCACCGAGCGAATCGGCGCGATGGGGCGTTTGCCGCTCGAATACTTACTGAAGTACGGCTACTCCGGCCGAATCGTCCCGGTGAACCCCAAGGGCGGCGTGATCATGGGGCTCCCCGCGTTCACCGGAATCAAGCAAGCCGCGGTGGAGTTGGGCGCGCCCATCGATCTCGCTTTGATCATGGTTCCGGCGGATGCGGTGCAGCAAGCGGTCACGGATTGTGCCCACGCTGGCGTGGGCGTATGCGTCGTTATGTCCAGTGGTTTCGGTGAAGTCGATGCCGAGGGGAAACGACGCCAGGACGAACTCGTCGCCATCGCGCGTCGAGGAGGCATGCGCCTTGTCGGCCCCAACTGCATCGGATCCGTGGGGGGAGCCGACGCAGTGATGGCAACGTTCAGCCCGGTCTTCTCCTCGGACAACACGCCGCTTCCGAACGGTCCGCTCGCGTTGGTGAGCCAGTCGGGTGCCTTGGGGTTCGGCGCGCTATCTCTGGGCTTGGAGCGCGACGTACCCATCGGCATCGCCGTCACGACAGGAAACGAGGCGGATGTCACCGCCGAGGAAGTAGCCGCGGAACTGGCGCTGGACGATCGGGTCACCGGCGTGCTCCTCTACCTGGAGTCGGTGACCGATCTGGCCTGCCTGGCTCGTGCAGCAGCCGCCGTGCCAACGGTTGCGGTGAAGGCTGGTCGTAGCGAGGCCGGAGCCCGTGCCGCAGCGTCGCATACCGGTGCCCTGACGTCGGGCGACGACGTGATTGATGCCGCGTTGGCTCGCGCCGGAGTCGCGAGGGTGGCGACGATCGACCACCTTCTCGATGCCGGAGCGTTGATCGCCACCGGTGCACGGTTGAAGAGCCCGGCGGATCCCCGCGTGGGAGTGGGCGTCATCACCACCTCCGGTGGCAGCGGCATCCTCGCGGCCGATGCGATCGAAGCTGAAGGACTGATGCTCGCGTCATTGGACACCGCGACCATCGACGCGATCGAGCAAGTGATTCCCGCCTACGGCAGTGCCGCCAACCCGGTCGATGTCACGGCTGCCGTGATGGCCGAACCCGGTTTGTTCGAGCGATGCGTGCACGAACTCGCTGCTGATGCGGCCGTCGATGCGATCGTCGCCTGCTTCGCTGTCTTGGTGGGGGACGACGTCCTGCGAATCGCTCGCGCGTTGGGCGAGGTCCGTTCCGTCACCGGCAAGCCCGTCGTCGCCGCTCGCACCGGCGCGGCCAACCTGGCACCTGAAGGTGCCCGACTCCTTGCCGAACAAGGAGTCCCGGTGTACCCCACGCCGGAGCGTGCCGTCGCGGCCATTCGGGCACTACGCGACGGGTCGCGTGGCCCCGCCGACACCGTCGTAGAGCGGGCCGGCGCGCGGGCTGGCACGTCCGACGTCCCGGCACCGTCGCCGGCGGCCACCGAGGATCAGATCAAGGCTCTCCTGGGAGCCGGTGGGCTCCCGATCCCCGCATCGAGGCTTGCATCGAATGCAGCCGACGCCGCTTCGGCCGTGGCCGAGATGGGTGGACGAGCGGTGTTCAAGGCGGTCGTGCCCGGGCTGTTGCACAAGTCCGATGCCGGTGGGGTGATCGTCGACGTCGCACCCGACGGTGCGGCCGCGGCTTTCGACCGATGCGCTGCCCTGGGAGGTGACGTACTCGTCGAGCAGTTCATCCCCGGTGGCGTCGAGGTGCTCGTGGGGATCACTCCGAGTCCCATGGGGCGAGTCTTGACCGTCGGCGTTGGCGGCGTCCTCACCGAACTCGTGGCGGATGTCGCCGTTTCGCTCCTACCGGTGTCCGAAGCCGACGTAGAAGCGTTGCTGGACCAGACCCGAGCGGGGCGGCTGCTCGCCGGCGTGCGCGGTGCATCACCCGCCGATCGCGCGGCGCTCGTGCGCACGATCGTGCAACTGGTGGACCTCACCGACGGTTGGCCGGTGGATATGGAAGTCGAACTCAATCCCGTGACAGTGCTGGACGAGGGATGTTGGATCTTGGACGCCGTCGTGCATCGACGGACCGATGAGTGGGAAGGACAACACTGATGGACGTAGGCCGACTCGTTGCGCGGTCCATGACGCGCTACCGCGATCGCATCGCGCTCGAGGGTCCGGAGGGTACGAGCACCTTCGGTCGAACCGGTGCGCGCGTCATGCAGTTGGCGCGTGCCCTTCGCGCGCTCGGGCTAGAGACCGGGGACCGGGTCCTGGACCTCCAGTCCAACCAGAACACCTATATCGAGACCGATCTCGGCATCAGCACGGCCGGCCTGTGTCGGGTTGCCTTGAACTATCGCCTGCACCCGTCCGATTGGGAACGCATCACATCCGATTGCTCACCGCGGGTGTTGATACTTGACGCCAAGTTCTGGGATGACGCGTCGGCCATCCGCGCGGCGGTCGATCACGTCATCGTCATCAATGCCGACTCCGTCGGGGTCGACGGCGCGGTGGAATACGAAACCTTTCTGGCCCAACAATCCGACGAGCCGTTGTTGCTCAGCATCGATCCGGACGCCCTCGTCTCCTTGAACTACTCGAGCGGGACTACCGGTCGGCCGAAGGGGGCGATCCGCACACACCGCAATCGCGTGGCCAGCTTGAACAACATCGTCACGGATCTGCTCCGCGGTATCCCAGGTGCATCGGACACCTGGGTGCATGCAGGACCAGTGACGCACACCAGCGGCCTGTTCGTCCTACCGTTCTTCACCTTCGGAGCTCGCCAGATCGTCCAGCCGAAATTCGATCCCGAAGCCCTGGTCGACGCGATCGAGCATCGGGGAGCGACCGCGACTGCCCTCGTCCCCACCATGGTCGCCCGTCTCCTCGGGCTAGCCGACATCTCGCGCGATCGGCTCGCCGGACTGAAGTTCCTCGGCTACGCGGGTGCGCCGATGCCTCCGGAGCAGATCCGGCAGTGCTTTGATCGCATCACCCCCCACATGGCCCAGTACTACGGACTAGTGGAGGCGATACCGCCGGTAACCGTCCTGGGATTCGACGATCACGCTGCCGGCGTCGCGGGTAATGACGACCTCCTATCGAGCGCGGGCATGCCCTGTGTAGGTGTGGAGGTTCGCATAGTCGACGAGGACGGCCGAGACGTTCCGGTGGGTGAGATCGGCGAGGTCATCACCCGTGGCGATCACGTCATGCGTGGCTACTACGGGCAAGCCGGCATGGACGCGACGGTGACCAAAGCGGTCCGCGATGGCTGGTTGTACACGGGGGATCTCGGCCGAATGGACGTCGAGGAACGCCTGTTCCTGGTCGATCGCAAGGGCGACATGATCATCTCCGGCGGGTACAACATCTATCCGCGCGAGATCGAGGATGTGATCGCCGAAGTGCCCGGTGTCCACGAAGTCGCCGTCGTTGGCGTGTCCGATCCGGAGTGGGGGCAGCACGTCACAGCGCTCTTCACCGTTCAACCCGGTGCCGAGGTAACCACGCAAGCCGTTCTTGACCACTGTAAGTCGCGGATGGCCTCGTACAAGAAGCCCAAGGACGTCCGTATCGTCGATGCATTCCCGCTCAACTCGACGGGCAAGATCGCCAAGAAGGTGTTGCGAGAGCAGTTGGAGTCGGAGGGGGCATCCTCGTGAGCGTGAGTGAGCAGGGCGGACACGACCGCCCCGAGGCGCCGGGGCAGTTTCCTTATACCCGTGGCATCTCCGCCGACCCCGGCGTGTGGACCATGGGTCAGTACGCGGGATTCGGAACGGCTCGGGAGACGAACAAGCGGTTCCGCAGTCTGCTGGACCAGGGACTGACGGGATTCAGCGTCGCTTTGGATCTACCCACGCAGATGGGTCTGGACTCCGATGCCCCCTTGGCGGTGGGCGAGGTCGGCAAGGTCGGGGTGGCGATCGACTCGCTCGCCGATATCGAGGTCCTGATGGACCAGATACCTCTCGAGCGCATCAGTCAGGTGCGAACGACTGCCAATTCGATCGGCTACATCTGGGCGGCTCTTTTCGAGGCGCTGGCGGACAAGCGCGGTGTCGACCCGGGTGAGTTCGGGATGTTCATCCAAAACGACGTCCTCAAGGAGTACTTCGCTCGCGGCACCCAAATCTTCCCTGCAGCAGCAGGACTGAAGTTGTCGGTGGATGTCATCGAACATATCTCGCGCAAGATTCCACGTTGGGTGTCTCTCGCGATGTCCGGCTATCACATTCGCGAGTCCGGCTCGGATGCCGTCCAGGAGATCGCGTTCACGTTCTCCAACGCGCGCGCTTACCTGGATGCGACCATCGCCCGGGGACTGTCCGTCGACGACGTCGCTCCAACGCTGTTCACGTTCTTGTCCAGCAATATGGACTTCCTTCCGGAGATTGCGAAGTTCCGCGCAGCACGACGAGTGTGGGCCAAGCTCATGCGGGAGACCTACGGGGCACAGGATCCTCGCTCCGAGCAACTGCGGATATTCGTCTTCACCGCCGGCTCATCGCTCACCGCCCAGCAACCACTCAACAATGTGGTTCGAACATCGGTCGAGGCGCTTGCCGCAGCGCTCGGCGGCGTTCAGACCATGCATGTGTGCGCGTACGACGAAGCCTTGGGAGTGCCGACCGAAACCGCTGCCACGCTGGCCCTACGCACGCAACAGATCATCGCCTTCGAAACGGGTGTGACAACCATGGTCGACCCGCTCGGCGGTTCGGTGGTCCTCGAGGCCATGACCGATGACCTCGAGCGGCGCATCTGGGAGGAGATGAGCAGGATCGCCGACAAGGGCGGTGCTCTCGCGTGCATCGAGTCCGGCTACTTCTCCGAAGCCCTGTCCGACAGCGCGTATCAACACGCTCGCGCGGTGGATTCGGGGGAGCGCACGGTCGTCGGCGTGAACACTTTCGTCACCGACCCGGTGGCATTCGACGTCTTCACCGTGGATGCTGCTAGCGAGCGTGCGCAGGTCCAGTCACTGCAGCGGCTTCGCGAGACGCGGGATCAAAGGGCGGTCGACGGCGGACTGGATGCCATCCGGGCAGCGGCTACCGCAGGAGATAACGTCGTTCCCGCGTGCGTGGAGGCCGTCAAGGCGTACGCGACAGTGGGAGAAATCGCCGACGTGCTGCGGGGCGTCTATGGAACGTGGAAGCCGTCGGGCGCCTTCTAGGAGGTTGCCGCTACGACGGCCTCTGCCACTGCGGGGGCCACGTTCGCATCGAACACACTGGGAACGATGTAGATGCTCGACAGTGCTTCGTCGGTCACGACGGATGCGATCGCTTGCGCAGCGGCGATCATCGCCGCATCGGTGATCTTGTGCGCACCCGAGTCGAGTAATCCTCGGAAGATTCCAGGAAAGGCGAGCACATTGTTGATTTGGTTCGGGTAGTCGCTTCTGCCGGTTGCGACGACCTTGGCGTACTTGGCCGCCTGGACCGGGTCGATCTCCGGGTCGGGGTTCGCGAGCGCGAAGACGATCGAATCCGGGGCCATGGAAGCCACATCCGCGGCGGTGATCACGTTCGGTTGGCTGAGCCCGATGAACACGTCGGCACCTTCGAGTGCCTGCGAGACCGTTCCGGTGTGATGACGGGGGTTTGTGATCGCGGCAAGGGCAGCGCGCTCATCGTCCATGCGGTCGCGACCGGTGTAGAGCGGTCCCTTGGAATCGAAAATGACGATGTCGGATACTCCGGATTGCATGAGGAGTCGAGCCACGGCGACTCCGGCGGCTCCCGCCCCCATCATGACCACGCGGACCTCGTCCATCTTCTTGTGAACCAGGCGCAGCGCGTTGTGCAGTGCTGCCAAGACCACGACCGCAGTGCCGTGTTGGTCGTCGTGGAAGACCGGAATATCGAGTTTCTCCCGCAGGCGGCGTTCGATCTCGAAGCACCGTGGAGCGGAGATGTCCTCCAGATTGATTCCGCCGAAGCCGGGGGCAATCAACTCCACTGTGCGGACGATCTCGTCGGTGTCCTTGGTGTCCAGGCAGATGGGCCAGGCGTCGACGCCGGCGAAACGCTTGAACAAGGCGGCCTTGCCCTCCATCACGGGCATCGCCGCCTTGGGCCCGATGTCACCGAGTCCGAGAACCGCGGTGCCGTCCGTGACGACCGCGACCGAGTTGCGCTTGATCGTCAGATTTCGAGCGTCGGCAGGGTTTTCGTAGATGGCCATGCATACCCGTGCGACGCCGGGCGTGTAGGCGCGGGCGAGGTCGGTGCGGTTTCGAAGGGGTACCTTCAAGTCGACGGCGATCTTGCCGCCCAAATGGACGAGGAAGGTCGAGTCGCTCACCTTCTCCACCGAGCAGCCCTGCAACTTGTCGAGCGCCGCCTTGACGAGTTGTACGTGACCGGAGTCTCGGGTGGTGCAGGACAGGTCGAGCACGACCGAACTCGTCCCAGGATCCACAACGTCGAGGCCGGTGATCACCGCACCTGCGCTGGCGACCGTCGAGATGATCGCCCCGGATGCGTGCAACTCCGGTGTCGCGATGAGTCGGAACACGTTGGAGTACCCGGGGCTTGAGCTCATGCACCCATCTTAGTGTGCCGTTTTTGCGATCGTCAGGAACCGGCGATGCCTTCGACGTAACTCTGGGCTGCGGGGAACAAGCGATCGTGCAGCGCGTAGAACAGGTCCGTCGCTTCGTCCCCCGGCCACGTCCGCGGGAGGAACTCCCTCGGCAATCCCGGATCGATGTACGGAATGGGCCGCCACGACGTGAGGACCCGCGTGTAGTCAGCGAACGCCGATGCCGGATCGATGCGGGTTCGTTCCGCGTACACGTTCGCCAAACGGCGATAGGTACGGGAAAAGGCCGAGTAGTGGTCGCCGATCCCCTCGAGGTCCCACCATTGGCGTACCGCGTCGGGTGTCGAACCGAAGCCGATGTGCTCTGCACCGAAGATGTTGACGTGCTCGTGGACACCCAAGACCTCGACTATGTAGAGGACGTCGGCTTCGAGGGCGCGCGGAGCAATCCACAGGCCGCCGGCGACTTGGGCGAAGCCCACGCGAGCCAACCTGGATCGGAGTCGATAACGCACGTCGCGCGATCGCTCGGGAATCGAGAACGCCGCCAACACCCAACCGTTGGAGGCCGGTGGCTCTCGGCGTTGCAGAACGCGTGCATCGCCGACATCGAACGTGCGCCAGGCATTGTCCGACAGTGCGTATCCCGCCGTGTTCCCGCGTCGTTCGGCCAGCAGGATCCCCCGACGCTTGAACCGCGACAGCGCGCTTCTCACGGCTGCGTCCTCGACCCCGACTTCTCCCATGAGCGCCAGCAGGGTCGCAACGGACAACCAGCCCCCCATAGTTCGGCTGTACGCGCCGAAGATGGTGATGATCAGGGATTGGGGTCGGCTCGCCCGCAGCGCGATGTCATTGGGCTCCCCGCCGAAAGTCCTCAGGGTCTCGGCGGATTCCTGCCCCATGCGATCCACCCGGTGAGGATACTGACCCGACCCGACTGCGTGGCAGCTGTGCGTTGGCGGAGTCAGCTCCCGCTTCGGGTGCGCATCCGAGCGAACTCGACTACCTGCTCACCGATCGTTGTCAGCTGCTGCGTGGCGGCCTGATCGTCGGTAGTGGCATCGGCGGCGAATTTCGTCGTCTGGGCGTTGATCGTCGCCCCGAGAGGAGTCGGCCACCCGCGCAGTGCGTGCGTGACCTGACGAATCTGATGAAGCGTCGAGACCGTCGCCTGCCAGCCATAGGCCACCGCGATACAACCCACGGCGCGACCGTGCAAGTACGGTCGGTCGTCTTCTCGCAGATCCTCGATGTAGTCCAGGGCGTTCTTGATCATGCCGCTGATTCCGCCGTGGTAGCCGGGGCTTGCGATGAGCAGTCCGTGCGCACCCCGGATGGCCTCGACCAACGTGCGCGCCTGCTCCGTTCGGTCGTTCGTCTCCGTGTCGTAGATCGGCAGGATGAGGTCCCGCCCGGTGATGTAGACGACGTTTGCCCCTGCGGCCTCTGCCGCGCGACCCGCGCAGCGGACCGCCAACTCGCTCGACGATCCCGGTCGAGTACTGCCGCCAATCGCGACGATGGTCACTACGTCATCACTCATTGCGAGGCTTCTTCCCTTCGTCCCCGGTGTATGTCCCGAACGATGGTCGCCAGTCGCTCGCCTTGGGTTCGGGCGGCGGCGAGGGAGTCGTCGTCGGGAGTGGAACCGCCTCGAGCCACAAACGAAGATCCATACGGATTCCCCGTGGTCTTGAGAATGTGACTGTCCGGATAGCCGAGCGGCATTATCAGGCAACCCCAGTGATAGCAGTGGTTGTTGATGGCCAAGATGGTGCTCTCCAGGCCCCCATGCCCGGTCGAAGCGGATGTGAAGGCCGTGCACACCTTGTCGAGTAAGTCGCCCTTCATCCACAGCCCGCCGGTGGTGTCGAGGAAAGCCTTCAATTGACTTGCCGGGCCTCCGAAGCGCGTGGGCGAACCGATAGCCATGCCCTCAGCCCAGGAAACATCGTCCAAGGTGACGATCGGGTCGAGATCCTCGCGCGCCAGGTACTCCTGCCAGCGCGGGTTGCTGGCGATCGCTTCGTCCGGAGCGGTCTCGGCGACGCGTCGTGTTCGCACCTCACCCCCGATCGTTGAGGCGCCTTCGGCCAAGGCATGGGCTAGGCGTGCGACATTGCCCGTCGCGGAGTAGTAGACGACCAAAATGCGCGGTTCCACGATTCAGTCAACTCCTTGGAGAGTTGTCGAAGGTGAGCATCCATAACGTCGCTTGTAGTGGACCGCGAAGCGACCCAGGTGAGCGATACCGCAGGAGTGTGCCACCGCCGCGACAGTCGTCACATGAGGATCGGCCTCGCGAAGTGTTCGATGCGCAGCATCCAGGCGGATCTCTCGCAGCAAGTCGGTGGGGGTGTGTCCGGTCGCGTTTCGTACTGCTTCCTGCATGCGTCGGATGCTGACTCCGACGATGCGAGCCATGTCGGTCAAGGTGACAGGCGATGCGTAGTGCTCCGCCAGCCACGAGATCAATTCGTCGACACGCACATCACCGGTACCCACACCACGTGCATGTCGAGCCGCGAGGATCAGTGCGGTGAGGAGTTGCTCCTCCAAGGCGATCATCAAACCTTCGACCAAGGCATCGGGGGTCTCCTGCGGCAAAGTCGTCGCAATCGACCAGATGTTTCGACAGGCGCGTTCGAGAAGCGGTGAGTCCGCCAAGCCGGCGATCTCCTCCGGTGCGTCGATACGGCCATCGTCGAGGACGAGTTCGGTGTGCTCGGCGAGCCGGGCCGGGTCGCTCGCAATCACCAAGGCACCCCGCCAGGGATCGGGGCGCATCACCGTGCTGTCGCGTTGGGATAGCAAGAATCCGGATGAGTGCGTCCGCCCCGTCGGCCTGCGTCCCTCGCGTGCCTGCATCGGCCCGAGTGGCACGGTGGCGACGAGACGCTCGCCCGTCGCAGGCGCCTCAACAACTACGTTCCCGCCGTAGCGAACGAAGACCAGGCGTGAAGTTGGCAGGCACAGCGCCCCCACCTTGCCGTTCAAGCGGCCGTCGGGGGCATGCACTTCATGGGGTGTGGTCCGCGCGGCGACCTCATCGCGGAGGACGGAACTGCGGGTCGACGTCAGGCTGCAGTCCAGGAGGGAACCTAGGGCAGCTTGTCCGGAAATCGCGCGCCTCCTGCAACGGTAGGCAAGGACTGTACGTCCTGGCTGGTGCGCGGGGAGCGCGTTGACGGAAATGTGAGGGCTGTCACGGGGGCTTTTCCCGAACACCCGGGAAGCATATATCGCCCGTCTGGCGATCGTCGAAAGTAGACCATATACGATTCGCCGCGGCGGTATGGTGCGCTCGACACGTTGGAGGTTCACGATGGCCCGACCTATCCGAGTCGTGGTGGCGAAGCCTGGTTTGGATGGACACGACCGGGGCGCCAAGGTCATCGCCCGTGCGCTTCGCGATGCGGGTATCGAGGTGATCTACACGGGTCTGCACCAGACGCCGCAGCAGGTGGTCGATGCCGCTTTGTCCGAGGACGCTGACTTCATCGGCATGAGCATCCTCTCCGGCGCGCACATGACTTTGTTCGCCGAGGTGATGGACCTGCTCGCTCGCAACGAAGCAACGGACATCGTGGTCTTCGGGGGTGGGATCATCCCCGACGCTGATATACCGGAGTTGGAGAAGATGGGCGTCGCGCGCATCTTCACTCCGGGAACCCCCACCCAGGATGTTGTCGATTGGGTGAACGCGAACGCCGCGAACCGCGCACTGAACTGAATCTGATCGCACCGATCACTAACGTGTCGGCTCCAAACCGAGGATGAGCAAGGAGAAACGTGGACCTGTACGAGTACCAGGCCAAGGAACTGTTCGTTCGACATGACGTCCCGACCACGCCGGGCGATGTGTGCGTCACTCCGGCCGAGGCCGAAGCGGTAGCAGCGCGCATCGGCGGTCCGGTGGTGGTGAAGGCCCAAGTCAAGACGGGCGGACGCGGCAAAGCAGGAGGCGTGAAACTCGCCGATGACCCTGCCGATGCCCGCGCGAAGGCCGAAGCCATCTTGGGTATGGACATCAAGGGTCACACGGTGCATAGGGTGCTGGTGGCGCAGGCGTCGGATATCTCCGAGGAGTACTACGTCTCCTTCCTTCTGGACCGAGCGAACAGGGCGTTCCTCGCGATGGCGAGCGTGGAAGGTGGCGTAGACATCGAGGAGGTCGCGGCCACCAAACCAGAGGCTCTGGCCAAGGTTCGCGTCGACGCGCTCGACGGAGTGTCGCCCGCGAAGGCGAGGGAGATCGCGGCAGCGGCCAACTTCCCCGAGCCGATCCGAGCTCAGGTCGCCGACATCCTCGTCGAGTTGTGGCGAACCATGGTCGAGGAAGACGCGACCTTGGTCGAGGTGAACCCACTCGTGCAGACACCCGATGGTCGGGTACTCGCCCTGGACGGCAAGGTCACTCTCGATGCGAATGCCGCGTTCCGTCACCCCCACCACCAGGACCTCATCGATCGAGAGGGCACCGACCCCATCGAACTGCGAGCCAAGGATCTCGACCTGAATTACGTCAAGCTCGATGGCTCCGTAGGCATCATCGGCAACGGCGCCGGGTTGGTGATGAGCACGCTCGACGTCGTGTCATACGCGGGAGAGGAGTTCGGCGGTGTCGAACCCGCGAATTTCCTCGATATCGGAGGCGGTGCGTCGGCGGAAGTGATGGCCAACGGTTTGGACATCGTCCTCGGCGACCCCGATGTCCAGGCGGTCTTCGTCAACGTATTCGGGGGCATCACCGCGTGCGACGCGGTCGCCAACGGCATCGTGCAGGCGATCTCCATGCTCGAGCAGCGCGGGGAATCGGTTACCAAGCCGATCGTGTGTCGCATCGACGGCAACAACGCCGAGGAAGGCAGGCGCATCTTGAACGAGGCCGAACACGACCTCATCGAACTGGTAGAGACCATGGACGACGCCGCGCGACGGGTTGCCGAGTTGGCAGCTGCCCGCGCAGCCGGAAAGTAGGGACGACAACATGGCCATCTGGCTCGACAGCAACAGCAAGATCCTCGTTCAAGGAATGACCGGCTCCGAAGGAACCAAACACACCCGCCGTATGGTCGCAAGCGGTGCGAACGTCGTCGCCGGCGTGACTCCCGGCAAGGCCGGTCAAGACGTCGATGGGATTCCGATCTTCGATGACGTCGCTACGGCGATGTCGCAGACTGGAGCGAACGTCTCGGTGGTGTTCGTCCCCCCCAAGTTCGCCAAGGGCGCTGTGGAAGAGGCTGTCGATGCGGCTATTCCCTTGTGCGTGGTCATCACCGAAGGCATACCGGTCCACGACACTGCGCAGTTCTTCCAGTATTCGCAGAACGCGGCAACCACGCGGATCATCGGCCCGAACTGCCCGGGCATCATCAGTCCTGGGCAATCCAACGCCGGCATCATCCCTGCGGATATCACCCGTCCTGGGCGCATCGGGCTGGTATCGAAGTCGGGAACGCTGACGTACCAAATGATGTACGAGCTTCGTGACATCGGTTTCTCGACCTGCGTGGGCATCGGCGGCGATCCGATCATTGGTACGACGCACATCGATTGCCTCGCCGCCTTCCAGGCTGATCCGGAGACGGACGCCATCGTCATGATCGGTGAGATCGGTGGTGACGCTGAGGAACGTGCGGCGGCATTCATTGCGGAGAACGTGAGCAAGCCGGTCGTCGGCTACGTGGCAGGGTTCACCGCTCCCGAGGGCAAGACCATGGGGCACGCCGGTGCCATCGTGTCCGGATCGGCCGGAACTGCCGCAGCCAAGCAGGAGGCCCTCGAGGCGGTGGGAGTCAAAGTCGGACGTACGCCGAGCGCAACAGCTCGTTTGATGCGCGAGATCATGGGCGGATAGTCCTGTCTCGCGAATCGCCGTCCGACCATGCCTGAGACCTGGGCGCCGCTTCTCGCGGTGGTCGTGGGCGTCGCAGTCCTTCTGTACGGGTTCTCCAAGACAGCGATGCCGGTAGCCGGTGTCGTCGCCGGTCCGATGTTGGCTGCCGCGCTCGGTCCGACTGTTGCCGCGGGTTTCGCCGTCCCGCTGCTCCTGTTGGGCGATCTCATGGGACTGCTCTACTTCCGCCAGCACGCGAATTGGCGACTCATCGCGAAGATCGTTCCAGGAGTTTTGGTGGGTTTCGCGATCACCGCGTTGCTGTTCGCTTTCGCTTCGCCCGACCTCATCGCACGGGTGATCGGGGTACTGCTACTTGTCTCGGTCGGCCTGGAGGTCATGCGTCGACGCACAACCTTCGTCGCCGAACCGGAGGACGGCCGAACGGTCCGAAGGCTGGAGGTGGGTTTCTACGGCACTTTGACGGGCGTTACGACGATGGCGGCGAATGCCGGCGGTGCTGCGATGACGCTCTACTTGATCACCATGCGTGTGCCGATGCTTGCCTTCATGGGCACCAGCGTGTGGTTCTTCTTCATCTTGAACCTCATCAAGGTCCCGATCGTCGTCCCACTGGGTTTGATCACGCAGGAGTCGTTGATTGCGAACCTGTGGTTCGCGCCGCTCATCATCGTCGGTGCCCTGATCGGCATCGCCTCCTTCCGTCGGATGAATCAGACGTGGTTCGAGCGGATCGCCCTCACGTTGAGCGCCGCAGCGAGCCTGTGGTTGATCATCAACGGGTAGTCGATCGTGTCGTTGCGCCGGTGGATCGCCCCTCGCTGGCAGCCTTGAGCGGTGAGTGCACCCACCGTCGAACGCCCGGGTGCACCTACCGCGCCGCAGGCCCTTCCGTGGCCCATGCGCATTGCTGCAGCCATCGGGCGAATTCTCCTGAAGGTCCGGCGCCGATCGCGGGCGATCCTGCGGTCGGTCGGTCGAGTACTCCAGGGCATCGGACGCTCACCCCTCGTCGCAGCGCCCATCGCGGCTTTGTCGGTGGCGCTGGTGGGTCTGTCTGTCGTCGGATTGGTGGTGGCCGGTGCGTGGTGGGGAGGCGTCGAGCCCGCCGGTCCTTGGCAGGAGGCTTTGGCGATCACCGGTACAGCCTGGGTGATGTCGTATGGAGTGCCCGTCCAACTCATGGGTATCGACTACACGCTGATTCCCTGGGGGCTGGCTCTCATTCCCCTCTGGCTGTCCCACCAGGCGGGGCGCTGGCTCGTCAGAGTCGTCCGCCCCGGTCGCTGGCGGACCCTTGTTGTCACCTGGGGACTGGCCGTTGCGATCGGCGCGGTCATGGTCGGGGGAGTCTCGATGCTCGCCGATCTGCCCGAGGTCCAAACAAACGCACGCCAAGCCATGGCGGTAGCGATGGTCATCGGCCTTGTCGGTGTGGGGTCGGGTATGTGGCGGGCTAGTGCCCTGCCTCGGCAGGCGCTCGTCCATATTCCGACGGTCGTTCGCGTGATGGTGCGTGCGTCACTGGTCGGTTTCTTCGCGCTTGTGGGAATCGGCGCGCTCGTCTTGGCGGTCGCTACCGCAAGGTCCTTCGGGGAGATCGTTTCCGTTGTCGCGTCGCTGCAGCCGTCTTTCGCCGACGCGGTCGTCATCACGGTGATCTCGTTGGGTTATCTGCCCACATTGGTCGGCTGGGCGCTGGCTTACGTGGTGGGAGCGGGCATCTCGCTGGGGCCCGACGTGCTGGTCTCTCCTTTCGTGGCCGCAGTTCCTCCGACACCTTTGCCTACCTTCCCGCCGCTGGCGGCATTGCCGGAGATGTCGGGTCCGGCAACGTGGGCACTCCCGGCCTTGACCATCCTCGCTGGTGCGCTTATCGGTCTGTCGATATCGCGGTGGGCAGCCCGCGAAGGACCGCTGATTCGGATCTCGCTCGCGTTGGTCGCCTCGGCTCTGACTGCTGCCGGGATGTACGGGTATCTGTGGCTGAGCTCCGGTGCGATGGGGGATGGCCGGCTGGCGGCTATCGGTCCCGACCCTGGTCTGGGCTCCCTTCTCGCGGGTGTCGGATTGGTTATCGGTTCATTGCCGACGAGCGTCCTTCGGGCGAGGCGTCGGGCGAGGCGCCTGCGCGTTGTGCACGATCCGCAATCCCAGGGCGCGGGCGTGAGCACTCATGAGGCTCCGGCATGAACGGATCCGACCCTTTGGTCCAAGTACGCGCCGCAGCGACGTGGGCCATCGCGACGTTCCGCCGCAATTTCCTTGCATTCATCGCCTTGGCTGCGATCGTCACCGCGGTCCAGTTTCTGCAGCAGATGAGCGTGCGGCCGCTCACCAATGTCGTCAATGAGTGTGCCGATCCGCAAACCCCAGGACAGCAAGCGGCATGCACCAATGCGCTAGCTACGCAGGTACTCACGTCGGGAACGCTGACGCTGATCTTCGCGGTCTTGACAATCGTGGTGACGGTCGGGGTCATTCGTGCCGCGATTCGGGCGACATTGGGTCAAGAGCCGGGCTTCGACGCGCTCTTGGACGGCCACAATCTGGGCAAGTACCTGCTCTTCCAACTCGTCTATGCACTACTGGCGGGGTTCGGCTTCTTGCTGTTCGTGCTGCCGGGACTCCTGGTGATCTTCTTCTTCCAACTCGGCCCCTACTACGTCTTGGATCGGGGAATGCGAGTCGGGCAGGCATTCGCTGCAAGCGCCAAGGCCATTCGGCGTAACCTCCCCGCCGCGTTCATGATGACGGTGCTCAACGCGTTGGTGCTGCTGCTGGGAAGCGTGTTCTTCGGCCTGTTCACGTTGTTGACCTTGCCAATAGCCTCGCTCTTCACCGCCCACCTGTACCGACAGTTCAACGATGAGTCGGTCATCGGTTGACGTACACGCGCTGCTGAACCGCCGCTCGTCGCACTAGGCTCTCGTCGTGCCGTCGATCGCCGTGCTCGCCTCCGGCGCAGGAACACTCCTCCAAGCCCTCATCGAATCGTCGGTTCGCGACCACATCGTGGCGGTCGGCTCGGATGTTCCCGACGCCCCCGCGCTGTCCAAGGCACGAGCAGCTGGCATCGAGACATTCGTCGTTCCGGTGGATGCCGATCGGGAGCAGTGGAATCGCGATCTGGTAGCTCGCCTAGCAACCTACGAAACCGACCTCGTCGTGTGCGCCGGTTTCATGCGGATTCTGGGACCGGCAACCCTCGCCGCCTTTCCGGGTCGCATCATCAACTCGCACCCGGCCCTGCTCCCAGCGTTCCCCGGAGCCCACGCCGTCGCAGACGCGCTCGCCTACGGCGTGAAGGTGACGGGCTGCACCATCCATGTCGTCGACAGTGGAGTTGACACCGGCCCCATCGTGGCCCAACAGGCGATCGTCGTCGAGGAGAACGACGACGCACACTCCCTGCAGGAGCGAATCAAGCAGGTGGAGCGAGTCTTGTTGGTAGATGTCGTGGAGAGAATCCTGGTCAGTGGGCTCTCGATCAACGGAAGGTCGGTGACGTTCGGGTGACGGAATCTGACGGACGGCGCGTCATACGCCGCGCCCTGGTGTCGGTGTACGACAAGTCCGGGCTCGTCGAGCTTTCGCGTGGTCTGCAGCGAGCCGGAGTGGAGATCGTGTCGACAGGCAGCACGGCCAAGGTCATCTCTGACGCAGGGGTGCCGGTAACACTCGTCGGCGATGTCACCGGCTTCCCGGAATGCTTGGACGGTCGCGTGAAGACCCTCCACCCTCACGTCCATGCCGGCCTGCTGGCGGACCTGCGCAAGGACGACCATCGACGGCAGCTGGCCGAACTCGGTATTGCTGCGTTCGACTTGGTCGTCGTCAATCTGTATCCCTTCACCGAGACCGTGTCTTCAGGTGCGGGAGTCGACGAGTGCGTGGAGCAGATCGATATCGGCGGGCCTGCAATGGTGCGAGCTTCAGCCAAGAATTATGCGAACGTAGCTGTGGTTGTCTCACCAAGTCGCTACGACGACGTCCTTCGCGCCGTCGACGGTGGTGGCTTCACGCTCAACGAACGAGCGCGGCTCGCTGCGGAAGCTTTCGCTCACACCGCGTCGTACGACACCGCGGTCGCCACGTGGATGGCCCGCGAGGTGACGTCCGGGGGTGAGGAGTTCCCTGGGTGGGTGGGCGCTTCGTGGTCTCGGCGGGATGTCCTGCGCTATGGGGAGAATCCGCATCAGAGTGCGGCTGTGTATGTGGCGCACACCAACGAACCCGGTGTTGCATCTGCAGAGCAGCTGCATGGCAAGCAGATGAGCTACAACAACTTTGTCGATGCCGATGCCGCGCGCCGTGCTGCCTTCGATTTCGTCGAACCCGCGGTGGCGATCATCAAACATGCCAATCCCTGTGGCATAGCCGTGGGCATCGATGCCGAGGAGGCCTACCGCAAGGCCTTCGCCACGGACCCGGTATCTGCCTTCGGTGGTGTGGTGGCCGTGAATCGGGCGGTCTCCGCCGAATTGGCGACGGCCATGGCCGACGTTTTCACGGAAGTCATCATCGCTCCGGATTTCGATAACGACGCCCTCGATGTCCTGCAGGAGAAGAAGAATCTTCGTATCTTGAAGGTGGCGGGTCCCCATCCGGGCCGGCGGCTCGAAGGGCGCACCATCTCCGGTGGAATGCTCATGCAGTCCATCGACGACGTCACCTCCGATGGGGACGACTCGGCGACATGGACGCTTGTCAGTGGCGATCGCGCTGATATGGGAACGCTGCGCGATCTGGAATTCGCGTGGACGGCATGCCGTTCCGTCAAGTCCAATGCGATCTTGTTGGCCTCCGCGGGAGCCGCAGTCGGCATCGGTATGGGACAGGTGAATCGAGTCGACTCCGCGCGGTTGGCGGTCGATCGAGCCGGCGATCGAGCCCGAGGATCCGTTGCTGCCTCGGATGCGTTCTTCCCCTTCGCTGATGGATTGCAGCATTTGATCGACGCGGGTGTGCGCGCCGTGGTCCAGCCTGGCGGCTCGGTCCGTGACGAGGAAGTTATTCAGACTGCGATGCAGGCCGGTGTCACGATGTACTTCACCGGGACACGCCATTTCTTCCACTGAGGTGGGCAAGACCAAGGCGCTTCCGCTCGTGGTGGCGTTCGGCGTCGGTTTGATGGTCGCCAGCCAGGCCCGCATCAACGGACAGTTGGCGCTCGCGCTGGACAGTGGCCTCGATGCGGCAACCGTGAGTTTCGTCACCGGACTGATGGTGGTCGTCCTCATCGTCGGTGCCACACGGGCTGGACGTGCAGGAGTCCGAGCCCTGGTGCAAGCCGTTCGCAACCGGACGTTGGTGCCCTGGCAACTGATCGGAGGTTTCCTGGGCGCTTACTTCGTGTGGACGCAGAGCCTTGCGGTGCCGGCGGTCGGCGTGGCCTTGTTCACGGTTGCGGTGGTGGCTGGCCAGACGACGAACTCTTTGGTCATCGATCGACTGGGCGTTGGCCCAGTCGGCGTGTTGGCGGTCTCGCCCACGAGGGTCCTTGCTGCCATCGTGGGCTTCGTTGCCGTCATCGTCTCGGTGCTCCCGCGGTGGACTTCCACGTCCTTCGCATGGTGGGTGATCGTCGCGTCGATTGCAGCGGGTGCGCTCATCGCGTTGCAGCAGGCGATCAACGCCCGGGTTGCTCGCGCCTCCAGTTCGTGGACGGCAACGGCGCTCAACTTCGCTTTGGGGGCAGGAGTTCTCACCGTGGTCGTGTTGATCGTTGGCCTGCTAGGGGAGCCGTTCGCCTTCGTCGAACTGCCGACGACACCATGGCTGTACCTAGGTGGCCCGATCGGGGTCGCCTTCATCGCCGCCGCTGCCTGGGTGGTCCCCGTGCTGGGCGTTCTGCGATTCGGATTGATTTCCATCGCCGGGCAACTTTCCGGTGCGGTGCTCCTTGACGTGATCGTGCCGACCTCCGGGTCGATGATCACCGTCGGTCTGCTCGTCGGCGTGCTCCTTGCCTTCCTCGCCGTTGTAGTGTCCGCCCGAAGATGACAGGGAAAGCGAATCCGATGAGCGAGGAGTTGAGCTGCTGATGGCCGCAGTGACACTCGACGGCCGGCGAACGGCGTCCGATGTGAAGGAGCAGTTGAGGCATCGGGTCGAGGAACTCGCCCACCGGGGTATACAGCCGGGCCTGGGGACGGTCTTGGTGGGAGAAGATCCCGGCTCGCATGCGTACGTCGGTGGCAAACACCGCGACTGCGCCGAGGTCGGAATCGCCTCGATTCGTGTCGACCTCCCCGCCGACACCACGCAGGAGCAACTCGAAGCCGAGGTCGCCCGCTTGAACGCCGATCCCTCGGTGACCGGATACATCGTTCAACTGCCGCTTCCTCGGCACTTGGACGCCAACCGGGTCCTCGAATTGATGGATCCGGCCAAAGATGCGGATGGTTTGCATCCGATGAATCTGGGACGACTGGTGTTGGGTATCGATGCTCCTTTGCCCTGCACGCCTCGAGGCATTGTCGAACTCCTTCGCGCCTACGACGTACCGATAGCCGGCGCGCACGCAGTCATCGTTGGCCGTGGCGTCACCGTCGGAAGACCGCTCGGTCTGCTGCTGACGCGTCGCAGCGAGAACGCCACCGTCACCTTGTGTCACACCGGCACCGCGAACATCGGTGAAGAGATCCGTCGGGCGGACATCGTGGTCGCGGCGGCAGGCGTGCCGGCAATGGTCACGGCGGACGTCGTCAAGCCCGGAGCAGCAGTGCTCGACGTGGGAATCACGCGCACCGATGCTGGCCTGGTCGGTGACGTCGCCGTCGACGTCGCCGACGTCGCGGGCTGGGTGGCGCCGATGCCAGGTGGAACGGGTCCCATGACCAGGGCGATGTTGCTGGCCAACGTCGTTGAAGCAGCCGAACGCTCCTTGCGATGAGTGAATCGACCGGCCAGGACAACGTGCGACCCCTACGAGCTCGCGGTTGGTGGCGGCAATGGCCGATCCTGGTCGTCCTCGCCGGCGTGGTCATAGCCCTCGCACTGGTGGCCTTGGATTACTTCAGGCGTGGGTCGGTGGTGCTAGCCGGAAGCGTTCTACTGGCCGCCTTCCTGCGATTGCTGCTACCCGATCGAGAGGCCGGTCTGCTCGTGGTTCGCTCGCGTCGAGTCGACGTCGCGGTCCTCGGAGTGCTGGGAGCGCTGTTGGCGGTCTTCGCATTCTGGGTGCCCCCGCCGCGGTAGTCGAGGTTCTCACCCAACAGGAAACGCCGCACCGAGGCCAGGTATCTTGACGTCAAGATTTCTTCCCCCTGACTTCGAAGGGTTTGCGATGGCGCGCACGGGCAAGGTAACGGTGGTGGGAGCCGGCTTCTACGGCTCGACGACGGCTCTTCGCTTGGCCGAATACGACATCTTCGAGACAGTCGTGCTGACCGACGTCGTCGACGGCAAAGCCGAGGGTCTGGCCCTGGACATGAACCAGTCGCGATGGATCGAGGGTTTCGAAACGAAGATCGTCGGGCAGACGACCGGCCCCAGCGGTGAGGGCTATGAGGCGATTGCCGGGTCCGAAATCGTCATCATCACGGCGGGCTTGCCGCGCAAGCCGGGGATGAGTCGCATGGACCTCATCGAGACGAATGCCAAGATCATGCGCCAGGTGGCGGAGAACGTGGCTCGTTATGCACCCGACTGTGTCGTCATCAACGTCGCGAACCCCCTGGATGAGATGACCGCCCTCGCGCAGATCGTCACCGGATTCCCCCACAACCGCGTACTCGGCCAGGCGGGCATGCTCGATACCGCGCGGTTCACGCATTTCGTGGCCGAGGAGTTGGGCGTCCCGGTGTCGTCCGTCACGACCCTGACCTTGGGATCGCACGGCGACACCATGGTGCCCGTCGCGTCCGTTTGCGCCGTGGACGGCAAGCCGCTCACTGACCTTGTTTCCGCGGAGAAGGTCGACGAACTCGTCGAGCGGACTCGCAACGGTGGCGCAGAGATCGTGGGACTTCTCAAGACCGGTTCGGCGTACTACGCGCCCTCGGCTGCCGCAGCTCGGATGGCGCGAGCAGTCCATGAGGACTCGGGTGCCGTCATGCCGGTGTGCGCGTGGGTCGACGGTGAATACGGACTCTCGGGGGCTTACCTCGGTGTCGAGGCCGAACTCGGTACGCAGGGCGTGCGTCGGGTCGTCGAGACCCCTTTGACCCCCGATGAGAAGGCACTGCTCGAGCAGGCCTACGAAGCGGTGAAGGCCAAGCAGGCCGACGTCAAGGATCTGTGAGGAGCGCGGGATGTCCAAGATCAAGGTGGTAAACCCCGTCGTCGAACTCGACGGCGACGAGATGACCCGGATCATCTGGCAGTTCATCAAGGACGAACTCATCCTCAAGTACCTCGATATCGACCTGAAGTACTACGACCTAGGTATTGAGTACCGCGATGCCACAGACGATCAAGTCACTATCGATGCAGCTCACGCCATCCAGAAGTACGGAGTAGGCGTCAAGTGCGCCACCATCACGCCGGATGAGGCTCGCGTCGAGGAGTTCGGCCTCAAGAAGATGTGGAAGTCACCGAACGGCACGATTCGCAACATCCTGGGCGGTGTCATCTTCCGAGAGCCGATCATCATCGACAACATCCCGCGGCTTGTCCCCACGTGGACCAAGCCGATCATCGTCGGTCGCCATGCTTTCGGTGATCAATACCGGGCCACCGATTTCAAGGTGGATAAGGCAGGCACGCTCACGATGACCTTCACACCTGCGGATGGCTCCGAACCTATGGAGTTCAACGTCTTCGACTTCCCTGCCGGTGGTGTGGCCATGGGCATGTACAACCTGGACGAATCCATCCGTGATTTCGCCCGCGCGTCTTTCCGATACGGATTGGCTCGGAACTATCCGGTCTACATGTCGACCAAGAACACCATCCTGAAGGCCTACGACGGTCGCTTCAAGGACATCTTCGCGGAGGTCTTCGACGCCGAGTTCAAGGCTGATTTCGAGAAGGCTGGCATCACCTACGAGCACCGCCTCATTGATGACATGGTCGCCGCCGCGTTGAAGTGGGAAGGCGGTTACGTCTGGGCATGCAAGAACTACGACGGGGATGTCCAGTCCGACACCGTCGCGCAGGGTTTCGGATCATTGGGTCTGATGACATCGGTGCTCATGACCCCGGACGGCAGGACCGTCGAGGCCGAGGCTGCCCACGGAACCGTGACCCGTCACTACCGCCAGCACCAGCAGGGCAAGCCGACGTCGACGAATCCGATTGCGTCGATCTTCGCGTGGACGCAGGGCCTGGAGCATCGCGGCAAGCTGGACGGGACCCCCGCGGTGAGCGAATTCGCGCGCACACTGGAGCGGGTCTGCGTGCAGACCGTCGAAGAAGGCAAGATGACGAAGGACCTCGCCATGCTCATCGGCCCGGATCAGCCGTGGCAGACCACGCAGGAGTTTCTCGGTTCGATCGACGCCAATCTGCAGATCGCGATGCGTTAGCCGCGTCGTGTGCGCATGAGGCTCTCTTGCACCACGGAGGCGATCAGGATCCCAGCCTCGTCGTAGAACAGTCCTCGGGCTAGGCCGTGGCCACCGCGGGCCGTGGGGGTGTCCTGCTCGAACAGCATCCACTCGTGTGTGTTCACCGGTGCGTGGAACCACATCGCGTGATCGATGGACGCCACCTGAAGTTCATGCCTTTGGTCTCGGTGAGGGCTGGTTGATGTGGTCACCATGCTCAAGTCCGACAGATACGTCAGCGCGCACGCTTGGATGAGTGGGTCCTCGGGCATCGGCTCGGTGATGCGCACCCACGCCATGCGCTCGTAGCGACCGTCCTTGAGCTCCAGGGGTCCATCGGAGGCAGCCAGGGTGCGCACCTCGATGAGCGAATGATCGGGGTAGTCGAATTCGGAGGCGGTCCCGCTCGCGGGAAGCAGGCGCGCAACGAGGTCCACCTCGCGGGCTTGTGCGGGAGGGGCAACGTCGGGCATCACGAATTGGTGCTCGGGTCCGGCATCGACGACCGAGAAAGACGTGGTCATCATGAATATCGTCTCGCCCTGTTGGACCGCTCGGACGATGCGCGTGGAGAACGATCCGCCGTCACGGGGACGGTCCACCAAGTACGTGATGGTGTCCATGGTCTTGCCTGGCCGCAGGAAGTAGCCGTGGAGCGAATGGACGAACCTGCCGGGCTCGTCGACGGTACGCCCGGCGGCCATCAGAGCCTGCGCTGCTATCTGGCCTCCGTAGGCGCGCAAAGGCGTTCCCGAATGGCAGACGCCGGTGAAGATGTCGCGATCGATGGGAGTCAAGCTGAGTCGGTCGACGAAGTGCTCTGCTCGAACGTCTTCACTCACCGGACGACCCTAACCCCACGCGACGCCAACCCTCACGTCCTAGGGTCAGGTGGACGTTCGCAACCCGTGAAGACGGCTTTGGAAGGATAGGGCGATGACCAGCGCCGCAGCACCTCGCGTCCTCTCGGGGATCCAGCCCACGGCCGACTCCTTCCACATCGGCAACTATCTCGGTGCACTGCGCGAATGGGTGCGACTACAGGACACGCACGATGCCTTCTACTGCGTCGTCGACCAGCACGCGATAACCGTCGATCACGATCCGAAGGTGTTGCGCGAGCGCACCCTGGTGTCCTTCGCTCAACTGCTGGCAGTCGGCTTGGATCCCCTGCGTTCGACGATATTCGTGCAAAGTCAGGTACCCGAGCACAGTCAGTTGGCGTGGGTGCTGGAATGTCAGACGGGCTTCGGTGAAGCCGGTCGGATGACCCAATTCAAGGACAAGAGTGCCAAGGGCGGCGCCGATCGTTCGACGGTCGGACTGTTCACCTATCCGATCCTGCAGGCCGCCGACATATTGATCTACCAAGCCAACGGAGTCCCCGTGGGTGAGGATCAGCGACAGCACTTGGAGCTAACGAGGAATCTCGCCCAGCGATTCAACGTCCGCTTCGGAGAGACATTCGTCGTCCCGGAGCCTTTGATCGTCAAGGAGACCGCGAAGATCGTCGATCTCCAGGAGCCCACCGCCAAGATGAGTAAGTCCAGTCCACCTGGGTGCATCTTCTTGCTCGATGAGGAGTCGATCACGGTGAAGAAGATCAAGTCGGCTGTGACCGACTCCGATCGGGTCGTCGCCTTCGACCCGGAGGGGAAGCCGGGTGTGTCGAACCTCTTGACGATGCAGCAGGCGATCCTGGGAAGACCGATGGCCGACATCGTCGGTCGTTATGCGGACAAGGGATATGGCGACTTGAAGAAGGAGACTGCGGAGATCGTGGTCGAGGCGATACGGCCTATCCGCGAGCGAACGCGGGAGTACCTCGCCGATCCGGCGGAATTGCAGCGCACCATCCATGCTGGTGCGGACAAGGCGCGTCGAACGGCGAGTGTCACGCTCGATGCGGTCTACGACAAGGTCGGATTCGTCCGCTAGGACTCGCCTAGTCGGCGAAGCGCCTGCGTCTGCGGTTGAACAAGGTTCGACCGATCGCACCCAACGCCAGGACGGCGATGGCCGTGAACAAGGCCAGCCATCCCCAGGCCGAGGGGGTCAAAGACGCGAGCGTGGGTTCTTGCTGTGCAGTGATCAGATCCACGTCATCGGTGCTCGTAGCCGAAACCAGCCGTGGCTGCTCCGGCTCGACGATCCCGGTTTCCGCGGTCGTCTCCTGAGCTGTTGCCCCGGGCAATTGACCCACGGGAATGATCCGATCCCCGTTCTTGAAGCCCCAATTGAGAAGTTTCCTCGCCGCCACGTCGCTCGGCTCACGTATTCCCATGAGCGAGACGATCAAGGTGCGTCCGTCACGTTCGGCAGCGCCGATGAACGTGCGACCGGCTTTACTGGTGAATCCGGTTTTCACGCCTACGACGCCGGGATAATCGTCCATCACCAAATCGTTCTGGTTGTAGATGGTGATCGGCTTCTTGAGCTTCTTTCGCGGGTTGGGGAATTCGGCCTTCTTAGCCATGGCGTATTGACGGAAGTCGTCGCGCTGCAAAGCGGCCCGGGCGATGACGGTGAGGTCGTAGGCCGTCGAGAGCTGTCCCTTGGCGTCGAGGCCGCTGGTGTTCTTCGCCGTGGTGTTGTACGCCTGCAGATCCCGCGCGACCTCATTCATCTGCTCGACGGTTTGCTTCACGCTCGAGTTGGCCTGACCGAGGGCGATCGCGGCGTCATTGCCGCTGGGGAGCATCAGCCCGTAGAAGAGTTCCTCGATCGTGTACTCCCGGCCCTTGCGGATGCCCACTTTGCTGCCGTAGGTGTTTTGGGCCTTGGGGGTTCCGATCCACACCGCGTTGGGGTCGAGTTCGGGCAACAGGGTGAGTGCCGTCAACGTCTTCAGTGTGCTGGCCGGTCGCCGCTGCTTGTGTGCGTTCTTCGCGGCGAGAATCTCACCGGTGCTCGCATCGGCGAGAACCCACGTTCGCGCCTTGACGTCGGGCAGCTGGCTGGCGCCGCCACTGAGATCGACGACCTCACCCTTCTCGGCCAGCCGTGGGCCACCTTGGACGTCGACCCGGGGCAACGGAGACTGTGTGATCGTGCCGGGCATTGCCGGAGGTGCCGGGGAGGGTGCCACCGTCAGCGGGGTAGTGGGCGCAGGCGATCCTGTCGGGGTTGGCGAGGGGTCCGCGGCTCGTGCTACCTGTGGATCGTGTGTCCAAACACCGGCGATGAGGGCGCTGGCGGTGATCATGACCGACACTGACCGAGCAAGGCGCATAGGACCGCCATGGTAAGCCCGAGGCCCGAACCGGTCCTTCGCGGCTTTCGGGAAGCCGGACTAGCCTGAGGTAGTCCGACGACGAGGAGCCCGATGTCCACTGCACTGCCCGTGAATACACCCACCGGTCTGCTGATCGGCGGTGACTGGCTGCAAACAGCCACCCATTTGAACGTGGTGAACCCCGCGACCTTGGGCACCTTGGCCGAGATCGGCGACGCAAGCGCGCAGGAAGGCCTTCAGGCGGTCGCCGCGGCACACGACGCCTTTCAGTCCTGGAGCCTGTCGTCAGCCCGTTCCCGGGCTGAGATCTTGCGCCGAGCCTTCGACATCATGACTGCCGAAATCGAGGACTGCGCCAGGCTCATCTGCCTAGAGAACGGGAAGGCTTGGCGTGATGCCATGGGTGAGGCTGTCTACGCCGCCGAGTTCTTCCGCTGGTTCTCCGAGGTGGCCGCGCATGTGCAGGGTGATTTCCGCTACGGGCCCAATCGGGACAAGACGATCATCACCGATTACCGACCCATGGGTGTCGCCTACCTGATCACCCCGTGGAACTTCCCCGCTGCCATGGCCACCCGCAAACTCGCCCCCGCTCTGGCGGCAGGGTGCACGACGGTCCTCAAGCCGGCGGCCGAAACGCCTCTCACGGCTCTGTGGGTGGCGGATGTCGTGGGGCGGGCGGGTGCGCCGGCGGGTGTCGTCAACGTCATCACCACATCGAAGTCCGGACCGGTCTCGGAGGCGATCTTGGCCGACCCGCGCGTGGCCACGCTGTCCTTCACGGGATCCACGTACGTCGGCAAGTTGCTGTTGCAGCAGACTGCCCAGCGCGTTCTCCCCTCATCCATGGAACTCGGCGGTAACGCACCCTTCCTGGTGCTCGAAGGCGCCGATGTGGACGCGGCGGTGGATGGCGCGATGATCGCCAAGATGCGCAACGGTGGCGCGGCTTGCACCGCAGCTAACCGCTTCTACGTGCACGCCTCTGTCGCGGATGAGTTCGCCCTGAAGTTCGAAGCGGCGCTTCGCGGACTGAAGATCGGGCCGGGCATCGACCAAAGCAATGACCTCGGCGCGATGGTGTCGGTGAAGGAACGCGACAAGATCTTGGAACTCGTGCAGTCCGCGGAGGCTGAAGGGACCGTGGCGGCGGCAGTGAGCGATGCCCCCGCCGATGGCGCGTTCATCGCGCCGTACATCATTCGCGGCGTGCAACATGGCTCGACCCTCACGAGAAACGAGATCTTCGGACCCGTCGCCCCGATCGTGACGTTCGAAGATCAAGCCGAGGCCATCCGGATGGCGAACGACACCGAGTATGGCCTCATTTCCTATGTCTTCGCCAAGGATGCGGGGGAGGGCATCAAGGTGGCTCGCCAGATGGAGTCGGGGATGGTCGCCATCAACCGCGGCATCGCCTCAGATCCGGCGGCATCGTTTGGTGGCATGAAGGAGTCCGGCCTCGGTCGCGAGGGTGGATTCGATGGCATCCACGAGTTCCTCGAGACGCAATACTTCGCCGTCGACCTCTAAACCGCGAACTGCCAAGAATCAAAGGTCGAACTGCCGAAGCGGTGGCATCGGACCGGCGCGTGCAGTGAGTCCTAGGGGTTCACGGCAGGGAACTTCTCGTAGGGCTGGCCGAGTGCCTCGGGCCCGAGGGCGCTGTAGCCGCCATCCACGGCCACGTCCGCACCGGTGATGAACGACGCTCCGTCCGAGCAGAGGTAGCAAATTGCGTCGGCGATCTCCTCTGGTTCGCCCATGCGTCGGATGGAGTGGAACTCGCCAGCGAAGTGATCCGCGTGCTCACGGGTGCCGTAGCGACGTTCGATGTTGCGACTCCATGTCCAACCAGGGGAGACGCTGTTGATCCGAATGCCAAGGGGCGCGAGCGCCTGCGACATGTTCCTGGTGAGACCCAACAGTGCTGCCTTCGTGACCGGGTAGACGATGCGATTCGGTTGCGAGGACTTGCCCGACACGGATGTCACGAGAACCACCGCGCCGCCCCCGCGCTGCTGCATCAGCGGTACCGCTTTCTCCACGAGCATTGCCGATGAGGCGACGTTCACATTCAGAGACGAAAGCCAATTCTCGCGTGTGGTGTCCAGGTACCCGCAGGCGAATGTCGTGTGAGCGCCGACGACGAAGTCCACGCCACCGAAGTCATCGACTGCGGTGGCGAGTAGGGCGTCGAGGTCCTCATCAGACGTGACGTCCGTGGGCAGGAACCTGCCGGATGTACCGAGGGACGCGAGGAGTTGCTCAGCGAAATCGTCCTGTAGGTCTCCGAGTACCACATGGCCACCGTTGTCCACGAACTGTCGCGCGAGCGCCTCGACGATGAAGGACGCGCCACCAGTAGCCACCAGCACCTTGCCGGCGAACTCCGGATAGCGAGCCATGGTCAGATACCGATGCGCTGGTGCTTGGACTCGGCTTCGTAAGCGGCTCGTGCTGCACGCACCTCGGCTCGGTTGCTCACCTCCGGTACGCCGACCTCCCACCATGTTCCACCGCCGACCCATTCGTATTGAGCAACGTCGATGACGATCACATATGTCCTGTCTGATGCCTTGGCGCGGGCGTAGGCCGCTGGAATGTCGTCGAGTGACTCCACCTTTTCCGCTATCGCCCCCATAGATCGAGCGTGTGCGACAAAGTCGACCTTGATCAATTGGGTGTGCTTGGTTGTTCGAAGTAGGTTGTTGAATTCCTCGCCGCCCTGGTTCACCTGCAGGCGGTTGATGACGGCGAAGCCCTCGTTGTCGCACACGATGTAGATCACCTTGGTGCCCGTGAGGACGCTGGCGTAGATGTCGCTATTCATCATCAGATAGGAGCCGTCTCCCACCCATGAGACGACGTCTCGGTCCGGGAGTGCCATCTTCGCGCCGACGGCGCCCGAGATCTCATAGCCCATACATGAGAAGCCGAACTCACAATCGAATGTGTTGGGTTCCTTCGTGCGCCAGCCGGCGAATAGTTCTCCGGGCAGCCCACCCGCTGCAGATACGAGGTAGTCACGTGGATCGGACACCTGATGCACCCGTTGAATCACCTGGTTGTACGAGGGTGGGTTGCTGACGGCTTGTCCGAGTTGATCAAGATGCGAATTCCACGTGGCCTTCTCCCGCTGGGCGTGTGTCAGCCATTCGGTGGGAGCGGCATAGTCGCCCAAGAGAGCCTCGATTTGCTGAAGTGATACGTCGGCATCTGCCACAACCGAGATCGCACTCTGCTTGGTCGCATCCCATCTCGCAGCATTGATGGCGACGATCCGCAGATTCGGTTCCTTGAACAGCGCCCAGGATCCAGTGGTGAAATCCTGGAGCTTGGTGCCAACCGCGATCACGACGTCAGCGTCCTCTGCGACGGCATTCGAGCAAGCGTCGCCGGCGATTCCGAGCGAACCTGCATAGTTGGGATGGTCGTCGGCGAACGCGCCTTTGCCCGCGAAGGTCTCGACGATGGGGATGTTGCGCCTACGTGCTAACTCACCCAAGGTCTCGATAGCTCCGGAATAGAGCACACCGCCGCCGGAGATGATGAGAGGTTTCTTCGCGGTGGCTATCACCGACGCAGCGGAGGCAATCTCGCGGGGATCGGCCTGAGGGCGACGGATGTAGTGGACGTTCTCCTCGAAGAACTTGGCTGGATAGTCGTAGGCCTCGGCCTGAACATCTTGAGGCAGCGCAATGAAGGCTGGGCCGCAGGTGGCAGGGTCGAGCATCACGGCAAGCGCCTGGGGGAGCGACTTGACCAGTTGCGAAGGCTTCACGATCCGATCCCAGAATCGGGTCACCGGCTTGAACGTGTCGGCAGCCGTGACGGTCGGATCGTTGAATTGCTCAACTTGTTGCAGGACGGGATCCACGATGCGGTGGGCGAAGGTGTCCCCGCTGAGCAGGAGTACGGGAAGACGGTTGGTGATTGCCACCCCAGCCGCGGTGACCATGTTCGTGCTTCCCGGACCGATGGACGAGGTGGCCACCATGATCTGCTTGCGGCGCACAGCCTTCGCGTAGCCGATCGCGGACAGAGCCATCGACTGCTCGTTGTGCCCTCGCCAGGTGGGAAAGGTGTCCTTGACTTCCGCCAAGGCTTCGGCCAGTGCCGTCACGTTGCCGTGCCCGAAGATGCCGAAAGCCCCGGGGAACAGGGGGACTATCTGGCCATCGATCTCCGTCTTCTGTGCCGTAAGCCACCGAACGAGTGCTTGGGCCATGGTCAGGCGGATGGTCTCCACGGGTCCTCCTCAAAGGTCGGGGTGAGTCCGGTCGAATACCCCGCAAACGTGTGCCATGCTTCGCGTTGGCACGTTCCAACTTAGGGGTTCATAGGGGTCCTCCGCCAGGAAACCCTGCCTTCGATCGGAGATTCCAGATGAGCGACATGTTGAGCCGGGTGGCCGGGGCACCCATCACCTGGGGCGCCGACGCCTCTCCGGGTTGGGGCTACATGATGGATCCGGCGCGGGTCTTGTCGGAGATGCGCGACGTGGGCCTGAGCGCCACCGAACTCGGTCCCGACGGTTTCCTCCCGAGCGATCCCGATCAACTGAAGGACTTCGTAGCCGGTTACCAGATGTCCATGGTCGGCGGCTTCGTGCCCGCGATCTTGTACCAGGACCAGGACATGGAGGCTCAACTTCAGTACGTGGGACGCGCGAGCGATCAACTAGCCGCTGCTGGAGCTTCCACCGTGGTGCTGGGTCCTCGGTCGCATTTCGACGGTTACGACACCGAGATCGACATGTCAGACGATGAGTGGAAAGTCTTTCTGCGTAACCTGCGTCGCTTCCAGGACACCACTGAATCCCGAGGCTTGACGACCGCGCTGCACCCTCACTGGGGTATGGCCATTTCGCGCAAGAATCAGGTAGATCGGCTGCTGAACTCCTGCGACGTCGGCATGTGCGTCGACACCGGACATCTGTTCTTGTCGGGTGTCGACCCGCTCGATGTGGTCAAGGACGCGGGCGATCGCGTGCTCCACGTCCACGTCAAGGATCTGACGAACGACATGGCCGAGAAGGTTCGCACCGGTCAGATTCCTTTCCGGCAGGCCACCATCGAGGGGATGTTCGTCCCGGCGGGCTCGGGTGATGTGGACATCGCGGGTGTGATCAAGTACCTCGAGGGTCGCGGATATCAAGGCTGGTACGTGCTCGAGCAGGACTGCTCGCTGACGGGTGATCCTGAACCCGGCCGAGGGCCCATCGAGGATGCCAAGGCCAGTGTGGACTTTCTGAAGAAGGTCGCCGCGGAACTGTGACGGTCCAGGTCCACATCGTCGGGTCGCACCGGGCCAAACTCGGTGAATCTCCGGTGTGGTCCGGGCGTGATTCCACGCTGTATTGGGTCGACGTCGACGGCGAAACCGTTCAGGCGTTGGCGTGGGGCCAGGACGAGCCCGACGTGTGGACTCTGCCTGGAAGACCGTCGTGCATCGCATTGACACCAGACCCGTCGAAGTTCTTGGTCGGACTTGGTGCCGGGTTGATCGAGTACGACGCTGCCACGGGCCAATGGGATGAGTGGATGGCGCTCGAGCACGTGCCAGGTGTCCGCATGAACGATGGTCGACCCGATCGATCCGGTCGAATGTGGATTGGCTCCATGGACGAGCGTGACGTGAACGTCGAGGGCTTTCCTGCAGGCCACCTCTTCAGAATCGATCGAGACGGAAGCATCGATGCGATGATCGACGCAGTGGCCACATCCAACGGCCTGGCTTTCTCGCCCGATGGCCGCACGATGTTCTGGACGGACACCCAACGTCAGGTTGTCTGGGCATTCGACTATGACCTGTCGACCGGCGCAGCCTTCAATAGGAGAGTCTTCTTCGACTGCGCCGAACTCCCGGGCAAGCCCGACGGCGCCTGCGTCGATGTCGAAGGCTGCTACTGGTCTGCGTGCGTGTACGGATGGGCCATCGCCCGCATCACACCTGACGGCCGTCTGGATCGAGTCATCGAGTTGCCAGTAGAGAAGCCATCGATGCCCGCCTTCGCGGGACCGGACCTGGACGCGCTCGTCGTAACCTCGATCAGTTCGGGCGGCCGGCGACCCGCTGCGCCGGGACAGCCCGATGCGGGAGCTCTGCTGATGCTCGACGTGGGCGTGTGCGGGTTACCCGAACCCGTGGCCTCCATCAGCCTCTAGTACGTACTGGTGACGGTGTCGGAGATCGTGCCGCGGGCGGTGGCGACGTCGTCGGCGACTGCGCGGCGCAACGCCACGATGTCTGCGCTAACTGTGATCATGCGAAATCCCTGTTCCACCCTCTTGGCACACAGCGAAGCGCTCGCGTGGACGCCCGGAACTACGCCGTGGCGTGAGCACGCATCCACGATCAGGTTGAGGGCCTCGTCCAGACGTGGACTGTCCGGCCGCGGGGGAAGACCGAGGCTGATGGACAAATCCGCCGGGCCCACGTAGATGGCCTCGACGCCGGAGACCGAGAGGATTTCGTCGATTTTCCCGAGTGCCTCGGCCGTCTCGATCATGGGGATAACTGAAATCTGTTCCGCTGCCTGCTCGAAATAGTCGTCGCCTTCAATCAGGATCGCCCGGGTCGGTCCGTAGCTGCGAACACCTCCCGGTGCATACCGGGCGTAGGACAGGGCCTGCTCGCAGGTTGCCCTGTCGTTGACCATGGGAACGATGACGGCTCGCGCGCCTGCGTCGAGAGCCTTGCCGATGTAGACCGAATCGCATGACGGAACCCGCACCATGGGGGTTGACGACCCGATCGCGAGAACCTGCAGCAACGGCAACATCGTCGTGTAGTCGATGGCTCCATGCTGGGTGTCGATCGCGACGTATTCCAAGCCCGCACTGCCCATGATCTCGGCATTGATGGTTGAAGGGTTGGTGATCCAACCGCCGAGAGTCAGTTCACCTGCACGAACTGCTGTCAGCCACGGGTTGGGCCGCATGGTTGTCCTCCCTTAGCGTGCGTGTATGCCGCGTAGGGTGAGGGTACGCGGAGCCATCGGGGAGAGTTGAGGTACGTGTGAGTCGTGACGTGGTGGTCACGTGGCCCGTCTACGACGTTGACGGTCCCACCACCGGCGCCTTGCTCAAGAGCGCCGGCCTCACCATTCGACTGCATCCGCGCACCGGGCATCGATCCTCCGCTGAATTAGCCGAGATCCTCGGCGATGCAGTGGCCGTCATCGCCAGTACCGATCCCTTTGACGCGAGCGTCTTTGCATCCTGTCCGAACTTGAAGGTGATCGCCCGAACCGGAGTGGGCGTTGATGCGATCGACATGGCCGCAGCGACCGCGGCCGGTGTGGTGGTGGCCACGACACCGGGGGCAAACGAGGACGCGGTGGCCGACCACACCCTGGCGATGATCCTCGCGCTACAGCGACGTCTCGCCGAGAACGATGCGGCAATCCGTGACGGGCGTTGGGACCGGGCGGGTTCGTTGACACCGAGTGATCTGTATGGAGCCACGGTAGGACTCATCGGTTCGGGGGCTATCGGGCGCGCGGTGATTCGACGGCTGCGCGGCTTTGGGTCGACGATCTGCGTGTACGACCCATTCCTCGACCGCGCGCCCGAGGGGACCGACTTGGTCGATCTGTCGACCCTGCTGAATCGAAGTGATGTCATTACCGTCCATGCACCGTTGACCGATGGAACCCGCGGTCTCTTGGGTGCCGAGGAGTTCGCGGCGATGAAATCGGGCGCCTATGTGGTGAACGTCTCGCGCGGCGGAATCATCGACGAGGACGCACTTGCCGCAGCGATCGCTTCGGGCCACCTTGGTGGAGCGGGCCTGGATACCTTCCAACGCGAGCCGATTGGTGATTCACCGCTGCGCGATCTACCCACCGTCATCATGTCTCCGCACATCGCTGGGCTCAGTCATCGTTCGATTGACGCGATGACCGAGGCAGCCACGCAGGCTGTTCTGGACGTGGTGGCGGGCCGGCTGCCTGCCCACCCGGTGAATCCTGAGGCAGTGAATCGCTGAGAGATCGCGCTGGCAGTTCGCGGGGGTCAAACGCGGCGGAAGATGAGTGCGCGCTTGACCTCTTGGATGGCCTTGGTCACTTCGATGCCGCGCGGGCACGCGTCGGTGCAGTTGAAAGTGGTCCGGCAGCGCCAGACGCCCTCCTTGTCGTTCAGGACCTCTAGCCGCTGCTCGAAGCCGGCGTCGCGGCTGTCGAAGATGAATCGGTGCGCGGCGACGATGGCCGCCGGCCCGAAGTATTGGCCGTCGGTCCAGTAGACGGGGCACGAGGTCGTGCAGGCAGCGCACAGGATGCACTTGGTGGTGTCGTCGAATCTCGCGCGGTCCTCGGCCGATTGCAGTCGCTCGCGTGTGGGCTCGTGTCCCTCGGGGATCAAGAAGGGAAGAACCTGTCGGTAAGCGGCGAAGAAGGGGTCCATGTCGACGATCATGTCCTTCTCGAGAGGCAGTCCCTTGATCGCTTCGATGGTGATGGGCTTACTGATGTCCAGGTCCTTGACCAGCGTCTTGCACGCCAGTCGATTGCGACCGTTGATGCGCATCGCGTCCGAGCCGCAGATGCCATGCCCGCACGAACGACGGAAACTCAACGTGCCATCGATCTCGCCCTTGATCTTCTCTAGGGCGGTGAGAACACGGTCGGTCGGGTAAAGCGCAACCGTGTAGTCCTCCCAGTGGGGCTCCTCATCGACGTCAGGCAGGAACCTGCGCACCCGGAAGGTGACATCGGTCGCCACGGGAACGGCGGTCTCGGTTACGACTGTCTCCTCGACGACTGCTGCCATCAGTACTTGCGCTCCATCGGCTCGTAGCGGGTGACGGTCACCGGCTTGTAATCCAAGCGGACGTATTCGTCTCCGCTTACATCGGTCGACTTGTACGCCATGGTGTGGCGCATGAAGTTGACGTCATCGCGGTTCGGGTAGTCCTCGCGAGCATGACCTCCGCGCGACTCCTTGCGCTCGAGAGCGCTCACGACCGTGACCTCGGCGAGATCGAGCAGGAAACCCAATTCGATGGCCTCGATGAGGTCGGTGTTGTAGCGGGTTCCCTTGTCCTGGATCGATACGTTCGCGTATCGCCGCTTCAACTCCTGAACGTCGCCCAACGCCTGCTTCAAGGTGGCCTCGGTGCGGTAGACCTGGGCGTTCATGTCCATGGTCTCTTGAAGCTCCTTGCGGAGCGCGGCGACGCGCTCGCCACCGGTGCTCGATCGCAGCCGCTCGACGAGCGTGATGGTCGCACCCTGGGGGTCCGCCGGTAGCTCTGCGTGCTTCACCGAATTCGCGTACTCCGCAGCCGCGATGCCCGCACGGCGTCCGAAGACGTTGATGTCCAGCAGCGAGTTGGTCCCCAGGCGGTTGGCGCCATGGACCGATACGCAGGCCACCTCGCCGGCCGCATAGAGGCCGGGAACGACGTGCTCGTTGTCACGCAGCACCTCGGTCTCCACGTTCGTGGGAACACCGCCCATGGCGTAGTGCGCGGTGGGGAATACGGGCACCAATTCGGTGATCGGGTCAACGCCGAGGTAGGTCCGGGAGAACTCGGTGATGTCGGGCAACTTGGCCTCGACCTGCTCGGCGGGCAGGTGCGTCAGGTCGAGGTAGACGTAGTCCTTGTTTGGCCCGGCGCCGCGCCCCTCGCGGACCTCCTGGACCATCGCGCGCGCGACCATGTCGCGCGGCGCGAGGTCCTTGATGGTGGGGGCGTAACGCTCCATGAATCGCTCGCCGGAGGCGTTGCGCAGGATCCCCCCTTCCCCTCGGGCGCCCTCGGTGAGCAGCACGCCCAGGCCGGCCAGGCCCGTGGGGTGGAACTGGTAGAACTCCATGTCCTCGAGCGGTAGCCCCCTGCGCCAGATGATGCCCATGCCGTCGCCGGTGAGGGTGTGCGCATTGGAGGTTGTCTTCCAGACCTTTCCATAGCCGCCGGTGGCGAAGATGATCGACTTAGCCCGGAAGATGTGGATCTCCCCCGTGGCGAGTTCGTAGGCGACGACCCCGGCGGCGACGGGTTCACCGGAGTCTTCGTTCAGCAGCAGATCCAGGACGTAGAACTCGTTGAAGAACTCGACGCCGGCTTTGATGCAGTTTTGGTAGAGCGTCTGCAGGATCATGTGGCCAGTGCGGTCGGCCGCGTAGCAGGAGCGACGGACCGCTGCCTCACCGTGGTTTCGCGTGTGACCGCCGAAGCGCCGCTGATCGATGCGCCCCTCGGGAGTGCGGTTGAAGGGGAGACCCATCTTCTCCAAGTCCAGGACCGCGTCGATGGCCTCCTTGCACATGATCTCGGCTGCGTCCTGGTCGACCAGGTAGTCCCCGCCCTTGACCGTGTCGAAGGTGTGCCACTCCCAGTTGTCTTCCTCCACGTTCGCCAAAGCTGCGCACATGCCACCTTGTGCGGCACCGGTGTGTGAGCGGGTCGGGTAGAGCTTGGTGAGAACCGCGGTACGTGCGCGTCCGCTGGCTTCCAGGGCCGCGCGCATTCCTGCGCCGCCGGCGCCCACGATTATCACGTCGAAGCTGTGCGTTTGCATCGAGCTGCGCTCCTCCAGATAAACGACTTATTAGCCGATGTTGGGGTCGAAGGTGAAAACGACGAGCGTCCCGAGAAGGATGATGAAGCCCGAGGAGACATACAGAATCATCTTGAGCCAGAACCGTGTTTGATCACGCTCGGCGTAGTCGTTGATGATCGTTCGCATGCCGTTGGTGCCGTGCAGCATCGCTAGCCACAGCATGGTCAAGTCCCACACCTGCCAGAACGGACTCGACCAGCGGCCGGCTACGAAAGCGAAATTGATGCGCTGCACGCCGCCATCGAGGATGTTCATGATGAACAAGTGACCAAGCACCAAGAACACCAGGACGATGCCGGAGATACGCATGAACAGCCACGAGTACAGCTCGAAGTTGCTGCGCTGTCCTGTGCGCCGGGATAACGACCGCGGGGCGTCGATGCTGGGTGCGCTCATGGGGTGCTCCCGAACACGGCTTCGATGGTGTGGATCATCATGAAGTAGGTGCCCGGAATCATCACGATGAGCCACAGGGCGACGATGCCCCAGGTCATCTGACGCTGATAGCGCGGACCTTGGGACCAGAAGTCGACGGCGATCACGCGGAGACCGTTGAGGGCGTGGTAGAGCACGGCGCCAACCAGCCCCACCTCGAGGAGGTTCACGATCGGCGTCTTGTACGTGGCGATCACGATGTCGTAGGCCTCGGGCGAGACGCGTACCAGCGCGGTATCGAGGACGTGCACGTATAAGAAGAAGAAGACGCTGACACCGGTGATGCGCTGGAGTACCCAGGTCCACATGCCCTCGCCACCGCGATAGAGCGTGCCGACGGGTGTCAAGGTTGCCACCGGCGTTCCTCCTCGTGGACGGTTCGTCCCCCATTGTCTGGTCGTGCTCGGACGCGCTAGGCGCTGCCCGGTACCAGGTCAGCGTATCCCCGATCGGTGGGGCCGGCTCGGCGGGTTCGCAAGGTGCTGAGGTGTCCTCTCTCACACCCGCGCCACCTCGACGCACGGGTCGTCGGTCCTAGGGTTCCGCTATGGCCGCTGAGACCGAGTCGGGACTGCCGTTCGAGCCGCTATACGACGCCTCGGCCCTGGCTGGTTGGAACGGTGACGTCCAGCTATCCGAACCCGGCCAGTACCCCTTCACCCGCGGCGTCTACCCGTCCATGTACACCGGCCGTCCGTGGACGATGCGTCAGTACGCGGGCTTCGGCACGGCTCGGGAGTCCAACGAGCGGTACAAGCAACTCCTGGCTGCCGGAACCATGGGCTTGTCGGTCGCCTTCGACCTCCCGACCCAAATGGGCTACGACTCCGACCACCCGCTGGCGCACGGGGAGGTGGGCAAGGTCGGGGTCGCCATCGACTCGATCGAGGACATGCGAGTCCTCTTCGACGGCATCCCGCTCGATCAGGTGACCACCTCGATGACGATCAATTCCCCGGCGGCGATCTTGTTGTTGCTTTACCAATTGGTGGCCGAGGAGCAGGGAATCTCTCCGGACAAGTTGGGTGGAACCATCCAGAACGACGTCCTCAAGGAGTACATCGCTCGGGGCACCTACATCTACCCGCCGGCTCAGAGCCTGCGGTTGATCACCGACATCTTCACGTACTGCCGTAGTGAGATTCCCAAATGGAACACCATCTCCATTTCGGGGTATCACATGGCGGAAGCGGGCGCCACGCCTGTGCAGGAGATCGCCTTCACCCTCGCGAACGGAATCGAGTACGTACGCGCGGCGGTTGAATCCGGACAGGACGTCGACGACTTCGCTCCACGGCTCGCCTTCTTCTTCGTTTCGCGAACGTCGATCATCGAGGAAGTCGCGAAGTTTCGTGCGGCACGTCGGATGTGGGCTCGCATCATGAAGGAGCGTTTCGGTGCAAAGGATCCGAAGTCAATGATGCTGCGCTTCCACACGCAGACCGCGGGTGTGCAACTCACGGCCCAACAGCCTGAAGTGAACCTCGTTCGAGTGGCGATCCAGGGACTTGCGGCGGTGCTGGGTGGCACGCAGTCTTTGCACACCAACTCATTTGATGAGGCCATCGCTTTGCCGACGGAGAAGGCAGCCCGGTTGGCCTTGCGAACTCAGCAGGTGCTCGCCTACGAGACGGACGTGACCAAGACCGTCGATCCCTTCGCAGGCTCCTACGTTGTTGAGAGCTTGACGGACGACATCGAGACTGCGGCCATGGCGCTCATCGACCAGATCGAGGACATGGGTGGTGCGGTCGCGGGTATCGAGGAGGGCTTCCAGAAGTCCGAGATCGAGAAGTCCGCCTACCGAGTGACTCAGCAGATCGATTCGGGTGAGCGGATCGTGGTGGGTGTGAACAAGTACACCGTCGACGGTGACGAGCACTACGACCCCATGAAGGTCGACATGACCATCGAATCCGAGCAGGTAGCTCGCCTGGCCACACTCAGGGCCGAGCGCGACAACGCGGACGTGGCCCGCCTACTGCAGTCCATCCGGGAGACCGCTGCCGGCGACGGCAATCTGCTTTACCCCATGCGCGAAGCCCTGAAGGCCCGAGCAACCGTGGGTGAGGTGTCCGACGCGCTCCGCGACGTCTGGGGCACCTACCAACCGAAGGACGCCTTCTGATCCACGGATCGATCCACCGTTCACGTTCAGTCGGGTAGCGCCGACAATCGCTGAGTGCGTCTCGCGCACACCGATCATCAGTGGTCCGGGCATCGCGCGAGTGGCAACCCGTAAGTTACGTGTCGATGCAGCCGACACCGATCATCATGGATTGCGATCCGGGCCACGACGACGCCTTGGCGATCATGCTCGCGGTCGCCGATCCGACTATCGACTTACTCGCGGTCACGACCGTTGCCGGCAACGTGCCGCTCGATCACACGACCACGAATGCCCTGCGCGTCTTGGACATGGTCGGACGTCCGGATATCCCGGTCGCGCGGGGCGCGGATCGTCCGAGGGTGCGGGAACTCTCGACCGCGGCATCGATGCATGGCGAGAGTGGCTTGGCCGGCCCGCTGCCCGTGACCCCCAGTCGCCCACCTGACGAGCGAGACGCCCTCGACCTGATCGAAGACGTTCTCGCGGAGCAGCCGGCCACGCTCGTCGTGACCGGTCCCCAGACGAATGCCGCGGCGTTGATCGAGCAGCGCCCTCATCTCTTGGAGCGAATAGATCGCGTCGTCTTCATGGGTGGGGCCGTCGATCTGGGGAATTGGACTCCAGCCGCGGAGTTCAACATCTGGGTAGATCCGCACGCCGCGGACATCGTCCTGCGCAGCGGACTCGATCTGACGATGATCGGCTTGGAGGTCACGCACCAGGCGTGGCTGACCGACGATCACGCGAACGCCCTCAGGGATCGCGGGGACTGCGGGCTTTTCGTCGCCGAGCTGCTGGACCACTTCGTCGGGTTCCACCAGGAGCGCTTCGGCTGGCCGGGCGCACCGATCCACGACGCGGTCGCCGTCGCGCACCTCATCGACCCGACGCTGGTGCACACGGTGGAGGCGAATGTCGAGGTCGAGTTGCTGTCCGATCTGTGTGTAGGGCGCACGGTCGTGGACCGCTGGCGGGTGACCGACCGGCCGGTCAACTGTGCTGTCGGACTCGGCATCGATCGTGACCGTTTCGTGACCCTCCTGATGGAGCGACTGTTCACCTTGTCGTCCTAGCGTGAGTGGTCGGTCGACGTGCTTCCCCGGGCCGGCCTTCACTAGGGTTGTCCAACCGCCCCTGCACCTGGGCGCTTACACCAAGGAGACAGATTGAAGACCAGAATGAAGATCGCGGCGGCAGTTGTCGCCGTGGCATCCCTGGGTCTTGCTGCATGTGGTTCCGACAGCGGCTCGTCCGAAGAGACCGCGGCGGCCACGGCTGAGGAGACCGCAGCAGATGAGGCCGCAGCGCCTGCGACCGAAGAGACCGCGGCGGAATCCGCAGCTGCATTGAAGGCCTGCCAGGTCACTGACGTCGGCGGTGTCGACGACAAGGGCTTCAACCAGACCGCCTTCAAGGGCGTGACGGATGCTGCCTCGGAGTTCGGCATGGAGGCCGTCGTCCTGGAGTCCCAGGCCGAAACCGACTACGCCCCGAACATCCAGTCGCTCATCGACCAGGGTTGTTCGATCATCGTGACCGTCGGCTTCCTGCTCGGCGATGCGACGAAGGAAGCGGCTAACGCCAATCCCGACGTTCCGTTCACGATCGTGGACTTCGCTTACGCCGATGGCGACATCACCAACAACAACGTGCTCGGTCAGATCTTCAACACGGACCAGGCGGCGTTCCTCGCCGGCTACCTGGCCGCGGGCATGACCAAGACCGGGACCGTGGGCACCTTCGGTGGCGTCAACATCCCGCCGGTGACCATCTTCATGGACGGCTTCTACTACGGCGTCCAGAAGTACAACGCCGACAACGGCACCGATGTGAAGGTCCTCGGATGGAACCCGGCCGACCAGGCGGGTCTGTTCACCGAGAACTTCGAGAGCCTGGACGACGGTCGCACGTTCGCCCAGAACCTCGTTGACGAGGGTGCCGACATCGTCATGCCGGTTGCCGGTCCCGTCGGCTTGGGCTCCGCTGCCCTGGCCAGCGAACTCGGCACCGACAAGTTGATGATCATCGGCGTCGACGCTGATCAGTTCGGCACCGACACCGCGAACCAGAACGTGTACCTGACCTCCGTGCTCAAGAACATGGACGTCACCACGTACAACGCAATCGCGGCGGTCGTTGACGGCTCATTCGCGGGTGGTGTCACCGTCGGTGACCTCGCCAACGGTGGCGTCGGCCTCGCTCCTTACCACGCCTTCGAGGACGCAGTCCCGCAGGAGTTGAAGGACCAGATCGAGACGATCAAGGCCGGAATCATCGACGGATCGGTATCCGTTAAGGGCTGATGTGGGTCGGTAGACCACGCGGGGAGGGGTTCGATTTTCGAGCCCCTCCCCGTATTTTCTGCCAAGGTAGGGCGATCGATCAGGGGAGCTGCGCGTGGAACTTCAACTTCGGGGAATCACCAAGAGGTTTCCCGGCGTGCTCGCCAACGACGACATCACCTTGACCGCCCGTTCGGGGAAGGTGCTGGCGCTCATCGGGGAGAACGGTGCCGGCAAGAGCACCTTGATGAACATCTTGTCGGGTCTGTACACGGCAGACTCCGGGGAGATCGTGATCGACGGCGTGGTGCAGCACTTCAAGGATCCGGGCGATGCGATCGCGGCGGGTATCGGCATGGTCCATCAGCACTTCATGCTCGTGCCCGTGTTCACGGTCGCTGAGAACGTCGTCCTCGGTGAGGAACCGACGATCGTGGGCACCATCTTGAACCAGAAGAAGGCGCGCGAGGAAGTCCGGGACATCTCCCGCAAGTACGGATTGGCGGTTGACCCGGACGCACTCGTCGAGACGCTTCCGGTGGGGATCCAGCAGCGTGTGGAGATCATCAAGGTGCTCTTGCGGGGGGCGCAGATTCTGGTCTTCGACGAACCAACGGCGGTTCTCACCCCACAGGAAGTGGAGGAGTTCTTCGGCATCGTGCGGGAGTTGAAGGGTCGCGGAGCGACCGTCATCTTCATCACGCACAAGTTGAAGGAGGCCTTGGCGATCGCCGACGACATCGTCGTGTTGCGCGGAGGCAAAGTGGTGGGCACCGCTGACCCCGCGACCGCCACGCCCGAGCAATTGGCCTCCATGATGGTCGGCAGGGACATCACGTTGACCGTCGAAAAGTCCGCCTCGTCTCCAGGACAGCGCGTCTTGGAACTGGACGCGGTGACGATGGTCGACGACTACGGCAGGCGACTCCTGGACAACATAGACATGCACGTCGATGCCGGTGAGATCGTCGGGATAGCGGGCATTCAGGGCAATGGGCAAACCGAATTGGTCTCGGCGATAACCGGTTTGCTGAACCTTGCGGAAGGCACGATTCGCTTCCAGGGTTCGGACATCACCGATGCCTCCCCTCGTGGTCGTCACGAGATGGGCATCGCCCACGTTCCGGAGGACCGCAACCACATGGGCATGGTCGGCTCCTTCACCGTCGCAGAGAACCTGATCCTCGACTCCTACTACGGCAAGCCGTTCTCCCGAGGCATCAGGCTCGATGCGCAAGCGATCGAATCATCCGCGCGCACGCTCGTCGCCGATTACGACGTCCGTCCGCCGATCATCTCCAATCCAGGTAGCGCGTTATCCGGCGGTAATGCGCAGAAGATGATCGTCGCCCGCGAGTTCAGTCGGGACGTGCCTCTGGTCGTGTGCGCCCAACCCACGCGCGGCATCGATGTCGGCTCGATCGAGTACATCCACGAGCAGATCGTCCGCAAGCGCGATGAGGGCAAAGCCATCTTGATTGTGTCCACCGAACTGGACGAGATCTTCGCCCTCGCCGATCGCATTCTGGTGATGTTCGACGGGCGCATCGTGGCTGAGCGAGTCACGGCGGATACGACGCCCGCGGAGATCGGCCTGTTCATGGCGGGTAAGAGCGCATGAGCACCACGAAGCCGGAGACCCGTGAACTCCCCGAACCGTCCAATGGGCGGAAGTTCTTCCTGCAGTTGACCACCGCCACGGATTGGCGAAGTGCCGTCCTGATCCCGCTGTTGGCGGTGTTGATGGCGCTGGTGATCGGCGTCCTGATCATCATGGCTACGGGAATGAGCTTCGCCGAGGCGATGAACGCCTACGGGGCACTGGTCCAAGGCAGTGTGGGCTCGCTGCGCGCGATCTCCGAAACCCTTCTTGCGGCCACACCGCTGATCCTCACCGGTCTGGCGGTCGCCATCGCCTTCCGCGCCGGATTGTTCAACATCGGCGGCGAGGGCCAGGTGCTGATCGGCGGCATGTTCGCCGTTCTCGTTGGGTTCTCCATCACCGGCGTGCCGTGGTTCATCCACCTTCCAGCTGCGCTTATCGCGGGCATCATCGGCGGAGCGATCTGGGGATTCATCCCCGGTTTCCTGAAGGCGAAGACCGGGGCGCACGAGGTCATCGTCACGATCATGTTGAACTACATCGCACTGCGCCTAGTCGACTACTTGCTGAAGACCAACCTGTTTCAGCGTGAGGGTCGTAACGATCCGATCTCCAAGAACGTCGAGCCCTCGGCCAATCTGCCTGGGCTCTTGACCGCTTTGGACCCGGGTCTGCGCGTGCACGCAGGACTCATAGTCGCCCTGTTGGCAGCGGTCTTCATCCACTGGTTGCTGTTTCGGACAACGACGGGATTCGAGTTCCGAGCCGTCGGTGCGAACCCGGCCGCTGCCCAGTACGCCGGTATGTCCGTCGGGCGTACGTACATCCTGGTGATGATGCTCGCCGGCGCCTTGGCTGGGCTTGCTGGCACCGGACAAGTGCTCGGCGTCTTGGACCGCGCTTCGCCGGGCTTCTCCGCCGGCTTGGGCTTCGATGGCATCGCTGTCGCACTGCTCGGACGCTCCAATCCCGTCGGTGTGGTGTTCGCCGCCCTGTTGTTCGGTGCCCTGAGTGCCGGCGGTCAGCAGATGCAGGCGACTGCGGGTGTGGGCATCGACTTGGTGGGCGTGATCCAAGCGTTGATCATCATCTTCGTCGCCGCGCCCGCCCTAATCGCAGCGATCTTCCGCCTCAAGACACCCGTCGCCTCCACTCAGATCAGCAAGGGATGGGGATCATGAGCAGCGACATTCGGATGACTCCGGCCGGGCCGGACATGCCGGAGGAGTCCTATGCCTACACAGGTAAGCGGACCAAGGAACTCACCAAGTCGCAGATCCGTCGTGCGCGCATCCTCGGCATCGTCATGCTGGTGCTCGCCGCAGCGGTGGTCGTGCTCCTCATCCCGGGAACGTCCGGAGACTCGACCTTCGGCTTGAGCCTGGCTGACGAGCAAGTCCAACTGGCTCCTGTGGCGATACCGGCCACGGGCACGCTGTACATCCTGGCCATGGTGCTCGCCTTCCTCGGCGCTACGCAGTTCTTCCGCGGGTTCCAAGGTAAATCGACGATCATCCTGGGAGTCTCGTTCGCCGTCTTCGTCATCGCGCTCATGGTCTGGGCAACCGACGGCGAGCAGTTCAACCTGACCAGCATGTTGGTCTCCACCGTCGCCCGCGCCACACCGATTGCGCTCGGAGCGCTGTCGGGCATTTTGTGCGAGCGCGCTGGTGTGGTGAATATCGGCATCGAGGGCATGCTGTTGGGCGGCGCCTTCACCGGTGTCGTCTTCGGGTCGTTGATCGGAGGCTGGGTCGGCCTCATCGCGGCGATCGTGGTCGGAGGAGCGCTGGCATTGCTGCTCGCGGTCCTCGCGATCAACTTCCGCGTCGACCAGATCATCATCGGTGTTGTCATCAACCTGCTGGTTCTGAGTTTGACGTCCTTCCTCACCGCGCAACTGCTCGTTGAGCGTCCTGAGTGGAACGACGCGCCCATCTTCCCGGCCATCAAGATCCCGATCCTCGGTGATATCCCCATCATCGGTCCCGTGTTGTTCAACCAGACGATCATGGTTTACGGCATGTACGTGTTGATCGGCTTGACCACGTACTTCTTGTTCCGCACGAGGTGGGGATTGCGCACCCGCGCCGTGGGGGAGAACCCACGGGCGGCCGACAGTCTGGGCGTGAGCGTCGCCAAGACGCGTTACCTGGCGGTCGTCTATGGCGGCATGGTCGGTGGATTCGCAGGAGCCTGGTTCACCCTCGGGACCGTCGGTCGGTTCGACGAAGGCATGACCGGAGGTCGAGGCTTCATCGGACTGGCCGCGATGATTTTCGGTGCGTGGAACCCGATAGGCGCCTTCGCTGCGGCGCTCGTCTTCGGATTCTCCGATTCGCTGCAACAGAAGTTGGCGCTGATTCAAACGCCTATACCGGGTGAGTTCCTTGCGATGGCGCCTTACCTCGTGACGATCATTGTGGTCGCGGGTCTGGTCGGTCGCGCACGTCCGCCGGCAGCGGACGGTCAGCCGTACGAGAAGCAGTAGATCCTGCGAGGATCTGTCCATGACTGATATCGACTGGGGATCCCTCGACGCTGCCGCCGTCGAGATCATGCACAAGGCTTACGCGCCCTACTCGCGCTTCAAGGTCGGGGTCGCGGGTCTCATGGATGACGGGCGCCTCGTTGTGGGCTGCAACGTGGAGAACGCTGCCTATGGCGTGGGTCTGTGCGCAGAGTGCGGCATGGTCTCGCAGATCCATGCGACCGGTGGCGGAAAGTTGGTCGCCATCTCGTGCGTCGATCAGCACGGCCAAGCCCTCATGCCGTGTGGGCGGTGCCGGCAATTGCTGTGGGAGAACGGGCGCCCAGGCACGCTCATTCGAACTCCCGAAGGCATCCAGACTCTGTCTGACATCCTTCCGCAGGCCTTCGGCCCCGACGATCTCGTCGAGCGGGGAGAAGACCGCTCATTCGGAGGCTGATCATGTCCGAAGCATTCGCAGCAGTCGACGTCATCCGCACAAAACGCGATCGAGGGGAACTCTCCGACGCGCAGATCGATTGGGTCGTGGATGCCTACACCCGCGGAGTAGTCGCCGACGAGCAGATGAGCGCACTGGCGATGGCGATCTTGCTCAATGGCATGACCGAACGTGAGACCTTGCGTTGGACGCAGGCGATGATCGACTCCGGTGAACGGATGGACTTCTCCTCCCTGGCCGCTCCCACGGTCGACAAACACTCCACCGGTGGAGTGGGCGACAAGATCACGTTGCCCCTGGTTCCGATCGTCGCGGCATGCGGTGCCGCGGTGCCCCAGTTATCGGGTCGCGGACTCGGTCACACTGGCGGCACGCTGGACAAGATGGAGTCGATTCCCGGGTGGCGGGCGAACGTCAGCAACGACGAAATGTTCGCGATCTTGCGAGACGTCGGGGGCGTCATCTGTGCCGCGGGCTCCGGTTTGGCGCCCGCCGATCGCAAGCTCTACGCGCTGCGCGATGTCACCGCAACAGTCGAAGCGATTCCGCTGATCGCCTCGAGCATCATGAGCAAGAAGATCGCTGAAGGCGCCGGTGGCTTGGTGCTCGACGTCAAGACCGGAGGCGGAGCCTTCATGTCCGATCCGGCGAAGGCGCGCGAACTAGCCAAGACCATGGTGGCGATCGGTAACGACGCCGGCGTTCGGACGCGCGCATTGATCACCGCGATGGACGTTCCCCTCGGGTACGCGGTTGGCAACGCCGTGGAGGTGGCGGAGTCCGTGGAAGTACTCGCCGGCGGTGGTCCGAGCGATGTCGTCGAACTGACCATCGCTCTTGCACGGGAGATGCTTGACCTGGCCGGGATCGATGCCGATCCTCGTGAGGCGATCAGCAGCGGTCGGGCGATGGACCATTGGCGGCGCATGGTCCGGGCGCAGGGCGGTGACCCCGAAGCGCCATTGCCGACCGCCAGGATCGAGTATCCGGTCACCGCGCCCACCACGGGCGTCCTCACCGAATTGCAGGCCTTCGGCGTTGGTGTGGCCGCATGGCGACTAGGTGCCGGACGCGCCCGCAAGGAGGATCAGGTCGTGCATGCCGCGGGGATCCTGCTCCACGCGAAGCCGGGGGACACTGTGACCGCGGGTCAGCCCATCATGACCTTGTTGACCGACGATGAATCCACGATCACCCGGGCGCTCGAGGCCTTGGACGGGGCCTTCACGATCGATGGACCCGTTCCGGACTTACTCCCGCTGATCATTGAGCGAATTGACGAAAGCGAATAGGACCGCGATGCCCGAAGTCATCTCCTCCGCCACCCCGATACCTGTTCCGGGGGGCAAGATGATTGAAGAGTTCGTGGGTAGGGCGTCTAGCGGGGATGAAGGGGTTTCGATCGCACACATGGTCGCCCCGGCGGGTTGGGACGAGCCCTATCAGCAGCCCAAGTTCGACGAGTTCACGGTCGTGCTGGACGGTGAACTCCTCGTCGACCACGACGGCGAGACCACATCGGTGCTCACCGGGCAAGCCATCATCACCCGTGCAGGAGAGCGGATCCGCTATCGCACTGAGAGCGGGGCGCGATATGTAGCCGTCTGCCTACCGGCGTTCGCCATCGACCTTGCCGGTCGGGAGGACTAGCGCGTGGGCGAATGCCCGAAGAACATGGCGTTAGTCCCTGGACATGCACGTCGCATGTGACGCATGCTGGAATTTCAGGTGAGCGAAAGGAATCAGCGATGGGAAAGTTGGATGAGTCCGTCGTCCTCGTCACAGGGGGATCGCGCGGTATAGGTGCACAGATCTGCCGGACGCTGGCCGGCGAGGGCGCGTCGGTGGTCGTCGCCGACGTCCTCGACGACGATGGCCGGGCTGTAGCGGCGGACATCGGCGGCAGTTACGTGCACCTGGACGTCACCGATCCCGACAGTTGGCAGGACGCCGTTTCGACCACAACGCGGACCCACGGGCACCTTTCCGCTTTGGTGAACAACGCTGGAGTTGTGGGTTTCACACCCGTGGGCGGCACGAGCCTGGAGGAATGGAACCGGATCATTGCGGTGAACCTCACAGGTGTGTTCTTGGGTATGGAGGCCGCCACGCCTGCTCTCAAGGCGAACGGCGGCGGCGTGATCGTCAACCTCTCCAGCACCGCGGGAATGCAGGGCTACAGCAACCTCGCTGCGTACGTCGCCAGCAAGTGGGGAGTGCGCGGCCTGACCAAAGCCGCGGCCCTCGACCTCGGCCCGGCCAACATCCGTGTGGTTTCCATCCATCCCGGGGGCATCCGCACGCCGATGACGGCCGGACTGGACGACAAGGCCTACTCGCGTCAACCCATCGCACGTATCGGTGAGCCCGAAGAGATCGCGAAGCTGGCGCTGTTCCTCATCGCGGACGCCACGTACTCCACCGGGACGGAATTCATCGCCGATGGCGGCGCCACCATCGGGCAGGTACTCAACGTCTGACGGGCTGGTCGTCGAGGTCGGGTAGAAGCTGCAACTCTCGAGCGCGACGTGCGGCTTCCATTCGATCACTGGCCCTAGTGGCGCGCATGGCGCGTTGCAGTTCCTGCTTGATGGTGGAGACCGAGTAGCCCAGCACCTGCGCTATCGAGGTGTTGGACCGTCCGGTTTCAACGAGGCTGAGAATGCGTCTTTGACGTTCGGTGAGGTGGATGGAGTCATCCGTACGTGTCACTAGGCGGTCAGACACGGGGAGTGCGGTGAGCGGATTGGTCATCCAGAGCCCCAGTGCGGCGGAAAGACCATCGAAGAGGGCAAAGTCGAGGGATGTCCAGGTTCTCTTTGAACGCGTAATGCCGCCGAAGGCTCCCAGCACGGTTCCCTGCAACATGATGGGAGCGCTGACGACTTGCCCAGAGCCGAATCTCTGCATGATCCTGAGCCACAAGTCCTCATCCATTCGCAATGCATCGAAGGCATCGAGGAGCTCATCCATATCGTCAACGAGAACTTCGCTGTGCTTGATCGCTCGAGTGAAGGGGGTGGCAACCCCGATTGGCATCCGGAAGTAGCGATTGACTTCCTCTTGCGTATAGCCGTGCGTACCCAAGACCTCCAGGTTCTCGCCCGTGAGACGCACGATGCCCACGGCGCCGAAGTCCAGGGGAGCTAAGGGACCGAGTTGAAGCGCGCGTGCCACGGTGCTTGGGCTCGGCAAGGCATTGAGGAAGCGAAGGAACTGCGGGAGCCCCTGGCCGGCATCCGTGCCTGCAGATACCTGTTCCAACGATCGATCCATCTATTCCCCCGGTTTGTCCTGGCTATACCCGAACTTGTTGAGCGCACGAGGTGTGGAGGCCCCGTCTCTTCGAAATCGTAGTGGGGTGTCGAGTGCGGGGGGCTAGACATCGGGCGGGAGGCGGTCGCTGGAGGGTCGCCTCCCGCCCATTAACTACGGTGGTGCCATGGCTGTCTCCTCTTCCCCCGGTATCCCGTCCCCCGACCTCATTGCCCGCGCACCCAAGGTCCTCTTGCATGACCACCTGGACGGTGGCTTGCGCCCGGAGACCGTCATCGAGCTGGCCGAGCAGTCCGGCTACCGGAACCTTCCCGCGACCGACGCCGTCGACCTTGCCCGCTGGTTCTCCGAAGCCGCCTACTCTGGGTCCCTCGAGCGGTACTTGGAGACCTTTCAACACACGGTCGGGGTTACCCAGACCACCGACGCTCTCAAGCGCGTATCTCGAGAGTGTGCCGAGGATCTTGCGGCTGACGGTGTGGTGTACGCCGAGGTCCGCTTCGCTCCGGAGTTGCACACCGAGCAGGGGCTCACCCTCCACGAAGTGATCGACGCGGTGCTCGCCGGCTTCGAACAGGGCACGTCCGCAGCCGTCCACAAGGGGCATTGGATTCGCGTCGGTGTACTGCTGACCGCGATGCGCACGGCCACCCATTCCAAGCAGATTGCCGAACTCGCGGTCGAGTACCGGGATAGGGGTGTGGTCGGTTTCGACATCGCGGGTGCCGAGGCAGGATTCCCACCCACTCGTCACCTGGATGCTTTCGAATATCTCAGGCGCGAGAACGCCCACTTCACCATCCACGCGGGAGAAGCGTTCGGACTACCCTCCATCTGGGAAGCAATCCAGTGGTGCGGGGCCGATCGTCTAGGGCACGGGGTGCGCATAGTCGACGACATAGACGTCACCGATCCGATGAATCCGCATCTCGGCAAACTTGCGGCGTACGTCCGCGATCGCAGGATTCCCCTGGAGTTGTGTCCGACGAGCAATGTGCAAACGGGTGCCGCCCGGTCAATCGCCGATCATCCGATCGGCATGCTCCGGAAACTCAATTTCCGGGTAACTCTCAACACGGATAACCGCCTAATGTCGGGCACGTCCATGACGAAGGAAATGCAGTTGTGCTGCGAGGCTTTCGGTTGGACGCTCGATGACCTGCAATGGCTGACAGTGAACGCCATGAAGAGCGCATTCATCCCGTTCGATGAGAGATTGGACATCATCAACACACGGATCAAGCCTGTGTACGCCGAATTGAAAGCCGAGCAGGCGGCATCCGACGAGAAGTGAAGGAGGGCAACGTGGCCGTCATGGAAGCGATCATCGATACCCACACCCGAGTCGAGGACGTGCGTGAGCAGCTGGACAAAGTGCGCCATGCGCTCGATAACACCGACGCCGTGCTGGGTGTCGCCGACAACGGCCTGATGCTCGCAGAAGAGGCGATCGAGGAAGCGCGCCGTGTTATGCCGGTGGTCATTGCGGTCACGATTGCCTTGACCGCCACCGCCGCGGCGATCTATTTCCTGCGCAAGCGCAACCAGGATCAGCGCGAAGCCTCCTAGGCATTGGTCAGGCGACGGTGGCGTGACGACCGCGAGGTCTTCATCAAGCAGCGCCCGGGGGCAACGAGTGAGAGCTACCGGTTCGAAGCAGCAGGCCTCAGCTGGCTGAGGCGCGCCCACGAGGAGTTCGACGGTTGCCCCGTCCCCTGGGTGCGTGATGTCGGCACCGACCGACTGACGCTCGACTTCGTCGCCACCGCCCCACCCTCACAACAAGCGGCCCGAACCTTCGGTGCCCAACTAGCGCACACCCACCAGTCGGGAGCCGACTCGTTCGGGCAACTTCCCCCGGACTGCGCGCAAGCCTTCATCGCCGACGTCCCGCTACCCGAGGGAACCTGGGAGACCTTCGGCGCCTTCTATGCCCAGGCGAGAGTCCGACCTCTGGCTGACCAGGCGCTGAGCACACATTCGATCACGCATGCCGAGTACGCAGTACTCGCCGAACTCGCCGATGCACTCGAGACCGAAGACTCTCGCCTCATCGGACCGGCTGAACCCATCGCCCGGGTGCACGGTGATCTGTGGAGCGGCAACGTTCTATGGCGACGACGAGACTGTGTGCTGATCGATCCATCTGCCCATGGCGGCCACCGCGAATCTGATCTGGCCATGCTCGCCCTCTTCGGACTGCCGTACTTCGATGACATTCTCGAGGCCTACCACCATGAGTGGCCACTAGATCCGAACTACGCTTCGCGCGTTCCACTGCACCAGGTGTACCCGCTCCTTGTTCATGCGATCTTGTTCGGTGGAAGCTATGGAGCTGGTGCCGCTAACGCAGCCCGTGGAGCCCTCGCTACCGTCTCCCCGTGACCATCACCGGCGAGCAGCGAGGCATCGAGGTACCGACGAGACGCCGCCACCTGGGTGCCTATGTCGAGATGCTGGTCGGTTCGGTCATTGGGTTGATCGCCTCCTTCGTGCTAGCGGTCGATGCCCTGACCCTCGCGGCAAACCCCAACGCGGTCTTCAGCTGCGATATCAGCGCCAAGATCTCGTGCGGCACGGTCGGCGTCACGTGGCAGGCGAACCTGCTGGGCTTTCCCAACGCTTATCTCGGCTTGATCAGCGAACCGGTGGTCATCACCGTGGCTATCGCGGCACTTGGGGGCGTCGTGTTTCCGCGCTGGTTCATGCTGACCGCACAGGCCTTCTACTCAATTGGCTTCGCATTCGCCTACTGGCTCTTCTTTCAGTCATATTTCGTGATCGGAGCGCTGTGCCCGTGGTGTCTGACGATCACCGTCACGACCACATTGGTCTTCTTCTCGATCACCCGGGTCAACATTCTGGACGGCAATCTCAGGTTCGGTCGGGCGACAGCAAGAATCCAGTCGCTGGTGAAGGGCTGGGTGGACGTCTACCTGATGATCATCATCCTGGCGATCTTCACCGCCATGGTGGTTGTGCGCTACTTCTGACGTAGAGACAGCAACCGATCTACTGCCCAGAAGAGCAGACCTAGAACGACGCCCAGTGCCGCCACGCCGGCGATGTTCGTCAGCACCGCGGGCAGTCCGTAAGCGATGACGTTCAAGAAGCCATAGGGATAGGCCGCAATGAACTCACCTCGAACGAGTGTGTAGATCGCCCAGGTGATGGGGATGACGAGGGCGGTGAAGACCGATGCGAGGGTGAGTTGTCGTCGTGGACCCACGAGCAGCCAGAGGAACACCGTCATGATGGGCACGATGTAGTGCTTGATCGCGTTGACGATGATGTCCAAGCCCTCCACCTGAGCGTCGGGTGCCAGAACGATCGCGTAGATCAACCCGGTGATCGAGATCATGACGAGTGAATCCATCCGCACTGCATGCCATACCGGGCCACCGCGATCGGGATCTCGTGCCAGCATCGTCAACACCACGGCCACGAGGACATTGCTCAGGTTCGTGAAGTAGCTGAGCGAATCCACCACCCGACCGAACAACCCGGCCACGCCGTCGGCATTGACCCCGAGCGTGTTGGGTTGGACATCCACGGGCGGGTAGATGTTGAAGACCGTCAGCACCATCCCCAGTGCCAGGCCGAACCAGGTGATTCCGGCGGCGATGGCGTACACCCGTCGTGTCGTCATTGCTGCACCCTAGGGGCAGATCGGTGACTTTCGCCGCGTTTCAGGTCCCTAATGGATGCCAGACGGTCTTGATCTCTGTGAACTGACGAATGCGGGACAGCGTGGGCGTTGCGGACCAATCAGCCTGCGGCTTCGGTCGGAGAACGCGCTTGACCGTCCCGGCAGCCTGGCCTTCGAGGTCGGCTGCGACGGAGTCGTCGACGATGCCGGTGAGGTCCAGGGCATTGACGTCCGCGTGTTCGGCTAGCCAGGGCATGACTTCTGCGGGTGCCCCGGTGAGGATGTTGACCACGCCACCGGGAACGTCGGAGGTGGCAAGGCATTCGGCGAGGGTGATGGCCGGGATGGGGTGCGAGGGACTGGGCATCACTACACATGCGTTGCCCGCGACGATGATTGGCGCGATGACGCTGGTCAGTCCCAGGAGGCTGTGGTCTTGTGGGGCGACTGCGGCGACCACACCTGTGGGTTCGGGAATGGAGAAGTCGAAGTAGGGGCCGGCGACCGGATTGGAGGTTCCGAGCACTTGGGCGTACTTGTCCGCCCATCCGGCGTACCAGACCCAGCGGTCGATAGAAGCATCGAGTTGCTGGGTCGCCTTCTTGGTGGAGACACCCTCGCCCTGTTCTATTTCGGCGATGAACTGATCGCGGCGACCTTCCATCACCTCAGCGATCCGGTAAAGAACCTGACCGCGGTTGTACGCGGTGGCGGCGGACCACTTGGCGAATGCGGCTCGGGCTGCAAGGACGGCGTCGCGTGCGTCTTTTCGACTGGCCTGGGCGACGTTCGCAATGAATTGACCGTTCGCGTCGGTCACCTCGTAGGTGCGACCGGATTCACTGCGCGGAAACGCGCCGCCGACAAATAGTTTGTGGGTCTTGCGGACCTCGACTCTGCTCATGACTTGTCCTCCGTATCGAGGTAAGCGCCCAGGCCGGCGATCCCGCCCTCTCGGCCGAAGCCCGACTCCTTGAAACCGCCGAACGGGCTCGTCGGGTCGAACCGGTTGAAGGTATTCGCCCAGATGACTCCAGCTCGGAGTTTGTCCGCCATCCACAGGATGCGGCTGCCCTTCTCGGTCCAGATGCCGGCTGACAATCCAAAGGGGGTGTTGTTCGCCTTCTCGACTGCTTCCTCCGGTGTGCGGAAGGTGAGGACCGACAGCACCGGCCCGAAGATCTCCTCGCGCGCAATGCGGTGCGCCTGCGTGACATTCGTGAAGACCGTGGGCGGGAACCAGAAGCCCTTATCGGGAATCGGGCATGCAGGGCTCCAGCGCTGCGCGCCCTCGTCCTCGCCTGACTTGGTGAGTTCCTCGATCTTGCTTAGTTGCGCCCGGGAGTTGATGGCGCCGATATCTGTGTTCTTGTCCATCGGGTCACCCAGGCGCAGCGTCTGGAGCCTGCGCTTGAGAGAGTGCAGGGCTTCCTCGGCGATCGATTCCTGCAGGAGCAGGCGGCTTCCCGCGCAGCAGACGTGCCCTTGGTTGAAGTAGATGCCGTTGACGATGCCCTCGATGGCCTGGTCGATGGGCGCGTCGTCGAAGACGATGTTCGCAGCCTTGCCACCGAGTTCCAGGGTGAGCTTCTTGTTGGTACCTGCCACGGCGCGTTGGATCGCCTTGCCCACGTCGGTTGATCCCGTGAAGGCAACCTTGTTCACATCCGGGTGCTCTACGAGCATCCGTCCCGTCTCACCCGCACCGGTGATGATGTTGACCACGCCGGGGGGCAGATCGGCCTGTTGGCAGATATCTGCGAACGCGAGTGCGGTGAGCGGTGTGGTCTCGGCGGGCTTGAGGACAACCGTGTTGCCGCATGCCAGCGCCGGCGCGATCTTCCAGGCCAGCATCAACAGCGGGAAGTTCCACGGGATCACCTGCGCGGCAACGCCAAGAGACTTCGGATCCGGTCCGTACCCCGCGAACTCGAGCTTGTCGGCCCAGCCTGCGTGATAGAAGAAGTGCGCCGCTACCAGCGGAACATCCACGTCACGTGACTCACGGATCGGCTTGCCGTTGTCGAGAGTCTCCAGCACCGCAAGTTCGCGCGAGCGCTCTTGGATGATGCGTGCGATGCGGAAGATGTACTTCGCGCGGTCCTTACCCGACATCTTGGACCACGTCTTGTCGTACGCCTTGCGAGCGGCGGCCACGGCGGCATCCACATCGGCCTGTCCGGCTTCGGCAACCTCACTGAGAACTTCCTCGGTGGCGGGGTTGATCGTCTTGAAGAACGCACCGCTCTTGGGCTCGACGAACTTCCCACCGATGAATAGCCCGTAGCTCGAATCGATGTCCACCACCGAGCGAGACTCCGGTGCAGGTGCGTAGTCGAAGGTCATGTGTCGCGCTCTTCCCTAGTCGATCGTCACGTAGTCGGGACCGGAGTAGTGGCCATCGCGCATGCGTTGGCGCTGCTGGAGCAGATCATTGAGCAACGTGGACGCTCCGAAACGGAATAGGTCCGGGGTGAGCCAGTCCCCGCCGACCGTCTCGTTTACCAGGACCAGGTACTTGATGGCGTCCTTGCTCGTGCGGATCCCCCCGGCGGCTTTGACGCCAACCTTGGTACCGGTCTTCGCCGCGAAGTCACGCACCGCTTCCAGCATGAGGAGGGTGACCGGGAGAGTCGCGGCGGGGGAGACCTTGCCGGTGGAGGTCTTGATGAAGTCCGCGCCAGCTTCCATAGCAAGCCAACTAGCGCGGCGGACGTTGTCGTAGGTCTTGAGTTCTCCGGTCTCCAGGATCACCTTCAGGTGTGCCGTGCCACAGGCCTGCTTGATCGCGGCGATTTCGTTGAAGACCTTGGCGTAGTCGCCGGCCAAGAATGCGCCGCGATCGATGACCATGTCTATCTCGTCGGCACCGGCGGCAACCGCCTCTTTGGTGTCCATCAGCTTGACGTCCATGCTCGCGCGTCCGCTGGGGAAGGCGGTGGCGACGGCGGCCACGTGGATGCGATCGCCAACTGCCTCGCGTGCGGTGGGGACGAGGTCGCCGTAGACGCAAACCGCGGCCACGCTCGGGCAGGAGGTGTCCGTGGGGTCTGGGCGCAGCGCCTTCGCGCACATCGCCTTCACCTTGCCGGGGGTGTCCATGCCTTCGAGGGTGGTGAGGTCGACCATCGATATCGCGGTGTCGATCGCCCAGACCTTGGATTCGTTCTTGATGGAGCGGGTCGCCAAGGTGGCGGCGCGGGCCTCCAGGCCCACCTGATCCACGCCAGCAAGCCCTATGAGGTACGCCTTCAGACCCTCTGAGGACGTGTCTGTGAGGGGGCGGGTGGGAAGCAGGCTCACGAGGGAAGGGTATTGGGTGTCAGTCGAGCCACGCGCGGACTGCCGTGGTGAGAGCCTCGATCTGCCGGTCGGCTTGTTCGCTTGCTGACCTGAGGTCTGCGGTGACCGGGACCACTGCCTGCAGGTAGGCCTTGACCTTGGGTTCGGTGCCGCTGGGGCGGATGATCACGCGGGCGTTGCCCTCCAACTCGAAGAGCAAACCGTCCGTGGGTGGTAGTTCGGTGCCTTGCTGGAGGTCGATGAAGCGGCGAACCGTGAGACCACCGATGGTGGTGGGAGGTTGCTCTCGCAGAGTGGACATCACTTCCGCGATGTGGGCCAGGTCGGTGACGCGCACCGATACCTGCGTGGTGGCGTGCACGCCGTGTTCGCGCGCTAGATCGTCGAGCTTGTCCTGCAACGTCTGATTCTTCGCCTTGAGATGGGCGGCGAGTGTGGCGACTGTGAGGGCTGCGGTGATGCCGTCCTTGTCGCTCACCGCCTGCGGATCCACGCAGTAGCCGAGTGCTTCTTCGTACCCGAAGCGCAGGCCGGGGATGCGCCCGATCCACTTGAAGCCGGTGAGTGTGTGCTCGTACCTGAGTCCGGCCGATTGCGCGATCGCCTTGAGCATGGTGCCCGAAACGATCGATTGGGCGAGGACGGTGCTGTCCGCCGTCTGCCGGGTGGCCCACCAGCCGAGGAGAGACCCGACTTCGTCTCCGGTGAGCATCCGGTAGCCCTCGGATGAGGGAATCGCGATGGCGCAGCGGTCGGCGTCGGGATCGTTGGCGATGACGATGTCGGGTTCGTGCTGCGCCGCCGTGACCAGCGCTAGGTCCATCGCGCCGGGCTCCTCGGGGTTGGGGAATGCGACGGTGGGGAAGTCCGGATCCGGTTCGAACTGTTCAGACACGTGGATCGGTGCGGGAAAGCCGGCGCGGACCAGGACTTCGTGGAGAGTGGGGCCGCCCACGCCGTGCATCGGCGTGATGACGGCGGTGAGGTGGTTGTTGTTGGCGCACTGCTCGACGGTGATGTTTTCGATCGCGCGGGTGATGTAGTCCTGCAGTACGTCGTCGCCGAGGGTTACCCATTCGTCGTCCGTGGCCAAATCCTGGACGCCCATGGAGTCCGCGATGCGTTCGATCTCGGCGGCGATGTCAGCGTCGGCAGGGGGAATGATCTGGCAACCGTCGTCAAGGTAGACCTTGTAGCCGTTGTCCTGGGGTGGGTTGTGGCTCGCGGTGACCATCACTCCCGCGGAAGCACCGAGGTGCCTGATCGCGTAGGCCAAGACGGGTGTAGGCAGGGGTTTCGGCAGCACGAGCGCGTTTACTCCGGCGCCTTGCATGATGGCCGCGGTGTCCCGGGCGAACACATCGGAGTTGTGCCGAGCGTCGTATCCGATCACGATCGACGCCCCATGCGGGTGATGCTGCTTGAGATAACTCGCCAGGCCCGCTGCCGCTTGCATCACCACCACGCGATTCATCCGGTTGGGACCGGGTCCGAGTCTTCCGCGCAGGCCCGCGGTGCCGAATTGAAGCCGTGAGGCGAAGCAGTCGGTCAGTTCGTCGTCGTTCGTTTCGATCAGTCGCTGAAGTTCGTCCCTGGTACGGGGATCGGGATCTTGCGCGAGCCAGCGCTCGGCTTGTTCGCGTAGACCAGGCTGCATATGCAGAGCGTCACATGCCTCGGATCACGCGGGCAAGGAGGTCGCCCATCCGAGTCGCGGCGGCTTGACCTGCTGCCAGAACCTCCTCGTGATTGAGGGGCTCACCGGTCATGCCGGCGGCGGCGTTGGTGACCAGCGAGATGCCCAGGATCTCCATACCCAGGCTGCGTGCCACGATCGCCTCAAGTGCCGTGCTCATGCCCACCAGAGTGCCGCCGATCGCCTTGACCATGCCGATCTCGGCCGGGGTTTCATACATCGGTCCACGGAATTGGCAGTACACGCCCTCGGGCAGGCTCGGCTCGATCTCCTTGCACATCTGGCGAAGACGCTCGCTGTAGAGATTCGTGAGGTCCACGAAGTGCGCACCGTGCAGTGGGCTGGTGCCCGTCAGGTTTATGTGGTCCTTGATCAGAACCGGTGTGCCTGGGGACCACGCGGGGTCCAGGCCACCGCAGCCGTTGGTCAGGATGACCGTTCCGCAGCCGGCGAAGTGCGCGGTGCGCACGGCGTGGGTCACGGCGTCGACGCCGCGTTCTTCGTAGAGGTGCGTTCGCCCCATGAAGGCGAGGACGCGCGTGCCGTCGGCATCGATACTGCGAAAACGCCCGGCATGACCTGCGACCGCCGGGGGAGCGAAGCCGGGGAGGTCGGTGACGGGGAACTCGGCGGTGGTGGTGCCGAGGAGTTCGGCTGCGGGGACCCAGCCCGAGCCCAAGACCACCGCGACGTCGTGGTGCTGGATGTTCGTGATGGCCTTCAGGGTGGCCGCGGCTTGCTTCGCAGCGTCGTTCGCGGCTTGGGTGGTCTCGTTGTCGGCGGAGTTCGTCACCCGGGAAACTTACTGCGCTGGGTGAAGGGGTGCTGTGTGCAGGCGGCGTGCGGCCTCGGCGATGGAACCCGACAGACTCGGGTAGACCGTGAACGCGTGGGCGAGCTGGTCGACGGTGAGTCGGTTGTCCACCGCGAGGGTGATCGAGTGGATGAGTTCGCTGGCGTTCGGGGCGACAATCACCCCACCGGCGACGATGTGCGACCCCTTACGGGCGAAGATCTTGACGAAGCCGTCACGGTGGCCGTGCATCTTGGCGCGCGCGTTCGTGCGCAGCGGCAAGGTGATCTGCTCACCTCGAAACTCCCCCTCCTCCAGATCGCGTGCCTGCAGACCCACGGTGGCGATTTCCGGCTCGGTGAAGATCGTGCTGGAGATGGCATTCGAGTCCAGCGGCGAGACGGCATCACCCAACGCGTGGTACATCGCGATGCGCCCTTGCATGGCCGCAACCGAGGCGAGCATGTTCACGCCGGTGCAGTCTCCTGCGGCGTAGATGTGACGAGCGCTGGTTCGAGAAACGCGATCGACCTCGATGAAACCGCGCTCATCCGTCTTGACACCAGCATGGTCGAGTCCGAGGTTCTCGGTGTTCGGCAGGGAGCCGACTGCCATCAGTACATGGCTGCCGGTGATGGCCGAGCCATCGTTCAGCGTGACGGTGACGGCGTCGTCGCCGCGTTCAACCTTCAGTGCCCGTGTCTTGGCCTTGACCCTTAGTCCCCGACGTTCGAAGACCTCCTCGAGTACGCGTGCTGCGTCAGCGTCCTCGCCGGGGAGTACTTGATCGCGCGAGGAAACGAGTGTGACCTTGCTGCCGAGGGCGTGGAATGCGCTGGCGAACTCCGCCCCCGTGACGCCTGAGCCGACGACGATCAGGTGGTGGGGAAGTTCGGTGAGGTCGTACACCTGCTCCCAGGTGAGGATGCGCTCTCCGTCGGGCATCGCCTCGGGGAGTACGCGTGGTCGGGCTCCGGTCGCAAGGAGAATGAAATCGGCGGGAAGGTCGAGTTCTTCCTCGGTGGTATCGACGGTGACGACGTCGACGTCGGTCAACCGCCCGCGCCCACGGACTATCTGCACTCCGGCTTCGTCGAGCGAGGCATGGATGCCGCTGCTTTGCGCGCGTGCCAGCTCCATCACCCGGGTGTTCACCGTTGCCAGATCGACGCTGAAGTCGGCCTTGTCCGCTGGGTGGCCGTTGATGCGCACCCCCAGATAGCCGGAGGCGGCGGCCTCGTCAATGGCATCGGCCGTGGCGATCAGGGTCTTGCTGGGCACGCAGTCGGTCAAAACCGCCGAGCCACCGATGCCACTGGCACTGACGAGCGTGACCTGAGCACCGAGTTGGCGGGCAACCAGTGCCCCCTCGTACCCTCCGGGGCCGTCGCCGATGATCACGACTTTCGATGGGCTCGACACGTGCACATTGTGTCGCGGGCCTTCTCAGCGGGGCTCTCGGTCCCTACCCTGGAAGCCATGGCCTTCTACGCCGCGTACGGGGTGAACCTCGACCCTCACCGTATGGCCGAGCGTGCGCCTGCCTCTCCCATGCACGGCACGGGCTGGTTGCGTGGTTGGCGTCTGACGTTCGCCGGGGAGGAACTGGGCTTCGGCGGTGCGCTGCCCACCGTCGTCGAAGATGTCGGTGCCGAAGTCTTCGTCGCGGTCTACGACGTCACCGAACTCGATGAGAAGCGCCTGGACATGTGGGAGGACGTGGAGATCGGGTACTGGCGGAAGGTCCGGGTGCGGGTCGACACCATGGACGGCCAGGTGCTCGCGTGGCTGTACGCGCTGGACGCGTACGAGGGCGGGCTGCCGCGCGCGGAGCAGGTCTTCGACATCGCCGACGCCGCCTTCGCGGCGGGAGCGCCTGACGATTACGTGAATTGGTTGCGATCGCTGCTGACGTCCTAGCGGGGGTACGGCCTCGCTTGATCAGTCCTTGAGTTCGCAGATCGCGGCACCGGCAGTGACCGTGGCACCGATCTCGGCCGAGAGTCCGGTCACCGTGCCGGCCTTGTGCGCGGTGAGGGGCTGCTCCATCTTCATCGCTTCGAGAACCACGATGAGATCACCCTCGCTCACGTTCTGACCTTCGGTGACCTCCACCTTGACGATGGTGCCCTGCATCGGTGCTGCGACGGTATCTCCGGACACCGTCTGTGCATGTCCCCCACCACGTTTGCGAGAAGCCGCCTTCTTCGAGGTCGCTGCGGGAGCGGTGGCGCCGAGACCGGCGGGGAGGGTTACCTCGATGCGTTTGCCTTGGACCTCGATGACGACCGATTGGCGCTCGCGGTTCGTTTCGTCCGCGGTGACGGGAGCGGTGTATGCGGGAATCTGGTTGTCGAACTCGGTTTCTATCCATCGGGTGTGGACGCGGAAGGCGCCGCCGTCGGCGGGTGCGAAATCGTCCTCGTTCACTACGACGCGATGGAAGGTGAGTGCCGTGGCGATTCCCTCGACCTGGAACTCGGCGAGGGCGCGACGGGCACGCTCGAGTGCCTGGGTGCGGTCCCTTCCGGTCACGATGAGCTTCGCGAGCAGCGAATCGAAGTTGCCGCCGATCACGTCACCGGAACGAAAGCCTGCGTCCACACGCACACCCGGACCGCTCGGTAGTTCCCAACGGGTCAGAGAGCCGGGAGCCGGCAGGAAACCGCGACCGGGGTCCTCTCCGTTGATGCGGAACTCGATGGAGTGACCCGTTACCTCGGGGTCGATCGGGTTGATGCTCTCGCCGCGTGCGATGCGGAACTGCTCGCGGACCAAATCGATTCCCGTTACTTCCTCGCTAACAGGATGTTCGACCTGCAGGCGCGTGTTGACCTCGAGGAAGGAGATGGTCCCGTCTACACCGATGAGGAACTCGCACGTTCCGGCGCCGTAGTACCCGGCCTCTTTGACGATCGCCTTGCTTGCTGAGTAAAGATCCTCGCGCTGCTGGTCCGTCAAGAACGGTGCCGGAGCTTCCTCGACGAGTTTCTGATGCCGGCGCTGCAGCGAGCAGTCTCGGGTCGAGACGACCACCACGTTGCCGTGCTGATCGGCGAGCACCTGGGTCTCCACGTGGCGCGGCTTGTCGAGGTAACGCTCCACGAAGCACTCCCCACGACCGAAAGCGGCGACGGCCTCGCGTACGGCGGAGTCGTACAACTCGGGAATCTCCTCGAGGGTGCGGGCCACCTTCAATCCGCGCCCGCCACCACCGAAGGCCGCCTTGATTGCAACGGGAAGACCGTGTTCTGTGGCGAAGGCGACGACGTCATCGGCGCCCTGGACCGGATCGGGGGTGCCGGGTACCTGGGGTGCGCCTGCGCGTTGGGCGATGTGGCGCGCGGAGACCTTGTCACCGAGATCCTTGATGGCCTGTGGCGGAGGACCGATCCAGATCAATCCGGCATCGATGACGGCTTGGGCGAAGTCCGCGTTCTCGGATAGGAAGCCGTACCCCGGGTGGACGGAGTCGGCCTCGGCCTGCTTCGCCGCGGCGATGATCTTGGCGATGTCCAAGTAACTCTCGGCCGCGGTCTGCCCACCGAGGGCGTAGGCCTCATCGGCCATCTGCACGTGGAGAGCGTCGCGATCGGGATCGGCGTACACGGCAACCGAGATCAGGCCTTCATCCCTGCAGGCGCGGATCACCCGGACCGCGATCTCGCCACGGTTGGCGATCAGCACCTTGCGCATGAATGCGGACTCTAGCGGGAAGCCGAGTGCTCGGACGGAGCCAAGTTCCACAGCGTGGTCCATCTCACTCCGAGCTCACCGAGGAGTGCGCGCAGGGTGGGCAGCGAGATGCCGACGACGTTCGACGGATCCCCCTCGACCCCGTCGACGAAGGCTCCACCGAGGGCGTCCAAGGTGAAGCCGCCGGCCACCTGCAGTGGCTCACCGGTGGCGAGATAGTCGTCCATTTCCTGCTCGGAGATCGAACCCATATGCACGATGGTGCTCGCGGTCGCCGATGACGTCCTACCCGTCGCGGTGTCGATGACGTGATGTCCGGTGTGCAATGTCCCTGCGCGACCCATCATTCGCCGCCACCGATCCTTCGCGATCGTCGCAGTCTGCGGTTTGCCGTAGGCCACGCCGTCGAGTTCGAAAACCGAATCGCAGCCGATCACGATCGCTTGACCCTCGACGGTGGCCGCGACCGCCTCGGCTTTGGCTTGCGCGAGTGTCTGCGCCAACTGTGCGGGTGTCGCGTGGGGCAGCGATGCCTCGATCGCCTCCTCATCCACATCGCTGACGATGACCTCCGGTTCAATGCCCGCCGCGCGCAGCGTGCTCAGTCGCGCTGGTGATCGGGAAGCGAGAACGAGGCGGGACATCGTGGGACCGATCGTTGGTCTACTGCTGCGGAAACGCCGATGCGCGCCAAGCGCCGGGGCCGGGGGAGAGCGTCGGGCGCATCATCGCGGCGCGATCGGACCAATGACTCGGTGGATTGGGCTGCACGATCTCGGTGTTCGGAAGGTGCGCAAGCAAGGAGATGACCACTGCCAGTTCCGTGTCCGTGGGACTGCCCGCAATGACCGAGATGGCGGGCCGCGCCGGGGTGGTGCCGCCCTCGCTCACAGCGGGATGTTCCCGTGCTTCTTCGGGGGGCCACTCGCACGCTTGCCGCGCAAAGTCCGCAGAGCGCGCACCAGTTGGAGCCTGGTCTCGTGGGGGAGGATCACGCGATCAACGTATCCGCGCTCGGCGGCGACGTATGGGTTGGCGAGGGTGTCGGTGTACTGCTCGATCAGCTCTGCCCGCCGCTTTTCCGGATCGGCGGCTTCGGCGAGTTCCTTGCGGTAGAGGATGTTCACCGCACCCTGGGCGCCCATCACGGCTATCTCTGCAGTGGGCCAGGCCAGATTGATGTCTGCGCCAAGGTGCTTGGATCCCATAACGTCATAGGCGCCGCCATAGGCCTTCCGGGTGATGACCGTGAGAAGCGGAACGGTCGCCTCCGCGTATGCGTAGATGAGTTTCGCGCCACGACGAATGATCCCGTTCCACTCCTGTTCGGTACCGGGGAGGAAGCCGGGGACGTCCACGAACGTGATGACGGGGACGTTGAATGCGTCGCAGGTCCGAACGAAGCGCGCAGCCTTCTCGGAAGCGTCGATGTCCAGTGTCCCCGCGAACTGCATGGGCTGGTTCGCCACGATGCCCACGGCGTGACCTTCGATGCGCCCGAAACCGGTGATCATGTTCGGGGCGAACAACGGCTGGGTCTCGAGGAACTCGTCCTCATCGAGAATCGCCTCGATCACCCGATGCATGTCATAGGGCTGGTTGGGCGAATCCGGGATCACCGCATCGAGCGAGTAGTCCTCATCGGTGAACTCCATGTGGACCTCGGTGGGAAATACCGGGGGATCAGACAGGTTGTTGCTAGGTAGGTACGACAGCAACGCGCGCACGTAGTCAAGGCCATCGTTCTCGTCGGTAGCCATGTAGTGCGCTACACCGGACGTACTGTTGTGGGTGCGCGCGCCTCCGAGGTCCTCGAACGTGACGTCCTCGCCGGTGACCGTCTTGATCACATCCGGTCCGGTGATGAACATGTGGGAGGTCTTGTCGATCATGACGGTGAAATCGGTAATCGCAGGGGAATAGACCGCGCCGCCCGCGCACGGACCCATGATGACCGAAATCTGAGGTATGACCCCCGACGCTTGGACGTTGCGGCGGAAAATCTCACCGTATAGACCCAAAGACACCACGCCCTCTTGGATACGAGCGCCACCGGAGTCGTTCAAGCCGATCACCGGGCAGCCGGTCTTCATGGCCAGATCCATGACCTTGACGATCTTCTCGCCGAAGACCTCGCCGAGCGAGCCACCGAAGACGGTGAAGTCCTGGGCGAACACACAGACCGGTCGTCCATCGACTGTGCCGTAGCCGGTGATGACCCCGTCGCCGAAGGGGCGGTTCTTCTCCAAGCCAAAGTTGTGCGAGCGGTGACGCGCCAGGCCGTCGATCTGCTGGAAGGAACCCTCGTCGAGGAAGGCTTCGATGCGCTCGAGGGCCGTCATTTTGCCCTTGGCGTGCTGCTTGTCGATCGCCTCTTTCCGGCGATCTGCTGCGTCTGCGCGACGCGCCTTCAAGATCTCGGCCTTGCCGGCGGTCGTCCGCCGATCCACACCTGTGGGTTCGCCGCCTTCGAGTGGCTCTGCGCTCATGGTGCCTTCCTTCACGCCGTGGTACGGGGACTGGCGGTCGTGCGTACCTTAGCCGCGTGAGTGCTTCGAGCCCGGTCCCCGATCTGGTCCCCGATCCAGATCGCGTCCGAGCCCTGATGGCCGATGCGGGGTGCCCCTGGCCGGTGCCTCGGTACCGCGAGTCAACGGGCTCGACCAACGCGGACGCTGCGGCGCTCGCCGCAGATGGCGCGGCCGACGGAACGTGCGTTGTTGCCGGTGAACAGACGGCGGGCCGAGGTCGCCACGATCGTCGATGGATCAGTGACCAAGGGGCGGGCTTGTGGTCGAGCACGATCATCCGCGAGTGCGATCATCCTGCGCACCTGCCACTCCTGGCGGCCCTGGCCGTGGTCGACGTCGGCCGGAACCTGGGTGGCGTGCCCTTGGCAATCAAGTGGCCCAACGACGTGCTCGATTCCGCGGACCGCAAGCTCGCGGGCATTCTCGTCGAGATGGTCGCGGGAGCGTCGATCGTTGGAATCGGGGTGAACATCGAACGTCCTCCTGCCCAATTCGCCCATGCCGGTTCGTGGGTGGGAGCGGTTGGCAGCAGTCCTGATCGCAGCGTCGTCTTGGCAGGTCTGCTCATTGCCTTGCACGCTCGGATCCGTCAACCATGGAGCGTGGTGCTATCGGACTATCGCTCGATGTGCAAGACGATCGGGCGGCAGATACATGTGGCCCTGCCCAGCGGTGAGGAATTCGATGCGATGGCCATCGACGTGACGTCAGAGGGCCACCTCCTGGTCGACACAGGGTCAACGTCGCGAATCATCGTCGCGGGAGACGTCCTGCATGCCACCATTGCACCGTGAGCTACCCCACCAAGCTTCTGGCACCTGGCGAACTGATCGCCATCGAATTCAAACCTCACTGGCGCGGGCTCATCTGGCCGGCCATCGTGTTGGTCCTCGAAGTCTTCGTCGGATCGTGGCTCTACTTCTCGGTAGCGAGTTGGAGCATCGGCTCCTTCTCGCTCTCATGGCTCCAACTACCGATCATTCTGGTTCTGCTCGGTATCTTGATTTGGCGGGTGCTATTGCCTTTCGCCCGTTGGGTCACTACCCAGTACGTGTTCACCTCGCGCCGCATCATCATTCGCCGGGGTCTGCTGACCAAGCAAGGCCGGGACATCCCGCTCGACAAAGTGAACAACGTGTCTTTCCAGGTGGGCGTGTTCGGACGTGTCCTCAACTACGGCACGCTGCAAATCGAATCCGCCAACGAGAGCAGCGACATGTACATCGAGGATGTGCCGAACGTCGAGCAAATGCAGCGTCTGGTCTATGAACTGCATGAACTGGACGACGCCCGGCGCCGTTCCGGTGAAGACGAACCGGACCGAGTTCCCCCGATGGGCTGAGGCTGCCCAGACCTGCCGGATGGCTAAGCGTCAGATCGGAGTGGCGGCGTCGCGTTCGAGTAGTTCCGCGTTGGCCGGATCGTCTAGTTCGCTTACGGGAATCGCGGGGAATACCCACTTGCGATAGGACCAGAACCGGAACAAGGTCCCCAAACCCAGCCCTATGACATTCGCGCTGATGTTGTCCGCCAGGGGTGAGGTGAAACCCAGTACGTAGTGGCTGAACCACAGGCAGCCGACGGCGATGAGCATCGCGACAGCATTGAGCGCGAAGAACATGAGGTACTCCCTGCCCATGTTCGTGCGGCCGCGGTGTCGGAAAGTCCAGTAACGGTTGCCCGCATACGCCACGGTGGTAGCTACCGCGACGCTGATGACCTTCGCGGTGAGTGGCTTGTCGAAGAGTGGGCCCTGCCCGCCGGCGAAACGCAGGATGTTGAACAGACCGATGTCCACGACGAGGGCGCTCAAGCCGACGATGCCGAACTTCGCGATCTCCCGGTACAGATCGCCCAAGGTTGACTGAAGGTACTTGTAGCCACGCACGATGAGTCGCGGCCCGGGCATCACTGGAGTGTAGCCAGCACGCATGCTGTGAGTTATCGAGTTCACCCGACTAAATTGGGTCAGTGACCGGTTCCACCGCTGCGAACGATCGCCCACGGGTGGGCATGGTCGGCGGGGGTCAGCTGGCACGGATGAGTGCGGCACCTGCGGCAGCTTTGGGTATCGACTTCCGGGTGCTGGCGACCTCGCGTGCAGAGTCCGCTGCCCAGGTCGTCTCCGACGTGCACGTCGGACACCCCGACGATGAGAGGGCCGTTTTGGCCTTCGCCGAGGGCTGTGACGTCATCACCTTCGATCACGAACACGTTCCCCCGCCGATCCTGGAGAAACTCGAAGCTCGGGGCGTGGCGGTACGTCCGGGACCGCACGCACTCATCAACGCACAGGACAAGGCCGTGATGCGCAGAACGCTTGAGGGTGCCGGAGCCCCCGTTCCCCGTTGGCGGGTCGTCGCCTCCATCACCGAAGCGCAGGAGTTCGTCCGAGAGGTTGGCTTCCCCATCATCGTGAAGACCACGCGGGGTGGTTACGACGGCAAAGGCGTGTGGCGAATCGAGGATGTTTCGGAGCTAGCGTCGGTGATGGCCGGACCGTTACCCCCGGGCGCCGGATGGCTCGCTGAAGAAGCAGTGCCCTTCATTCAGGAGTTATCGGCGCAGGTGGCTCGATCGCCGAGCGGTCAAACGGTGGCGTACCCCGTGGTCCGGACACTTCAGGTGAACGGCATTTGCAGTGAGGTCGTGGCGCCGGCGCCGGGACTGTCCGACGAACGGGCCGTTCAGGCTCAACGAGTGGCACTCGACATCGCTGGGGCACTGAACGTTACGGGGATGTTGGCTGTGGAGATGTTCGACACGGGCGACTCCATACTCGTCAACGAGTTGGCCATGCGACCGCACAACTCCGGCCATTGGACCATCGAAGGTGCGATGACGAGCCAATTCGAGAATCACCTGCGCGCGGTGTTGGATCTGCCGTTGGGCGCCCCACAGATGCGCTCCCCGGTAGCGGTCATGGTCAACATCCTGGGCGGAGATGTGGGAGACCTGTATTCGGCGTACCGACACGTCTTCGCTCGCGATCCAGGGCTCAAGGTGCATCTATATGGCAAGGAAGTCAGGCCGGGTCGTAAGGTCGGTCACGTGACTGTCGTCGGCGATGAGGTCGATCGCCTTCAGCGGCGCGCTCAGCACGCCGCCGACTACTTTGCCGGAGTCGTCAATGAGTGATTCCAGCTCGTCCTCCTCGCTCGTTGGCATCTGTATGGGTTCGGATTCCGATTGGGCCACGATGGAAGCCGCCTCCCTTGCTCTGGATGAGTTCGATGTGCCGCATCGTGTCGATGTCCTGTCCGCTCATCGCATGCCCGTCGAGATGCTCGGCTACGGCAAGGAGGCACGCGCGTCAGGTCTGCGTGTGATCATCGCCGGCGCAGGTGGCGCAGCTCACTTGCCGGGCATGCTCGCCTCGGTGACCGCTGTGCCGGTGATTGGCGTACCGGTGAACGCGACGTCACTCGACGGCTTGGACGCCTTGCTGTCGATCGCCCAGATGCCCGCAGGTGTTCCCGTCGCCACGGTGGCTATCGGTGGGGCTCGCAATGCGGGACTGCTCGCGGTAAGGATGCTCGGAATTGGCGATTCCTCGCTTCTGGACCGGATGGAGCAGTTCCAGACCGAGTTGAACAACGCCGCCCGCTCTAAGGGCGACGCGATCCGACGCAAGGACTAGGGGCGGCCACCGACCAGCCGTGGGTACTCGATGGCGGGGCAGCGATTCATCACCATCACAAGTCCGGCATCGACGACGCGCTGCGCGGCGCTCTCATCGATCACATCTAGCTGGAACCACACGGCCTTGGCGCCGACATCGATTGCTTGATCGGCAAACTCGCCCGCTCGATCCGATCGCACGAATACGTCCACCACGTCAGGAGCACCATGGACCTGCGCTGCTTCAGCGATCGAGGTATACCCCGTTTCCCCGTGCACGCTCTGTGCCCGAGGGTGGATGGGCACGATGTGCTTGCCGATCGATTGAAGGAATCGCGCTACTCGGTAGGCAGCCCGATCCGTGTTGCCGCCCAGGCCCACGACGAACCACAGTCGAGCATGAATGAGCAAATCCCTGATCTGCTCATTCGATGCAAGCGCAGCGCTCACGCGGTCGGGCGCCCCAATGCGCGGTAGGTCCAACCGGCCGCGCGCCAGGCGTGGGGATCCAGAGCATTACGTGCGTCGATGATCGCAGTCGAACGCACCTTGGCGGTGATCAGTCCTGGATCGAGTTCTCGATACTCACGCCATTCGGTGCCTAGGACGAGTAGGTCGGCGTCGGTGACAGCGTCGAGTAGTTCCTCGCGGTAGTCCATGTGCGGATACACGCGCTTGGCATTGGCGAGACCCTTGGGATCGTGGACGCGAACGGTGGCACCCGCGTTGAATATCGCCACGGCCACATCGAGAGCGGGTGAGTCGCGAACGTCGTCACTGTCGGGCTTGAACGTGGCACCGAGCATGGTGACGACGGTGCCGCGGAAATCTCCTCCGAGGGTCTTGCGCGCCAAGTCGACGGTGTGAGCGCGACGACGCAGATTGATTTGATCAACCTCGCGCAGGAATGTCAGGGCCTCTTCGGCCCCGAGCTCCCCGGCACGAGCCATGAAAGCGCGGATGTCCTTGGGCAGGCAGCCGCCGCCGAAACCTAGGCCCGCGGCCAGGAACCGACTGCCGATTCGCGGGTCGTAGCCGATTGCCTTCGCGAGCATCGTCACGTCGGCACCCGCCGCCTCGCATACCTCGGCCATCGCGTTGATGAACGAGATCTTGGTGGCGAGGAATGAGTTCGCGGCTACCTTGACCAATTCGGCGGTGGGGTAGTCGGTGATGAGGAATGGGACGCCATCGGCGATGAGAGGTGCATAGACCTCGCGCATCACCTGCTCGGCTCGCTCGGAAGTGACGCCGACCACCAGTCGATCGGGCTTGAGGGTGTCTTGAACCGCGAAGCCCTCTCGCAGGAACTCGGGATTCCACGCGACTTCGACGCCACCGGCTGCCGTCTTCTTGAGTCGATCGACGATCTCATCAGCCGTGCCCACGGGAACCGTCGACTTACCCACAACCACGTCGCCGGAGCCGATATAGGGAGCGAGCGCATCCACCGCGCCGAAGACCTGCGACATGTCAGCCGCGTACGCGCCCGGCTGTTGGGGTGTGCCGACGCAGATGAAGTGGACGTCCGCATTCGTGCCGGCATCCTCGAAGGATGTGGTGAAGCGCAGGCGCCCGGACTTCAGATTGCGCTGCAGCAATTCGTCGAGTTCGGGCTCGTAGAAAGGCACCGTCCCGGAGCTCAGGAGTTCGACTTTGGCCGGGTCGATATCCACCCCGATCACGGTGAAGCCGAGCTCGGCCATGCACGCTGCGTGCGTGGCTCCTAGGTAACCGGTTCCGATGACGGACAGCACGGGCGGGCGTGCTGTAGCGGGCTCTGCCATGCGGCGAGCGTAGCGAGCGCGCCCCTACGCTTGCCGCATGGCGAGCCACCCTGTCCCGGGCACCCGGGTTCGGGAGCGAGGCCCCCGCTCGGGCCGCACCGCGCCGCGCTGGGAGGTGCGAGCCGAGCACGTAGGCGCATACCGCCGCTTGATCACCGCATCGGTGGGGTCCGGACCCATCAGCGGCGCCTCCGTTCGGCTGGAACGCTGGCGCAGGCCGAACCTCGGCTGGATCGGATCGCCCGAACTCGCCGGACTCGATGCCCTGTCGGTGCAACCGACGGCCGACGGCGTCGAGGTCGATATTGACGTCCGCGAACCACTGGACGCTGCAGTCGTCCTGTCCGCGGTTTTACGCTCGATCCAACCCACGGCGACGGGATTCGCCGCGCCGACGTGGACGCCTGGCGTCCCGGCCGAAGGCTTGCTCGCCGAACACGTGCGCGATGTCCGAATTGCCGGCGATGAGGACCCGCACCTTCGACGTGCCGACGTCTTGTTGGTTCCGGAGGGTTCCGCGTCAACCGAAGCAACGCACGACGACATTACGAAGCACACGGTGTTGGTGACCGAGCGAACCTGGGGAGAGCGGGAAGTTCTGATCGACCCGACCATTCATCGCCCGCACGGACGCACGTCGGATGCGCATGGAGAAATCGTGGATGCCTCGAGCATCATCGCTCGTTATCGGCTCGGTGTGGACACACCAGACGTGAAGCCGCTGCGGTCTATCTCGGCCGTCACCGACGCCGCATCCCTTCCCGCCAGGCTGCGGGCCCAACTGGCGGCACTGGGTGTGGTTCTGGTGGACTCGGCGCAGCAATTGCCCGCACGGGAGGACTACCTCGCCTGGCAGGAGCTCTCGGTGACCGGACGTCGTGACGCTCTGCGCACCTACTCGCCGTGGCCGGCAGTGCAGCCTTGGCCGACCGTGAGTGTGCTTCTATCCACGCATCGACCAGAGCGGCTGGAACATGCCTTGACGATGATCAGTCGTCAGGATTATCCGCACCTGCAGGCGGTCGTGGTCCTGCATGGAGACGAAGACGAAGTAGCTCGGCAAGCTCCGCGGGTTCGCGCGGCACTGGAGGGCTGGGATGGTGAGTGGGCGTTGATCGGCGTTCCGTCCTCCCGCAACTTGGGCCATGCCCTAGCCGCGGCGAGTGCGCGAGCGGATGGCGAACTGTTGACGAAAATGGATGACGACGATTACTACGCACCCAGTCACATATGGGACTTGGTCCTCGCGCGGATGTACTCGGGCGCCCAGATAGTGGGAAAGGCTCTGGACTGGGTGTACCTCAGTGCCTCGGACACGACGGTCTTTCGCCCCACCTACCCAGCCGAACGATTCGCGAAGTTCGTCGCGGGTGGCACGATGCTGATTTCCGCCGGTGACCTCGCCCACGTGGGCGGGTGGCGACCGGTTCCGCGATCGGTCGACCGTGCGCTGCTGGATCGAGTGTTGGCGGCGGGTGGTCTTGTCTATCGAACCCATGGATTGGGATACGTCTACGTTCGTCACGCAGCCGATGGTTCGGCCAACACCTCGTCGGTGCACGAAGACCATTTCCTCAGCAAGACGCGCGCCCAGTTCCCAGGGCTGCTGCGATCTGAGGCCCTGGGGACCGACCCGGTGACCTCTCCGTGAGTGGATCGACGGTCATGCGGCCATCGGTGAGCGTGGTGATGCCGGTGGTGAACGAAGAACGACACCTTCGTGCGGCGGTCCAGCGGGTACTGGATCAGGACTACCCCGGTCCGCTCGACGTGACACTTGCGGTCGGGCCGAGTCGCGACGGAACCGCGGACGTGGCCCAGGCCCTCGCCCGCGAGTTCGATCGGGTACGCGTGGTTCCCAACCCCAGTGGTGCCACACCGGCCGGATTGAACGCCGCGATCACGGCGTCGGCTGGGGAGATCGTGGTTCGTGTCGACGGACACGCGATGATCCCGAACGACTACGTCCGCGTCGCGGTCGAGGTTCTCCAGCGCACTGGTGCGGACAACGTCGGGGGAGTGATGGCGGCGGAGGGCATCGGGGATTTCGAACGTGCCGTCGCCGCTGCTATGACATCGCGTTTCGGGGTCGGTGACGCGTCCTTCCATGTCGGCGGCGAGGAGGGTCCCGCACTCACCGTGTATCTGGGGTGCTTCCGCCGATCGGCGCTAGAACGCGTGGGTGGTTATGACGAATCCATGGAACGAGCCCAAGACTGGGAGTTGAACCTTCGGATCCGTGAGAGTGGGGGTGTCGTGTACTTCACTCCAAGCCTGCACGTGACCTATCGGCCGCGCCACTCGCTGCGAGCGCTGGCCCGGCAGTATCACGACTACGGGCGATGGCGTCGCGAGGTGGCGAGGCGACACCCCTCCACTCTCTCGGTGCGGTACCTCGCTGCCCCGGTCACCGTCGCAGTCGTCGGCTTGGGGGTGATGGTGAGCGCCGTCGCCGCCATCGGTGGTCGGCAGGGGTTGGCACTGGCAGGACTCGCTCCCGCTGCCGTTTATGCCAGTGGCACTGTCATCGCGTCGATCACGACGGGACTTCGCTCGCGTGATGCCGCCGCGACCGTGCGCCTTCCGGCAGTGTTCGCCACGATGCACGGAGCATGGGGGGTCGGTTTCCTGCGAGGCGGTGTGGGTCGAAAGTGAGTCTTATCGATCGAATCCGAGGCAGCCGCTCGCGTGAGCTGCGCTGGACGATCGTCACCTCCGCGCCCAAGGGTCCGGCGGGCGAGCAGTGGGGTGACACCTGGTTCGCACGTGACCTCGCCGATGCGCTCAGGCGAGCCGGACAACGGGTGGGAGTCGTCTCCCGAGTCGGTGCCGATTCCGCTCGTCGCGGCGACGACGACGTGGTCGTGGTCCTTCGAGGACTTCGCGAAGTCAGGCCTCCGCAGGACCGTCGATCCGTGTGGTTGTTATGGGTGATCTCGCACCCGGAACTCGTCACTGAGGATGAAATTCGAGGCTACGACGCGGTCTTCGTGGCGAGTGAGTCCTGGAAGCCCCCCGGTGGGGGGGAGGTAACGCCTCTGCTGCAAGCGACGGCGCCGCAACGGTTCCGTCCGGATGCGGCTCAGCCGGATTCGGGCGCCGCGATCCTCTTCGTCGGCTCCACGCGCGGGCAATTCCGTCCAGCGGTTCGTGCGGCACTTCGATCCAGTCGCGCGAGCGAGCTCTCGGTGTTCGGGGTCGGTTGGGAGGAGTTTCTTCCAACCGAACGAATCGCGGGAACGTTCGTGCCGAATGATGCGCTACCCGTGGCATACGCGGGGGCCGGGATCGTCCTTAACGACCACCACACGGACATGGCGCAAGCGGGCTTCCTTTCCAACCGCCTCTTCGATGCGGTCGCCTGCGGCGCCCGCGTGTTGTCGGACAGGGCCCGTGGCCTCCACGACATCTTCGGCTCAGCGGTTGTCACCTACGACGATGAAGACGATCTCGCTCGACTCCTGGATCAACCGATGGACCAGATTTTCGCCGGCCGGGAAGAACGAGTTCGCCAGGCTCAACGAATCGCCGAGCAACACTCCTTCGACGCCCGCGCGGCAGTCTTGATCGAACGTGTAGCGCGGATGCGCGGTCAGGAGGGTCGATGAGCGATCCTCAGGTCAGCGTGATCTTGATTGGCTACAACGACGCTGCCCGCATCGTCCGTGCCCTTGACTCGATTAGACAGCAGACCCTGCGATCCATCGAGATCATCGTCGTCGACGACGCCTCGACCGACACCACAGCTGACCTCGTAACGGGGGTTGCCCTCCAGGATTCGCGTGTGCGGCTGATTCGTCGTGCAGTGAATTCCGGCGGGTGCAGTGCTCCTCGCAACGACGGTTTAGCGGCTGCTCGCGCGCCGTGGGTCATGTTCTGTGACTCCGACGACGAGTACGAGCCCCATGCCTGCGCGAATCTCCTCGCTGCGGCCCTCGATTGGGATGTAGACGTCGCATGCGGCACGGCCGTTCGGCACGACGTTCGCAAGGGCAAGGACAAGCCGTGGCGTCCTGAGCTCCACGCTCGCGACCGCGTGGTGGATTCCTTGGAAGACGAACCGAATTTGCTGTACGACACCATCAGTGTGAACAAGATCTATCGCCGAGCGATGCTTGTCGAACACGACATCCGATTCCCACCTGAACTGTTGTTCGAAGATCAGGTATTCACGTTGCGGTGTTACCTGGCCGCTCGACGCATCGGCATCGTTCAGGCCACTGTCTATATCTGGAACGTCGATCGTGCCGCAGAGGAGGCGTCGATCACCCAGGGCCGGATGCAGCGCCGAAACGTGGTCGATCGGGTGAAGATCAACATGCTGATGGACGAGATCTTGGCATCGGCCAGCGAGGAATTGCGCTTGGCCAAAGCGGTGAAGTTCCTACGACACGAGGGTTACCTGTACCTGTGGGCGATCGCCGAGAACCCGAAGACCCAGGCAGCGAGCGAAGCGGCAGACGTCTTCCGCTCTTACGTGGAGACGGTTGACCCCCGCGCATTCGACTACGTGCGACCGGTGCTGCGCGTCGCGTTTTTCGCCCTACTGACGAACGATCTCGAGCTTCTCAAGAAAGCCATGCGGTGGGAGCGTTGGGCCTCGGTCGTGGACACGAGAGTTATCCGTGCCGACGACCGCGAGTACTGGAGCGAGCCGGATGATCGGTCCGCCGTGGGACTACCTTCCAAGTATTGGCTGGATGTTTCCCACCTCCATCTGCTCGACATGCCATTCTCGACGCGTCGGTACTTCCATGAACTGACCTCGATCAGCGTCGTCCGAGCGCGGGTCGATGCTCACATTCGCACAACCGATTACGTCGGTGATCTCGATGAATCGACCACTGCTCACCTGGTTTGGACGGACAAGGCCGGGTCCGTCATCGCATCGCTGCCGCTGGCCCGTACGTCGCCCCTTGGGCACCGCATCTCCTGGCGTGGTGCCGGGCAGCCGACCGTCCACATCGATCGGCCCTTGATGAAGCCGGACAGGGGATCGTTGGCTGTCCGCCTGGAGCGACACGGACAGGTGAACACGACGGTTGTTCGGGCACTGGATACCTCAGTCGAGTCGACCTTCATTCCCCTGACAGCCGTGGCCTTCGCGGACCGTCCGGCTGGGGCGACCTTGCTCATGGGGGAGCGCTACGGCGTCGCGTGGCGCCCGGGCGGCATGTCGCGCGGCCCCGTCGCCTGGGGCAGGCGCCTCGGGCGTGCTGCACGCCGTCGGGTCGGGCGCGGCTCCCCGGGTGATGTGGCGCGGGCGCGCCAAGCCTTGTTGCCGGGTTCGTTCGATCTGCCCCAGGACCGACCGATCGTCGCCTACCTGCCGGTCGCGTCGGCGGCGGGCGCCCGCTCGTGGCCTTTGGATCTGTCGATGTGGGATGAGTGCATGGCTGACGTCTGTTACCTCGTGGCCGGCGGCGACATCGACGAGTCCGTCCCCACGCGTTTATGGGGGTCCATCCGTGATGCTCGCGGTGAAACACTGGGCCGGATTCTCGATCACGCTTGCGTTGTCATCACCGACGACCCAGCCCTCATCGACACCGTCGGACGATCGATCATTTATCGACCGGACGAAGGCGCCGCGCGGTACCTGCTCCCCGTCCTGCCCTCGGGTTATCCGGTGATCGAATCCGTCGATGATCTATTCGCCGTGGTCCGTGAGACATTGGCGGTGTCTCCATGACTCGCATAGTCATGTGTGCGAACAACATTGACGAGTTGGGCGGCGCTCAGCGAGTGGTGCACTCTCTAGCAGGCGGTTTGCGCACCCGTGGACACGACGTGCTCCTCGTCGGAATCACGCCGTTCGAGCCCGCTCACCACGGAGATGACGGATGTCCGCGACGGATACTGATGTCCAAGGTCTGGCCAGCGAAGACTGCGCAGAACGAGAGAGCACGTGCCGCCCTGCGTGCCGAGGCTGTCGCGGGCATGGTCGACATCCTCACGTCTGCCCCTGATGAGCCGTCAGTGATCATCACGGCTCAGGTGTGGGCGATGGAAATTCTCTCGGATGCCCTTGCCGTGGTGTCGCCTGCTGTGCGATCCCTGTGGTCGGTCATCGGTCAGTACCACGGCGCGTTCGCTGCTGCCGCCAGTGGCAGGGATCTCGGTCGAGTCCTTCGGGTGTATTCGCGGGCAGCGGTTTTCACCGCTCTGACCGCCGAAGACGGTGCGGCCTTCACCCGTGCGGGCCTGAACAACGTGCGTCCCATGGCCAATCCGCTCGCGTTCTGGCCCGAGGAGGTCAGCGACCTGACGAAGCGCGAGCGGCGATCCTTGCTCTACCTCGGGCGACTCTCGACGGAGAAGGGGGTCGACCTGCTCATCGACGCCTGGAGTCTGGTGGCCGACGATCACCCCGGGTGGACCCTCTCGATCGTGGGCGATGGACCACAGGTCGAAAGCCTGAAGGCTCAGGCACTGTCCCTGGCCGGCGCCGATCGCATCGAGTGGAAACGACCGACGGTCACGCCGCAAGACGTGCTGCGTGAGTCGGATCTCCTCGTCCTGCCGTCTCGGACGGAGGGCTTACCGCTCGTAGTGGCCGAAGCACAGGCATCAGGGGTGCCGGTCGTGGCCACGGACTGCTCCAGCGGAGTGCGGCAGTTGGTGGGGGATTGGGGTGCGCTCGTCCCCCGCGGTGATTCGCGTGCGCTGGCCCAGGCCCTGGGTGCCGCCATGGGCGACCAGGCGTGGCGCATCGAGTGTGGGAGTCGCGCACGCAACGCTATGCGGCGATACCGATTGGATCCGATCCTTGACGATTGGGAAGTACTTCTCGCCCGCGTTACCTCGTAGGTACGCCTCGTACTAGAGGTGTTGATTGGCGCGGTCCAGGTCTTCCTCGAAGTCGACTTCGACAGCGAACATCTCACCGATGTCGACGGGCAAGACTCGCATCCGATCCTTGTCGATTGCTAACTCGATGCCGCGCTCGAAGTAGTCTGTTTCGGTGCACTCGGCGAGGCGTTGAATCAGTGTGGTCTTGTCCTGTGCGCTCACGTAGTTGATGCCGACGGCCTCACCGCGGGCGTCGACCACCTGCTTGGATAGTTGCGAGACGAGTCCGTGCGCGTCGACCGTGTACTTGACCTCTTCCTCGCCGACAGTCGCAGTGTTCACGCAGATGAAGCTTTGCTCGGCTTGAATGTGGGGCAAGACCGCATGGAGTACTGCGGGATCGAACACGACATCGCCGTTCATCCACAAAACGCCACCCGGTGCCGACAGTTTGAGGGCCTTGAGCAAACTGCGATTGGTGTTCGTTTGATCGTAGGCTTCGTTATAGATGTAGTTCACGTCGGGGAAGGCCTCGAGGATCAGATCGAGTTTGAAGCCCACGACGGTCGAAATCCGCACGTCGGCACCGAACACTCGAGCCAAGTTCTCCATCTGCTGCTGCATGATCGTGCGACCGTCGCTCAAGGGAGTGAGCGGCTTCGGGAAGGGTCGACCGAGGCGCGTGCCCATTCCCGCCGCCAGGATCACCGCCTGAATGGTCATGTGACATCCTCCGCGATCGTCCGAACCTTACTCAGCGAAGCAAGCGCAGCATCGTGCTCGTCGATCGCACGTTGGAGCTCCTGCCAGAAGCGCGCGGTGCTTTCCCCCGGTTCGAGCCCATCGAAGTACAAGTGCCTCAGGTCTGCTCGCCGAACGGCATAGTCATCGTTTTCGAGAATTCGGGCGAGGTCATCAGTGAATGAACCGATCGTCGACTCGTCGACTATGTGTGCTCCGGCCGACACCGGGGAGTCGGTCATGAGGGCATCTCGGTCGGAACGTCGATCGGTCAACACTATGGGTGCCTGGGGACGCAGATAGAGGTGATCGAGCGTTACCGAGGAGATATCCGCGATGAGCAGATCCGTGCTGCGAATAACTCCCAGTACGTCCGCATCCACCATGACGGCGTGACCTGCGGCCGGATCCTGCATGGCGGCGGCATTCATTGCCTTCAGTATCGCCGCGTGACCGCGCTGGACACCGGGATCCTCGGAATCTGCGACGCGTGGGTGAGGCTTGTAGATGACGCGCACTCCGGTTTGGGCGAGCGCGGCGTCGATGATGCGCGGGCCATAGCGGTCGACTGAGGTGTAATTGTTCGCCTCATCCTCGCCCTCCCACGTGGGTGCGTAGGTGATGGTCGTCCGCTCACTGGGCGGTAGAGCCGCGGGAACCTGGAGATCGAGTTGGGGACGGCCAACCCGGACGAGGTGCGCTTCATCGAACCACGCCAGAGCCGCTCGGTGCCGTCGAACCGCAGCCTCCCCGGCGACGAAGACTTTGTCATAGGCCTTCGCCTGATTGCTCACCATGCAGATCTTGTCGCTCTCCCCGTGGTTGACATGGATGTGCACGGCACGTTGGAAAGACAACGCCTGGAAATTCGTCCAGCCGTTGTTGACATACACGACGGCGTGGAAATCGGCTCTGTCGAGGAGCGCCATCAGGTTCTCATACCGAGGAACCAGGATCACTCGCAACGACGTCCGGCCGACGAGTGCGTCGTAAGCCTCGACCTGTCGAACGATGACCAAAGTAGTGAGGTCGGCCTGGGCTTCGAAAACCGGCAGCCACTGCGCGAGCTGATAGAGCTTGGGTGGGCCGTCGGGGAAGTACAGGGCGATATCAGCCCGGGGGATGTCATCGAGATCGAAACCCTCGGGTTCGACTTGACCGAGATCCCGCATCCGACGAGCGAGGCTTCGAGCGGCTCGCTTGCCTTGACGGCGCAGCCAGGACTCGGAAACCGGGGACTTCGACACAGTTGGCCTATCGTAAACGCCGTGCGTTCACTCTGGGAGCACCGTCAGGTGCTCCGCATGTTGGTCCTGCGTGACCTGCAGAAGAAGTACACGCGCTTCCGGCTCGGCTACCTGTGGACGCTGCTGGAGCCCCTCGGCATGGCAGCTGTCCTGTGGTTGGTCTTCTCCGTCCTCCTGGGTGCTCGGGGTTTCGGGTTGCAGCCCTACCTTCTGTTCTTGTCCGTCGCGATCCTTCCGTGGTGGTGGTTCAGCAAGGGAATAACCGCATCCACGCGAATCTGGAGAAAGACGGGTGCGCAACTGCGCATCAGTACTTTGCCCACGCAATTGTGGGTCGTCCGAGCACTGCTCGTATCGATGATCGAGTTCCTCTTTTCTTTGCCGGTGATCTTGATCGCCATGGCGGTGACCGGCTTCCTGCCCGGACCGTGGATCGTGCTGTTCCCCGTCGCCATCCTCGTGCAGTTCATTTTGATGTACGGGCTTGCCCTGCTCATCGCTTCGGGCTCCATCGTGTTCCCGGATATCGCACGTCTGGTCAGGATCGTGCTGCGCGCAATGTTCTATCTGTCACCGATCCTGTACTCGGTATCGAACATCCCTGCGGGTGCACAGTTCGTGGCCGCGTTCAACCCCCTGGTCGGGGTGCTCGGTCTGTATCGGATCGGATGGTGGCCGGAGGAAGCGATCAGCGCGGCGGGCTATGCGATATCCCTGGGGCTGTGCCTGGTCATCTTCGTCGCAGGTGTGCTGACATTCCGACGGCTCGAAAACCGGATCCTGAAGGAGGTGTGACGTGGCGCGCATTCCCATCGATCCGCACCAGGAAGCCGTCGTGCAGTTCTCCCACGTGTCGATTCGCATGCCACGTCGACGTCGACGCCGGGGCAGCGGTCGGCGACAGCGGCTACGGCGGATAGCCGGGGAATCTCGGCGCGACGAAATCGAGGTCGTGACCGACCTCTCCTTCCGGGTGGACCCCGGGGAAGCGGTCGCAATCCTGGGGTCGAATGGTCCAGGTCGACAGACTCTGCTGCGCTTGGTGGCGGGAACATTGCGTCCGGATTCGGGTTCGATTCTCAGGCGTGAGCCGATCGTCCCGATGATCGAAGTCGCGAGGTCCTTCGAACGCACCTATTCCATTCGGCAAAACATCTACTTGGTAGGTGGTCTCTTGGGAATGACTCCCGCGCAAGTGGAGACGCATTTGCCTGGGATCGTCGAAAGATCGGGTGTTGCCACATCCGTGGATCGATACTTGGGAGCTGCTCCTGCCCTCGTTCGGCAGAAACTGGCATGGTCCATCGCCATGTCCGTCGAAGCGCACGCCTATGCCATTGATCGCACGATCGTGGTGGGCGATAAGCCCTTCCGGGAGGAGTGCTGGGCGCACGTCCGCCGACTGCGAGAGACGGGTGACACATTCATCATCGCGACCGACAGTCCGCGGCAGTTGCGTGACTTCTGTGATCGCGGCCTGGTCATCTCCGATGGGCGCGTCATCGTGGACGCCGATATCGAACAGGCCATAGAAGCCTTGCGCGATCTGCGCCAAGCGACCAAGCAGATGGGTGACGACTCGGCGTAGTCGCACCGTCCGTGTGTCTATCGGCAACTAGGCTGCTTGGCATGTCGCAAACGGTGCAAGCGCCGGCTCTTCCGCGCGTACCCGCGATCGGGGACGATGGCGTGCTTCTGCACATCGGTGTCCACAAGACCGGCACCACGGCGCTGCAGGCGGCCTTCGCTGATGCCCGCGAGGACTTGCTCACTCGCGGTGTTCGCTACCCGGGCAAGCTACAGGCGCAGCACCGCGCGGCTTTGGCACTACTGGGACGGCCGTGGGGATGGAACGCCCGCGGGGGCGCGGTGATGGACCGTCGACACTTCGATTCGCTCGTTCGGCGTGTGGCACGACATGACGGCCGCGTGGTGATCAGTAGCGAGTTCTTCTGCGAGGCATCGGAGGACAAGGCCAAGGAGACGATCGACGCACTGGGCGGACCCGGCAAGGTGACCGTCGTTGTGACCCTTCGCAATCTGGGGAGACTCCTGCCGTCGTCGTGGCAGCAGTATTTGAAGTACGGACTGACGACCGCTTACGAGCCATGGCTCGAGGACGTCTTCGCAACTCCGGGATCGTCGAAGATCTCCCCGACCTTCTGGCGTCGACATGACCATGGCGCGGTTGTGACTCGTTGGTCACAGGCGGCAGGAGCACAGAATGTGAATGTCCTGGTGTTGGAGGATGTCGACCGCAGCGCGCAGTTCCGTGCGTTCGCGCAGATGCTCGCTGTCCCTGATGACGTGTTGGTATCTCGCATGAATCTCACGAGTAATCGATCGATGACTGCAGCAGAAGCCGAACTTCTTGTCAGACTCAACGCGAGAGTCAAGAAGCAAATGCAGTGGACCGACTACGTGCAACTGGTTCGACGAGGAGTCGCTCTGCGGATGGTCGAGGACCGCGAACCTGACCCGAGCGAGCCGCGTTTGGCCACGCCGGCGTGGGCACTGGATGCTGCTGCCGTGCAGGGGGCCTCCTCCGTCGCCACAATCAAGCAGCTGGGTGTGAACGTCTTCGGCGATGTCGACGCATTGGCCACGCGTGTTCCGGAATCGAAGGACACGGCAGCGCGGCCGGCGGATATTCCCGTCGATGCCGCGGTGGAGGCTGTGGTCGCGGTTATCGAAGCCAGTAGGCAGGAGCCCACGTCGCGGGAATTAGCCGGTCGATTGTGGAGGCAGACTCGCAAGGACGGTGTGCGCTCCCTGCTGCGAAAATCCGACGCGTGACGCTCGTCGTCGAGTTGACCCCTGATCCAGGAAGTCTGGATCGACTCATCTCGGTCCTGGATGGGAATAGACACGTCGCGGTGGTCGCGGGCGACCTCGTGGTGCCTCCCAAGGCTCTCGCACCGATTACCGAGGATCCATTCGCGGTGACCGCCGCACTCGTGGCGAACGACGTACGAGGAAATCTTGTGGTGCGCCACCATCGGGTGATCTCCGTCGGCACGAGCCATCACCGCGTCGACCAGCCCACTCATCGCAGTGTGGGTGCCCTTGTCATCGCTCCGTCGGATGCACCGCAGTCGCGGCTCGTGATCGAGCGTCTTCGCGAGGCGCTAGCGGACGGGTCGATATCGGTGGGTGCCGACGAGTGGGCCGAAGCCGTTCTCGTTGCCCTGGTCCGCGGCCAAGTACCGGTGCGCTCGATCGAGATAGTCGACGTCCCATGGTTTCGCTCGCCCAGGGATGAAAGCGGCGCTCGCGCTGCAGTGCTGGAGGTTTCCGACGTTCGCGTAGCCGGCCTGTTGGCCAACCGGGTGGACGACGGTTTCTACTCAACTTTCGTTGTTCGCAGAGCATCGAAACCACTAACCCGCATCGCTCTTCGTCTAGGCATGAGCCCCAACGCGATCACTTCCGTCTCTTTCGTTATCGGTATTGCGGCCGCCGCCGCCTTCTCCCGCGGAGATCTTCCGTGGATGGTGGTAGGAGCCTTGCTGCTCCAACTCAGTCTCGTCGTCGACTGTGTCGATGGGGAAGTGGCCCGGGCGACAAGGAAGTTCACCGCCCTGGGTGCCTGGCTGGACGCATCCACGGATCGTGTTAAGGAGTTCGCCGCCTACGCGGGTTTGGCTATCGGGGCATCGCGCTTGGATATGTCCATAGCGGGCGTAGACGTCTGGTGGATTGCCATCGCATTGATCGTTCTGCAAACGACGCGGCATGTGTCCGACTATGACTTCGCACGGATTCAGCGGCTGCGTGAAGCGACGGTCCCCGAGGTCGATGTCAGCGACGTGAGTGATGGACGTCAACAAGGTCGCGGCGGATTGTCTGCGGCTATGGATGCGTCTGCGCGAATGAACCGTCGATCGGGTGTGCGCTGGCTCAAGAAGGTCATCCATATGCCGATCGGCGAACGCTGGTTGCTGATCAGCGTGTTGGCAGTCGTTGCGGGTCCCGCATGGGCGTTGGCAGGCTTGTTCCTCGCCGGAGGTGCGGCGCTGACCTATGTCCTGTTCGGTCGCATCGCCCGGACCCTCACGTGGTCCGGCCCAACGCCGGGAGACGGCCCGTGGGTGCTACGTGCCCAACTCGACGCCGGGCCCATCGCCTGCCTGGTCGCGCGGCTGCTTCCGAGATCAAGCCCGTCGTTGGCGGGCCGCTTCGGGTGGAGCGTCCCAGTGGCGTTGCGTGCACTCGAACTCGGGGGCATTGGACTGATCCTCGTCACCGGAAACGCCTCATTGGTGGTCATCACCTTCTGGATCGTGTTCTCCATCGCCTACCACCATTACGACGTCATGTACCGATCACTGCAGGGATCGGCACCTCCGCGGTGGTTGACATGGCTCGGATTCGGGTGGGATGGACGCTTGATCGTTGTCGCCGTCGTCGCGGCGAGTGCGCTGTGGCAGCCGACGCTGACGATCCTGCTTGTGTGGTGGGTTCTATGGTTCGCGGGAGTGGCGTCTCTCCAGTGGCTCAGGAGCAACCGATGAGCGAGCAGCAAGCACGGCCGACCAGGCCGAGCGTGGCCCAGGTGCGCGAAGTGTGCCAACCAGACTCCGTTCGGATGCGCGCCAACTCCGAGCATTGGGTGGCGGATGTCTACCTTCGCAGGCTCTCCCCTTACCTGACCCGACTGTTGCTGCGGACGCCGATCTCGGCAAACGGAGTCACCGGGTTGATGATCCTCACCGGCATGGGCGCGGCGGCCGCCTTGTTGATCCCCGGGCTACCCGGTGTGCTGCTCGCCGCGCTGCTCGGGCAACTGCAGATGCTCTGGGACTGCTGCGACGGGGAAGTGGCTCGCTGGCGTCGAACCTCCTCACCGAAAGGCGTTTTCCTCGATCGAGTCGGTCACTATGTGACCGAGAGCCTCATCCCGATCGCACTTGGCCTGCGCGCGGCAGGGTTTCCCGATGCGGGTTGGCTCGATACACCGTGGCCTCTCGTGGGTGCACTTCTCGCGGTTCTCATCTTGTTCAACAAGTCGCTCAACGACATGGTGCACGTCTCACGTGCATACAACGACCTACCGCGACTTGCGGACACGAAGGCGGTCGGTGTGCCCCGGACAGGCGGCATCCGCACCCTGAGATCACTCGCCCGCTTCTTCCCGTTCTACCGGGCCTACCACTCGGTCGAATTGACGCTACTGGCGTTGGTGGCCGGTGTCATCGATGCCTTCCTCGGAGACCTCGCGGCCACTCGGGCCCTCGTAGCCGCATTGGCGATCCTGGCGGTGGTGACCATCATCGGTCACCTGATCGCGATCTTGTCCTCGAACAAGTTGCGCGCATGACAGCCGACTTCGGTGTTGTCATCTTGACGATGGGTAAGCGTCCGGACGACCTACGCCTCGCGGTGGAAAGCGTGCTCGCCCAACGCGATGTGAACGTCGACGTCGTCGTCGTCGGTAATGGCTGGCAACCAACGAACGTGCCCGAAGGCGTGCAGGGGATTGGATTGGCGGAGAACCTCGGCATCCCCGCAGGCCGAAACGCGGGTGTGCCCGCCGTCGAGGGAGACTTGCTGTTCTTCCTCGACGACGATGCGATGATTCCAGATCCGTACTTCCTCGCATCGATCAAGGGTCGATTCGATTCCGATCGACAGTTGGGTCTAGTGCAACCGCGTGTCGAAGACCCCGCGGGCACTCAACCGCCGGGCCGATGGGTGCCACGATTGCTCGTCGGTGATCGCACTCGATCGAGTTACGCAACGACGTTGTGGGAAGGCGCCACGACTGTCCGCCGTGACGTCTTCGAGGCGGTCGGGGGCTGGCCGGATGAATTCTTCTACGGCCATGAGGGCATCGATCTCGTGTGGCGAGTCTGGGATGCGGGATTCACGTGCTGGTACGCGGGAGATCTCGTGGTGCACCATCCGGTGATCGATCCCTTGCGCCACGAGGAGTTCTACCGAATGAACGCGCGCAATCGGGTATGGCTGGCCAAACGTAACCTTCCCGTGCTGCTCGAACCGGTGTACGTGGGCAGTTGGATCGCCTTGACCGTAGCCAGGGTTCGCGATCGGAAGGCGCTCGGCGCTTGGTTCGCTGGACTCTCCGAAGGCGTGAGCCAAACACCCCACGATCGGCGTCCGATGCGGTGGCGGACGGTGTGGACCATGACCAAGGCTGGGCGTCCACCGATCATCTAGGGCGCCTC
>CAYLOH010000003.1:0-2070 GCA_964385255.1 uncultured Rubrivirga sp. | reverse complement strand
GGGCGCCTCATCTGGGGCGAAGGGCTTCGCGCGCGATCAGGAGGCGCAGAAGTTCTCGTCTCCAGTGTTCACGTTCGCGGTGAGGTCCTTGGTCGCTTCGTCGATGGAAACCGAGCGGACCGAGGTGAGAGGCTCAGTGATCACGACCTGCATGGTGCTGCCTTGACCGGCGATCGCCTCTGTGTTGGAGAAGCCGGTGCTGTAAATCAGCGTCTTGGCGGAGGTGTCCCATTCGGGGTCGAACCACACCGTGTTCTGAGTCGGGTACTCGCCGAGGTCGGCATCCTTGACCTTCTTGACGTTGACCACGTTGAATCCTTCGTCGGTCAATGCCTTCTTTGCCTGCTTACCTGTCCCCGGAAGTCCGGTTGCGTTGATGATCTCTACTCGGATCTCCTCGGGTGCCTTGCGCAACAGAGGCTGGTCCGCGTTGGCCTTCGGTGGCCACGAAGTGTCGTTGGCGATCGCGTTCCATAAAGGCGTAGCCCGCTTATTCGCCATGACGACCGTGGCACCGTCGCCCGACTGCTTCCACGGCATGGTTGTGAAGGTGATGTCCTTCGGGCGAAGGTTGCGCAGACTCAGCGCGAGGTCGCGAAGATTCTCGATGTTGGCGAGTTGTGGATCGGCGGTGAGGTTCTCGGTGGCGGCATTCAGTACGCCCAGCAGACTCGCTGGATTCAGCAGGATGTCACTGGAGAGCACCTGGCGAGCCATGGACGACAAGAAGGCCTGTTGGCGACGGATACGCGAGGTGTCCGAGCCGTCACCCAGCGTCTTGCGAGCTCGCACGAAGGCGAGTGCCTCCTCGCCGGTCACCGTGTGTAGCCCCTTGTCGAGGTTCAGTCCGCTGAGAGGGTCGTTGACGTCCTCTTCCAGGCAGATCTCCACCCCGCCGATGGCCTCGGTGATGCGCTTGAACGCAGCGAAGTCGATGACCATGAAGTTGTCGATCGACAATCCGGACAACTTCTCGACGGCCTTCAATACGCACCCGGGTCCACCGAGATACATCGCCTCGTTGAATCGGCCCTCGTACCCACCGACCGTCTTGCCGTCCTTCGTGCATTCGGGAAGCGTCATCAAGGTGTCACGGGGGATGCTGACGCCGATCGCTTGGGAGCGATCGGCATTGACGTGCAGCACGATCGTGGTGTCACTTCGTTCCACGGCGCCGAACTTGTCGACGCTGCCGTACCCCTTGTTGCCCTTGCCTACGCGCGAATCGCTACCCATCACCACCATGGTGAAGGGCGCGGTCTGGCCGGTGAGTTGATCGACCACGATCGATTCCGATTCGGTGACGGTCACGCCCGTTTGCTCGGAGACGTCGAGCGCGGTGATGTTGCCCTCGAGCTGGCCCATGACGCTCGTCACACCCGCCCCCACGACCGTGACGGCCAGCACTCCTCCGGACACCACGCCGGCCAGGATCGTTGTCCAGCGACGGCTGGTGCTGCGAACTGACACGGGGCCCTTCCTGCGAGTTAACCGGCTAGGGGCAGCCTGACGGGTTTTCATGGTACGCACGGGGCGCGCCTGCTCCCGTGTGACGCACCACGCAGGGCAGCAGTTCCGATTTTCGGGCGCGCCGGTGACGGCTGTGACGGGTGGGCCGTGTGAGGCTTGGAGAAACCGACGGATCCGTGGCACCGTGTTGCTGCGTCCATATGTCAGCAATGTCTCGTCCGCCACGCGTGCTCACCGCAGGGGCGAGGTCTTCCCCAGGAAGGGAGCAGCAGGGTCCATGAAGCGCCCATCCGCGACGCGGCGAACCGTGGCCATCGTGGTCCTGGTGCCTTCGCTCGTGGCCGGCGGCCTGGCTCTCCCTGTTCTGGGCTCGCTGCCCGGCCAGCAGACCCCCGGCGATCGAACCCCCGTCGAACGCGAACCGGTCGCCGCGACCGTCATCTCGCTACCTGTCTCGGGGGTGGACCCGTCGATCGTCCACGAATCCACGGCGGCCATGGCCTCCTGGGACACCCTGGTTGGCGACGTCGTGGTCGGGGAACTGGGTATCGGGGGCACCCCGACATTGACGTTGACCGGTGACGAGCACGCGCACGACGA
>CAYLOH010000002.1:0-140490 GCA_964385255.1 uncultured Rubrivirga sp. | reverse complement strand
GTCAGGATCCGTACGGTGAGGGTCTGAAGGACGCTGTGGTCAAGGACTTCAGCGCCGCCGGTGGCACCATCACCGCTGACCTGCTGTACGACCCCGCTGCTGCGTCCTTCGAGGCCGAGGTGGCCGAGGTCGTCGCAAGCGCTCCGCAGGCCGTGACCGTTATCGGCTTCGAGGAGTCGGTCAAGCTCCTGCAGGAGATGATCAAGCAGGGTGCAGGCCCGCAGGACATCCAGATCTACCTGGTGGACGGCAACATCTCGACCACCGCGTATGAGGATTTCCCGGCCGGCACGATGACCGGTGTCAAGGCGAGCGTGCCTTCGGGCGAGGCTGACCTCACCGCGTTCAACGAGAGCCTGCTTGAGGTCGATCCTGACCTCACGGACTTCGCCTACGGCGCACAGTCCTACGACGCCATGATGCTCATTGCGCTGGCTGCTCAGGCTGCCGGCTGTGGTGACGGCACCGCGATCGCCGAGTTCCTGCCCCAGGTTGCAGGCAACGGTGGCGAGCAGTGCTCCACGTGGGCTGACTGCGTTGCCCTGCTCGAGGCTGGCTCCGACATCGACTTCCAGGGCGTGACTGGCCCGGTCGATTTCAACGAGTTTGGCGATCTGGCTCAGGGCACGATCTCGATGAACGAGTACACCTCGAACACCGAGTTCGAAGAGATCGGCAAGGTCACCGCGGACGTGCCGCTGCCGTAAGGCAACGCACGCTGCTCGACCTTCGGGGCCCTGCTTCCTTCGGGAAGCAGGGCCCCACCTCTTTCCCTCCCCGCGAACTGCCAACTTCTCGGGTTTGAACTGCCAACTTCTCGGGTTTGAACTGCCAAGAATCACGGGGCGAACTGCCAGGTTCCCGAGCGCGAGTTTCCACGGGCATTCGCAGGAGAGCTCGGACGTACTCCACAGGCGACTCGGTGAGTGGCCGGCTGTCCACATGTTCACCGTTCACCCTGTACGTGTGATCTGCCACACCGCAATCTCGCCTCGTGAGGCAGAAGATCGACGGTCGGTTGATCGGCAGGAGGACGGCGGTAACCGTGTGTCGCGGTGCCGTGGCGCGCGGGCGCTCCGACGCTGTATTCGTGGGTCTGAGCGCTGCGGCCCTGTGGGGTATGCCCATTCCTCCCGTCGCCGCTGCTGCCGTTGAGCACGGGAATGTCTCTGTGAGTAGGGGTGCCCACGACCGCGCCTGGCGCGGGCGTGGAATTGATGGGCACGCAATCGATATTCCAACCGATCACGTCACCGAAGTGGAGTCCCTCACGGTCACGACACCCGCCCGGACATGGTTGGACTGCGCCGCGCTAGTAGGCCCAGACCACCTCCTGGCCATGGGCGATTGGGCGGTCCATGAAGGCCACGCAGCACCAGAAGATCTTTCGGCCATGATCGTTTGGGGAAGGGGACGCCGGGGGATAGTACGAGCACGTGAGGTGGCACCGCTCGTTAGGCAAGGTGTGGAATCACCGCAGGAATCGCGCTTGCGATGGGTTGTTGTGGCGAATGGTCTGCCAGAACCGGCGATCAATCCGGAGATAGTCTTGCCGGACTTACAGGTCAGGCGAATTGACCTGGCATATCTCGGATTGCGCATTGGCCTGGAATTCGATGGTGATTGGCACGTTGAGACCCAGCAACATGATGACGCACGCCGCGCTTCGCTCATGGCCTGTGGTTGGCAGATCGTGGTTGCCCGAAAGGATGACCTGTCACAGCCCGACCGGGTTCTGCGCGAACTAAGGGATGCCATGGCACGTCGTGGCGCCGCACTGCGTCGTCGTTGGTGACCGCTCGTCGTCGTTGACCAACTCCGTTACATGCAAGTTCACCGTGTGCGGCTGGCAGTTCGACCCAGGAATGTTGGCAATTCAGTCCCGAGAATCTGGCAGTTCGACCCTGAAAATCTGGCAGTTCGCGGGTCAGGCTTTTGCGAGAGTGCCCAAGTACAACTCGACCACCTTCGGATCGTTGGCCAGATCCTTGCCGGTGCCGGTGTAGGCGTTCTTGCCCTGGTCGAGTACGTATCCGCGATCCACGATCTGCAAGCAACGCCGGGCGTTCTGCTCAACGATGATCACCGTCACCCCGGTCTTGTTGATCTCGCGGACACGAACGAATACCTCGTCCTGCAGCGCGGGCGACAGACCGGCGCTGGGCTCGTCGAGCAGCAGGACGCTGGGCTCCATCATCAGCGCGCGGCCCATGGCGACCATCTGGCGCTCGCCGCCAGACAGCGAACCTGCACGCTGCTTGCGTCGCTCACCCAGGGTGGGGAATAGGTCGACCACCTTGTCGAACCGCTCACCGAAGCTCTTGGGGTCCTGGAAGGCACCCATCTCCATGTTCTCTTCGATCGTCAAAGAGGGGAACACGTTGTTGGTCTGGGGCACGAAGCCGACGCCACGCTTGACGAGTTGGTCCGCGCGCAGGTTCGTGATGTCCTCATCACGCAGCAGTACTGCACCTTCATTTACGTGTACGAGGCCGAAGATGGCCTTCAAGAGGGTGGACTTTCCAGCGCCATTGGGCCCGATGATGCCGACGAGCTCGCCGTCCTTGGCGTACAGGTCGGCGCCGTTGAGGATGTTGACACCGGGGAAGTAGCCCGCGAACAACTGGTCGGCCCGCACCAAAGCGCCGAGAGCCTGGGACTTGTGGACTTGCTCAGGCGTGGCCGGATGACCGGTAGCGAGTTGATCGGCATTGACGTCGAGTTCGGTCTCGAACTCGTGGGGATCGTTGGGATCCCCAGGGTTGGGAAGGTCTGCTGGCTCGGTGTAGTTCATCGTGCACCGTCCTCGGTGAGAGCCTCGCCGGACTCGGTGAGATTCGAATCGTGGTGCGCGCCGAGGTAGGCGTCGATCACCGCCTGGTCCTTCATGACCGTGTCCGGTGGACCTTCTGCGATGACCTGGCCCTGGGCCATGACGATCACCCAGTCGGAGATGTCGTGGACCATATCCATGTCGTGCTCGACGAACAGCACGGTCGTGCCTTCCTCGCGCATCGCCTTGATATGTCCCAGAAGGCTCTGCTTGAGCGCGGGGTTCACGCCCGCCATCGGCTCATCGAGCATGACCAGCTCGGGGTCAGCCATGAGTGCGCGGGCCATCTCTAGGAGCTTGCGCTGCCCTCCCGATAGCGAGCCCGCGAAGTCGGCGGTCTTCTCCTGGAGGTTGAAGCGCTCCAGAAGGCCCGTAGCGCGCTGTGCGATCTTCTGCTCCTGGGCGGTCCACAGGAACGGGAAGATCGCGGCGAAGAAGTGCTCGCCTGTTTGATGCTTGGCTCCCAATCGCATGTTGTCCATGACCGTCATGCGACTCAAGGCCTTGGTGAGCTGGAAGGTGCGCACCATCCCGATGCGGGCGAGGCGGTAGGGCGCCGTGCCGGCAACCTGGCGTCCGTTGAAGGTCCATGCGCCTTCGTTGGCCGCGTCGAAGCCGGTGATCAGGTTGAAGAAGGTCGTCTTACCTGCACCATTCGGGCCGATCAGGGCGGTTATCGCGCCTCGCTGGATTTCCACGTGCTCGACGTCCACCGCCGTCAAGCCGCCGAAGGACCGCCGTACGTGATCGGCCACCAGGATGGGATCGGGTTTGGGGACCCCCGGACGGGGATCCACGGAGGCTAGGACGGCCTTGGCGTGCTCGGCGCGGGAGCCGGCGGTCTGTGAACTATCGGGCATCGAGAGCCAACTCCTTCCTGTCTCCGAATATGCCTTGCGGGCGGAACACCATCAAGGCGATCAGGCCGGCTCCCATCAAGATGAACCGGATATTGCCGACGTCGGTGGGCTGGAGGAAGTCGATCCACCCAGCCTGGATCGCTTGACCCAGGAACTCGCCCGTGCCCGCAAGCAGGAACCAGAAGATGATGCCGCCGACGATCGGACCGAACACCCGCGCCGCACCGCCGAGCAACAAGATCGTGTAGGCGAAGAAGGTGAAGTCCGGCTGGAAGGTGTCCGGTTGGACCGACTGCTTGGCGACGGCCCACACGATGCCGCCGAAGGCGGCGATGATGCCGCCCAGGATCAAGGCCTGCAGTTTGTAGACGAACACGTTCTTGCCCAAGGACACCACGGCGTCCTCGTCCTCGCGGATGCCCTTGACCACGCGACCCCAGGGGCTACGAACCAGCAGCCACACCAAGAGCGTGAAGGCCGCGACAAGCAGCCAACCGACGATCACGACCCACAGGTCCTGACGGGTCCAACTGAGGATGGGCAGGCTCTGGAAGTCCTCGGGAAGGGGGTTGGTGTCGTGGAACTGTTGGCCGAGCTTGCCGTTGAGCCCCTGTGCGCCACCGAGCACGTCCTTGAACGCGATGGAACGCACGGTGAGTCGGAAGAGCTCGCTGGCTGCGATTGTCACGATGGCCAGGTAGTCGGCCCGAAGTCGCAGGGTGGGAATGCCGAGCAGCAAGGCGAGAATGGTCGCCACGAGGATCGCTACCAGGATCGACAACCACAGGCTCAAGTCGAAGGTCAACACGATGACGCCGACGGCGTAGGAGCCAGCAGCGACGAACATCACCTGTCCGAAGTTGAGCAATCCCGCGTAGCCGAACTGAACGTTCAGACCGATGGCGGCGAGGATGTAGATGATGGCCGTGATGCCGATGGCCTGGGTCATCGTCTGGGTGAGAATGAATCCCCAATCCATGTCAACCCACCCTCTCTCGTCTACCGAGAAGGCCTTGCGGTCGGATCATCAAGATGATGATCATGACGAAGAGGGCACCCACTGTCTTCATTTCCGTGGGAATGATCAGGCTGGTCATGTTGATGAAGACGCCGACGACGAGGGCCCCGACGATCGCACCGTAGACGGTGCCGAGACCACCGAGAATCACCGAGGCGAAGATCAGCAAGAGGATCCGCTGACCCATGTTCCACACGCTGTTTTGGGTCATTCCCAGGTAGATGCCCGCGAAGGCGGCGAGTCCGGCGGACACGGTCCACACGACCGCGATGACCTTCTCGACATCGATACCGGTTGCCGACGCCAGGGCGGGGTTATCTGCGACCGCTCTGGTTGCCTTACCGATCCGCGACCTCTGCACCCAGATGACGGCGGCGACGAGCGTGATCACCGCCAGGACGGCGAGGATCAGTGCCTTGGGAGTCGCGGTTACCGGGCCGAGGCTGATACCCACCTGCCCGGCGTACTGCTTGTAGGTCTGGGGAGCTGCGCCGAAGAACAGCGCCACGGCGTACCGCAGGACGATCGCCAGGCCGATGGAGATGATCATCATGGCGATCAGGCCGGTCTTGCGCTTACGCAGCGGACGCCACAGAACCTTGTTTTGACCCCAGCCGAAGACGATGGCGCAGAAGATGACGGCGATCGGGGCGGCGATGATCAGGTGGACGCCGGCGAGGTTGAGCAGCAGCGCAGTGAAGGCGCCCAAGGTGACGAGATCACCGTGCGCGAAGTTGGTCAATCCCGTCGTGCCGAAGACGAGGTTCAAGCCGAGGGCGGCGAGGGCGATCATCACCCCGAAAAGCAGGCCATCGAACAGCAGTTGCAGGAACTGGTTGCCCGTGACGTTGATGAAGCCGCCACCGCCGCCACCGCCGCCTTCTCCCTCGACCAACTTCGTCAGGATTCGTTTCTCGCCACCGAGGACCAGCAGGGATCGGCTCTCGTCCTCGGGCTTCTCCAGCGCGATGCCAGCCGGCAGAGTTGAGACATCGATGTCGATCTGGTACGTGCCACCCCCGGGCAGGACGGCGGAGAACTCACCCGCGGCGTCGCTGGAGATGGTTTCACTGAAACCGTCCTCGTTGCTGACCGTGATGGCGACGTCGGGGATGGGGGACCCGTCGGGGGCGGTGAAGGAGCCCACCAGAACTGTGTCGGCCGCGTGGGAGGGAGCCGATGCCACGAGCGCGAAGCCGAGAGCGGACAGGATCGCCAGCACGAGGGCGCCTGCCGTACCGCGGGCTCGGGCGAGCAAGGGACCTCCAGGCTGGCGAACTGACTCAGGCGACCCATGCCGCCCGAAACGATCACGAAACCCTAGCCCGGTTCCCGGCCGCAGGGGGTGGTCTTGGGCGGTTTGGGGGATTTTCGTTACGACTTCGTGCCCGCAGAGGGACGGGGTCGAACCAGGCAGGTGAGCCGCGCCGTACACACGGGTTGGCCGCTCTCGTTGACGATTCGGACATCGGAACTGACGACGGTGCGACCAGCGGACAGTGTGGTGGCCTCGCCGGTCACCACACCCGTCGTCGCCGAACGATGGTGTGTGCAGTTGAGATCCACTCCGACCACGATGTTGTCCGGCCCGGCATTGAAGGCGGCATGGATCGACCCCAGGGTCTCCGCCAGAACGGCACTCGCGCCCCCGTGGAGCAGGCCGTACGGCTGGGTGTTGCCGATCACGGGCATCGTCCCCACAACCCTTTCGGCCGATGCCGACGTGATCTCAATCCCCATCTTCTCGGCGAGTGCACCCACCCCGAGTTGGGCGAATTCCGCAGGTACTTCAGCAGGCACTACCTCGTCGGTCACGTCGGCAGCCTAGAGCCAAAGCGCGCCTATGATCCGCGAATGGACGGGGCCGGTTTGCTGCTTCTCGACGGGCACTCGCTTGCGTATCGAGCCTTTTACGCGTTGCCGGTGGAGAGCTTCAGCACGTCGACCGGGCAGCCCACGAATGCGGTGTACGGATTCACGTCGATGCTGGTGAACGTGCTGCGCGACGAGAAGCCCACGCACGTGGCGGTGGCTTTCGACGTCTCGCGCAGGAGCTTTCGCACTGAGCGGTTCGCCGAGTACAAGGCCACGCGAGCGTCGTCGCCGCCGGAGTTCAAGGGTCAAGTCGAGTTGATCAAGGAGGTCGTCCGCGCTCTGGGCATCACGACCCTCGAAGTCGAGGGATTCGAGGCCGACGACGTCATCGCGACGCTCGCGCACCAGGCAACCGGGCACGGCCTGGAGGTGGAGATCGTCAGCGGAGACCGAGACACCTTCCAACTCGTCGATGCCCACACCACCGTCCTCTACCCGAAGAAGGGTGTCTCGGACTTGGCACGGATGACCCCCGAGGCGATCGAGGAGAAGTACGGACTCACCCCCGGCCAGTACCCCGACTTCGCGGCCCTGCGCGGGGATCCCAGTGACAACCTGCCCGGGATACCCGGCGTTGGCGAGAAGACGGCGGTGAAGTGGTTGACCACGTACGGCAGCTTGGCCGCGTTGGTGGATCGAGTCGATGAGGTGGGCGGCAAGGTGGGGGAGGCGCTGCGTGCGTCAGTGCCGCAGGTGCTGGTCAATCGAGAGTTGACTGAACTGATTCGGGATGTCCCGCTCGACGTCACCGTTGACGGTCTGCAGTGGCGCGACTGGTCCCGACCGGAGCTCGACACGTTGTTCGAGGCGTTGCAGTTCTCGGCACTGCGGAGTCGGATCGACGTGTTACCCCACGCGGTGGGCGGGCACGACTCCAGCAGCTCGAGCACTCCGGTGCCCGACGATCTGCCCGACATCGACGTGGTAGCCGCCGGGGGTGCGGCGAAGGCGCTGGCGTCGATCACCCGCGCGGCCGTGGCGATAGGGGGGAGTTGGTCGGCAGGTCGCGGGGATGTGTCGGGTATCGGCGTCTGCGCCGACGGGCACCTGTTGGCCATCGCCACCGACGACTCCCGAGATCGCGCCGCTGTCTTCGAATGGCTGGCTCGCGCTGACGTCGATAAGCGCGTTCACGACGTGAAGGGCCCGGACCTTGCGGTGCTGGAGTTCTCGGGGGGCGCGACGCTGATCGAGGGCGTCACGATGGACACCGCGTTGGCCGCCTACCTCGACTCCCCGGGGGCTCGCTCGTATTCCCTCGACGACATATGTGAGCGCATACTCGGATCGGCAATCGAGCAGTCGGGCAGCGACGACGGCCAACTCGCCCTCGACGCGGACGATTCCGCACAGCTGCACAGTCTTGCTCGGGCGGCGTACGCGATCGACCGCGTTGGGGACGAATTGCAGCGACGTTTGGACGCCGAGAGCCTCACGCCCCTGCTGCGCGACATGGAGATCCCGCTGGCGGGGTTGTTGGCTCGAATGGAGCACGCGGGGATCGCCGTCGATCGGCAGCAACTTCAGGGTCTGTCGGCCGAGTTCGCCGAGTCCATGCGCCGTGCGGAGGAACAAGCCCACCGCATCGTCGGCCACTCGTTCAATCTCGGATCGCCCAAGCAACTGCAGGAAGTGCTGTTCGTCGAGCGCGGACTGCCGAAGACCAAGAAGATCAAGACCGGCTACACCACCGATGCTGAAGCGCTGCAGAACCTTTTCATCGCGACCGAGGATCCGGTTCTCGAGCAGCTACTCGCGTGGCGTGACGTCTCGAAGTTGCGACAGACCGTCGATGGACTGTTGCCCCTGGCCGATGACCAGGGGCGCATACACACGACCTTCAAGCAAACGGCTGCCGCTACCGGTCGACTGTCGTCCGCCGACCCCAATCTGCAGAACATTCCGATTCGCACGGAGGCAGGGCGACGAATCCGCGCCTGTTTCGTGGTGGGTGCGGGATTCGAGTCGCTGATGACCGCGGACTACAGCCAGATCGAGATGCGGATCATGGCCCATGCCTCCGGTGACGAGGGGTTGATTGCCGCCTTCTCCGAAGGCGAGGACCTGCACACCTCGGTCGCGTCGAAGGTGTTCGGCGTCAAGGAGTCCGACGTCGATCCGGAGATGCGCCGACGGATCAAGGCGATGAGTTACGGCCTCGCCTACGGCCTGTCGGCCTATGGATTGTCACAGCAGTTGCGGATCACGCCTGCGGAGGCGCAGGACCTGATGGATGAGTACTTCACCCGATTTGGCGGGGTGCGCGACTACTTGGCGGGGATCGTGGAGCAAGCACGAAGCGCTGGCTTCACCGAGACGCTGCTGGGGCGACGCCGCTACCTGCCGGACCTGACTCACGACAACCGGCAGCGGCGCGAGATGGCTGAGCGCATGGCGCTGAACGCCCCTATTCAGGGGACGGCTGCGGACATCGTGAAGGTGGCGATGCTGCGAGTGCATGCGGCGCTCACGGATCGGCAGTTGAACAGCAGGCTGTTGCTGCAGGTGCACGATGAATTGGTGCTCGAGGTGGCCAGCGGCGAGGCGTCGCAGGTCGAGGCGATCGTGCGCAGCGAGATGGCCGGTGCCGCGGACCTGCTCGTGCCGCTCGACGTGTCGGTCGGGATTGGCCGGGACTGGCAGAGCGCAGGCCACTGAGCGGGCCGATCGAAGGCCCCGCGGGTGGGGCCGAAGCGCAATCGCGTACCCTTGGGGGGCCCAGCGACCGCTGGATAGACCTACGACGTATCGGATTCCCCCCTACATGACCGTTCCTACGACCTCCGCCCGTTCAGCTGCTCCGGCCCAGGTGGCCATCAATGACATCGGTTCGGCCGATGATTTCCTCGCCGCCATTGACGAGACCATCAAGTACTTCAACGACGGCGACATCGTCGAGGGCACCATCGTCAAGGTCGATCGCGACGAAGTGCTCCTGGACATCGGCTATAAGACCGAGGGCGTGATTCCGTCCCGCGAACTGTCCATCAAGCACGACGTCGACCCTTCCGAGGTCGTCGGCGTCGGTGACTCTGTCGAAGCTCTCGTTCTTCAGAAGGAGGACAAGGAGGGTCGGCTGATTCTGTCGAAGAAGCGGGCTCAGTACGAGCGGGCGTGGGGCACGATCGAGAAGGTCAAGGAAGAAGACGGTGTGGTCGAAGGTCAGGTGATCGAGGTTGTCAAGGGCGGCCTGATCCTCGACATCGGACTGCGCGGGTTCCTCCCGGCCTCCTTGGTCGAGATGCGTCGGGTGCGCGATCTGCAGCCCTACGTCGGCAAGACCCTCGAAGCGAAGATCATCGAATTGGACAAGAACCGCAACAACGTGGTCCTGTCCCGCCGGGCGTGGCTCGAGCAGACCCAGTCGGAGGTGCGCCAGACGTTCTTGACCCAACTCCAGAAGGGTCAGATCCGATCGGGCGTCGTGTCCAGCATCGTCAACTTCGGCGCCTTCGTCGACCTCGGCGGAGTGGATGGCCTGGTGCACGTGTCGGAGTTGTCGTGGAAGCACATCGACCACCCGTCCGAGGTCGTCGAGGTGGGCCAGGAGGTCACGGTCGAGGTTCTTGATGTCGACATGGACCGCGAGCGTGTGTCCTTGTCGTTGAAGGCCACTCAGGAAGATCCCTGGCAGCACTTCGCTCGCACCCACCAGCTCAACCAGGTCGTGTCGGGGAAGGTCACCAAGCTCGTTCCGTTCGGGGCATTCGTGCGCGTGGACGAGGGCATCGAGGGACTGGTCCACATCTCGGAACTGGCCGAGCGGCACATCGAATTGCCCGAGCAGATCGTCCAGGTGGGCGATGAGTTGTTCGTCAAGGTGATCGACATCGACCTCGAGCGTCGCCGAATCTCGCTTTCTCTCAAGCAGGCGAATGATTCCGGGGACACCGAAGCCTCGGAGGAGTTCGACCCCTACCTGTACGGCATGGCTCCGGCGTTCGACGAGGCCGGCAACTACATCGGTCCGGACGGTTTCGACCCCGAGACGGGCGAATGGAAGGCCGGCTTCGAGGATCAGCGCACTGCGTGGGAGCAGGAGTACGCCGACGCTCATGCTCGCTGGGAGGCGCATCGCAAGCAGATGGCCGAAGCCCAGGAAGCCGACCAGGCCGCCGCCGTGGAAAGCGGTGAGGCGACCAGCTACTCATCTGCGAGCAGCGAGTCAGAGGGATCCTTGGCCTCGGACGAGGCGCTGCAGGCCCTCCGCGACAAGCTCACCACCGAGTAGCGAGAAGCCCGCACGGTGCGCGTCGGGCTGACCGGGGGAATCGGCTCGGGTAAGTCCACCGTCGCTGCCATGTTCGCCGACAAGGGCGCAACCATCGTCGACGCTGACGCATTGGCGCGTCGCGTCGTCGAGCCCGGCTCTCCTGTGCTCGCGCGGTTGGCGGAGGAGTTCGGTTCGGACATCGTCAACAGCGACGGGACGTTGGATCGTGCCCTTCTCGCCGAGCGAGCCTTTGCGAGCGAACGCGGCACGCGCCACTTGAATGAGATCACCCATCCGGCCATCCGAGAACTGGCCGAGGTCGAGCTAGAAGCGGGCGAGGCCTCGGCTCCGGTTGTGGTCTACGAGATGCCCCTGCTCGTGGAGACCGGTCAGGTCTCTCTCGTGGACCTCGTGGTGGTCGTCGACGTCCCCGAGAGTGTGCAGGTGGAACGCGCCGTCGCTCGGGGTTTGTCTGACGATGATGTCCACGCGCGGATGTCGCGCCAGGCTTCTCGGGAACGACGCCTCGATGCGGCCGACCACGTGATCGACAATGCGGGAACCGTGGCGCAGACTCAGCGTCAGGTCGATGCCCTCTGGGTGAACTGGCTGAGGCAATGACACGTCCCATCACCGATCTGCAGCGCACGGTCGCACCGTTCGAAGTCATCTCCGATTTCCAACCGTCGGGCGACCAGCCACAGGCGATCGAGGAGTTGGCTCGACGTATCGAGGCGGGTGACCGGCATGCGGTGCTCCTCGGCGCCACGGGGACGGGCAAGTCCGCGACGACCGCGTGGCTGGTCGAGCGCCTGCAGCGTCCGACTTTGGTGATGGCACCCAACAAGACACTCGCTGCACAACTAGCCACCGAATTCCGCGAGCTACTGCCAAACAACGCCGTGGAGTACTTCGTCTCCTACTACGACTACTACCAACCCGAAGCGTACGTACCACAAACCGACACCTACATCGAGAAGGATTCCTCGATCAATGAAGAAGTCGAGAGGCTTCGTCATTCGGCCACGAACTCCCTCTTGACGCGCCGGGACGTTCTGGTCGTCGCATCCGTGTCGGCCATTTACGGACTAGGCACGCCACAGGAGTACGTGGATCGAATGGTTCGACTTCGAGTTGGAGAGGAGATCGAGCGAGACGCGCTCCTACGTCGGTTCGTCGACATCCAGTACTCCCGAAATGACATCGCCTTCGAGCGGGGAACCTTCCGCGTCCGTGGTGACACGCTTGAGGTCTTTCCGATGTACGAGGAGCACCCGGTACGCATCGAAATGTTCGGTGACGAGATCGAACGCCTGATGACTTTGCACCCGGTGACGGGGGAGATCCTGACCGAGGACCAGGAGATTTACGTGTTCCCGGCATCCCACTACGTTGCGGGACCGGAGCGCATGGATCGTGCTATCCAGGGGATCGAAGATGAGTTGCGGGAGCGCTTAACGGAGCTGGAGGCACAGGGAAAGCTGCTGGAGGCCCAGAGATTGCGCATGCGGACCAGCTATGACATCGAGATGATGCGCCAGGTCGGCACCTGCTCCGGCATCGAGAACTACTCACGGCATATCGACGGGCGCCCAGCAGGATCGGCACCCAACTGCCTCTTGGACTATTTCCCGGAGGACTTCCTCTTGGTGATCGACGAGTCGCATGTGACGGTGCCACAGATCGGTGCGATGTACGAGGGGGATATGTCACGCAAGCGGACCTTGGTGGAGCACGGCTTCCGGTTGCCGTCTGCTTTGGATAACCGCCCGTTGAAATGGGACGAGTTCACCGAGCGCATCGGTCAGACGGTCTATCTGTCTGCGACTCCTGGATCGTATGAGTTACAGAAGGTCGAAGGAGATGTGGTCGAGCAGGTGATTCGGCCCACCGGGTTGGTCGATCCCGAGGTCGTGGTCAAGCCGACAGAGGGTCAGATCGACGATCTCATGCACGAGGTGAGGCTTCGAGCGGAGAGAGGGGAGAGGGCACTGGTCACGACCCTGACCAAGCGCATGGCCGAAGACTTGACCGATTACCTCTCCGAGAACGGTATTCGGGTCCAGTACTTGCACTCGGAAGTGGACACCTTGCGCCGAGTGGAGTTACTGCGTGAGTTGCGCGCAGGGGTCTTCGACGTCCTGGTCGGCATCAACCTGCTGCGTGAGGGGCTAGATCTACCCGAGGTGTCGCTCGTCGCGATTCTGGATGCGGACAAGGAGGGCTTCCTTCGGTCGGAGACGTCGCTCATCCAGACGATCGGTCGGGCCGCTCGCAATGTTTCGGGCCAGGTCCACATGTACGCGGACTCCGTCACGCCCTCAATGCGGCAAGCCATCGATGAGACGAACAGGCGTCGAGCCAAGCAAGTTGCCTACAACCTCGAGCACGGCATCGATCCTCAGCCCTTGCGCAAGCGAATCGCTGACATCACCGACCTCTTGGTGCGAGAGGAAGCCGACACGGAGGCGTTGATCGGTGCGGCGACGACAACGTCGAAGCCGGTGCGTCGAACGGCTTCGATGGCCGAGGGGGACCTGGTGAGCCTGATCGAGCAATTGACCGCTCAAATGCACGCCGCGGCTGGTGATCTCCAATTCGAACTAGCCGCGCGGATCAGGGACGAGGTCTCCGACTTGAAGGCCGAATTGCGATCCATGCGCGAGGCGACCGGGTAGATCGGGGCGGGTGACCTACGCTCTGCATCGCTGGTCGCTAAGTCGGGCCTGAGCACCTTCGTGACGAATGGGAGACCCCGTGTCCGTTCCACTGTCCCTGTGGGCGCTGACGATCGGTGGGATCGCAGTGCTGATAGTCCTGGACTTCGTCACGGTGAGTCGCAAGCCGCACGATGTCATGTTCAAAGAAGCCGTTCTCTGGAGCGTCTTCTACATCGGTGTGGCAATCGCCTTCGGAGTATGGGTGTGGAGCTCAGCGGGTTCTGCTTTCGGAACGCAGTACTTCACGGCCTACCTGGTCGAGAAGTCGCTCAGCGTGGATAACCTCTTCGTCTTCATCATCATCTTGACGCAGTTTCGAACGCCGTCGGTCTTGCACCAGAGGGTGCTGCTGGTTGGCGTCGTCTTGGCATTGGTCATGCGGGCCATCTTCATCGCGATCGGCGCGGCCGCTATCTCGATGTTCGCATTCACCTTTGTCCTGTTCGGGGCGCTCCTGCTGTGGACCGGTGTCCAGTTGATGAGGCACCGCAATGAGGACCCGGATCCGATGGACAACTTCATCATTCGCAACGTCCGCAAGAGATTCCGCTTCTCCGAACACTATGACGGCACCAAGCTCTTCACGCGGATCGATGGGGTGAGGGTCGCGACGCCGCTGCTTTTGGTGATGGTTGCGATCGGCGGAACAGACCTACTGTTCGCCCTCGACTCCATTCCGGCCACGTTCGGGGTTACTCAGGAGCCGTACCTCGTCTTCGCGGCGAATGCATTCGCCCTCCTGGGTCTGCGTGCGTTGTACTTCCTACTGAAGGGACTTCTGGACAAACTCGTCTACCTGTCGACGGGGTTGTCGGTCATCTTGATCTTCATCGGCATCAAGCTGATCTTGACCTACTTCCACGAGGTGTTTCCCGAGACCGTGCCGAAGATCGAGACCACGTGGAGCCTCGCGTTCATCGCCGTCGTGCTGGTGGTCGTAGCGATCGCGTCGTGGATCAAGACAAGGAAGGATCCGACGGCGGTCGCCCATGCTGGCCGTCTAACCGATCCGCCGGAGGAGAGGTCGGAGTAGTCCGCCCCGTGAGACCGGCGTCCGCAAGTTCCTGACGCAGGGCAGCCACTTCGTTCGTCAGCGCCAGGATCTGTGCCTTGACCTCGTCTTGGCCCTCTTGCGTCTTCCCGCTGAGTCGGCTGATCACCGACGACGCCACGGATGCGCCGACGAGACCGAGAAGCGAGATCCCCACCACCATCACACCGGTGGCAATGATCCTGCCATTGACCGTTACCGGGTAGTACTCCCCGTAGCCGACGGTTGACATGGTGACAACGGACCACCACAGGGCTTCGGGAAACGTCTCGATGTTCGAACCAGGGGAACTGCGTTCGGCGTTAAGGACGGCAAGCGCACTCAGATAGCTGATGAAGATGACCGCGATGACCACGGCGGTCGCCGTCCGACCGAAACGAAGGCGGCTGCCCCGACTGATCAACCACTGTCCGGCTGTCAGGACTCGCAGCACCCGCAACACCCGAAGAGCCGGTATGGCAACCGCAATGACGTCGATCGGATGGTGCACGAGATAGGCGAAGAAGTGTGGTGCCAGTGTGGCGCGGATCAGCAGGTCCGCGATGAAGGTGAACCAGATTATGTTCATGCCCGTGTTCAACCAGGCTTGTTGAGCATCGGTCAGGTCTGGTTCCAGGACGTAGAAGGAGTACAGCACCAGGTAGACGATGGACAAGATGACCATGGTCCACGCGGTCTTGTTCTCGTAGCTGTTGAGTCGCTGAGCGGCTCGCACCTGTTTGGGGTTGTCGGGATCCGGATGCTGGTGTGTCAGTGCATGCCAGACTCGATCGATCCGCGTGTGGTGGTGCTGCTGTGACGTTCCGGAAGTGGGTGGGGGAGCGTCACCAGCCACGATCTCTCCAGTCGGTCAAGTGCGGCCGTTCATGTCCGAGGATGGTGTCGTCCCCGTGTCCGGGATAAATCCACGTTTCGTCGTCGTAGCGATCGAAGATACGCGCTATGACACCGTCCAGGAGGGACGTGAAGTCCTGGGGCGACCATGTACGTCCTACCCCGCCGGGGAAGAGGCAGTCGCCGGTGAACAGGTGATGGTGGCCGGTCGGGTCGTCGTATGCCAGCACGATGGAGCCGGGTGTGTGACCGACGAGGTGGATGATGGACAGCGCGCATTCTCCGAAGGTGATGACCTGTCCATCGCCTACTGGGTGATCAACCGGCACACCGATCGCTGCGGCATCCGCCGTATGTGCGTATACCGGGGCTCCGGTACGCCCGTGAATCTCCGCTAGCGCACTCCAGTGATCCTCATGGCGGTGCGTCGTGATGATCGCCTCGAGTCCACCAGGGCCGACTAATTCCATCAAGCGTTCGGGTTCGGCGGCTGCATCGATCAGTACCTGGGCCCCGGTGGCGGAGCACCTCAGGACATAGGCGTTGTTGTCCATAGGCCCGACGGCGAGCTTGCTGATGGTCAGGCGTTGGAGTTCGCGGACGTCGGCAGGACCGCCTACGCTGACGTGGCCTGTGTACATGACGGGCACGATAGCGAGGCGACACGGTGGAAGGGGTGAGCGTGGTCGGGGACCAGTTGATCGTGCGAGGAGCGCGGGAGCACAACCTCAAGGATGTCTCGCTCGAGATGCCCCGGGACGCCCTCATCGTCTTCACCGGTTTGTCGGGGTCGGGCAAATCATCGCTGGCGTTCGACACGATCTTCGCCGAGGGACAGCGCCGGTACGTCGAAAGTTTGTCCGCGTACGCGCGTCAATTCCTGGGACAGATGGACAAGCCGGACGTGGACTTCATCGAGGGCTTGTCTCCCGCGGTGTCCATCGATCAGAAGTCCACGTCTCGGAATCCTCGGTCGACTGTTGGCACCATCACGGAGGTATACGACTATCTGCGGCTTTTGTACGCACGCATTGGCAAGCCGCACTGTCCCGTGTGTGGGGACCCCATCAGTCGACAGACGCCCCAGCAGATCGTCGATCGGGTTCTCGAGCTACCGGCCAAGACCAAGTTCCAGGTCTTGGCGCCCCTCGTCCGTGAGCGCAAAGGCGAGTACGGCGAGTTGTTCCGGCAACTGCAGACCCAAGGGTTCTCGCGCGTCCGGGTGGACGGCGTGGTGTACGGCCTCGACGAGGTACCGAAGCTAAAGAAGCAGGAGAAGCACACCGTCGAAGTGGTCGTCGATCGACTGACGGTCAACCCGGAGTCCCGGCGGCGTCTGACGGACAGCGTCGAGACGGCATTGGGACTCGGTCATGGCTACGTTGTCCTGGACTTCGTCGATCGATCCGAGTCCGACCCTGACAGGGAGCGGATCTATTCCGAGCATCTGGCCTGTCCTCGAGATGGACTGTCCTTCGAGGAACTCGAGCCCCGCTCCTTCTCCTTCAATTCCCCCTTCGGTGCGTGTCCGGAGTGCTCGGGACTCGGCACGATGCGCGAGGTCGATGAGGAACTCGTCGTCCCCGATCCCGACCTCAGTCTCGCCGATGGGGCCATCGCGCCGTGGTCGCGCGGGACGGTCTCCGGATACTTCGCGCGGCTACTGGAAGCTATCGCGGAGGAACTCGGCGTCGACGTCGATACGCCATGGCGCAAGTTGCCGGCACGAGCACGCAAGGTGATCCTGTCCGGCTACCCGGACCAGATCCACGTGCAGTACCGCAACCGATATGGCCGTCGACGGTCGTACTACACCGAATACGAGGGTGTCGTGCCATACGTCAAGCGTCGTCACGCCGAAGCCGAGACCGATGCGTCGCGTGAGCGGTTCGAGGGCTTCATGCGAGAGGTTCCTTGCCTGGCGTGCGCGGGAACCCGACTCAAGCCACTCTCACTCGCCGTCACCATCGCTGGACGATCGATCGCGGAAGTGGCCGCGCTACCGATCGGTGAAGCCGCGCTCGTTCTCCGTGAACTGCGTCTGTCCGATCGAGACGCTGCGATCGCCTCGCGAGTGCTGAAGGAAGTGAATGAGCGGCTGCAGTTCCTCGTCGATGTCGGACTGCACTACCTATCCCTCGATAGGGCTGCCGGAACGTTGGCGGGTGGTGAGGCGCAGCGCATCCGGCTTGCAACCCAGATTGGCTCGGGCCTGGTGGGTGTCTTGTACGTGCTGGATGAGCCCAGCATTGGATTGCATCAACGCGACAATCACCGACTCATCGAGACGCTCATTCGTCTGCGAGACCTGGGTAACACCTTGATCGTCGTCGAACATGATGAAGACACGATTCGAGTGGCTGATTGGATCGTCGACATCGGACCGGGGGCGGGTGAGCACGGCGGTCAGATAGTGGTCAACGGGCCGGTCGACACTCTCCTGGCGTCGGCCGAGTCGCTGACGGGCCAGTATCTTTCCGGACGCCGCACGATCGATATCCCCAGCATCCGCCGGCCACGCGACCGCGGTTGGGTGACGGTGACCGGTGCCCGAGAGCACAACCTGAAGAACGTGACGGTCAAGTTCCCGTTGGGCAACTTCGTGTGCGTCACGGGTGTGAGCGGCTCGGGCAAATCCACCCTGGTCAACGACATCCTCTTCGCGGTCTTGGCGCGTGACCTCAACGGTGCTCGGATAGTCCCGGGCAAGCACACGAGCGTCAAGGGCATCGAGGACATCGACAAGGTCGTCCACGTCGATCAAAGTCCGATCGGCCGCACACCACGCAGCAATCCGGCTACCTACACCGGCGTCTTCGATCACATTCGGAAATTGTTCGCCGCGACACCCGAGGCCAAGGTGCGCGGATATCAACCAGGGCGTTTCTCCTTCAACGTCAAGGGCGGTAGATGCGAGGCGTGCTCGGGTGACGGAACGATCAAGATTGAGATGAACTTCCTTCCGGATGTCTATGTTCCGTGCGAGGTGTGTCATGGAGATCGATACAACCGCGAGACCCTCGAGGTGCACTACAAGGGCAAGACCATCGCAGAGGTGTTGGACATGCCTATCGAGGAGGCGCTCGACTTCTTCGCGGCCGTGCCGGCGATCGCGCGCCATCTATCGACGTTGGTTGATGTAGGCCTCGGCTACGTGCGGATGGGTCAGTCGGCCCCCACTCTCTCAGGAGGGGAGGCTCAGCGCGTCAAGCTTGCAAGTGAGTTGCAGAAACGGTCCACCGGCCGAACCGTCTACGTGCTCGACGAACCGACGACGGGGCTCCACTTCGAGGACATTCGCAAGCTATTGGGCGTTCTTCAGTCCCTGGTGGACAAGGGCAATACGGTGATCGTCATCGAACACAATCTCGATGTCATCAAGTCAGCGGACTATGTGATCGACCTAGGTCCCGAGGGGGGATCGGGTGGCGGCACTGTCGTGGCCACCGGCACACCCGAGGAAGTGGCTGAGGTGCCGGAGAGCCACACGGGTGCTTATCTGCGGCCGCTACTTGGGTTGTAGGTACTCACTCGTGCCCCGCTGAGTCGCGTAGACGGGGAGCGTGACGTAGTGTGCCGCGCATGGCGCATAACGACATGACACGAGTAGTGAGGCTTCCGCGTCGGAAGGTCCTGGCCGCGGGTGGTGTGGTCGCCGTGGGTGGCGTCCTTGTCGCCTGCGGGGGCAGTGAGTCCGGCGCGCCGACCGAGGATGCGACGCAGGAGGAAGCAGCGGTCGCCGAAGCGGTCGGGCAAGAGGAAGTGCAGGCGGATGCGGGGGAGCAACTTGCGACCGTCGGTGAGGTGCCGGTCGAAGGTGGTGTCGTGATCCCGGAGCCGCCCGTGGTGGTGGTCCAACCCACCGATGGGGACATCAAGGCGTTTAGCGCGGTCTGCCCGCATCAAGGGTGTTTGGTGTCCACCGTCGAGGCGAACGAGATCCTGTGCCCGTGTCACGGATCGTTGTTCTCGGCCCAGGATGGCTCCGTCATTGCCGGACCTGCCTCGTCGGGACTGCCGGCCGTCGCCGTGCGGGTACAGGGCGACGCCGTCTTCTTGGGGTAGTGGCGCTGGGCTAGGTTGCCCACGATGACCGATCCGAGCGCCTATCGACCCGAGCCCGGCTCGATACCGACGAGCCCCGGTGTGTACCGCTTCCGAGATGAACACGGTCGCGTCGTCTACGTCGGTAAGGCGCGCTCCCTACGGTCTCGCCTGAACTCGTACTTTGCGGATTTCGCAACCTTGCACCCGCGCACCCAGTCGATGGTGACGTCGGCATCGTCGGTCGACTGGGTAGTCGTTGCGAACGAGGTCGAAGCCCTCGCCCTGGAGTTCACCTGGATCAAGGAGTACGAACCACGCTTCAATGTCAGGTACCGCGACGACAAGTCGTATCCATACCTGGCCGTCACCGTGGGTGAGGAATTCCCCCGGGCGGCAGTCGTGCGGGAACCTCGCAAGAAGGGCACTCGGTACTTCGGCCCATACGCGCACGCATGGGCCATTCGAGAGACCTTGGACGAGTTGTCCAAGGTTTTCGGCGTCCGCACATGTCGAGATGGGGTCTTCCGGCAGGCCGCTCTCCTGGGAAGGCCGTGCCTCCTGGGCTACATCGGCAAGTGCAGTGCTCCGTGTGTTGGTCGCATAGATGCGCAGGCCTACCGACGCAGCGTCGAGGATCTGTGCAAGTTCCTCACCGGGAACACGAAGGCGATCACCGGACAACTCCAGAGTGCCATGCACGAGGCCTCGCGAAACGAGGAGTACGAGGAGGCTGCACGACTGCGCGATCGACTGGGAGCTCTTCGTCGCGCTATGGAGCGCAACGCCGTCGTCTTCGATGACGGAACGGATGCCGATCTCGTTGCCCTTCATGACGAGGTCTTGGAGATCGGTGTGCAGGTCTTCCATGTGCGAGCCGGCCGCCTCGTCGGTGAACGAAGTTTCATCGTCGAGAAGGCAGAGGACATCCCTCTGGATGGGTACATGGAGCGCGTACTTCAGCGGATCTACAGCGGTCGAGAGGGAATGGAGATCGACACGGCACGCCCACCGCGCGAGATCCTGGTGTCCTGTGAACCCGAAGACATCGCCGCCCTGGCTGCTTGGCTGAGTGAACGCCGTGGTGGACCAGTGCATATTCGCGTTCCCCAACGTGGAGACAAGCGAACCCTGATGGAGACCGCTGTCACCAATGCCCAGGAGGTCCTTGCTCGCCATCGATTGAAGAGGTCGAACGACCTGACGGCGCGTAGCGAGGCGCTGGCGGAATTGCAGGAGTACCTGCAGTTAAGTGAGGCGCCCTTGCGGATCGAGTGCATCGACATCTCAACCCTGCAGGGCACCGACACTGTCGCTTCGCTCGTGGTTTTCGAGGACGGATTGCCCAGGAAGCGGGACTACCGCTCCTTCATCATCAAGACTCCGGGAGCCGACGACCTCACCGCCGTCCGGGAGGTTGTGGAGCGGCGATTCGCGCACTCGACGGATGCTGATGGGCAGCGACGTACGTTCGCCTATCCACCGGGTCTGCTCGTCATCGATGGCGGAGCACCTCAGGTCTGCGCGGCCCAGGTGGCGTTGATGGACGTCGGAGCAGGTGACATACCGGTCGTGGGCCTCGCCAAGAGGCTGGAGGAGGTGTGGCTGCCGGATTCCTCGGATCCGGTGATCCTCCCTCGGACAAGCGAAGCGCTGTACCTGTTGCAGCGAGTACGAGACGAGGCACACCGGACTGCCGTCTCATTCCACAGGAAGCGCCGGGGCGCGCGTGGCCGTCGGAGCGCGCTGGACGACATTTCCGGACTCGGCCCGATCAAGGCCAAGGCGCTCGTGCGGCATTTCGGTTCGGTCAAGGGCATTGCCGCAGCCACGGTGGAAGAGTTGCAGGAGGTACCTGGAATCGGCCCCAACCTGGCGGCGACGATCCTCGGCGCGCTAGCGTCGGCGCAACCCGATGCTTTGGACGCAGGTGAGGATGGGCTGTCCAATGAGTGAGCCGGAAGCTTCCTTCGACGTACTCCTGGTGACGGGCATGTCCGGTGCGGGGCGATCGACCGCGGCGCGGGCCCTCGAGGACGCCGGTTGGTTCGTCATGGACAACATTCCACCGATGCTTCTCGGTGCAGCCATTGCGGTCGCCGAGGACAACCCGGATGTTCAGCGCATCGCCGTGGTCGTTGATGCGCGCGGTGGTTCGTTCTTCCCCCAACTTGCGGAGGCCATCGACGGACTCCTGTCTGCCGGCGTTCATGTTCGGGTGCTGTTCCTGGAGGCATCCGAGGAGTGCCTCGTGCGGCGCTTCGAGTCTTCTCGTCGGCCGCATCCCTTGCAGCAGGGTGCGCGGATCCTCGACGGGCTTCGCAAGGAGCGTCTCGTCCTGGGAGACCTGCGCTCTCGAGCCGACCTGGTCATCGACACGACCGCGTTGAATGTTCACGAACTCCGCCGGGCGATCGATGCCGCGTTCGCCGATCCCGACGAGCGTCTGCGCATCACGGTCATGTCGTTCGGGTTCAAGCACGGTATCCCGGTCGACGCCGACATGGTGGCCGATGCCCGCTTCCTCCCTAATCCCTACTGGGACGAGCGCCTGCGCGACCGCACGGGCCAGGATCCCGATGTCGCGAATGCAGTCGTTGCGGCAGAGGGGGCGCAGGAATTTCTCGACCATCTCGCCGCCCTCGTTCGCACAACCAGGGATGGATACCTGCGCGAGGGCAAGCGCTTTGTGACAGTCGCCGTCGGCTGCACTGGGGGAAAGCACCGAAGCGTGGCCCTCGTCGAGACACTCTCTCGGACGCTGGAGGCGCCGAATGTCGTCATCGGTGTCGAGCATCGCGATATCGGCAAGGAATAGGCATGGGGGATCCGGTCGGCCAGGGGCCACCTGCCGTCGTCGCGTTAGGTGGCGGTCATGGACTCGCGGTGACCCTGCAAGCGCTGCGCGGTGTCACCGACCGCATCACCGCGGTCGTCGGAGTCGCCGACGACGGTGGTTCGAGCGGCCGACTTCGCCGGGATTTCGGCATCTTGCCGCCCGGAGATCTGCGCATGGCGGTCGCCGCGTTGTGTGCTCAGGACGCGGCGTCGCGAGCGTGGGCGGACGTACTGCAATACCGATTCACGGGAGAAGGAGAGCTCGGTGGCCATGCGGTCGGCAACCTGCTGATGGCCGCACTTTGGGAGAGCAGTTCGGATCCGGTGGCCGGTCTGGATGAGATGGGAGCCCTCGTCGGAGCGGTGGGACGGGTTCTGCCCTGCAGTCTCGACCCGCTGGAGATCGTCGCGCTCATCCGCGGTCACGACCCACGAGAACCGCAAGCGCTGCAGGAGGTTCGAGGCCAGGTGGAGGTCGCGACGACACCAGGGCGGGTTGAGGGCGTGAGCCTTCACCCGGGCGATGTGCGGCCGTGCCCGGCCGCACTCGAAGCGATCGACGATGCGGACGTCATCGTGCTCGGTCCAGGTTCGTGGTTCACCTCATTGATGCCGCATCTGGTGATGCCCGAGCAGGGCGTGCGGGTGGCGGGTGCGCGGGGAAGACGAATCCTGGTGCTCAATCTGAATCCTCAGGAGGGCGAGACCGGAGACTTCTCGCCCGCTGAGCACATCGAAGCCATCAGGGCGCACGCCCCACGAATGAGATTCGACGACGTGATCGTCGACTCCCGGCACGCGGGGGACCGGTCGGCGAGGGCGAATCTCCAGGCGGCGTGCCGTGCCTGGGGCGCGCGGATCGTGGAGGCGGACGTTGCGGGAATCGGCGATCGACACGACCCCGACAAGCTCGCGCACGTCTTCGGTACGGTTCTCGCCGGATGACGGGAGGAACGGCCACCATGGCGATGACCGCCGCAGTCAAGGATGAGCTCAGCCGCGTCGAAGTGACCAAGACGTGCTGCCGCAAGGCGGAGGTATCCACCTTGCTGCGCTTCGGCGGGGCACTACACATCGTCAGTGGTGCGATCGTCATCGAAGCCGAGGTCGACGCTGGAGCCATCGCTCGTCGCCTGCGTAAGGACATCTTCGATATCTACGGTCACGACAGCGAAGTGGCGATGGTGCAAGGAACCGGCATACGTAAGGGCACTCGATACCTGGTGCGCGTGACGTCCGGAGGCGAAGCCTTGGCCAAGCAAACGGGCATCGTGGACGGAAGTGGGCGTCCGGTTCGTGGGCTGCCGCCAGCGATCGTGGCAGGCGGGCTGTGCGACTGCGAGTCTGCCTGGCGCGGCGCGTTCCTCGCGCACGGCTCGCTGACCGAACCCGGACGGTCGTCATCGTTGGAGGTCACGGCACCGGGGCCGGAGGCGGCATTGGCACTGGTCGGCGCGGCGCGGAGGTTGGGCATCGCAGCCAAGTCCCGCGAGGTTCGCGGCGTCGACCGCGTGGTGATCCGAGATGGGGACGCCATCGGCGCGCTCCTCACCCGGATGGGGGCGCACGAATCAGTCCTGGCATGGGAGGAACGGCGTATGCGTCGCGAGGTGCGGGCGACGGCGAATCGTCTCGCGAACTTCGACGACGCGAACCTTCGACGCTCGGCTCGTGCCGCGGTCGCCGCCAGCGCCCGGGTTGGCCGAGCCTTGGAGATCCTGGCGGATGACGTACCCGACCATCTCGTTGTCGCAGGGCGGCTCCGCATGGACAACCAACAGGCCAGCCTGGAAGAACTGGGTGCCCTCGCGGATCCGCCGATGACCAAAGACGCGATCGCCGGTCGAATCCGTCGCTTGTTGGCATTGGCCGACAAGCGGGCGGCCGAATTGGGAATCCCCGACACGGAGGCAGCCCTCGTCGACGCCGACCTGGCAGACGACTGACACACCACGGACACGGCGACGTAACCTTCATCACTAAGATGTAAGCGTTGTCGGCGTGGAAACCGTTACCCGCCCGACAGTCGCGAGTCCGTCCCGGGTGAATGCCCGGCGCGACGACGCGTCGATCACGTTAACGGTGCGGAGCGACTCGAGGAGACTGCTGTGACCATCAAGGTCGGTATCAATGGATTCGGACGTATCGGGCGCAACTTCTTCCGCGCCCTTCTGGCGAGCGGGGCCGACGTCCAGGTGGTGGGCATCAACGACCTCACCGATACCAAGACGTTGGCGCACCTACTCAAATACGACTCGATCCTGGGCCGCATCGGTGTTCCGGTCGAAGCTGGGGAAGGGCAGATCACGGTCGATGGGACGGTCATTCCGGTATTCGCCGAACGTGATCCGGCAGCGCTGCCGTGGGCCAAAGTCGGCGCCGACGTGGTCATCGAGTCGACCGGGTTCTTCACGGACGCGGACGAGGCTCGTAAGCATGTGACCGCCGGCGCGAAGAAAGTCATCATCTCGGCCCCCGCGAAAGGGGAGGACATCACCATCGTGATGGGGGTCAACGACGGCGATTACGACCCCGCGAAGGACGTCATCATCTCGAACGCCTCGTGCACGACCAACTGTCTGGCCCCCATGGCGAAGGTAATCGACGATGCTTTCGGGATCGAGCGGGGATTGATGACGACGATTCACGCGTACACCAACGATCAGCGGATTCTGGACTTCCCGCACAGCGATCTGCGTCGTGCTCGGGCAGCCGCGGTCAACATGATCCCAACGAGCACCGGTGCTGCCAAGGCGATCGGCCTCGTGCTCCCGCACCTGAAGGGCAAGTTGGACGGTTACGCGATGCGGGTTCCGGTTCCCACGGGATCTGCTACCGATCTCACGGTGGAACTCAAGACGGCCGCAACGAAGGAAGAGATCAACGCGGCCGTAAAGGCGGCGGCGGACGGCCCGCTCAAGGGGATTCTTCAGTACACGGAGGACCCGATCGTCTCCACGGACATCGTCACCGATCCGGCGTCGTGCATCTTCGACGCGGGTCTGACCAATGCGAACGGGAACATGGTCAAGGTTCTGGGCTGGTACGACAACGAATGGGGCTACAGCAACCGCCTGGTTGACCTCGTCGGCCTCGTCGGCTCGAAGCTCTAGCGATGCGGAGCCTGGACGACCTTTCCGTCTCCGGGTCCGTGGTCATCGTCCGGGTGGACTTCAACGTTCCCCTGGCCGACGATGGTCACGGCGAGCGAATCATTACCGACCCCGGGCGGATCGAAGCGGCCCTACCCACGCTGGACTTCCTGAGAGATCACGGGGCACGACTTCTGATTCTGGCCCACCTGGGTCGACCCAAGGGGGTAGCCGATCCGGCACTGAGCCTGAAGCCGGTCGCGACAGCCCTATCGGACTACTTGGGAACGCCGGTCGAACTGGTCCGAAGCACCGACGAAGCTCGCGAGGTGCTCGAGCGGACGGGACCTGGGGGAGTGGTACTGCTCGAGAACATCCGTTTCGATGGGCGAGAGACCAGCAAGGACCCGGCTGAGCGTGCTGCCCTGGCAGCAGAACTCGCCAGCCTGGGCGATGTATTCGTGTCGGATGGATTCGGTGTGGTGCATCGCGAGCAGGCCTCGGTGACCGACCTCGCTCGACTACTGCCGAACGCCGCTGGGCGTCTCGTGCATAAGGAAGCCCGAATCTTCTCCGAACTCCTGGGAGAGCCCCGGCGTCCGTACGTGGTCGTACTGGGTGGATCCAAGGTCAGCGACAAACTTGCCGTCATCGGAAATTTGATTCCTCGCGTCGACCGACTGCTCATCGGTGGAGGTATGGCCTTCACGTTCCTCGCGGCGCAGGGATACTCGGTGGGCTCTTCATTGCTCGAAGCCGATCAGATTCCGACGGTGGAAGGTTTCCTCCTCCAGGCCAAGGAGCGAGGAATCGAGGTGGCGCTGCCCGTCGACGTCGTGGTCGCCGATAGCTTCGCGGCCGACGCGCAGATGAAGGTCGTCCCCGCTGATGAGATCCCCGACGGGTGGATGGGTCTGGATATCGGTCCACGCACGGCGCAGCGCTTCGCCGAACTTATCGCCGACGCCGGAACGGTTGTGTGGAACGGACCGATGGGCGTATTCGAGATGGCACCATTCGCGGCGGGCACGCGCGCGGTGGCGACGGCGATGGCCTCGTCCCCTGCGCTGACCGTGGTGGGAGGCGGTGACTCGGCGGCTGCCATCCGATCTCTGGGCATCGATGAGTCGGCCTTCGATCACATCAGCACCGGTGGTGGTGCGAGTTTGGAGTTCCTGGAAGGTAAACGATTGCCAGGTCTGGCAGTTCTCGAGGAGGAAGCGTGAGCGACCGCAAGCCATTGATGGCGGGCAACTGGAAGATGAACTTGAACCACTTCGAAGCCATCGCGCTCGTGCAGAAACTTGCGTTCGGGCTGACCGATCAGGACCTGGAAGCGGTCGAAGTGGCAGTGCTCCCGCCCTTCACCGACATCCGAAGCGTGCAGACGTTGATCGAGGGGGATCACTACGACATTGCTTACGGAGCGCAGGACATCTCCACCCATGTATCGGGTGCGTACACCGGTGAGATCTCGGGCGCGATGCTGGCCAAGTTGGGTTGTACGTACGTAGCGGTCGGCCACAGTGAGCGACGCCAGTACCACGGCGAGGACGACGCCGTCGTGGCTGCCAAGGCGGCGGCGGCACTGTCGCACGAACTCGTGCCGATCGTGTGCGTGGGCGAGGGTCTGGATATTCGGCAATCGGGTGAGCACGTCGCTTACGTCATCGACCAGGTTCGCGGCTCCTTGGACGGGATAGCCGATGAGCAGGTGGGAGGCCTGGTGATCGCGTACGAGCCGGTGTGGGCGATCGGAACCGGTGAAGTCGCGACCGGTCAGGACGCTCAGGAAGTATGCGCTGCTATTCGCGTGGACATCGGCGAGCGTCACGGTCGATCGGCGGCACAGTCGGTTCGGATTCTGTATGGGGGATCGGTTAAGGCGACGAACGTTGCCGGGATCATGTCCCAGCCCGACGTCGATGGCTGCCTCGTGGGTGGGGCGAGTCTGGACGCAGATGAGTTCATCGGCATCGTTCGATACCGCCTCCACCCTGACGTCGCCGCGTAAGGGCGGGGTATCGTTGGGCCCCTCATGATCACCGTCCTCACCATCATCCTGGCTGTGCTCCTGGTCATCACCAGTGCCCTGCTGGTCGTCTTGATCCTCTTGCATCGCGGTAAGGGGGGTGGCTTGTCGGATCTCTTCGGAGGCGGTGTCTCGTCCTCCATCGGTGGCTCATCCGTCGCGGAGAAGAACCTCGACCGCCTCACCGTGGGTATCGGCCTCGTGTGGGTGGCGAGCATCGTCGCGGTCGGATTGATCATCAGCACGTAGCAGGCATGACAACGGTGGCCCGCTATCCGGGCGCCACGTTCGCAACGAGGAGGACAGCAGATGGCAGGTGGCAGCGCGATTCGCGGGAGCCGTGTAGGCGCGGGGCCCATGGGCGAGGCCGAGCGCGGGGAGGCTGCCCCACGAATCCATGTGTCCTTCTGGTGTGCCAACAAGCACGAGTCCCGGCCTAGTTTCGCTACCGACGCTGAGGTTCCGGATGAGTGGGATTGCCCTCGGTGTGGGCTTCCGGCGGGGCTAGATCAGGAGAATCCACCCGCTCCGCCGAAGATCGAGCCCTACAAGACGCATTTGGCCTACGTGAAGGAACGACGTTCGGACAAAGACGGCGCGGCGATCTTGCAGGAAGCATTGGACCGTCTGCACGGCAAGTGATCTCCGAGCCTCGTCGGGCGCGAAGAAGGGTCTAGGGCCGAACGATCGCAGCGACGGTGGATCGTAGCTTTTCCCAGCTCTCCACGAAGGACCGGACACCGGCTTCTTCGAGCTCACTGCACACCGCACCGATGTCGACACCCACGCTGGAGAGTTGGCGCATGAGGGCGGCTGATTCCTCTGCGCGACCGGACATGGTGTCTCCCTGGTAGACACCGGTCTCCTCAACCGCCTGCAAGGTCGCCTCGGGCACGGTGTTCACGCATCCCGGTGCGGCAAGTTGCATGACGTATCTGGTCGGGTCGTACGCGGGATCCTTCACCCCCGTGCTCGCCCACAAGGGACGCTGCCGACGCCCACCCGATGCGGCGAGCCTTCGCCATGCGTCCGACTGTGTGTGCGACTCGAACGCAGCCCACGCGAGTCGAGCATTCGCGATGGCGGCTTGCCCGTGCAGTTCTCGAGCGATCGGGTCGGCCACAGTCTGCAGCTGTGCGTCGACCGCCGAGTCGACTCTGCTCACGAAGAACGACGCGACGGAGGCGATGCCGGCGAGATCGACTCCCTTCATTCGAGCTTGCTCGAGGCCATCGAGGTGAGCGGCCATCACTTCCTGGTAGCGATCCACCGAGAAGATCAAGGTCACATTCACGCTGATGCCTTGGGCGAGGGTGCGGGTGATGGCCGGAAGACCAGCCTTGGTGGCTGGGATCTTGATCATCGCGTTCGGTCGGTCGAGGATCTCCCATAGGTCCCGTGCCTGGGCGACGGTGGCATCTGCATCGTGAGCCAGTCGAGGATCCACTTCGATGGACACGCGTCCATCCAACCCATCGGTGGATTCCCAGACGGGCAACAGAACATCGCAGGCGGCTCGAACGTCGTCGGTCGTCACGATTTGGATTGCTTCGTCGACATCCACCCCTGTGCGGCCGAGTTCGCGAAGCTGATCGACGTAGTGCGCCGAACCTGAGCCAAGTGCGCGATCGAAGATCGTCGGGTTCGTCGTCACGCCGCGAATGGCTCGCTGATCGATGAGGTAGCGCAACGTCTGTTCGCCGCCGCCGGACTCCAGGCGTGTGCGGTCGAGGTCATCCAGCCATAGGCTCACGCCGCCGTCGGTGAGCTCGCTCAGCACAGGTGGTATCACGCGAGCACCTCGCGCACGGCCGCCGCGACAGCATGGGGAGTCAAGCCGAACTCGGTGAACAGTCGGGCACCGTCTGCGCTCGCACCGAAATGATCGAGCCCGACAACCTTGCCGTCCCCTCCTACATATCGGAACCAACCCAGGGTGGAACCGGCTTCCACCGCGACCCGGGCCTTGATGGACGGGTCGAGCACGGAATCGCGGTACGCCTGATCCTGCTCGTCGAACCACTCCACGCAGGGCATGCTGACCACGTTCACCCTGATGCCTTCATCGGCGAGGACATCGGCGGCCTCGACGGCCACCGACACCTCTGACCCGGTCGCGATGATGAGCGCTTGGGGTGAGTCGGCGGTCCGAACCAGATAGCCACCTCGAGCTACACCCTCGGTGACACGACCTTCGTTGACGTCCAGGACGGGCACGTTCTGCCGGGTGAGGATCAAGCCGACCGGTCCGCGCTGACGCAACGTCGCGGCCCACGCGGCGGTGGTCTCGCGAGCATCCGCGGGGCGGCACACCGCGAGCCCGGGGATCGCGCGTAGGGACCACAGGTGCTCAACCGGCTGGTGAGTCGGACCGTCCTCACCCAGCCCGATCGAATCGTGGGTCCAGACGAACGTCGTGGGAATGCCCATCAACGCCGCAAGGCGGACTGCGCCACGCATGTAGTCACTGAAGACGAGGAACGTACCCCCGAAGGGCCGCGTGAGGCCGTCGAGGGCGATTCCATTGAGGATGGCTCCCATCGCGTGCTCGCGAATGCCGAAGTGGATCACGCGACCGTACGGCGAGGTTGTCTCCGTGGACTCAGGTAGGAAACTCTTGGCGCCGGCGATCGAGGTGTTGTTGGACTCGGCGAGGTCCGCCGAGCCTCCCCATAACTCGGGCATCACGCCTGCGATCGCATTGATGGTGTCGCCCGATGCCTTTCGGGTGGCGACCGCAGCACCCGATTCGAACCGAGGAAGCACCGACGTCAATTCCTCCGGCGGTTCACCGGACAGCAAGCGGGTCAACAACTGCGCCGAAGCTGGGTTCTGGGACTTCCAGGCACTGAATGACTCCTCCCAGAGAGCACGTGCAACACGGCCGACCTGGCGGCGTTGATCCGTGATCCGGGTGAGTAGGTCCGGATCGAACGCGAAATGCTCATCGGGGCTCAGACCGAGTTCACGCTTGGTCGCAGCCACCTCGTCGGCGCCGAGTGCTGCACCGTGGGACTTAGCTGTGCCGCGCGCCGAGGGCGCTGGCCAGGCGATCGTGGTGCGCAGGCGAATGAAGCTCGGTGCGCTCGTATCGGCCTGTGCTTGCAGTAGTGCTGCGGATAGAGCAGGCACGTCGACGTCGCCTGACGGCAGCATCTCGACCTCGCTCACGTTCCAGCCGTATGCCCGATAGCGAGCGACCACATCCTCGTTGAACGCGATCGAGGTGTCGCCTTCGATAGAGATGCGGTTGTCGTCCCAGATAACGCACAGGTTCCCCAATTGCTGGCGGCCGGCAAACGACGACGCTTCGGCCGAGATGCCCTCCTCGAGGTCACCGTCGGAAGCGATCACCCACACGCGGTGGTCGAACGGGCTCTCCACGTCCGCGGGGCGTGTCGAATCGAGCATCCCGCGGTCGTATCGCGAGGCCATCGCCATGCCGACGGCCGTCGCCAGTCCCTGGCCGAGCGGGCCGGTTGTCGTTTCCACCCCGGGGGTATGTCCGTATTCCGGATGTCCGGGAGTGTTCGATCCCCAGGTGCGAAAGGAGCGCAGGTCGTCGAGCTGCAATGCTCCCGACAGCAGCAGTTGTCCGTAGAGGGTCAAACTCGAGTGGCCGGCGCTCATGACGAACCGGTCTCGACCCAGCCACTTCGGGTCGCTTGGGTCGTGTCGAACAAAGTCGCGAAACACCAGGTACGCCACCGGCGCCAGGGCCATCGCGGTGCCGGGGTGTCCATTGCCCACCGTCTGCACTGCGTCCATCGCCAGTGCCCTCAGGTAGTCCACTGCTCGGGCGTCGTCGTCCGTCCACATGAACCCCGTTGAATCGGCGGGGCGCTCGCGCGCAGGGAATCGCTGGAGGTTTGACATGGGCGGCAGCCTATTGGCCGTGGAAGCTACGAAGGCTCGTGTTGAGCCTTGTACGCTGCAGGAGGGCTGGCCGCGCAGGGTGGGCCGACGACGACGCAAGGAGAGTGTCGAGTGGCTGCAACCAGCACTGCGCCCGCGACACGTTCCCGGGTGGTCGAGTCCTTTCGCTCCCATCTGGCTTTGACCAAACCGCGAATCATCGAACTGCTGCTGGTCACGGCTGTCCCCACCATGTTCCTTGCTGGTGGCGGCCTGCCGACATGGCGGGCCACGATCGCCGTCCTGGTTGGCGGGGCTTTGGCGGCGGGAGCAGCGAACACGTTCAACAGCCTGTATGACCGTGACATCGACGCGCTGATGGATCGCACTACGCACCGCCCGGCGGTACGGGGCAACGTCTCCATCCGAGCGGGCTTCATCCAAGGCCTGGTGCTGAGCGCCCTGAGCATCACGATCCTGACGGTTCTGGCCAATGCGTTGTCCGGACTGCTGGCATTGGTGGCGATCGTCGGGTACGCAGTCGGCTACACGATGGTGCTTAAGCGACGTACGGATCAGAACATCGTTTGGGGGGGCGCGGCCGGATGCATGCCGGTCCTGATCGCCTGGGCCGCGGTAACCGGGTCGTTGGCCCTGGCTCCGATCGTGTTGTTCTTGATCGTCTTCTGGTGGACACCACCGCACTACTGGCCCCTCGCGATCAAGTATCGGGAGGAGTACCGCGCAGCCGGTGTACCCATGCTGCCCGTCCTGCGATCGCCTCGCAGTGTGGCGCGTCACATCGTCGTCTACAGCTGGCTCATGGTGGTCACGTCATTGGCATTGGTGTTCGTCGCGCCTGTGGGGTGGGTTTATGGCATAGGAGCCGGGGTCGTCGGTGCGTTGTTCCTGGTCCAGGCCTATCGACTTTGGAGCAGCATTCGCCGAGATCGCCTGTCGGGGTCGAATCCGGATGATTACTCAGCGCCGACGCTGAAGGTTGCCATGCAGTTGTTCCATGGGTCCATCAGCTACTTGGCGATCATCTTCCTGTTGGTCGGTCTGAGTCCGTTCGTCGTCTAGTTCGCTGCAGCGTCAGGCCCGATCGACAGCGCGCTATTCGCCGACGATCCCTCGCCACGCGTGCGCAATGTCGGGGGCAGGAAGAGCACCGCGATCCACACCGCGATGGCGCCTAGAACGTGGATGGCGACTAAGAGTTCCGGAAGCCCCGTGAAGAACTGCGCGTATCCGACGACACCCTGCATCAGCGCAATCGTCAACAGCACCGCGGTGCGCTTGGTCAGGGCTCTCGGTGCGTGAGCCACTCGTGCAGCCACGAGCAGACCGATCGTCAAACCCATGAACAACAGGACGCTGTCGGCGTGTAGCCAAGCGATAGTCCGAAGGTCTAGGTCGAAGCGGGCGATCACGTCGATATCACCCGAGTGCGGACCGCTGCCCGTGGTGATGACGCCGAGCACCACGACGGCCAGCGTTGAGGCGACGAGAGCCCATGTCAGGTAGCGAATCGGTCGAGGGACTAGCCAGGTGATGGGCTGATCGCCGGTCTCCCCAGATCGAACAACCAAGGCCACGCACGCGGCCACCAACCCGATGGAGACGAGAAAGTGGGCTGCGACCGTGAACGGGTTCAAGCCCGTCAGGACGGTGACGCCACCGAGCACGGCTTGCACCGCGGTGCCGATCAGAGGGATGAAGGCCAACACGGTGAGAACCCGTCGGGGGGGCAAACCCAAAGATCGACGCCGACGCCGATCGACGAGGGCAGCGATGACGGCGAGGATTGCTGCGAACGCCAGGACGAACGTCAAGAGGCGATTGCCGAATTCCACGTACTTGTGCCAAGACTCCATCTGCCCGGACGTGGGAACCAACGACCCCTCGACACACTCCGGCCAGGTTGGGCACCCCAGTCCGCTTCCCGTAATGCGGACGATCGCCCCCGTGAGGATGATCCCCGACTGGGCGACCAGATTGGCGATGTAGATGCGTCGCACCCATCGCGGCGAACGGCCTGGATTGCGCACACGCTCCGGTTCGGCGTTCATGTCGAGAGCTTGAGCCGTTGCTGTCACGTAAAGCAGACTAACCCGTCCAGGGTCAGTGGCTACCGCCAGCGGAACGTGCGGGTGGCCACCGCGGCGCCAACCAGGCCCCATGCGGCGAGGGCCACGGCTGCGCTGACGGATGCGTGAGTCGCGAACTCGACCATCGCGCCCGGGGGAAACCAGGACACCACGGCGCCGTACGGCAAATCGTCGGCCGGCACGAGTACGCCCGCGAACAAGGTGGCCAGGACGAAGATGCCGTTCGCGATCACCAACACCGACTCCGATCGAGCAGTGCCACCGAGGACGAATGCCCACGGCACTACCGCGAGTAGACCCAGGAGGGCTGCCAGCACCACGAGCGAAACGTTCGTCACTCCTGCCGGCGCGATGAGCGCTCCGACGCCCATCAACACGCCGAGTGCGACGAGAGTTCCCAGCGCAATGGCCACGACGGTGCCCGCGATGACGGCGCTTCGTGGAAGAGGAGTGGTCCCGATGAGCGCGAAGGATCCGTACCGTCGGTCGAAGGCCAAAGAGATTGCCGGCGACGTGAACCCAGAGGCGAGCACCACCATGACCGTGGTGACGATGAGCGGGGGATTCGACGACGACAGAACATCCGTACGAGTCAGCGCGAAGTAAGCCGCGATGGGTATCACGACAAGGAGCAGAAGTTGCTCGCCATTACGCCACGTTGTTCGAATGACCCATCGCGCATGTGCGGAGGCGAGCCACGGCCACGATCGTCCGACGGAGGGTGCGCTCATGTCCGATCACCTCGCAGCGCATCCCACAAGACCGACCTGAGGTCGGCGATCGCGAGATCTGCTGTGATCGAATGCTGCGTGCACCAGGACGAAACCGTCGCCATCACCGCAGGGTCGATTCCGGTAGGTACCTCGACGAGGTAGGAGCCGTCCGTTGAACGTCGACTGGTAGAGCCAGACGGCAGTGCTGCGAGTAGCAGACCCTCGTCCATTGGACGGGTGGTCTTCACGATGAGCCTGTTGCGTGGTCGTAGTTGCTCCGGCCTGCCGGTCAGCACCGTGCGGCCGTGTCGCAGGACGACCACGAAATCTGCGAAGGCTTCGACGTCCTCGATCAGATGTGTGGACACGACCATCGAGACACCGCCGCGGGTTTCGGCACTCAGAACCTCGCGCAGCCGTTCACGCCCCATGGGGTCGACGCCCGCGGTCGGTTCGTCCAGCAGGAGTGCGGTGGGACGACCGACCATGGCCGCCGCCCAGGCGACTCGGCGAGCTTGGCCTCCCGACAACCGGCGGATCGGAGTCCGAACTTCGGGGTCGATCTCCACTGCCTCGAGCAACGATGCGACGTCCCGCGGCTGTGGATACAGGCGCGCGAGGTACTCCAGAAACTCTCGTGGGCGAGCCCCACCCGGCAGCCCGTCCTCCTGCAGCATGACGCCGAGACTGAGTCGATTGGCCGGCGCCCTGGGCGAGCGACCACACACCTCCAGGCGGCCGCTGGTAGGGCGACGCAGTCCGCAGGCCGCCTCGATGAGGGTGGTCTTGCCGGCCCCATTGGCGCCTAGCAGACAGGTGATTCCCTCACCGGGAACCTCGAGATCGAGTCCATCGAGGGCCGTCACCGAGCCCGGGTAGCGAATCGTGAGATCCTCGGCCAACAGCAAGGGCGCCTGCACGTCCGCTCGCTTCCTGTTGCCCCGGGGTTCAGGCGGGCTCGGGGACCCGTGCCGCCTTCACGCGCCACTGTAGGCGCTTCATCGCAGGTGCACCACGGGCTGGCCCGTGACGGGGTCCTCGAAGCCTTGACCACCCCCGAGGTTGCGGACCCCGCTATTTACGTCACAATACTGTTGTGAAATTCCCCACCGACGCCGCCGAGCGAGTCGCGCGCTGTCTGGCCGAGCAGGGACCGTCGACGGCGTCGTCGATCGCGGCTGTCTTGGGGATCTCCGCGGCAGCCGTTCGGCGGCCCATGCACGCGCTGCAGGAGGCCGGGCTCGTCGAGGCTCTCGACCGAGCACCGTACGGGCCGGATCCCGATCCGCGACGGGGGCGGCCCAGCCAGGTGTTCACCTTGACCCCCGCCGGGAGGGCCGCGTGCGATCAGGCGTACGACGCGCTGGCACTGGAGGCGCTCCGTTTCCTCGCACGTCGCGAGGGCCGCGAGGCCGTGGCGGATTTCGCGGCCGAGCGCGCCCAACGCCTGCTCGCCGGGGTCGTCGAGTCGGGGGATGGTCGAACAGCCACCGTCCAGGACGTGGCAAACCATCTCAGTGCCGAGGGTTTCGCGGCCACAGTGGAACCGATCGCACGCGACGGAGCCCAACTGTGCATGCATCACTGCCCGGTCGTAGACGCTGCAGGGGAGTTCCCGGAGTTATGTGAAGCCGAGACCGCCGCCCTGAGCGCAGTCCTGGGCCGCCACGTCACACGGCTCGCCACCTTGGCCCACGGTGACGGTATTTGCACGACTTTGATCCCCAGTACGACGGACGCCCAGGGGAACGTCACACGAATCACACACATCCCATCCGAAGAGAAGGTGAGCTGATGAGCACCACGGCCGACGAACAAGCAGCAACGATCGCCGAACTCAGCAAGTACGAGTACGGCTGGAGGGATGCCGACGATGCGGGTGCCGGAGCTCGACGCGGGTTGAACGAGGAGGTCGTCCGCAACATCTCTGCGTTGAAGAACGAGCCGGAGTGGATGCTCGAGTTGCGTCTGAAGGGTCTGCGGCTGTTCGGGAAGAAGCCGATGCCCACCTGGGGTTCGGACCTGTCCGGAATCGACTTCGACAACATCAAGTACTTCGTGAGGTCGACCGAGAAGCAGGCCACGAGCTGGGATGAACTTCCCGACGACATCAAGAACACCTACGACAGGCTCGGTATCCCGGAGGCCGAGAAGCAACGTCTCATCGCGGGAGTCGCTGCGCAGTACGAGTCGGAAGTGGTGTATCACGCGATTCGCGAGGACTTGGAGCAGCAGGGTGTCTTGTTCTTGGACACGGATACCGGGTTGAAGGAGCACGAGGACGTTTTCCGGGAGTACTTCGGATCGGTGATCCCGGTGGGCGACAACAAGTTCGCTGCTCTCAACACCGCCGTGTGGTCGGGTGGCTCCTTCATCTACGTGCCCAAGGGCGTTCACGTGGAGATTCCTCTGCAGGCGTACTTCCGGATCAACACCGAGAACATGGGTCAGTTCGAGCGGACCTTGATCATCGTGGACGAGGACGCATACGTCCACTATGTGGAAGGGTGCACTGCGCCCATCTACTCGTCGGACTCGCTCCACTCTGCTGTCGTGGAGATCATCGTCAAGAAGGGTGCGCGCTGCCGGTACACGACCATTCAGAACTGGTCGAACAACGTCTACAACCTGGTCACCAAGCGGGCTGTCGCGCACGAGGGGGCCACGATGGAGTGGATCGACGGCAACCTTGGCTCGAAGGTCACCATGAAGTACCCGGCGGTGTGGATGACTGGTCCACACGCGAAGGGCGAAACTCTGTCGGTCGCATTCGCGGGTGAGAAGCAACATCAGGACGCTGGAGCCAAGATGGTGCATGCCGCTCCGTACACCTCGTCCACGATCGTTTCCAAGTCGGTCGCGCGTGGCGGTGGTCGCACCTCGTACCGCGGTCTCGTACAGGTGCAGGAGGGCGCTCACCACTCCAAGAGCACGGTCAAGTGCGACGCCCTGCTTGTAGACGATATTTCGCGCTCGGACACTTATCCGTACGTCGACGTCCGCGAGGACGACGTCGCCATGGGCCATGAGGCCACAGTGTCGAAGGTGAGCGAGGATCAACTCTTCTACCTGATGTCGCGTGGTCTGGACGAAGACGAGGCGATGGCGATGATCGTTCGAGGTTTCGTCGAGCCGATTGCGCGTGAACTGCCGATGGAGTACGCGATCGAACTCAATCGCCTGATTGAACTTCAGATGGAAGGGGCGGTTGGGTGAGCAACCTCACGGCACCCCCCTCGGATCTCGCGCCGAGGGTCATCTCCAACGATCCGGCACTGCACGAGGTTCCCAACGGGCGCGAGGAGGAGTGGCGTTTCACACCCATCGCGAAGATCGCCGACTTCTTCCAGCCCCAAGACTGGTCGAGTCTCGGCGTGACAACGTCGCGATTCGTCACCCTTCGTCCGGCAGAGGAGCCGAGCCCGGTGGAGCAAGCGACGGGTTGGCAGGCGATCGATCTGCCATCGGCCCTAGCCCGAGCACGGGCGTCGCAGGTCGTCGCGATCTCCGTGCCCGCCGAGGAGGTCGTGTCGGAGGTCATCGTCGTGGACTTGACCGCCTCCCAGGGCGGCAACTACGGACGCGTCGAGATCAACGCGGGAGCCTTCTCGCGGTCGACCATCGTCGTTCGGCATGACATGACGGCCGACGCCAGCGGGGTCATCGTCACGAACGTGCAGGATCAGGCAGACCTGACCGTCCTGAACGTGTACGACGGTCCGCAAACAAGTCGTCACGTATGGCAGTGGGCCACCACCGTCGGCCGCGATGCCCGCTTCCTCGGGCTGTCCATCACCTTGGGTGGCGCCTTCATCCGGCTCTCGCCGTCGGTGCGGTACGACGGGCCCGGCGGATCGGCACAGATGCTGGGTGCATTCCTGGCGACCGAGGATCAGTTCCAGGAGTTCCGGCTCTTCGTCGACCACAACGAACCGCACTGCTCGAGCAACGTGGTCTTCAAAGGTGCGCTCTCGGGTCGGAACACGCACACGGTCTGGATCGGCGATGTGCTGGTTCGCCGAGCGGCAGTGGGCATCGAGACATACGAGATGAACCGGAACCTGCTGCTGAACGACGGTCCCCGTGCGGACTCGGTTCCGAACTTGGAACTGGAGACCGGAGATGTGGTGGGTGCCGGCCACGCCAGCGCCACAGGTCGCTTCGACGACGAGCAATTGTTCTACCTACAGTCGCGCGGAATCCCCGAGGATCTCGCGCGTCAACTAGTGGTGCGAGGCTTCTTCGTGGACGTCCTCGACAAGGTCGCAGATGAGCAGCTGCGCGCGGATGTCCTGCAGCGAATCGAAGAGCGCATCGGCATGCAGAGTTGGGACCTCGATGAGGTGCAAGCATGAGTTCGTCAGCGCTCGTGGACGTATGCGCGCTCAGGGATCTGGAAGCCGACAGCGCGCGGAAGGTGCACGCCGATGGGCAGGACATCGCCCTGGTCCGATGCCACGACGGTGTGTTCGCCATCGGCAACCGCTGCTCGCATGCCGATGTCGACCTCTCCGAGGGGGAGGTCGAGGGGTGTGCACTCGAATGCTGGTTGCACGGTTCGCAATTCGACCTGAGGACCGGTAGGCCCTTGACGCCGCCCGCTGTACAACCGGTTCCCACCTACGCGGTGGTGATCGAAGGCGAGGGGGACGACGCGCGCGTCCTCATCGACCCCACTCCGCGACACAGCTCCGAGTAGACGAGTTTCCAAGCCAACGACGTTAGGAAAGAATATGAGCACGCTAGAGATCAAGAACCTGCACGCCAGCGTCGTGACGGACGCCGGCGACACCCCGATCCTGAAGGGTGTGGATCTGACCGTGCAGTCCGGACGCATCCAGGCGGTCATGGGTCCCAATGGGAGCGGCAAGTCCACCCTGGCCTACGTGATCGCCGGTCACCCGAAGTACGTGGTGACCGAGGGGTCCATCACCCTCGATGGGCAGGACGTTCTCGACATGAGCGTGGACGAGCGTGCTCGGGCTGGTCTGTTCCTGGCGATGCAGTACCCGGTCGAGATCCCCGGGGTGTCGGTTTCGAACTTCCTTCGCACGTCTGCCACCGCCGTTCGCGGCGAGGCTCCGAAACTGCGTACCTGGATCGGTGAGGTCAAGGAGGCTATGGCGGGGCTGCAGATGGATCCCTCGTTCGCCGAGCGCAATGTGAACGAAGGTTTCTCAGGCGGCGAGAAGAAGCGGCACGAGATTCTGCAGCTGTCCTTGCTCAAGCCGAAGATCGCGATCTTGGACGAGACCGATTCGGGTCTGGATGTCGATGCACTGCGCATCGTCTCCGAGGGCGTGAACAAGATGAAGCAGGACACCGATGCTGGAATCCTTCTGATCACGCACTACACGAGGATTCTGCGCTACATAAAGCCCGACGTCGTGAATGTCTTCGCCGGAGGTCGCATCGTCGAGACCGGAGGACCGGAGCTCGCTGAGGTACTCGAGTCCGAGGGCTACGAGCGGTACACGGCCAAGGTCTGATCATGTCCGCAGCACTCGACGTCCAGCGCATACGCAAGGACTTCCCGATCCTCTCGCGCACCGTGCGTGGGGATAAGCCCCTTGTGTATCTGGACAGTGCTGCCACGAGCCAGAAGCCCACGGCTGTTCTGGACGCCGAGCGCGAGTACTACGAGACCTGCAACGCGGCTGTGCACCGTGGAGCTCACCAGTTGGCGGAAGAGGCGACCGACGCCTACGAACGCGCTCGAACTGACATCGCGGACTTCGTCGGCGCAACCCCAACCGACATCATCTTCACGAAGAACGCGACGGAGGGGCTCAACCTGGCGGCGTACGCCTTCAGTAACGCGACGGCTAAAGCCCAGCACGGACAGACCATGGATCCTCGTTTCGTCGTCGGTCCAGGAGATTCCGTGGTGGTCACGGAAATGGAGCACCACGCCAACTTGATCCCCTGGCAGGAACTGTGCGCCAAGACGGGGGCAACCCTCAGGTGGATGGGTGTTACCGACGATGGTTACCTCAACCTCGACGACCTCGGCCTGATCGACGAGACGACCAAGGTCGTCTCGGTGGTGCACCAGTCGAACATCCTGGGCACCATCAACCCCGTCGATCGGGTGATGGCGCGGGCTCGTGAGGTGGGCGCCCTAGGTGTCGTAGACGCCTGCCAATCCATCCCTCACATGCCGGTGGACGTTCCTGCGCTGGGCGCAGATCTCGTGGCATGGAGTGGACACAAGATGCTCGGACCGACAGGAATCGGGCTGGTGTGGGGTCGGCACGAAGTCCTGGACGCGATGCCACCCTTCTTGACCGGCGGATCGATGATCGAGACGGTCTACATGGACCGCAGCACCTTCGCTCCACCCCCGCAGCGATTCGAGGCCGGTGTGCCGATGGTCGCCCAATCGGTCGGGCTGGGAGCTGCAGTGCGGTACCTCCAGGACATCGGGATGGACGCGGTCGCTCACCATGAGCACGAGCTCACGGGATACGCCCTGGAGAGGCTCGAAGAACTTCCGGGTGTCCGGATAATCGGACCGCGTGCGAACGTGAACCGGGGGAGCGCCATCTCCTTCGTCGTTGATGGCATACACCCGCACGACGTCGGGCAAGTCCTCGACGATCGGGGTGTCGCCGTCCGAGTCGGTCACCACTGTGCATGGCCGACCTGCCGTCGATTCGATGTACCCGCGACGACCCGGTTGTCCACGTACATCTACAACGATCATGCCGATATCGATGTCGCTGTCGACGGCATCGTGGCGGCGCAGAGGTTCTTCGGAGTGGCATGAGCGACAACGTCGAAGCGCTGTATCAGGAGATCATCCTCGATCACTACAAGCATCCGCGTGGAAGCGGGTTGCTCCACGACGCCGCAGGGGAGAGTTTCCAGGTCAACCCCACCTGCGGGGACGAGGTGACGGTGGGAGTCAAGATCGATGAACGCGGTCACGTCCACCTCGGGTACGAGGGGCAAGGGTGCTCCATCTCGCAGGCGAGTGCCAGCGTGATGACCGAACTGCTCGAGGACGCCTCCATCGAGGACATGGCACGTGCCGAGAGAGCATTCATGGAGATGATGCACTCCAAGGGCGCGGCCGCACCCGATGAAGACGTGCTCGGGGATGGCATCGCCTTCGCCGGTGTCTCCAAGTACCCCGCTCGGATCAAGTGCGCCTTGTTGCCCTGGATGGCGCTTCAGGATGCACGTCTCAAGGCAGGAATCGAATTCGACAAGGTCGAGAGGGCCGAAGGGTAGGTTCGCTATGGAGTCGACGATCGCACGCGAGGACGACGTCATGGAAGCGATGAAGGATGTCGTGGATCCAGAACTCGGGATCAACGTCGTCGACTTGGGCTTGGTCTATGGCGTCTCGGTGGACGAGGGCAACATCGCCACCATCGACATGACGTTGACGTCCGCGGCCTGTCCGCTCACTGACGTCATCGAGGATCAGACGCGAGCTGCCTTGACCGAAGTAGTCAACGACTTCCGCATCAACTGGGTCTGGATGCCGCCCTGGGGTCCGGACAAAATCACCGACGACGGCCGCGAGATGTTACGAAGCCTGGGGTTCAACGTCTGACGATCGGCGTGGGCGTGTCGGCCAACGCGTAGTATGCGCCGACGATGATCTCTGCGAGCGGCATCGAGCTGCGGGCCGGCTCCGAACTCCTCCTGACCTGCGACTCGCTTCGTGTCGCTCCGGGTGATCGCATCGGACTCGTGGGGCGCAATGGCGCCGGCAAGACGACCCTCATGCGGACGCTGTCCGGAGAGACGCAGCCCGCCGGAGGCCAGGTAGCCAGCAAGGGCACGATCGGATACCTGCCGCAGGATCCGCGCGCAGCTCAAGCAGACGAACTGGCCCGCGACCGCATCTTGAACGCCCGTGGAATCGGCGAGGCGACCACACGCCTTGCGAAAGCCATCGAGGCCATGACTCGAGCTTCGGAGGGGAGCGACGAGTGGGACACGGCGGCGAAGAGGTACGCACGAGCCGAGACCGATTTTCTTGCTCAGGGGGGATACGCGGCCGAGTCCGAGGCCGCCACGATCGCGGCGTCCTTGGGCCTGCCCGGACGCGTCCTCGAGGCTTCCTTGGGCACGCTTTCCGGAGGTCAGCGCAGGCGTGTCGAGCTCGCACGGATCCTGTTTGGGCACGCGGATGTCCTACTTCTCGATGAGCCGACCAATCACCTGGATGCTGATTCCATCCGATGGCTGCGGGAGTTCTTGCGCAACTACTCCGGCGGGTTCGTGGTGATCAGTCACGATACGGACCTCCTAGCCGACACCGTCAACAAGGTGTGGCACCTGGATGCAATCCGTCAGGAGATCGATCAATACGCGATGGGCTGGTCGGCCTACTTGTTGGCACGCGAGTTAGACGAGCGGCGGCGTAAGCGGGAGCGACGAAACGCAGAGCAGCAAGCGGCGTCCTTGCGGACGCAGGCCGAGCGCATGCGCGCCAAGGCGACCAAGGCCAAGGCCGCTCAGGGAATGCTCCGGCGAGCGGAGAAGCTCCTGGCGGAAACGGAGGGGGAGCGCGCCAAGGACAAGGTGGCATCGTTGCGGTTCCCCGATCCGAAGCCGTGTGGCAAGGTCCCGTTGACCGCGCAAGGTTTATCTCGCAGCTACGGGAGTCTGGAGGTCTTCACCGACGTTGACCTGGCCATTGATCGAGGTTCACGCGTGATGATCCTCGGACTCAACGGTGCGGGCAAGACGACCTTGTTGAGAATCCTCGCCGGTGTCGATCAGCCCGATACTGGGACTATCGAGATGGGCCATGGCGCAGTCATCGGCTACTACGCCCAAGAGCACGAGACCCTCGACCCGATGGCGACCGTCGAACAGACCTTGGCTCACGCAGCGCCGGATCTCGACGACACGCGACGGCGCACGATCTTGGGCTCGTTCCTCTTCGCCGGGGACTCGGTCCGCAAACCCACCGGCGTGCTTTCCGGAGGTGAGAAGACCCGCCTGTCACTGGCCTGCCTCGTCGTGTCAGGTGCCAACGTGCTGCTCCTGGACGAACCCACCAACAACCTAGATCCGGCATCACGCGCCGAGGTGCTTCAGGCTCTACGCGGCTACGAGGGAGCGGTGATCCTGGTCAGCCACGATCCTGGTGCTGTTCAAGCACTGGAGCCGCAGAGAGTGGTGCTCTTGCCCGATGGGGACGAAGATCTGTGGAGCGATGATTACATCGATTTGGTGGAACTTGCTTAGGCGAGTGAGACGACAAGCGAAGGAGCGGACATGAGCGCTGATGATCGAATTCTTGTGACAACGGACAACGACGTCATGCATGTCACCTTGAACCGACCCGAGGTCCGCAACGCTCAAACGCCAGCCATGTGGGAGCACCTCGCCCAGATTGCGTCGGATATCCCGGGTTCCGTTCGATTCGTGGTGCTCTCGGGTAAGGGCCAGGACTTCTCCGCGGGTCTGGATCGCGCGGTGTTGGCGGAGGGAATGCTCACTGATCTTCAGACGAACCCTGGCGACTTCATCGAACGGGCGCAGGAGGGCTTCGCCCGATGGACTCGCATTCCGCAGGTGGTCATCGCACAGGTGCAGGGCAATGCCATCGGTGCTGGTTTCCAACTTGCCTTGGCCAGCGACATGATCGTGGCCTCACCTGATGCGCGCTTCGCGATGAAGGAAGTGGCGATCGGGCTGGTGCCGGATCTCGGCGGTACCGGTGCCCTTGTCGATGCCATCGGCTACCGACGCGCATTCGCGCTGTGCGCGACCGGCTCCTTCCTATCGGCCGAGGACGCGCTGGCATGGGGGCTGGTGCACAAGGTCGCCGAAGATCCGCAGGTGGCCGTCGATGAACTCCTCGGGAATCTTCGTCAACTCGATGGAGCGAGCATCGCCGACATCAAGGCCCTACTGCAGTCGGTCGCATCCGATCGCGACTCCTGGGGGAAAGAGCGGGGTGCACAGGTCCAGCGATTAGCGACGCTATTCGGTGGCGGCCGCTCATGAGTATGCAGACGGTCTGGCAGACCTACCAGTCCATGACCCGCGACCGATCGGTAGCGGACAGGCGGATCACCCGAGGGACCGTCCGGCGCATCCTCACGTATGCCAGGCCCTACAAGGTGATCATCGTGATCTTCCTGATCACCCTGGTAGTCGCCTCGCTTCTGAGTGTCGCTCAACCTCTGCTCTTCCGCAGAATCGTCGACGATGGAATCTCGGTGGGTAACGCATCGTTGGTCACGTGGACGGCAGTCGCCATCGCCGGCCTGGCGATAGCCGACGCGGGTATCGGCCTGGTCAGCCGCTGGTACTCCGCTCGGATCGGGGAAGGGCTGATCTTCGACCTCCGCACCCAGGTCTACGACCACGTCCAGCGCCAGTCGGTGGCCTTCTTCACCCGTGCGCAGACCGGTGCCCTCATTTCGCGCTTGAACAGCGACGTTATCGGTGCTCAGCAGGCATTCACCTCCACCCTCGGTGGAGTCCTGGGGAACCTGATCTCGGTGACGGTGGTGCTGATTGCCATGTTCGCGCTGTCCTGGCAGGTCACCATCGTGTCGCTCATCTTGGTTCCGTTGTTCCTGTTGCCGGCCAGGTACATGGGCCGGCGCCTCCAAGAGCTCACACGCGAGCAGATGGGCCTCAACGCGCAGATGAGTTCACAGATGACCGAGCGCTTCAACGTTTCCGGCGCTCTGCTCGTCAAGTTGTTCGGACGCCCGGACGACGAGGCGAGGTCCTTTTCGAGCAAGGCGGAACGGGTGCGTGACATCGGCGTGCGAATCGCGATGGCCAACCGGTGGTTCTTCACCGCTCTGACGTTGGTCGCGGCGCTTGCTACCGCCATCACCTACGGCCTCGGTGGCAACCTCGTCATCGATGGAGCGATCACCCTCGGAACCTTGCTCGCCCTCGTCGCGCTCTTGGCGCAGTTGTATGGGCCCTTGACAGCACTCAGCAACGTTCGTGTGGACGTCATGACGGCGTTGGTTTCCTTCGAGCGCGTCTTCGAAGTCCTCGATCTGGCGCCACTGGTGCGCGAACCGAAGCATCCCCGGGAGTTACCCCCCGGGGGTCTCTCCGTCGACTTCGAACACGTCGACTTCACGTATCCGACGGCTGCGCAGGTTTCACTCGCCTCGCTGGAATCCGTGGCTCGCGAGGAGAGCGCCGGTGCCGGTGATCCGGTGCTGCGCGATGTCACATTCCACTCAGCCCCGGGGTCGCTGACGGCACTTGTGGGGCCGTCCGGGGCTGGCAAGAGCACCATCACGGCACTGGTGACGCGACTGTACGACCCCACCGCTGGTGTGGTCCGAATCGGTGGAGTGGACCTTCGGGACGTCACCAGCGCGGACCTGCGCTCCTGCGTGGGTGTGGTGACCCAAGACGCGCACTTGTTCCACGAAACCATCGGCGACAACCTGCGATACGCGAGACCGGAGGCATCTGTCGAGGACATGCGAGATGCCTGCGCATCCGCCCAGATTCTGGGGCTCATAGACCAATTGCCCGATGGATTCGAGACTGTCGTCGGAGATCGCGGTTACCGGCTCTCCGGCGGTGAGAAGCAACGACTCGCGCTGGCCCGACTGTTCCTGAAGGCACCACGTGTGGTGATCTTGGACGAAGCCACGGCCCACCTCGACAGCGAGAGCGAGAGGTTGGTCCAGCTTGCACTCGACACGGCCCTTGAAGGCCGAACGAGCATCGTCATCGCCCACCGTCTGTCGACCATCCGTCGGGCCGATCAGATTCTGGTAGTCGTCGACGGACGGGTTGTGCAACGCGGAACCCACGAGGAACTGCTGGCCGCAGGCGGTACGTACGAAACGCTCTACCGGACCCAATTCAGCGTCGACTAAGCGTTTTCTCTCGCCTCACGGCGCAGGAAGAAGAACCAGCCCCCGATCGCAACCGCCGCGAACAACAACCACTGGACTGCGTAGGAGACGTTCTGCAGGTCATCGGCTTCCGGGAGAGGTACAGCGATCAAGGGATCCGCTGGTTGCGACTGGCGTTGCTGCAGGTACCAGTCCACGACGCCGCGGTCGGGAAGTTGCGCCGCTGCGATCTCGGTGACTTGGTCCGGTGGCAAGCCTCCTCGATCCACGAGCGCCACGCCCTCGGGCAGGGGGCGGGCGATCCCGGTGACAGTCACCACCGCCGAGTCCACTGCCGGTACGGCGGGGGTCTCACTTGCGCGGGCAGTCGCTGCCACCCAGCCACGAAGGACCCACACGGCACCCTGGTCGGTCGCGAGTTGCTCCATCACCCAGAACCCGTTGCGACCTTCCAGCGGTCGCTGTCGAACGAGGCGCTGAGTGTCTGGCAGATACGTGCCGGTCAGACTGACGGCGGTGAATTCCTCGACCGGCTCGCCCGCATTCGGGGTGATGGGCCGCATCTGACTGATGGACTGGGCTTGTTGCTGTATCTGCTTCTCCTCGGCTCGACTCCACTGCCACCGGCTCAACAGACCGAACGCGATGATCGTGACGATCACGACCGCGGTGAAACCCTGCCAACGTCGAGTACGTAGGAGGCTGATCACGAAACCACTGTAGGACGCGACCGACGGTCAGCGAGGAGGCTGACCCTCATCCGCCGGCACGACTACCCCCTCGATAGCCACTCCAGATGCAGGAAGAGCGGCGCGTGCCTGGGGGGTGACCTCCGCCGGTGCGCCCTTGTCACGTTCACGCCCGGCGTTGGCGATCACGACAGCGAGGTAGGGGAGGATCACGGCGCCCGCGATGAGCACCCACCGCGGCCACCCGGGGATGAAAATCGCGCCGATCACGCAGGCGGTCCGGATGCCCATGGAAATGAGGTACTTGCGGGTACGACCCGCTTGCTCGTCACTCAACGCCCGCTGGGCACTGGTGATCGTGTGTGGGGCCTCCGTCACCCCAATAAGGTAACCCCGTTCAGTTCTGACCGCGCGTTGGTGCAGTCCAGAGCCCACAAGGGAGAGGCCGATGTCGGACCGGGTCTACGGAATCAGTGAAGTCGTCGGCACATCCACGGATTCGATCGAAGGTGCCGTGCGCAACGCCGTTCGACGAGCTGGTGCGGACCATCGACACGTGGATTGGTTCGAGGTTCAGCAAGTCCGGGGATATGTGCGCAACAACGACGTCGACCACTTCCAGGTAACCGTGAAAGTGGGCTACCGGCTCGAGGACGCCTGAACCATGTCCGTGCCCGCGCATGATTCCGTCCGATTGCGCAGCGGGCGTCCCTTTGACCGTCTGATCAGTTTCACCGACGCCATCGTCGCGGTCGCCATCACCGTGCTGGTCTTGCCCATCGTTGAACTTCGACCGCGAGCCGGCGAGTCAACGGTGTGGGAGGTGATCAACGACAACATTGGTCAACTTGTCACATTCGGCTTCACCTTCATCGTCGTCGCCTTCATGTGGAGAGTCCACAACCGGATCTTCAGCAGGCTGGCCGGCTTCGACGACACGATCTTCTGGTTGAACCTGCTGTGGTTGCTCCTGATCGTCTTGTTGCCGTGGTCAAGTTCGATGTATGGAACCGGCATGGACTTGTTCCGGGTGACGGCCGATGCGAAGAACTGGTTCTCGGGCGGGGAAGGCCTAGGGGGCGCCGGGCTGTTGTACTGGGGGAACTTGGGAGCCATCAGCATCCTCGGTGGGCTGATCACCGCCCACGCGCGGCGCCACCCTGAGTTGATCGACGAGGAGTCCCCTCGGATCTTCATGGACACACGCTTGGTACGAACGCGTGGCTTCATCTTCGGCGTATACATGGTGTTCATCGGCGTAGTGAGTGTGTTCGTGCCGATGATCGCGGTGTGGTTGCCCTTCGGTTTTTTCGTGATCGGCTACTTCTTCCGCACACAGGAGGCGTGATTTGGACGGCGTTGCGTTGGTGACGGGCGGAAATCGCGGCATCGGGGCGGCAACCGCTGCTTGCCTGGTGGGGGCTGGTCACCGAGTGGTGACCGCGAGCCGCAGCGGGGTTGCCCCATCGGGGGTAGACGTGCTCGGTGCGATCGCCATGGACGTCGCTGATCCGGCGTCGATCGACGCGGGACTGACACACGTCGCGCAGGAATTCGGACCGATCACCACGCTCGTTGCGAACGCTGGAATCACCCGCGATGGATTGCTCATGAGGATGTCCGACGCTGATATCGACGACGTGTTGATGACCAACCTGGCCGGCACCTTGCGTCTGTGCCGGGGAGTGGCTCGGGGAATGCTTCGCGCGAAGTTCGGTCGAATCGTGCTGGTGTCGTCGGTCGTCGGGTTGATGGGCAGCGCGGGACAGGTCAATTACGCGGCCTCGAAGGCTGGTCTGGTGGGTGCGGCGCGATCTCTGGCGCGGGAAGTTGGCTCCCGGGCGATAACCGTCAACGTCGTGTCTCCCGGATTCGTCGAGACGGATATGACCGCGGGCCTGGACGAGGAGCGTCGAGCGGAGATTCTCGAGGCCATTCCGGCGGGTCGATACGCGACTCCCGACGAAGTGGCTGCGACCATCGCATTCCTCGTCGGCCCACACGCCGGATACATCACCGGGGCCATCATCCCGGTCGATGGCGGACTCGGTATGGGCCACTGACGAGAACGACGGAGAGGAAGCAACGTGGGTCTGCTTGATGGGCGCACCATCGTCATAACGGGCGTACTGACCGATCAGTCGATCGCCTTCCATGTGGCTCGATTGGCTCAAGAGGAGGGTGCAGCCGTCATCTTGACGAGTTTCGGTCGCACTCTGTCTCTGACCAAACGATCGGCCACGCGCTTACCGGCAGAGGCACCCATAGTCGAGCTCGACGTAACGAACGATGATCACTTGGCCACGTTCGCCGATCGTCTTCGTGCGCACACCGACAGCGTGGAGGGTCTGGTGCACTCGATCGGCTTCGCCCCCGAGGCTGCATTGGGGGGGAATTTCCTCAACACCTCCTGGCCCGACGTCGCTACAGCGTTGCATGTCTCGGCCTACTCACTCGCCTCCTTATCCGTCGCGACCAAGCCCCTGATGGGGCGAGGAAGCGCCGTGGTCGGGTTGGATTTCGACGCCTCCGTCGCCTGGCCGACATACGACTGGATGGGCGTCGCGAAGGCAGCCTTGGAATCGACCGCGCGCTATCTGGCCCGTGATCTAGGACCCGAGGGCATCCGGGTGAATTTGGTCGCCGCAGGACCCATCCGCACCATGGCGGCCAAGAGCATCCCGGGGTTCGAGGAGTTCGAGACGGTGTGGCAGGAGCGGGCACCCCTGGGCTGGGATCTGTCGGATCCGACTGCCGCAGCGCGCGGATGCGTTGCGCTGTTGTCTCCCTGGTTTCCCGCCACGACCGGGGAGATCGTGCACGTCGATGGGGGAGTTCACTCCCAAGGTGCGTGAATCATGAAGCGCTTGATCCTGGTGCGGCACGCCAAGAGCGCCTACCCACCCGGTGTACCAGACCACGACCGACCTCTGAGCGCCCGCGGACGACGCAACGCCGCAACGATCGCCCACAGGCTGAGTCCGTACGTGATGACCGACTCGCCAGTGGTCGCAGCTGTGTCCACAGCCACACGCACGCAAGAGACCTGGGGAATAGTGAACCAAGCGCTCAATGTCGATCACTGGAATGACCGAAGCCTGTACCTGGCCGACCCACCCACGCTGCTGGAAGTCGCGTCCAACATGGACGCAGACGTAGGCATCATCGTCGGGCACAATCCTGGTTTAGAGGAGTTCGCTCGCTTCGGTCGCGGCTGGGACGAAGCCGCCGACGTGGTCACCGGACGCCGGCTGGCCGAGAAGTTCCCCACGAGTGCCTTCGCGGTCCTGGAATCCCCGGACCAGGGATGGCACATCGATCATCTGACGTGCCTGGGCTTCGCGGTGTGCCGCTGACGGGGCCTAGAGATCGGGTCGAACGGGAATCCCGTCGCGAGCGTCTGCGAGTTCGACTTCCTCGCGCGTGATGCCCATCAGGTACAAAACGCTGTCCAGGAAGGGCACGGATACGGATGCGTCCGCAGCAGCTCGAGCGATGGGCTTGGCATTGAAAGCGATTCCGAGTCCGGCAGCCTCGAGCATGTCGATGTCGTTGGCGCCATCCCCGATCGCGACGGTGCGGCCCCTGGGGATGCCGAACCGCACCGCGAGATCCTCGAGAGTCTTGCGCTTACCCGGCCGATCGATGATCTCGCCCACAACTCGACCGGTGAGAATGCCATCTTCGATCTCGAGGGTGTTGGCTCGAAGTTCCGCGACACCGAGGTCCCGTGCAATCGGTGCCACGACCTGGGTGAATCCACCGGACACCAGGGCTACGCGGTACCCCAGTCTGTTCAAGGTCCGGCATAGCGTCCGAGCCCCCGGAGTCAATCGAATGCGATCACGCACCCGCGTGAGTACCGACTCGGGAAGCCCTGCGAGCAACGCCACGCGTTGGTGGAGCGATTCGCTGAAGTCGATCTCGCCGGCCATGGCCCGCTCGGTGATCGCAGCCACCGCTTCTTGTTGACCGGCCTCCGCTGCGAGCAGGTCGATGACCTCGTCCTGGATCACCGTCGAGTCGACGTCCATCACCACCAGGTACTGCCCCCGGCTCTCGAGGCCGGTCTCCTGCACGGCGATATCCACGTTGCGCTCCGCCGAGATCGCTGCCAGCGGTCGGCGAAGTTCGTCGGGATCGACACCAGACCCTTCGAATCCGATAGCCGTCACGGGATAGTGCGCAATCGGTCGAATGCGGTCGATGTTGCCGCCGCCGGCTGCTATGTGGCTCGCTATGTCAGCCACGGCCTGGGGATCTAGATCCGGTGCCATCATCGTGATCCGAAACCCATGGGAGGGCCGGGCAGGAGCGTCGTGAGGTTCCCCGTAACGCACATCGATGACCGCGTCCATTTCCAGGCGGCCCGCGAGTTCACTGATGGCCGGGCGCAACGCCTCGAGGGCCTGGTCGCCACCTTCGACCGAGCACGCGAGGATCAAACGCTCCTTCATGACGATCTGGTCGATGTCGCGGACAATCACTCGGAAGCGGCTGCACGTTGTGAACAGATCACGAGTAACGCCAGGACGATCCAGGCCACTCAGTGTGACCAGCATCGTCGCAAGTCTGGGCTCGGACATGATGGGTAAACGGTACTGAGGGTCGAGAACGATGCCGTTCAGACACCCTAAGGTGGCAAGGTGCAGGTGCTGTCGATGTCGGGTGTGGAGGTTCGACGGGGGACCACGCATCTTCTGGCAGGCGTCGATTGGTCGGTCGACGAAGGCGAACGGTGGGCGGTTGTTGGCCCGAACGGGGCGGGCAAGACGACGGCACTGGCGCTTGCCTCGGCTCGGATGTTCCCAACAACAGGACGAGTGGACATCCTCGGCGAAACGATGGGACAGGTCGAACTCGCCGAGTTACGACCGCGCATCGGCTTCGCCAGTTCGATCCTGTTACGCGACATACCGATGCACGAGAAGGCAGTGGACGTCGTAGTGACGGGCGCGTACGCGGTGACGGGTCGGTGGCGTGAGGAGTATCACGACCAGGACCTCCAACGCGCACACGCTCTGCTGGGGGCTTGGGGTGCCGAGCGTTACGCCGAGCGTCCCTTCGCATCACTCTCCGAAGGTGAACGTAAGCGGGTGCTGATCGCTCGTGCTCTGATGAGTGATCCGGAGTTGCTGCTACTCGACGAACCCGGAGCGGGCCTTGACCTTGCCGGTCGGGAGGAGTTGGTGGCTCTGCTCGCACGGCTAGCCGCTGATCCACTGGCTCCGACACTCGTCGTGGTCACCCACCATCTTGAAGAGATCCCCCCGGGCATCACACACGCCTTGCTGTTGGCAGCCGGACGCGTAGTCGCATCGGGACCCATCGAACGGGTGCTGACCGACGTCAACCTGTCTGCTTGCTTCGGGTTACCCCTGAGTGTGTCCACGGTCGGCGGACGGTGGACGGCGACCCATGGTGGCCCGATATGACCATGCGATGGCTGTTCGGCGACCAACTCGGTCCGCATTTCGATGACGGCGGGCCGCTGCTCTTCATCGAGGCGAAGTCCGTGTTCGCGCGCCGCACCTACCACCGCCAGAAGGCACATCTGATCCTCAGCGCACTCCACCATCGGGTCGCCGAGGAGCCCGAGCGCTGCACCCTGATCCAAGCCGATACCTACACTCGAGGGCTTGCGGGATTCGATCCAGCTTCCCTGGACGCCATCGCTGCAACGTCCAGGCCGGCGCGGGCACTCGTGAAAAGACTTGGCGTAGGGACCGTGCATCCCGAACGCGGATGGTTCACCACCCCACAGGAGTTCGCCGAGTGGGCTCAATCGCGGTGCAACAAACGTTTCCTGATGGAGGACTGGTATCGAAGCGTGCGACGATCGCACGACGTGTTGATGGACAGTGGTCAACCCTCAGGTGGGCAATGGAACTTCGATGCCGACAATCGACTCCCGCCGCCGAAAGGGCATACCCACCTTCCCGTCCCACCGCCCTGGCAACCCACCGAGGACGCCATCGATGCGCAGGTTCGCGACCAACTCGATGCGTGGGAAGCCGGTGGCGTCCACTTCCTGGGCAACGACGGGCCACGTCGGTTCGCCGTCACTCGATCGGAGGCCCTTCAGGCGCTGGACGATTTCATCGTGAACAGACTCTCCATGTTCGGGCCGTACGAGGACGCCGTGCTCTGGCGGGACCCGTTCATGGCACATTCGCTGCTGTCCGTACCGATGAACCTCGGATTACTCCACCCTGGTGAGGTGGTGGATCGCGCGGTCGCCGAGTACGCCCACACACGAGCGACCGTGGCGAGTGTGGAGGGCCTGGTACGCCAGATCATCGGCTGGCGCGAGTACGTCTGGCATCTGTACTGGTACCTCGGGGAGAGTTACGAAGCGGAGAACGCCCTGGACGCTCAACAGGAGCCACCGGATTGGTTCCTCGAGGCGAACGCAGACGCGGTCCAAGCACCCTGCCTCCAACACTCGCTTGGATACGTGCGCGACCTGGGCTACTCACACCACATCGTCCGGTTGATGGTGCTGAGCAACTGGGCTTTGCAGCGTGGATACCAACCGCAAACGGTCAACGACTGGTTCCGTCGCGCTTTCGTCGACGGTTATCCCTGGGTGATGGCCGCGAACGTCATCGGCATGGGCCTGTACGCCGATGGTGGTGTCATGGCTACGAAGCCGTATATCTCCGGTGGCGCGTACCTCAAGCGGATGACCGACTTCTGCGGTGACTGTCGCTACGACCCCAAGATCCGGGTGGGGGAGAAGGCGTGCCCCTTCACGGCCGGCTACTGGGCCTTCTTGCATCGGCACCAGGACGCTTTCCGAAGCAACCATCGGATGGCTACCGCTTTGCGCACAATGGAAAAACTCTCTGACTTGGATGCATTGCTCGTCCAGGAAGCCGCTCGAGGATCGGTGGCCCCGTGAGGCGGCGGGCCGCAGGACGCATCGTCCTTGCCACGGTCGGTGGCGCGCTCACTCTCGCTGGGGTCATTGCGGCGGGGATCGGTGGCCTCCTCATGACAGAACTGCGCGGCGGAGACTCCCTTCGAACTGGAGCCGAGCGCGTCGAGGTGCCCGGGTGCTCGACAGTGGTCATGGAGATCGCCGACGCTCGCGTCGATGCCGGGCAAATCGAGCGATTCAAGCCGCTCGACGATCTCTCGCTACCGCTGCTCACCATCCGACCGATCGGCACGAGTACGGCACCCTGGCTTATCGGATCCGCTAGTCAAGGAGCCGTCGAGCAGCAGTTGCTGGGGGCTCGTTATTGCCTGGTGGAAGTCGCCGATGGCGCGTGGTCCGCTACCGCCGTCGTGCCGCAGGAAGGTTCTGAGGACCCGCAGTTCTCCGGTGTGACCGGCTGGTGGGCCACCGCGTCGACCGGTGGGGTGGTCGCACTGCCGTTACCGGATCGCGGGACGAGTGTGGTCGTCTCGGGATCGAGTGAATCCTCGTTGACGGCCGTCGAGGTTGCAGGGGAACTGGAGATTTCGGGAGCGCAGAACATCGGACTCGTCGCACTCGTCGGTGGGGTGATGACGGCCGTGCTGGGAGTGCTGATGCTGCTCATCAGCATCCACGGGCTGCGCACCAAGGGTCGCCATGAGGGAACGGCCGCTCGAGGAATGTCGTCGTGACACCGCACACTGCACTCACCGACAACTGGCGGACTGTGCCGAACGCGCTGAGTCTGCTCAGGCTTGTGGGCATCCCGCTGTTCCTGTGGCTCGTTCTGGTCCAGCAGGCGGACGTCTGGGCGTTCATTGTCCTCGTGATCGCAGGAGCCAGTGACTGGTTCGACGGATACCTCGCCCGCAAACTCGACCAGACAAGCCGACTGGGTGAGATTCTCGACCCACTCGTTGATCGCCTGTACATCCTCGCGACCCTCGTAGGCTTGGCGCTTCGGGACATCATCGGTTGGTGGTTGGTCGCGATCCTGGTCGGACGCGACCTGTTCTTGTTGGTTCTGCTGCCGCTGTTACGTCGGGCTGGACAGGTTGCACTGCCGGTGACCTACGTCGGTAAGGCGGGGACCTTTGCACTGCTGTGGGGCTTTCCCGTGTTGCTTTTGGGATCACTCCCCGGCTGGTGGGGGAGCGTGATCAGTGCGTTCGGGTGGGCCTTCGCGCTCTGGGGGACGTTCCTGTACTGGTGGGCAGGCCTGCGCTACGCCTATCGCATGATCGCCATCGGCAGGCGATTTCGACCCACGGTGGACTAGTCTCGGCATGCACTCGAGAGTGCGAGTGCACGAGAAGGGGTCCAACATGATTCCGGGTGAGTTGAGATACACATCTGAGCACGAGTGGGTTCGCACCGATGATGCGAACACGGTCAGCGTCGGAATCACGCATTACGCCCAGGAGTCATTGGGCGACATCGTTTTCGTGTCCTTGCCTACCGTGGGGGACTCAGTCGCTGCCGGTGATTCGTGCGGTGAAGTCGAGTCCACCAAGAGCGTGAGCGAGTTGTATGCGCCGGTCAGCGGTGAAGTCATCGAAGTGAATGCCGCCGTCGACGCGAATCCCGAGTTGATCAATTCTTCGCCCTATGCCGAGGGTTGGTTGATGAGGATTCGCCTGAGTGAACCCGCGCAGCTCGAGGGACTCCTCTCGGCGAGCGACTACGAGGGGATGACCCGCGGGGCTTAGGCTGCGGTTGAACGTGAGTACGGCCCGGAGGCCACGGTGAAGGGAGCGAGCCCATGACGTGTCCGGCATGCGGCAAGCCCGTGCACCCGGAGGACCGTTTCTGTGCCGCCTGCGGAGCGCCGTTGGCTTTCAGTGACGTCGACCAGACGGGGGCCATCTCCTCGCTTTCCGCGGGACCGCCCACGGGGACCGGTCCTGCGGCTGCCTTGGGTACGGGTATCCACCGAGAGTTGCCCACCGGCGCCGCCCTACTCATCGTCCACAAGGGCCCGTCGGAGGGGAGTGAGTTCCTCTTGCCCGCCGACGCAGACATCGTCGGCGTGGGCCGCTCGCCGGAATCCGACGTGTTCTTGGACGATGTCACGGTCAGCCGCAGGCATGCGGAGTTTCGCCGCGGCGCCGACGGCTGGAGTGTGCGGGATGTTGGGAGTTTGAACGGCACCTACGTAAACCGCGTGCGCGTGGACGATCAGCGACTTCACGGCGGCGACGAGGTGCAAGTGGGCAAATTTCGCTTCATCTTCCTGGTCGGCGTCGATTCGTCAACATGAGTGCCCGCAGCGAGTCGGAGTCATCCATCCAGGGAACCCTCAGCATTGGTGAGGTTCTCAGCCTGCTCAAGCGCGAGTTTCCTGATGTGACGATCAGCAAGATCCGGTTTTTGGAGACGGAAGGCCTCATCACGCCCGCCCGGACCTCGAGCGGCTATCGCCGATTCAGTGATGACGATGTTCGCCGACTCCGCGACGTATTGGTTTTGCAGCGTGACCAGTATCTGCCACTCAAGGTCATCCGTGAGCAACTCGACAAGAGCGCCGACGACGCGCCGGCCGCCGCAGGCAGCGGCATGCGGCCGGAGGACTTTCGTCCCGGCGCCGGTCGCGTTCGCTTAACGCGTTCGGAACTGGCGGAGATGGCCGAACTCCACGAGGCATACGTCGCGGAACTGGAGGCACTCGGATTGGTGTGGGTGAGTCCGGCGGGTCATTACGACGAGGACGCGGTGATCATCTGCCAGCTCGCCGCGCGATTGCAGCAGTTCGGTTTCGAGGGGCGTCACATGCGAAGTTTTCGAGTGGTCGCTGACCGTGAGACTGGACTTATCGAGCAAATGGCAACTCCGTTCGCCAAGACGACCGGTCGGGAGCGAGACTCCCGCGTGCGGGCCCAAGAAGCCGTGCGCGAGATCGCCGCACTGTTCGTCCAACTGCATGCTGCGCTCTTGAGAGCCGAGCTGATCCGCTCGGGGAAGGCCTGATTTCGCTCTCGGCGTTCACGCTTGGCTATCCGATGGTCCGAGCCGTGGCTAGCCTGGTGTCATGATCCCGTTGGACGTAGTGGGCGTGCGCATGGAGATGCCCTCGAACACCCCGATCGTCCTCTTGCGTGAGAGCTCGGGGGAGCGCTACCTGCCGATCTGGGTCGGGGCGGTCGAGGCGACGGCCATCGCGTATGCCCAACAGGGAGTCGTTCCACCCAGGCCGCTGACCCACGACCTGATGAAGGATCTCCTGGCTGCGCTCGGTGCGACGATCACCGAGGTACGAATCACCGATCTGCAGGATGGTGTCTTCTACGCGGTCATCGTGTTCGACTCCGGGATCGAGGTGCAGGCGCGCCCGTCGGATGCCATCGCGTTGGCATTGCGAGCGCAGGTGCCGATCGTCGGTTCGGAAGCGGTATTGGACGATGCGGGCATCGAGATTCCGGCCGACGAGGAGCCCGTCGAGGAAGACCAGGTGGAGAAGTTCCGTGAGTTCTTGGATCAGGTCTCACCGGAAGACTTCGGGGCACCCGGGGCATCATCCTGACGCTCGAATGAAGTCGTCTCCCCTCCATTGCTCAGTCTTCACTTCACGTTGAGACTTACGACATCGACACCTGGGCGTGTCGTGTTGTCCGACTCGAGTCTCGTCCCTAGGTTCGCGCTGTAGTTCTTCCCCGGTCCTGGCTCACCTGCCCGGCAGTAGGGTGAAGGCACAACGAGGAGGACCAGGTGACCGGCAACTTCGTGCATTCAGCGGACGCACCGCGACCACAGTCCGACGAGCAAGGGGCCTTGTTCGACGACGCCGATCTGCGTCCGCTGCCCAGGAATGTCGGTTACCGCGGTCCGGTGGCCTGCTCGGCAGCCGGCATCACCTACCGACAGCTTGACTACTGGGCGCGCACGGGGCTCGTTGTTCCTTCCGTTCGGGGGGCTAGTGGCTCGGGTTCGCAGCGCCTTTACGGTTTCCGCGACATCTTGATCTTGCGGATCGTCAAGAGGCTTATCGACACAGGAGTGTCCCTGCAGAACATCCGTGCAGCCGTCGACCATCTCGCGATGCGCGATGGGGAGGACCTCGCTCGGATTACGTTGATGAGCGATGGCGCCAGCATCTACGAGTGTCGCAGTGCCGATGAGGTCATCGACTTGGTGCGTGGCGGTCAAGGAGTGTTCGGCATCGCCGTGGGAAGCGTCTGGCGTGAGGTCGAGGGCACCCTGGCCACCTTGCCGGCCGAGGATCCGGCAGGGGAGGCCATCGCCCCCGTGGGCGTCACCGACGAGCTGGCCCGCCGCCGGGCGGCCCGAGCGGCGGTCTGAGCGGCGGTCTGAGCGCCGCGCTCTGCGTTTCTCGTGCGTTTCGTGGCGCACCAGGTGGCTTCTAGGGCTATCGTGGGAGTGCCGAAACAATCCATGCGGGAGAGAGCCGCGGCCCACGCCAGGGTCGTAGCCGCCGAAGGAGCAATCGCCCCGACAAACTCTCAGGCACCGGTACCGCATGGGAAGGCAGCTCTGGAAAAGGGATGTATCCCTACCGAAGGTGAAAACCGTGGTGTGCCACGGTGAAACTCTCAGGTCGCGCTCTGCGCGGGTAACAGAGGGGGAGCGGTACCCCCTGTTCGCCCCTGCGCACCACCTGGAGATGACATGGATTTCCCGGCCCGTCATATCGGCCCTGGTATCTCAGACGTTGACGCGATGCTCGTCGCACTCGGCTATTCGGATCTCGAGGCGTTCATCGATGCCGTCGTGCCGACCAGCATCAAAGATCTCGACGCCATGGACCTTCCGCTGGCCGCGAGCGAGACGCAGGCACTCGCCGAACTGGAGCGACGCATAGATGCCGTGGAAAGACCTGCGTCGATGATCGGGCTGGGCTACCACGGAACCGTGATGCCCGAGGCGATCAAGCGTGGGATCGTGCTGAATGCAGGGTGGTACACGGCCTATACGCCGTATCAGCCCGAGATTTCCCAAGGGCGCCTCGAAGCGCTGCTGAACTTCCAGACGCTGGTGGAGGATCTCACCGGTCTGCACGTTGCTGGAGCGTCGCTGCTCGACGAGCCGACGGCGGTGGCCGAAGCGATGACGATGGCGGTGAAGCATGGGCCAAAGGGGGTCGAGCGAATCGCCATCGATCGCGGCGTACACCCTCAGACGCGGGCAGTCGTCGGCACACGCGCCGAGCCGCAAGGCATCGAACTGGTCGACTTCGATCCGCGGGACGGACTTCCCGAAGGTTCACTCTCGGGGGTGGTGATCGCATATCCGGCATCGACGGGTGCCGTCATCGATCCACGTCCGGTCATAGCGGCCGCGAAGGAGCGGGGTGCGCTTGTCATCGTGGACGCCGATCCACTGGCGCTGACGCTTCTGGAATCTCCCGGATCCTTGGGCGCGGACATCGCTGTGGGATCGATGCAGCGCTTCGGCGTACCGATGGCATTCGGTGGCCCGCACGCGGGCTACATCGCGGTTCGATCGGGTCTGGAGCGGTCGCTCCCCGGGCGGCTCGTCGGCGTAAGCGTGGATGCAGACGGGCGACCTGCCTACCGCTTGGCCCTACAGACCCGCGAGCAACACATCCGGCGCGAGAAGGCGACCAGCAACATCTGCACGGCCCAAGTTCTACTGGCCGTACTCGCTGGAATGTACGCGGTTTACCACGGGCCCGATGGGCTTACCGCAATCGCACGTCGCGTGAACAGCCTCGCATCCCGACTACACGAAGGTGCCAGGGCTGCAGGTTTCGACGCACGCAACGAGTACCTATTCGACACGGTCGCTATCTGGGCAACCGGCCAGGCCGAGCGGTTAGTCACCCAGGCGAAGATGGCCGGGGTGAATATCCGAAAAGTGAATGACGACCTCGTGACTTTGACGGTCGACGAGACCACCACTGACGAGCAAGCCGAGACGGTTGCGCGCGCTCTCGGCTTCGAAATCGCGCCGGAGACACCTGCGAGGCTGCCTGACAATCTCGTCAGGTCGGGGGAGCTGTTGCAGTTCCCGGTCTTCCATGCGCACCGCAGCGAGACATCGCTCATGCGTTACATGCGTTCACTGGCGGATAAGGATCTTGCTCTCGATCGCACGATGATCCCTCTCGGTTCGTGCACCATGAAGCTCAATGCCGCCGCGGAAATGGCACCGATCACCTGGCCACAATTCGCCGAGATACACCCATTCGCACCTGCGGATCAGGTCGAGCCCTACGTCGGGATGATCAACGAACTCGAGCAGTGGCTCATGTCGATCACCGGTTATGACGCAGTCTCAGTGCAGCCCAATGCAGGTTCGCAGGGGGAGTTCGCCGGTCTTATGGCGATCCGCGGCTACCACCGGGCGAACGGTGATTTTCAGCGGACCGTGTGTCTGATACCCAGCAGTGCTCATGGCACCAACGCAGCAAGTGCAGTGATGGCTGGAATGAGTGTCGTGGTGGTGGCTACCGATGACATTGGGGACGTCGATATCGAGGACCTCAAGTCGAAGATCGCGCTGCATAGGGACAATCTCGCTGCCCTGATGATCACCTATCCCTCGACACACGGCGTATTCGAGGAAGCGGTAAGGGACATCTGCGTGCTGGTGCACGAGGCCGGGGGGCAGGTCTACGTCGATGGGGCGAACCTCAATGCACTCGTCGGGTTGGCAAAGCCCGGCAAGTTCGGCGCGGACGTCTCGCATCTGAACCTGCACAAGACGTTCGCGATCCCGCACGGGGGAGGAGGACCCGGAGTCGGCCCGATCGGCGTGCGTGCACACCTTGCGCCGTATCTGCCTGGTCACCCCCTACGTCCTGATGCGGGGCCGACGGGCCGTGGCTTCCCCGATGGAGGGGTGGGGCCGGTCAGCGGTGCGCCCTGGGGAAGTGCGGGCATCCTGCCGATTCCGTGGATGTACATCCGCATGATGGGGGATGCCGGGCTCCGGCAGGCCACGAGTACCGCGATCTTGTCCGCGAACTACATCGCGCATCGCCTCAAAGACCACTATCCGATCTTGTACACCGCTCCCAACGGAACCGTGGCGCACGAATGCATCCTCGACGTCCGTCCCATCACGGCGTCGAGTGGGATCACCGTCGACGACATCGCCAAGCGATTGATGGACTACGGATTCCACGCGCCGACGATGTCCTTCCCCGTCGCGGGTACGTTGATGGTCGAACCGACCGAAAGCGAGTCACTCGTCGAGATCGATCGGTTCTGCGATGCCATGATCGCGATCAAAGCCGAGATCGATGCAGTTGCGGCCGGTGAGTGGCCCGCGGAGGACAACCCCCTCGTCAACGCCCCGCACACTGCGGACTGTCTGATCGGTGATTGGAACCACCCGTACCCGGCGCGACTCGCCGCGTTTCCTGCACCAGGAATGGAGCACGGCAAGTACTGGCCACCGGTGCGCCGTATCGACGGCGCCTACGGCGATCGCAACTTGGTGTGCAGTTGCCCACGCCCCGAGGAACTGGCCGCCAGGTAGGACTACGGACCGCAGCCAGGGGGACCATCCTGTTCGTGGTGCGGGTGTCAACGGGTCACGATGTGCGAACGGCGCGAACCCACAGATAGTCCTGGGTGTCGTTGTCTGGTCGCACATGTGACTGTTCGTACGTTCGTTCGATGGTGAAATCCGACCCGAACAAGGCTTCGAAATCCGTGACGGTCTGTCGTCTCACGGGGAGTCCGGCGCACATCTGCGGCCCCGTGGGACCGAATCCGCCGATAACGACGACGGAACCCGGCTCGGTAGCCGCACGCAGCACCTCGGCGTAGCGAGTGCGATCAGCATCCTCGAGGAGGAAATGTAGGACGGCCCGGTCGTGCCATAGACCGAACAACCGCGGGGGAGACCAGGACAACAGATCGCCCTCGATCCACGACACGGAGGCGGCCCGGCTTCCCAGGCGCGTCTGAGACAGCCGCAGCGCCACGGGCGACCAATCCAGGACCGTGACGTCGCTCCAGCCTCGGTCCAGCGCCTCGTCGATCCACACAGACGCGCCTGCGCCGACATCCAGGGCGGGAGTCGACGGGTCCAGTTCGCCGATCATCAACCAACTCGGATCCGCAGTTGCCTGGTACCAGCCACGTGCGGTGTGGTCGGCGGCGAAGGATGAGTCCCAGTGGCCCGGCGAGGAGGACGTCACACTCAGAGCTTATCGATTCTAACGGACATAATGTGCATTATCGGCTTATGTGGGGTTCCGGTGGGCGGCCGTGTGCGGGCACGGCGTCTTCGGCGGCGTCGGCGTTCTCGGAGGCTCCGACCTACCGGCACGCCCTCGGATCGGACCACGCCTAGGCTACGTCGTCGTGTCCAAGGTATTGGCCAGTCTGCCGGTCGGTGAGCGCGTGGGAATCGCATTCTCCGGCGGTCTCGACACGTCCGTGGCGGTGGCCTGGATGCGCGAGAAGGGCGCGATCCCTTACACGTATACGGCCGATATCGGCCAGTACGACGAGCCCGACATCGCTTCGGTGCCCGGCCGGGCCGTTCAGTACGGCGCGGAGGCCTCGCGACTCGTCGACTGCACCACAGAGCTGGTCGACGAAGGGCTCGCCGCCATCGCGTGCGGTGCCTTCCATATCCGCTCGGGTGGGCGCCAGTACTTCAATACGACGCCTCTGGGCCGTGCTGTTACCGGCACCATGCTGGTGCGGGCAATGGCCGAGGACGGCGTGTCCATCTGGGGTGACGGCTCGACCTACAAGGGCAACGACATCGAGCGCTTCTATCGCTACGGATTGATGGCGAACCCGTCGCTACGGATCTACAAGCCGTGGCTGGACGAGGACTTCGTGCGTGAGCTAGGCGGACGCGCAGAGATGAGCGCGTGGCTGACCGAGCGTGATCTTCCCTATCGCGACAGTGCCGAGAAGGCCTATTCCACCGACGCCAACATCTGGGGTGCAACACACGAAGCCAAGACCTTGGAGCACTTGGACGTGTCGATGGAGATCGTCGAACCGATCATGGGTGTTCGGTTCTGGGACACGTCGGTGGAGATCCCCACGGAAGACGTCGCCATTACTTTCGCGCAGGGCCGTCCGGTGGCCATCAATGGTCGAAGTTTCGACTCCCCCGTCGTTCTGGTTCGCGCAGCCAATGAGATCGGTGGACGCCACGGCCTCGGTATGGCCGACCAGATTGAGAACCGAATCATCGAAGCCAAGAGCCGTGGCATCTACGAGGCACCCGGCATGGCGCTGCTGTTCATTGCATACGAGCGTTTGCTCTCGGCGATTCACAATGAGGACACCATCGCGAACTATCACGCGGAAGGTCGACGGCTCGGTCGGCTGCTGTACGAAGGACGGTGGTTGGATCCGCAGGCCCTCATGCTGCGTGAGTCGTTGCAGAAGTGGGTGGCGAGCGCCGTCACGGGAACCGTCACCATCCGGATGCGTCGTGGTGATGATTACACGATCCTCGACACTCAAGGTCCCGCCTTCAGCTACCACCCTGATCGGTTGAGCATGGAGCGCACGGAAGACGCCGCCTTCGGACCCGACGACCGCATCGGTCAGCTCACCATGCGTAATCTGGACATTTCCGATTCTCGCGCGAAGCTCGAGATGTACGCCGGACTCGGCACATTGCGTGAAAGTCACGTGGCGCTCGTCGGTGATATCCGTCCAGGAATCGCCGGCAAGATCGCCGATCGGGATGCGAACTCAGTCGAGGTCGAGAACGAACGCGGACTCGACGAGGCCCTCGATCGCGCGGCCTTCGACGCCGGCACCGACTAGCCCGCCCCCCACGGCACTCGGACGGCCGTTCGTGTCATCCTGGAAGCATGACCACGTCTCCCCCGGAAGATCCAGACAACGGTCCCGCCGGGGAGATCCCCGACTTCGTCCCCGATGACCTCACGATCGAAGCGGCCCCGAAGGAGCCCACGGCGCAGGAACGTGCCGCGAAGGCTGCCCGAATCGCCCGGGAGAACGACCGCCTGAGGAAGGCCGGACAGATAGCCGACGGTTCTGGCAAGCCCGCCTACCGCCGTTCGTCGAAGGTAGCGCCATGGGTGGGTATCGGGGCCGCCGTCGCCATCGTGATCGTGGTCGTGGCACTGCTGGCCGGCTAAGACCGGTCCTGGACCATCGCACCCCTGTACGGGCAGTGCCCGTGGTGTCAGCCTGAGTGAGCGCGCCCGAGGGAACCCCTCCCCCGCCCGGTGCGTCCTATCAACAACCTCGCCAGCCCCTCCCCCGGGGCCCAGCGAGGACCGACGAACCAGGGAGGCAGCAATGGGCGAGACCTCGATGCGTGGCACCCGACTCGGTGCCCTCAGTTACGAGCGGGACGAGCACGTGGCTCCTGCGGAGCGACGGATCGTCCGGTACGTCTGCCCCACGGGTCACGTGTCGGATGTCCCGTACTTCGTCGACGCAGACGAAATCCCGAGGGAGTGGACCTGCCGGTGCGGTGAGACCGCGATCACCGAGGAGATCGAACCCGAGGCGCCCAAGGCGGAAAGACACGTTCGCACCCACTGGGACATGTTGATGGAACGCCGTACACGCGCCGACCTCGAAGAACTGCTCGAAGAGCGACTGACGCTGCTCCGCGAATCCCGCGAGGACCTGCCCCGGTCGGCCTAGTGCGGCAAGACGGGCCCAAGGTGCTGGCTCGCAGCCGGGAACTGCGAGTCAGCGCGCGATGGCCGGTGGCTCATCGCCGGAGTCGGGACGGTCTTCGTAGCGGAGATCCTCCACGATCACTGTTCCCTGGATGATCGGGCCCGACCCTGGCATCCGCGCCATCCACGGGCTACTGCCGTAGCGGCGCATCACGCGTCGACCGATTGCATTGCGCACCCCGGGTAGGAGCAGCGCGAGCCCCAACACGTCCGTGAGGTAACCGGGGACAGCGATCAGGACTCCAGCTACGAACTGCCCGGTCATCGACGATGCGGTCTGTGCGACGCGGCGAGCATCGCCCGCGGTGTTCGCCTGCATCAGTCCAGCAGCGCTGGCTCCGGCGTTGCGGATGAGCGCCAGTCCCACGGGAATCCCCAGCACCAGTCCCACGAACGCCCAGCCCCAACCGATGACGCTTGCCACACCCCACAATGCGAGGACTTCGGCCAGCGGATAGCCGAACACGATGAGACGTCCCTTGATGCCCATGATCCTGAAGTGCGCCCTCGTCAGACGGTCGGTCGGCGCCGGCGCCCCGTGAGGGCGTCCTTGAACTGACCCGCGCGTTCTGCGACTCCCCACTGCGTGACACGCCATAGCGCCTCGGCCACGATCGCTCGACTCATCTTGCTGGTACCGACCGCTCGCTCGACGAACGTGATGGGAACCTCGGTTACGATGAATCCCCGCTGTACTGCGCGCCAGGCGAGATCCACCTGGAAGCAGTAGCCCTGCGACTCGACAGTGTGCAAGTCGATTCCGCGCAGCGTGTCGGCCCGAAACGCCCGATAGCCGCCGGTTGCGTCATAGATCGGAACACCGAGCATCGTCCGTGTGTAGAGGTTGCCCCCGCGTGAGAGGACCTCTCGGCCCTTGGACCAGTTCTGGGTGCCTCCCCCGGCCACCCAGCGTGATCCCAGAACGAGGTCCGCCTGGCGCAGGGCCTCCAGCAGACGCGGCAGTTGCTCGGGCTGATGCGAGCCGTCGGCGTCCATCTCGACGAGAACGTCGAAGCCCTCGTCCAGCCCCCACCGGAAGCCGGCTATGTATGCCGCACCCAGCCCTTCCTTGGTACGTCGATGCAGTACCCGAACCTGGGAATCGGCCGAGGCCACGGCGTCTGCGATGGCGCCGGTTCCATCCGGTGAGTTGTCGTCGGCAATCAGGATGTGGGCCTGAGGAACACAGGACCGTATTCGCTCGATGATCAACGGCAATGAGTCGCGTTCGTTATAGGTCGGAACGATCACCAAAATGCGACCCAGATCGCTGAAGTCGAGATGCGCCTGGCTCACCCGCCAACCCTAACGTCGGCGGCTACGGCATTGATGGATCGTCGTCGACGATGGACGTACATGGCGATGACCAGACCGGTCAGCAATGCTCCGCCCGCCAGGATCTCCGGAATGGCGCCCAGCAGCGTGCTGGGCGTTCGGCCGGTGCGCAGCGCTACCTCCTGCACCAGAAAGCCGCGCTCTCCTTCTTCCATTCGCGCTACGACTCTTCCGTCCGGCTCGATGAATCCGCTCACCCCGGTAGTCGACGCGACCACAACCGTGCGACCTGCTTGCAAGGCGCGAAGGCGTGAGATGTCCCATTGCTGCTCAGGTTGTCCCGTCCCTTGGTATGTCGCATTGTTGGTCTGGACGGTGATGAGTTGAGCGCCACCGTCGATCACGCCGATGAAGACGTCGTCGTAGGCCACCTCGAAACAGATGACGTCCCCGATCACGATCCCACCGGCGGTGAGAACTCCGGGGGAATCCCCACGAACGAAGTCGCGCGGCACCCGCTCGAAGCGCCCGATCAGCGGGGCGAGTTGCTCACGGAAAGGTACGAACTCCCCGAAGGGAACGGGATGGTTCTTGACGTAGCGCTCCCCCGGTCCCGTCACCGGGTCCCACACGATGCCCGTGTTCTCCACCTTCGAAGGATCGTCCGTCTGCACCACGGCACCCACCACGATCGGTGCACCCACGGCTGCTGCGGCCGCGCTGATCTCTTCGGCTGCGGAGGCGTCGCGGTACGGGTCTATATCCGAGGAGTTCTCCGGCCAGAGAACGAATTGCGGCTGGGGTACCTCACCGGCGGAGATCGCGTCCGCCAAGGCGAGCGTCTGGTCCACATGGCCCTGCAGCACTGCGCGGCGCACATCCATGGCTTCCATGCCGGTTCCGGGTGTTCCCCCTTGCACGACGGCAACGAGCGCTGTGCTGCTGTCGCCACCGAACTCGAAGGGCCGAGGAATCACGAAGCTCACCAAGAAACTAAGGACGACGACCACGCTTACGGCACGCCAGCGCCTGCGCCGTACCGCCTCGATCGCAAGCGCAGCGGTCCAGACGACGAGGAATGTCACGCCCGCCATGCCCGCCACGGAAGTCAAGGCGGCCAGGGGTGAATTCCCCTGGGAGAAGGCGATCTCTCCCCACGGGAAGCCACCCAGCGGCACCCTTCCGCGAAGGGCCTCCATCACAACCCAGCCGCTCGCCACCCACAGCGTTCCCCCACGCAACCGACTCAGCGGGCCCACGAGTGATCCGAACGCTGCATTCCACAGTGCGCAGTAGGCCGCCAGCAGGATCCACGCGTCGGTGCCGATAACGGTCATCCATGGCATCAAGACAAGGAAGAACGTGAGTCCGTAGACGAACCCGAGTGTCGCCGATCGACCGCTCGTGGTACGCCACTGCACGGCCAACACACCCGCCACACCCAGGAACGCAAACGGCCACCAGCCGAACGGAGCGAAAGAAAGTGCCGTCGCGACACCGGAGATCGCGGCGATCGCGAGTCCGACCAGCCACTGCAAGCCCGGGCTCACGCGGTGCTCCCCATCGCGGCAGTCCGCTCGCTCCAGTACTCCTCGCCGTGGATCACCCGACCATCGACCAAAGTGGCCAGACACACCGGATCACCGTCGTCCAACCTAGGCAGACCCGGTGTAGCAGCACGCGGATCGGTGGACCAGTTGACAACCGTGTCATCGGGGACGCGAACCTCGAGTTCAGCCGTGTCCCAAACAGCGAGGTGGGCGGGCGCACCCAACTCGATCACACCTACACCCTCCGATCCAATCGCTCGCCAACCACCGCGGGTCGCGGCGTTGAACGCAGCGCGCGCGGACAAACTCTCGTTCGCCCGACTGTGCTCCGTGGCGGCGCGCACAAGGGACCACGGTCGCATCGGCGTCACGGGTGAATCGGAGTTGATCGTCAGTCGGCCACCGGCAGACACGATGGTCGCCAAGCGGTTCATCCGGTGGGCACGCTCGGTGCCCAGGCGTTGGTCGTACATTCCACCTGGTCCGCCCCAGTAGGCGTCGAAGACTGGCTGCATGCTGAAGGTGACGCCATTACTCACGAGCAGGGAGATGTCCTCCTCGTGCAGCATTTCCGCATGCTCGATGCGGTGACCCAACGAGCGCACCACTGGCCGGCCGAGTTCAGCCGCCACAGCCGCCACCCCCGCTGCAACGTCCGCACACGCCGCATCGCCGATGGTGTGAAAACCGCCCGGAATCCCTGCCAGCGTCGTCGCGCGCAAGTGATCGATGATCTCTTCACGGGACAGGTACTGCGCACCCCGGGAGGTCGGACTATCCGCATACGGCTCTTCGAGTGCAGCCGTGTGGGAGCCCAGCGATCCATCGACGAACAAGTCCCCACCTACACCGATCGCACCTAGTTCCCGCGCGACGTCGATGCCGCCCTCGGCCGCAGTCTGCCCCCAGTAACCGAATACCGACGGTCCGCTCATATCGGTAGCGGTGGCGAGTAGGTCGCGCAGATCGTCGGCCCCACCGATCGAGGGACCGGACATTTCATGCAGCGAGACGATTCCGTGGGCTGCAGCGTCCGCCAACGTAGCCAGATGAGCCGCGCGGCGATCCGACGGACGAACCCGGACCAAGGCGGCCTCCCGCAACGCGTTGTGTGCGTCCTTGGTAACCGGTCCGTGGGCATCGAAACCCTCCAGCGAACGTGCGTCGACCACTCGGGCAACCAGAGCACTCGATACGAGTGCCGAGTGAACGTCGATACGCGAGAGGTACACCTCGCTCCCCCAGGATGCCCGATCGATTTCCGCTCGATCCGGCAATCGCGGATCGGACCACAGCGTCTGATCCCATCCGTGCCCATACACGAAACCACCTCGCGTGGCCTTCGCTTGTTCTTCCACCGAACGCAGGACGTCGGCGGCATTCCTGGCCGCCGTCAGATCAAGTCCGGTTATCTGGAGACCCGTCGAGGTGGCATGGACATGCGAATCCACAAACCCAGGCGCAACGAACTTCCCCTCGAGATCGACGATCGTGTTCGCTATGTCGTAGTGCACCCGCGCACCTGCGTCATCGCCAACCCAGGCGATAACGCCGGCATCGATCAAGAGCGCTGTTGCGAATGGGTCGCTGCGAGAGTGCACGATCGCATTGACAATCAGCGTGCGTGAACCACTCACGCAGGAATCCTGACCAACTCGCGCGGTCGGTTGTTCAATGCGCGCACACCATCGGCAGTGCACACCACGATGTCCTCTATGCGTGCACCGAATCGGCCTGACACGTAGAACCCAGGTTCGACGCTGAAGGTCATCCCGGGCGCAAGCGTCAGTGCATTTCCCTCAACCAGGTACGGCTCTTCGTGGCTTTCAAGCCCGATCCCATGGCCGATGCGGTGGATGAAGTAGTCGGCGAGTGGCGAGCCGTCCAGCGAAAGTGACGCCATCACATCGCGCGCCAACGCGTCGATGGATTCGCAACTACGCCCCGGCGCGACGAATGCGCTCGCCTTCTGCTGGGCGGCAAGCAAGACGTCATAGGCAGCTTGATACTCAGCAGTTGGCTCACCAAGGACGTAGGTGCGGGTGCAATCACTGCAGTATCCAGACGGCATCGTTCCACCGATGTCGACGACGACCGGGTCACCGACCTGCATGACGCGATCGGACACCGAGTGATGCGGACTGGCACCGTTCGGACCGCTGGCAACGATCACGAAGTCCACGGACGCATGCCCGGCCTTCAGGATGGCGTCGGCAATCACGGCTCCTGCCTCGGCTTCGGTCATCCCCGCGCGAAGAATCGACGGCACTTGCGCATGCACGGCGTCGATGGCGTCGGCTGCCTCCTGGAGGAACTCGATCTCCGCGGATGTCTTCACCATCCGACGCCCGCGCAGCAAGGAACCCGCGGTCACCTGCTCTCGATCGGGCAGTAGAGCTCGCAGCCGAAGTACTCGTTCGGCCCACATGTGGTCATCCACCGCCACCGCACCCGCCGGCAGCCCCGCAATCCTGGAGGCAACGATCGCAAACGCATCCTCGGTCTCCGCCCAGGTGATAACCGACCCCCCCGCGGCCCCGAAGGCGCTCCCGTGAGCCTCCTTGCCTTCCAACTCCGGCACCACCATGAAGGGCTCACCCACCATCGGGATCACCAACGCCGTCAGCCGCTCGAGCGGCTTGGCGTCGTATCCGGCTACGTAGCGAAGATCGGCCCCGGGAGTGATGACCATTGCCGCCACGCTCTGCTCGGGCATCGCCTGTTGCAGTCCACGAATGATGTCCACAGACCAAAGGTATGCCGTGCCAGACTGCCGCCGTGACGGACGCTCCCGTTGGCACCATCCCCGCCAGGCCCGACGTGATGATCATGGACACGGCATCGTTGTACTACCGCTCCTACTACGCACTCCCCTCGTCCATGACCGCCCCCGATGGCTTCCCGCATAACGCAATCCGCGGGCTACTGCAGACCATCGAGCGTCTTCGTGAGCGCTTTGATCCGGCCACTCTCATCGCCGCATGGGACACCGACTGGCGGCCCGATTGGCGCGTGGAACTGCTCCCGAGCTACAAGACCCACCGACTCGCCGATCCGACCGCTGACGCCGAGGAGGAACCCGATGAACTCGGCCCACAGATCGGTGCCATCCACCAGATTCTCTCCACCTGGGGAATCCCGGTCGTCGGGGTCGAGGGATTCGAGGCCGACGACGTAGCCGGAACTCTCAGCCACCTGGCCACGCAGGAGAAGATGTCCACGGTCGTTGTCACCGGGGACCGCGATTTCGTGCAGCTAGTCAACGCCTCAACGAACGTCTTGATGACAGTCAAAGGAGGCATGGATGCATGGCCGCTGCTCGACGATGACGCGGTCGTGGAACGTTACGGCGTCTCCCCCGCTCAATACCTCGACGTGGCCGCCCTCCGAGGCGATCCATCCGATGGGCTTCCCGGCGTGCACGGCGTAGGCGAGAAGACCGCAGTCAGACTCATTCAGCAATTCACCGACCTCGCCGGAGTTCAACGCGCGTGCCTGTGCGATCCACTGGTCAAACCGCTCACCCCACGCCTCGCGGGTCTGATCACCGACCACGCCGATTACCTTGTGACCGCCAAGATGGTCAGTGCCATCCGCACAGACGTGCCGATCCCGCAGGCGAAGAACCTCCTGCGTCGAGGCATCCCCGCATCTCCCCGTGAACCGAATGCATGGAGGTCCGTCGTCGATGAATGGGGCGTGCGCAGATTCGCCGAATCAGCAATGGTTGGCATTGGGAACGGTCACTCCAGCACGGGGGCGTAACCCACCACGCCTCGATCGATCGCTGCAGCAGCACGATCGGCGACGTCCTTCAGGTGCGGATCAATCGCGGCCTGCTGGATTTGGCCGAGGACGTCGATCACCTGGCGCGTCCAGCGAACGAAGTCACCGGCACTGACGTCGTTGCTGGTCAGAATCGTCAGCAAAGACGCACCCTTCGCCCAGCGGTAGATGGCCCACGCCAATCCAGCGTCCGGTTCGGGCCCCGGATTCAGTTTGTGGGCGCGCTCGACGTCGCTGAGCCTGGCCCAGGTCCGAAAGAGTTCGTCCACCGCCGTCTCGATGGGCCCTCCGGGAACCGCCGGACGGACATCACCCTCGCTGCGTCGTGATTGGTACACCACACAGGCGACGACGGCGGCAAGTTCGTGCGGCTGCAGATCGTTCCATTTCCCCGCTTTGAGGCACTGTGCGATAAGCAAGTCAGACTCCGAATACAGGCCACCGAGCATGCGGCCAGATTCGGTGATCTGAAGGTCATCACCCTTTCCATGAAGGTAACCGAGATCGACGAGGGTCTCGCACACGCGGTCGAACTGTCGGGCGATGCTGTGTGTGCGAGTGGCGATGCGGCGTTCAAGATCGCTGATCTGACGTTGCGCGCGGAAGAAGCGCTCAGCCCAGCGCGCGTGTGCTTCGCGGTCCTGACAGCCGTGGCACGGGTGCACGCGCAGGCGAGCGCGCAATTCACTGACTTCATCGCTGTTGGTGCTACGGGAGGTTGGTTCACGGTGCTCGGCATCCTCGGCGACGCTGACCGCTTTGCGTGCCAGGTCGCGACGCATCGACGCGTCCTTGGCAGAGAAGTTCTTGGGCACCTTGATGCGCCCGAGCGTGGGAACCGCGGTAGGGACATCCACCGTGGACACCCGCCTCACCTGACGCTCGTGGGTGAGCACCTGGGGGCGCGGATCGTGCGGCCGATCGGCGGATGTGATCACCACCGCGGGACCTGAACGTTTGCCTCGCGGGATCACGAAGACATCTCCTGGCCGCATCTTGGCCAAGCACTCTTCGGCGCTGGACTTGCGTTGCGCGGAGGCGATGCGACCGGCATTCTTCTCCGTCTGCGTGATCTCCTCGCGCAACGCGGCGTACTCGACGAAGTCGCCGAGATGACACGTCATCGATGTGGCATAGCCGGTTTGGGCCTCTCTGAGCTTCTTGACCTCGGTGCTCAGTCCCACCACGGACTGGTCGGCCTGGAACTGGGCGAAACTGGTCTCGAGAACCTCACGCGCGCGAGCCCGGCCCATCTGCCCGACCAAGTTGATGGCCATGTTGTAGCTGGCTTGGAAAGATGAGCGCAGCGGATAGGTCCGTGTGGAGGCGAGGCCGGCGAGAACCTCGGGGTCGAGTTCGTCCGAGTACACGACTACTGCGTGACCCTCGATGTCGATGCCGCGTCGCCCGGCTCGGCCGGTGAGTTGGGTGTACTCGCCGGCCGTGAGGTCCACGTGTGCCTCGCCATTCCACTTCACGAGCCTCTCGAGAACGACAGATCGCGCGGGCATGTTTATCCCCAAGGCCAAGGTCTCGGTCGCAAAGACCACCTTGATCAGTCCGCGCTGGAAAAGGTCTTCGACGATCTCCTTGAAGGCGGGCAGCATCCCGGCATGGTGAGCGGCGATACCGCGTTCGAGGGCTTCGGCCCAGTCCACGTAGCCAAGTGCGGCGAGGTCCTCGTCGGCGATTGCCATGGTTCCGGCGGCCACGACCGAACGAATCGTTTCGCGTTCACTGCCCGAGGTGAGCCGCAGGCCCGCTCGCAGGCACTGCTCGACCGCGTCGTCGCACCCCGCACGGGAGAACAGGAAGTAGATGCACGGCAGCAGTTGCTCGGACTCGAGCTTCTCCACCACCTCGCTGCGCCACGGAGTGAGCGAATCGCGCCGTCGACCTCGTCCCCGTCTTCCATTCTGTCGAGCCCTGCCCGATGGGCCCCGGTGGTGACTGCGCCGCGCCAAGGCAAGCAACTCAGCGTTGACGGTGTGATCGTCGACGAAGAGGTCGTATAGGTGATGTCCGGCCATCACATGCTGCCACAACGGCACCGGCCGATGCTCCTCGACGATGATCTCGGTCTTACCGCGCACCGTGGACAGCCACGCGCCGAACTCCTCGGCGTTGGACACGGTGGCGCTCAAGGCGATGACGGTTACCGACGCGGGCAGGTGGATGATCACCTCCTCCCACACCGCACCGCGAAATCGGTCGGCGAGATAGTGGACCTCGTCCATCACCACGTAGCCAAGTGACTCGACGGTGCTCGAACCTGCGTACAGCATGTTGCGCAGGACCTCGGTGGTCATCACAACGATCGGCGCCTCGCCATTGATCGAGTTGTCGCCGGTGAGCAGACCTACCTTGTCCGCGCCGTAGCGCTCCGTGAGTTCGGCGAACTTCTGATTGGAGAGTGCCTTGATGGGGGTGGTGTAGAAACACTTCACCCCCTCACGCAGTGCCAGATGCACCGCGAACTCCCCCACCACGGTCTTGCCCGATCCGGTCGGCGCAGCTACGAGTACCCCCGAACCCCGTTCTAGCGAGGTGCACGCCTGAATTTGGAAGGCATCGAGTTCGAAGGGGTAGTCCTTGACAAATTGGGCTAGTGCCGGCTGCTGTGCACGCTCACGGGAGCGGGCGTAACGCTCCGCGGGCGAAGGGGACACGTTCTAAGACTAAGTGCGTTGCCAGGTCAGGACCTGCAGCGCAGATGGCAAGACCTCGATGGTTGCCGGCAGCGGTCCGATCCGTTCGCCGTCGGCGAAGACGAGCGAATCCGGGGCGTCGATCCGCAGACGCTGAGCCCGCCAGGAGACGACGGACGGGTGTTCCACATGCTTTCCGGAGTAAACCTTGGGCAATACCGACACGAAGGTGTGCTTGGGTGTGTTCGTCACCAGCGTGATATCGAACTGCCCATCGGACATGTTCGCGTCGGGGCAAATCATCATGCCGGAGCCGTAGGCCGGCCCATTACCGACCGCCACCACCATCGCTGCCATGCTCCTGTCCTCGCCATCGCTGTCGATGGCGTACCAGCGTGGCCGCACAATCGGCAGCTCTCGTGCAAGGCCGAGCAGGTAGCGTGCACGCCCCACCTTGGCGGGCATCGCGTTCGCTCGTTCATTCACGTCGGAATCAAAGCCGCATGACAGTACACCCAGAAAGTAGCTAGTAGTCGGTAGATCGGTGGCTGGATCGATGATGTGGATCGCGCCGACGTCCGTCGGCGAAGTGCTCTGATCCAGTACTGCATCGATGAACGCTCCGTGGAGCTCATCCCGTCCCCACGTGTCGAGTCCGAGTCCACGAACGATGTCGTTGCCCGTCCCCACCGGCCAGATCGCCATGTGTTTGTCTGTCGTATCGGAGGTCATCACTCCTTGAAGGCAGTCGTGGACCGTCCCATCACCCCCGCAGGCCACCACGATTCCGCGCGCAGCATGTGTCCTTGCAGCATTAATGGTGTCCTCGCGTGTTCCCGGCACGTGCACGTGACAGGAGATGCCGGCGTCGGCGAGAGCCCGCGCTAGGGCGCTCGCAGCTGCGACGGCCTTACCCCCGCCGGCAAGCGGGTTTGCGATGACGTGGATCACCGGCGATCGTCCGGACGGGGTAGATCTTCCGTCGTGAGGTCGCTGGCTGCAATGTCCGAGGGGCTGGTGTCCAAAGGCGACGCTTCATCGTCATCCCAGTTGTCGTAATCGGGCTCCAGAAGTCCCTTGCGGGCTCGGCGCTTGTCATTCAGCAACGAGATGCCGATCGCAATCATGACCAAGAGCAAGACCGGTCCGGCCAGCAGCGCGAGGTTGATCGGATCACCGGTGGGCGTTGCGACCGCCGCGAAGATGAAGACCGTGAAAATGATCCAGCGCCACCAGGAGACCAGGCGCTTGCCGGTCAGCACACCGGCGAAGTTCAGCGTCACGATCAAAAGCGGTGTTAGGAATCCAACGCCGAACACGATGACCGTGCGGATGAAGAAGGAAAGATAGCGATCGACCGAGACGATGTTCTCCACGTTGTCGGGGGTGAAACCCAACAAGACCTCGAGTCCGATGGGCAGCACAAAGTATGCGAGCGCGGTTCCCGCCGCGAAGAGTGGTGTGGCAACGGCAACGAATGCGATGCCCCAGCGCTTCTCGTGCTTGTGCAGGCCCGGGGTCACGAAGCGCCACAACTGGTAAAGCCAGACGGGTGCGGAGATCACAACGCCGGTGATCGCTGCCACCTGCAACTGCAGGACGAACGGGTCGGTAACCCCAGTCAGCGCAAGGGTGACGTCACGACCTTCGGCCTGGGCTTGGGCGACGGCTCCTTCGAAGGGCTCACTGAGCAGCGCGAACGTCGTCGGGTAGAGGATCCAGCCGACAACCATGCCGATAACGATGGCGATGCCCGACTTGACGAGGCGTGAGCGCAGTTCACGCAGATGGTCTGCGAGCGGCATCGACGCCTGAGGATTGCTCCCGCGTTCGCGAACGGCCACGGGCGGGTTTACGGGTCGTTACGTTCCGGCGAGGTCTCGGCGGCCTTCGCAGGGGTGTCGGAGGCCTTCGTGCCCGACTCGAGCGCCTCAACGTCCGATCCAGTGACCTGGGATGCCTTGGCGTCGGTTGCGCTACCAGCCGCGTCGTCGTCGTGCATGCCCTTCGTCTCGGCCTTGAAGATGCGAAGTGAGCGCCCAAGACCCCGAGCCGCGTCGGGAAGCCGCTTGGCTCCGAACAGCAGCACCACGAGGGCCACAATGATGAGCAGCTCCTGCCAGCGCAGGTTGGGCATGGTGCACGCTCCTTCGATCCTGTGGGCTGACGGGCTCTCGGGACCCTCGGCCTTCCTTGGGGAGTCTAACCCCGGTGGGGTGATGGGGCCGCTCAGGCCGCTCAGATGGCGGCGATGCGCCGCCATGCCGCTTCGTGGACGGCTGCCCGAGCGAAATCCGGTTCCAGGACCTCGACGCGCCCCCCGTGGCCGAGCACCCAGCGGATCAGCCAGTCCAGTGCGGCGAAGCGGACCAGGGCCTGCGGGTGGTCGGTTGGCGAACCGGTGAGGATGACGGGTTCCACATCCTCGGTGTCCATGATCCAGGCAGCCTGCGGGTCGATGGCGATGCGAGCGACCTGGGTGTGCTGAGGCGTCGTAGACGCAACGTTGGTGGTCTCGGTCACCGGGACATCCGCGGGCGCCTGCGTCACCTTGGCGCTCAGGATCCGGTCGAGGCGGAATGTGCGGATGTCCGCTGCTACCTCGCACCACGCTTGCAGGTAGACCCGTCCATCGACGGCGTAACTTGTCAGGGGGCGAATTCGTCTGCCGGTGATTTCATCCGATGCAGCAGACGCGTACTCGACGAAAAGCCACTGCTCGTGCGTCACGGCGAGGTCAATCGTGTCGCGTACGGCGATATCGACGCTCATGTCGACGCTCATCGGCAGCGGTGGTGCACCTGCTTCCTCGAGTTTGGCCATGGCGGACAGCAACGCATGGCGATCATGACTGCCAGGGACTTGAGCCAACACTCGCAAGGCCACATGCAGTGCGGCGACCTCTTCGCCGGTGAGCCGGAGCGGTCGGTCCAGGCTGATGGCATCGATGACATGGATTCCATCGTCATCCCAGAACTGGATGTCCACGAGCTGATCGGGACCGTAACCGGGGATTCCGCAGACTATGAGTTGCCACAGGTCGGTGGTGAGTTGCTCAGGGTCTACTCCGAAGTGCTTGGCCGCTTCATTGATGGTGATGCCGTCGTTGGCACGCAGCCACGGTACGAGTGCAAGAAGGCGCGCGAGGCGTTCGGGCGCGGTCTCGTTCATTGATGCGCCCGTTCGATGCGCTCGAGCCCATCGCGATACTCGTCCACCAGATCCTGGGGCGAGATGATCGCTATCGACGGATCGGCCCGCCAGAGCAAGGTGAGCAGTCGCTGCCTGCCCTCGGTGATGGTGAAGGACGTGCCGTCTGCGGATATGGCATGGGGTAAGCGCCTGAGTTCGGCGCCCACCCCACCGGGAATGCGGATGTGCGCAGTCACGTCGTCGTCCATCTCGGCCTGCCAGTCCCCTACCTCGCTCAACTCACGGATGGTGGCTTCCGTGGCAGTGACCTGGACCGATCCGGAGATTCGCGAAATGCGAAAGACACGCTGCTCACCACGGTCGGTATCCCAACCCACCAGGTACCAGCGGCCATCCTTGGAGTGAACGGCCCACGGTTCCACCGTGCGCTTGTCGATTTCCGCCTCATTGGGCTTTCGATAGTCGAATCGGACGACCCGGCGATCGCGCACCGCTCGCAGGAGCGGAAGAAGGGCCGCATCCCGAGCCGTGAGAACACCGAATGATGGCGCATGACCGGAGGTCTCGTCGTCGGTCAAAGACTCCAGTTTGCGTACCGCGGTGCGTGCAGCAGATTGCAGTACTGCGTCATCCCACAGTTGAGCGGCGAGGTTGAGAACCGCGATCTCATCTGCCGTCAGGTTCAAGTCTTGGGTTGCGTACTCATCCGCGTCGACTACGTAACCCCGCACTTCGCCGTGTGCATCTGTGATGGTCCGGATCGGCACACCCATCGCACGCAACTCTTCCTTGTCGCGCTCGAACATCCTCTCGAAGGCGGACACGGTCGCGTCGGAGTCGTAGCCGGCAACCTTCGCCTGGATACTCGCGCGGGATAACGGCGCCCGGGTGGACAACAGCGCGATGACGAGGTTCAGTAGCCGCTCCGTACGCGAGACCGAACTGCTCGACATGTCTGCTCGCTCGTGGATGTGGGTCAGTGCGCGGCGACTACTTGACAGCGAGCAGGTCGATGACGAAGACGAGGGTCTTACCCGAGAGGCGATGACCACCACCAGCCGGTCCGTACGCCAACTCCGGTGGAATCACCAGTTGACGTCGGCCGCCCACCTTCATCCCGGGGATCCCCTCCTGCCAACCGGCGATCAGGCCCGCCAAGGGAAAGGTGATCGACTCACCACGATCCCACGATGAGTCGAACTGCTCACCTGAGTCGAATTCCACCCCGACATAGTGGACATCGACGGTCTCGCCCGCCTGCGCTTCGTCTCCCGTGCCCACGATCAAGTCGGTGATGACGAGTTCGGTCGGTGCTGGTCCCTCGATGAAGTCGATTTCGGGCTTGTCCATGCTCACTCCGTTTGTCGTATTCGATGCCGTGCTACTGGCCGATTGCCAGGAGTTCGACGACGAAGACCAGGGTCTCGCCGGGTTCGATTCCTGGGGGTGGGTTGTCACCGTAGGCAAGTTCGCTGGGGATCACCAGGACTCGACGCTCCCCCACTTGCATGCCGGGAATGCCGTCGACCCACCCTTGAATGAGAGCTCCTTGCGAGAGCGGAAAGGTCGCGGGTGCTCCCCGTGCCCACGAGGAGTCGAACAGGGTGCCGGTCCCCAAACCCACTCCGCAGTACTCAACCGTGATGAGGTCGTCCAAGGCCACGGTGTCCCCTGAACCTGGCCGCAACTCCGCGCTCACGAGTTCGCGCGTTGGGGCAGAGCCCTCGCGCACGTAGACGAGAGGTACATCCGCATCGAGCACGCTGACGTCGGGCGTGATAGCCACTCCGTCGGCCGCATCCACCTGCTGGGGGGCTCCCGAGACCCCGCAATCGGTGAGTGCAAACGTTGCGCTGGCCGAGGCTGGGGTCGGAGCCACCGTCTGCTGGGCACCGCTCGAGCACGCCGAGATGCCGATGAGGCTGGAGATGACGAGGAGGGCTACTGCTGTGGGCTTCACACCGGCAGGTTACGGCACCGGTGGCTACATGCTCGCTAGCAGTCGCTCGACGCGCTCGTCCACGTTCGCGAAAGGGTCCTTGCACAAGACGGTGCGCTGCGCCTGATCGTTGAGCTTCAGGTGGACCCAGTCGACAGTGAAGTCTCGGCGACGCTCTTGTGCACGTCGAACGAAATCGCCTCTCAACTTGGCCCTCGTAGTTTGCGGGGGCACGTTCTTGGCCTCGAACACCTCTGGATCATGTGTGATCCGCTGGGCGAGCCCGCGCCTTTCGAGAAGGTAGAACAGTCCACGGTTTCGATTTATGTCGTGGTAGGCCAAGTCCAGCTGCGCGACACGTACATCCGACAAGGTGAGGCCATGCTTGTCCATGTACCGGTCGATGAGCTTTTTCTTGATGATCCAGTCGATCTCGGTTTCGACCGCGGCGAAGTCCTGCGCCTCGACTGCCTTGAGTGAGCGCTCCCACAGGTCGAGGACTCGTGCTGTGGTCGGGTCGCTACGGAGGCCACGCCGATCCACGTACTGCGTGACCTTGTCGAGGTACTCCCACTGCATCTGCAGGGCGGACAACTCCCGACCTGTGCTGAGCGGTACCTGGCGCGTACCCGTCGTATCGTGGCTGATCTCGCGGATAGCGCGAATGGGGTTCTCGAAGGACATGTCGCGCATGACGGCGCCCGACTCCAGCATGCGCAGGACGAGATCCGCTGCACCGACCTTGAGCATGGAGGTCGTCTCGCTCATGTTGCTGTCACCGACAATCACATGCAGGCGGCGATACATGTCTGCGTCGGCATGTGGCTCGTCACGTGTGTTGATGATGGGTCGTGACCTCGTGGTTGCGCTGGACACCCCCTCCCATATGTGGTCGGCCCGCTGGCTTACGCAGTACACAGCTCCTCGCGGCGTTTGGAGCACCTTGCCTGCTCCCGTGACGATCTGTCGCGAAATGAGGAATGGAATGAATCCCTCCGCCAGTGTGAGGAAGTCGGTCGAGCGCTCCACCAGATAGTTCTCATGGCATCCATACGAGTTGCCCGCCGAATCGGTGTTGTTCTTGAAGAGGTAGATGTCTCCGGAGATGCCCTCCTCACGCAGGCGGGCCTCTGCGTCGACGCTGAGACCCTCCAAGATCCGCTCCCCGGCACGGTCGTGAGTGATCAGCTGGTGGACGCTGTCGCACTCGGCCGTCGCGTACTCGGGATGGCTGCCGACATCCAGATACAGCCGTGACCCATTCCGCAGGAAAACGTTGCTGCTCCGACCCCAGGCAACGACACGGCGAAAGAGATACCGCGCAACCTCGTCGGGACTCAGTCGGCGCTGGCCCCGGAATGTGCACGTGACCCCATACTCCGTCTCCAGTCCGAAGATCCTGCGGTCCATCACCCCACTGTAGGTGTCAAGGGGACGTTCGTCAGGCGGTGAGTAGCCCCTCCAACTCGGGTCCCTCGATCCGACGGAAGGTGCGGCGAGGCCGGTCTCGGTCCAAGATCGCGACCTCCAGGTCGCCAGCTCCCAAGGTGCGTGCTTCTTCGGTGCCGTGTTCTCCCAGGGCGTGCACAGCCTGCTTGAGGGATACGGCGAGGTCTTGCCCTGCTCGCCACGTCGCGGAGAGTGCCCCAGCGATGGCTTCGGCCGATCCACCCATGGCTACGTAGCCGTGCTCGTCGGCCACCGAGCCATCGAAGGTAAGCCGATAGATCTGGTCGGACTGCTCCTGCGCGCCAACCTCAGCGACGACGATCTCCACCTCGTATGGCTTGGTCGTCTCGGTGAAAATCGCACCCAGGGTCTGCGCGTAAGCATTCGCCAGGCTTCGCCCGGTCACATCGCCACGATCGTAGGAATATCCGCGTAGGTCAGCGAGACGGATGCCAGCAACACGCAGATTCTCGAATTCGTTGTACTTGCCTACTGCAGCGAAACCGATGCGATCGTAGATTTCGCTTATCTTGTGCAGGGCGCGCGACGGGTTCTCGGCAACGAAGACGATGCCGCCGGCATACTGCGCGACGACGACGGCCCTCCCCCGCGCAATGCCCTTCCGAGCAAAGTCCGCCTTGTCCTTCATGATCTGCTCGGGTGAGACATAGAAGGGCACGCTCATGACTCACCTCCACCATCAATGGTGGCCCGTGGGCCATTGGGCCTCTGCATACGCTCGTCAATCATGCGCTGCGCTTCGTTCGCGACTACGTCGTCCTCCATGATCATCACGCCCGAAGCCGTGACGAGTGCGACGACCGGGAAGATCCGGCGAGACAGATCCGGCCCACCCGTGGCTGAATCGTCATCCGCAGCGTCGTACAGAGACTCCAGCGCGACTCGGACAGCCTGCTCTGACGAGGCGTCGGGATGAAACAGCTTCTTGAGTGATCCACGAGCGAACGTCGAGCCTGATCCGACCGCGTAGAAGTCATGCTCCTCGTAGCGACCACCAGTGACGTCGTACGAGAAGATGCGTCCGCGCCCGCGCCCGAGGTCGTAGCCAGCGAACAACGGCACGACCGCCAGGCCCTGCATGGCCATCCCCAAGTTGCCGCGCAAGAGCGTGGACAGGCGATTGGCTTTGCCCTCGAGTGACAACTGCGTGCCTTCGATCTTCTCGTAGTGCTCGAGTTCCACCTGGAAGAGGCGAACGAGCTCTACGGCGATGCCAGCAGTCCCCGCAATGCCAATCACCGAGTGGGAATCGGCCTCGAAGACTTTCTGAATGTCCTTCTGGGCGATGAAGTTCCCCATCGTGGCGCGGCGGTCGCCGGCCATCACCACGCCTCCGTCGAAAGTCAAGGACACGATGGTGGTTCCATGCGGGGCTTGGATGGAGCCAGCCTCGTGGCTTGGTGGTCGACTTCCCGTCGTGTCGAGGAACTCGGCGAAAGACGCCGAGCCGATGCGGTGGAACGCAGATGGCAACGAGTTGGTCACTGGCCACCCTTTTGCACGAAGGACTTCACGAAATCCTCCGCATTCTCCTCGAGCACCTCGTCGATCTCATCCAGAATCGAGTCGACGTCGGCGTCCAGGGACTCCTTGGTGTCCGAGGCCGACGTGGCTGGACGAGACTGATCGACTTCCTCAGCTTCGTCCCGTCGTTGGACCTTCCTGTGCTCAGCGTTCTCCTGGGCGGGCATGCGCCAAGCCTAACTCGCTACTCAGCGGTGAGCGCGTCGATCAGGGCGCTGGCGTCACTCGCCCCATCGAAAAGGTGCCCAACATGATCTCGTGTGCCCCGCGTGGGCTCGACCGTCGGCACACGGAGTAACGAGTCACGTCCGGGTAGATCGAAGACAACCGAATCCCACGAGGCAGCCGCAATCGCTTCCGGAAAGCGCGTCATGCACTGACCGCGGAAGAACGCACGAGTGTCCGCAGGCGGATGAGTGCGCGCCTGCTCGACCTCCTCATCGTCGAACATGCGGACCAGGCGACCATGTTGCTCGAGTCTCGCAGCCAGTCCCTTGTGTGGACGAATATCGGAGTACTGGAGGTCAACGAGCGCAAGACGAGGGTCCCTCCATTCGAGGCCGTCCCGCTTGACATAGCCTTCGATCAGGTTCAACTTGGCAACCCAATCGACGGTATCCGCCACGGACTTGGGGTCGTCGTCGAGCGCATCCAAGTGCGAACCCCACTTGGCCAGAACGTCTTTCGTCTGTTCGTCGTACTGCGAACCCCAGCGCGAGTCGCAATAGGACCAGGCTCGTTCCAGGAACGACCGCTGGATATCGATTGCCGTCATCTGTCGGCCGTCGGACAGGGACATCACGTGGGTGAGCGATACGTCGTGTGACACTCGGTGCATCTCCGCTACCGGTTCGACGGGCATCACGTCGAAATCGTCGAGGTATCCGTCCTCGATCATGGATAGGACGATTGCTGTCGTGCCCATCTTCAGGTACGTGGCCGTATCACTGAGATTGGCGTCTCCCACGATGACGTGTAGTCGCCGGTACTTCTCCGGATCGGCATGAGGTTCGTCGCGTGTATTGATGATGGGGCGCTTGAGCGTGGTTTCGAGTCCCACCTCGACCTCGAAGAAGTCGGCGCGTTGGCTCAATTGATAACGCGCGATCTTGCCGTCTTGGCCTATGCCCAGCCGCCCCGAGCCAGTGAAGACCTGACGCGTGATGAAGAAGGGTGTGAGGTGTCGAACAACATCCGTGAAGGGCGTTGCTCGACGCATCAGGTAGTTCTCGTGCGTCCCGTATGAGGCCCCCTTGTTGTCGGTGTTGTTCTTGTACAGCAGTATCGGGATCCCACCCGGCGCATCTGCAGCAGCACGGGCCGCCATGTTCATGACGGCCACCCCGGCTCGATCCCACAGCACTGCGTCTCGTGGATTGGTCACCTCTGGCGACGAGTACTCCGGATGCGCGTGGTCCACGTACAGACGAGCGCCATTACCCAAGATGACGTTCGCCATCCCGAGGTCTTCATCGGTGAGTTGACTCGGATCCGCCTCAGCCCGGGACATGTCGTATCCCCGTGCGTCGCGGAGGGGGGATTCTTCGTCGTAGTCCCATCGGGCCTTTCCTGACGCCGCCGCAGACGTCAAGTAGGCGTAGGCATTGACGATCTGGGACGACGTGACCATGGCGTTCATCGTGGGGTGACCGGGGACGCTGATGCCGTACTCGGTTTCGATTCCCATGATGCGATGGACGCTCACCAGGACATCCTTTCGTGTGCAGTCTGACGACTACAGGTACTGACCGGTGTTCGCCACGTTGTCGATGGAGCGCCCGGGAGCGCCGCCCTTCTTGCCCTGGATCAGTGTCCGGATGAACACGATCCGCTCACCCTTCTTGCCGGAGATTCGCGCCCAATCGTCAGGGTTGGTCGTGTTGGGTAGGTCCTCGTTCTCCCGGAACTCGTCGACGCAGGCGTCCAGAAGGTGCTGCACCCGTATCCCCTTCTCGCCCGTCTCGAGGTACTCCTTGATGGCGGACTTCTTCGCGCGGGAGACGATGTTCTCCAACATGGCTCCGGAGTTGAAGTCCTTGAAGTAGAGCACCTCCTTGTCGCCACCCTCGTACGTCACCTCGAGGAATCGGTTCTCCTCGGATTCGGCATACATCCGCTCGATGGCGCGCTGAATCATGGACGCGCAGGCGGCGTGGGCGTCACCACCGTGCTCGGCTAGGTCATCTCGGTGGATCGGCAGACTCGGCACCAGGTACTTGGTCAGGATGTCCTGCGCTGACTCGGCGTCGGGGCGTTCGATCTTGATCTTCACGTCAAGGCGCCCGGGTCGCAGAATCGCGGGGTCGATCATGTCCTCGCGATTCGATGCGCCGATGACGATGACGTTCTCCAGGCTTTCGACTCCATCGATCTCGGACAGCAGCTGAGGCACGATGGTGTTCTCTACATCGCTGCTGACGCCGCTTCCTCTCGTTCGGAAGAGCGAATCCATCTCGTCGAAGAAGACGATCACCGGCATACCCTCGGAGGCTTTCTCCCTGGCACGCTGGAAAACCAGTCGGATATGACGTTCCGTCTCTCCGACGTACTTGTTCAGGAGCTCGGGGCCCTTGATGTTCAAGAAGTAGCTCTTCGCCTCCAACTTCCCCGTCTTCTCGGCGACCTTCTTGGCGAGAGAGTTCGCGACCGCCTTGGCGATGAGCGTTTTGCCGCACCCCGGTGGCCCGTAGAGCAATATCCCTTTGGGAGCGCGCAGATCGTGTTCGGCGAACAGGTCCGCGTGGACGTACGGCAGTTCGACCGCATCGCGGATGGAGTCGATTTGCGACGCCAAGCCGCCGATGCGGCTGTAGTCGATGTCGGGCACCTCCTCGAGCACGAGCTCTTCGACCTCTGCTCGAGGCACCTGCTCGATGACGTATCCGGAGCGCATGTCACACAAGAGTGCCTCACCCGCGCGCAATCGAACGTTTCGAAGCGGCGTTCCGATTCGCATGACTCGCTCTTCGTCGGCATTCGCCACGACGACGCAGCGATCGTCCCCCAACATCTCCTTGAAGGTCACGATTTCGCCGACGACCTCGTACTCGCGCTTTCCGACGACGTTCATCGACTCATTGAGGACCACTTCTTGCCCGGGAACCAGGGCGTCGACACCGACTCCAGGACTCACGGCAACGCGCAGCTTGCGTCCGGATGCGATGACGTCGACGGATCCATCCTCGTGGGCCTCGATGAATGTGCCGTAGCCGCTCGGGGGCTCGCCCAGACGGTCGACCTCGGCCTTCAATGTCACGATCTGCTCGCGGGCGTCGCGCAGTGTCATGACCAGGCGTTGGTTGTGGTCCTTCTGCGCGGCCAACTCGCCTCGGACCTCGCTGAGCGTGGTCTCCAGGGCAAGCAGCCTGCTGTCCGGGCTCGACTCGTGCATGGCGCACCTCCTGCTATCGACCCTAACCCGGTTCCCCGATTCCTGCGGAGCGGTCGGATCCCGCGTGGGCGCCCGGGCCTTCGTAGTCCGCACCGTACGCGCCGGGGGCGGGTCGCCGTTTGCGCTCGGGGGCGTTCTGGCCGGGAGCCATGTGACGCGCCGCCACCAGGAATCCCGTATGCCCGGACATCCGATGGTCAGGTCGCACAGCCAACCCGTCCAAATGCCATGTGCGGAGGATGCTCTCTTCGGCGCGCGGCTCGGTCCAACGGCGCGTGACACGCATGGTCTCCACGAATCGAGAGAGTTGGGTTGTGGTCGCGACGTAACCGACGAGGGCTCCCCCGGGTCGAAGAAGCCGATCCGCGACGTCCAGGCATTCCCAGGGAGCCAACATGTCCAAGACCACAGCGTCCAGGCCGCTCTCCCCACGAATCTCGACGGCATCGTCATCGGAGAGTTCCGCCAGGTCGGCTTCCATTACCGTCCAGGACCGGGGCATCCCCAAGAACCAACGTGCCACGTTCTCGCGTGCCTGTTCGGCGAAATCGGATCGACGCTCCACACTGACAACGTGCCCGCCGTCGCCAACGGCACGCAGTAGGTAGCACGTGAGGGCTCCGGACCCGACCCCCGCTTCCAGCACCCGCGATCCCGACCCCAGGTCGGCCAGCGCGACGATCCGCGCCGCGTCCTTGGGGTAGATGACCGCAGCCTGGCGGGGCATCCCCAGGACGTAGTCGTCCAGCTGGGGCCGTTGCACCAAGTACTCGATGCCGCGGGTGGACATGGTGGTGGAGCCCTCCCACATACCCACCAGGGCATCGTGAGGGATCTGGCCCCGATGCGTGTGCAGGATCGCGCCCTCGCGCACCGTGATGGTCGTCTTCGTACCTCGGGTGTCGGTGAGTTGCACCACATCGCCGATCGCTATCGGCCCGGTTGGCCGCGGACCCACGCGCACGGGATCGAACGACGGCAACGGGTGAGACGGACGCGCCATTTCGCCGACCCTAGCGGCTGCGCACCTAGGGTGAACGACATGTTTCCGGCTTCCTTGTCGCCTTCGCGTGCCGGAGATTTCCTTACCTGTCCGTTGCTCTACCGATTACGGGTGATTGACAAGATCCCCGAGCCCCCGGCCGCGGCGGCGGTACGTGGCACCTTGGTTCATGGAGCGCTGGAGGACCTGTTCTCACTCGAAGCTTCCGAACGAACGTGTGAACGGGCTGTGGACTTGTTCGAAAGGCGCTGGATCGAACTGAACCAGAGCGATCCGGAGAGTGCCGCGACGTTGATGGCGGGTATGCCAGCGGATGCGGATCCAACAGCCGTCGCACAGGCAGTCGTCGGACCCGCACGCGCTCTCCTCGATACGTACTTCACGATGGAGGATCCGCGCCGCCTTGAACCCCATGCTCGTGAGATGGCGGTGTCGACTGACCTGGAGGATGGCCTGAGCCTGCGCGGCTTCGTGGATCGCGTGGATCGCACGCCCGATGGCCTCATTCGCCTTGTGGACTACAAGACAGGTAAGAGTCCGGGAGCGGGATTCGAATCCAAAGCGATGTTCCAGATGCGGTTCTACGCCCTCGTGTGGTGGCGCATGACCGGCGATGTGCCTGCGCGTTTGCAGTTGATGTATCTGAAGGATGGACAGACGATCTCGTATGAGCCCGAATGTGCGGAACTACTCGCCACAGAGCGCAAGATCCTCGCTATTCGAGACGCGATCCAACGTTCCGTCGAAGCAGGCTTCCTCCCCTCGCCATCGCCACTGTGCAATTGGTGCGCCTTCCATGACATGTGTCCGAGTCAAGGTGGCGTAACGCCTCCCCTACCCGATCTGGCCTAGTGCGTCGGCCCAGAGCACGCTCGGATGGGTGTCCTCGAGGCTCGCGATGACGTGGACGCCCGTGATGTCGGGAGGGAGCTCGGCAATGTGGGGAATCGCAACGACCACGCAGCCCGCGGCACTGGCCGATCGAACGCCCGTGGGTGAATCCTCGATCGCCAGACAGGTCCTCGGATCGGAACCGATCAGGCGGGCAGCAGTCAAGTAGGGCTCCGGGTGGGGCTTGCCATTGGTGATCTGGTCGCCAGCGACGACCGCGGTGAAGGGATCCACGCCGATCTCATCGCGCATGCGATCGGACAGCGCGTCTACCAGGATCGCCCAGGATGCGGTCACCAATGCTCGAGGGATGCCTGCTTCGATCGTGCTGCGCAAGAAGTCACGGGCCCCGGGGCGCCAACTCAGCGGCTCTCGGCGCATATGCCCTTCGACGGTCTGTACGAGCATGCGACCGACCTCATTCGCCCCAACCGCGGTGCCACTGCGGTCCACCATGTACTGGGCAACGCGCTCGATTGGACCGCCGAGGCAGTGCTCCTGGTCCTTGAGATTCCAATCCGATCCCAGGTGGTCCATGACCTCGATCTCGGCGGTCAACCACAGGCCTTCGCTATCGAGCAACGTGCCATCCATGTCGAACAACACTGCTGTTGGGCCGGTGGTCATGATCGAACCAGTCTAGATCGCTAGCGTGTGCTGCGTGCGCCTGCGAACTTCCGACGGATCGTTCGTGGTTTACGACGATCTTCGACCGGGTTCCCCGACTGTGGCGTATGACCTACCGATCGTGCTGCTTCACGGGCTGTCTCAACAACGTCATTACTGGGGTCCGGTGTTGTCACGGATGCGAGGCGGTCGGGTGATCGTGATGGACCTACGGGGCCATGGCGAGGCGTCCGTGACGGAAGACGGAGTTGACATAGGCGCCGATATCGACGTGGCCATGGAGCGGCTAGCCAGTGACGTGATCGAAGTTCTTGACGAGGCGGGCGTTTCACAGGCCATTGTCGTGGGGCACTCCTGGGGTGCATCGGTTGCGCTTCACACGGCTGCGGCACACCCGACGCGCATCCGCGCATGCGCACTGATCGACGGTGGATTGTTCGGTCCGCGACACCTCGTCGGCCCTGCCGGTACCCACGACGATGTCCGCGAGGCCCTTCGCCCGCCGCCTCTGGGGATGCTCCAGCCGGTCCTGTGGGATGCCATCTCCTCCGGTGATCTGTCGCCGTACTGGAGTGATGAAGTGCAGGCCGCCCTCGAACCGACGTTCAGAACTGACGACATGGGCCGCGTCTTCACCCGCGTGGGGATGGAGCGCCACATGGCCATCTTGGACGGGCTGTTCGCCTACGACCCCGGACCGGATATCGCTCGCATCGCCTGCCCCGCGTGGGTTGTCGTCTGTCAGCCGGCGCCATCGGCCCACGCAACGGACGACCCGATCACGGCGGCGTGGGGGGTCGCCCGTGACCGTGCGCTCACGGATTTGCCCGCCCCGTTCTTCGTCCAACGCTGGTATCGCGCGTTACACGACGTACCCTTGCAGTGGCCGGCCTTGGTGGCCGGCCTTGTGGAGACGATCGCCGAGCGGACCCGTGCGTAAGGGGGCACTTTGATCGAGTACGACGGACTTCCGTCGCTCACCGACCCGGTGATGGTTGCAGCCTTCGAAGGTTGGAACGACGCAGGCGAAGCCGCGAGCGCCGCCATCACGCATCTGCGTGAGGTGTGGCAGGCCGAACTGCTGACCGAGCTCGATCCCGAGGAGTACTACGACTATCAAGTCAATCGCCCCCACATCAGCCTCGACGAGTCGGGCGTCCGCCAACTCGAATGGCCATCCACCCGCGTTTACGTTGCTCGAATTCCTTTGTACCCACGCGACGTGGTGCTTGTTCAAGGGATCGAACCCAACATGCGGTGGCAGCAATTCACCCGTGAACTACTGGGCTTGGCCGCCGAACTCGACGTGAACATGGTGGTCACCCTCGGTGCACTGCTGTCGGACAGCCCTCACACGCGGCCGGTCCCGGTGACCGGATCGACGACCGATGCGCGACTGGCGGCGGATCTCGGCATGGAACCCAGTTCGTACGAGGGACCTACGGGCATCGTCGGCGTGATTCAGGAGGCCTGCGAACGCTTCGGGCTGCCAGCCGTCTCGCTATGGGCGGCTATCCCCCACTACGTCGGTCAAGCGCCCTCTCCCAAGGGCACCTTGGCCCTCGTTCGCAAGATCGAGGACGTGCTGGACATCCCCGTGCCGCTAGGCGACCTCGTGGAGGAGTCCCGGGCGTGGGAAATCGGCGTCGACGAGTTGGCCGAGGACGATGAGGAAGTCGCCGACTACGTCCGCCAACTGGAGCAGGCTCGTGACACGACTGAACTCCCCGAGGCATCGGGCGAGGCCATTGCCCGTGAATTCGAGCGATACCTGCGACGTCGATCCTCCGATTGAGTGGTTACGTGAGGAGCTCCGAGAGAGCGTCGACACCGCCTGCCGCATAGTGCAGCCAAGCGTCTGCAGATGCCATGTTCTGATGGCGCCGATACTCGCTGCGCCAGGCGTCTAAGGCAGCCTGGGCATCTGCTCCTTTCTGTACCTCGTGCAATGCCGCCCACCGGCCCTCGAAGTACTTCACGGATTGGTGGGTAGTACCCGTCATGGACACCTTGCAGAGCGGGGATCCCCCGGCGGCGCTCTGAAGATCGGTCGTGGCCATATCGAGCAGGCGGCGTAAGCGCTGCGAGTCGACTTCCGTGGTCACGGTCGTCGAGCCTGCATCTCGAAGAGGTTGGCAAGGGACGACCGCGTCGCTGGATCCAGTGCAGGATCGTCGTCTCGTCGGTCGCGGATGTCAGCCAGAATTCCCGCGGCGACCTTCTTGCCCAGTTCCACACCCCACTGGTCGAAGGAGTTGATCTGCCAAATCGCTCCTTGCACGAACACGCTGTGCTCGTAGGCGGCGATCAAGGCGCCAAGGCTGAAGGGGTCCAACTCGGGCAACATGAGCACCGATGTAGGGCGATTTCCGGGGATCATCTTGTGAGCGATCAGGTTGTCCGGGGTTCTGGACTCCCGAAGCTCTTCCTCGGTGAGACCACACGACAGCACGGATGCCTGGGCGAGACCATTGGCCAGAAGCATGTCGTGCTGCCCCTGTTCGACACTCACATCGTTGCCACTGGGTCTGGCCACGAGGATCAGGTCGGTTGCTACATCGTCGGTTCCCTGATGGAGGAGTTGAAGGAACGAGTGTTGTCCGTTTGTGCCTGGCTCGCCCCACACAATGCCGCCCGTGGCGTAAGCGACCGATTCACCGTCACGTCGAACGGACTTGCCGTTGCTCTCCATGGACAGTTGTTGGAGGTAGGCGGGGAAGCGGGATAGGTCATTGCTGTACGGCAGAACGGCCGTCGTCGGGATCGTGAGGAAGCTTCTGTTCCACACCGCCATCAGACCCATGAGTAGTGGCGCGTTCGCCTCGGCCGGCGCACTGCGGAAGTGTTCGTCCATGGCGGCGAATCCGTCGAGAAGGGCGCGAAAGTTCACCGGCCCCACCGCAATCAAGGTGGACAGTCCGATCGCCGAGGTCATGGAATAGCGACCGCCTACCCAGTCCCAAAAGCCGAACATGGTCGCCGGGTCTATACCGAAGTCAGCCACGGCGTCGGCATTCGTGGACACCGCGGCAAAGTGCCTGTCCACTGCATGCGGGCCCAGTGCGTCGATCAGCCACGATCGTGCGAAGTGCGCATTCGCCATGGTCTCCTGTGTGGTGAAGGTCTTGGAAGCCACGATGAACAACGTGGTTGCCGGGTCGACCTCCTCCAGGACACTGCCAATATCGGCCGGATCGACGTTCGAGACGAAATGACACCGCAAGCCCGGTTGACGATAGGGGCGAAGTGCCTGATAAGCCATTGCAGGGCCCAGGTCCGATCCTCCGATGCCGATATTCACGATGTCCGTGATCACTCGATCGGTTGCGCCTCTCCACTCACCCGAGCGCACACGCTCAGCGAAAGCCCGCATTCGCTCGAGCGTTCCGTGGACGTCCGTCATGACGTCACGAACCCCTGCGGATATCGCCGAGTGGGCTGGGGCCCGAAGCGCGACGTGCAGCACTGCGCGGTCCTCGGTCGTGTTGATGTGCTCCCCCGAGAACATCGCCTCGCGGAGTTGCTCGACAGACAGTTCATTCGACAGCCTCAGCAGCAGAGCCAGTACCTCGCGATCGACGCGCTGACGACTGAAGTCGAAAGATACTCCGGCAGCCTCTACACGCAGGTAGTCGCGCGGGTCGCGTAGCAATTCCCTGATCGACACCACTCCGTTAGCGCGCTCCACCAGGGCCCGCCACGTTGCCAGGCTCGTCGGATCGATCGCGGACGGAACGCTCACAGCCGGACACCCAGCAAGGTGTCACAGGTTGCCGCAATCAGCGAGGCAGATCGAGGGTCGTCACCGCCGCCAGTGAGAGCTGCATGAGCCCATGCGTCTACGGCGTCCAGAGCAGAGGGAGTGCGCAGATCATCTGCCAACACTTCCCGCACGCGAGTGAGAGTCGGTTCGGCGGCAGGGCCAGTAGGCAACGCCACTGCCGCCCTCCATCGGGCGAGTCGTTCCGTCGCTCCCTCGAGCCCGTGAGGCGTCCACGCCCAGTCGCTTCGATAGTGATGTGCCAGAAGCGCCAAGCGGATTGCCATCGGGTCAACTCCCTCGCGTCGAAGTGAGGAGACGAACACGAGGTTTCCGCGCGACTTGCTCATCTTGTGTCCTTGCCAGGCGACCATGCCCGAGTGCACGTAATGCCGAGCGAAGGGGTACTCGTGGGTTAGGCGCTGCGCCTCGGAAGCACCCATCTCGTGGTGCGGAAAGGCGAGATCGGATCCACCGCCCTGCACGTCGATGGTCATCCCCAAGTAATCGAGTGCGATCGCAGCGCACTCGATGTGCCAGCCGGGTCGTCCGCGTCCGAGTTCGGAGTCCCACGCAGGTTCATCAGGGCGGGCACGCTGCCACACCAGGCAATCAAGCGGATCGTCCTTGCCTGGTCGATCAGGATCACCTCCGCGTTCGGCGAAAAGTCGCAGCATGGTGCCCTCGTCCAAATGCGCCACCGATCCGAAGTGAGGATCACTACGTACTCGGAAATAGAGATCGTCGTCGACCGGGTATACGTCGTCTTGGTCAAGCAGTCGGGCGACATATGCCGCCACCGACGGGATGGATTCAACAGCGCCTATGTAGTCGCGTGGAGGGATAACGTTGAGCGATGTCATGTCCTCGCGAAAAAGAGCGATCTCTCGGTCGGCTACGGCTCGCCAGTCTTGACCTGTCGCGGTTGCGCGCTCGAGCAGTGGATCGTCGATGTCCGTGACGTTCTGCACATAGTGAACGTCGTGTCCGGCGTCGGCCCAAACCCGCTGGACTAGGTCGAACGAGACGTAGGTATTGGCATGGCCCATATGTGTGGCGTCATAAGGCGTGATCCCGCAGACGTACATGCGAGCAGTGGGACCGGGCGCGGTCGGTCGCACCTGACCGGATGCACTGTCGAACAATCTCAGGGGTAGCCCACTGCCCGGCAGGTCCGGTCGCGGAGGTACGACCCACGAATCCACGGATCAGACCCTATCGACGAGGCGTGACCTCTCCGGCTAGAAGACAGGCCACGGGATGGCCGGCCAATCCTCGTTCGGTGCCGGGAACTTCTCGGTGTCGATCAACCTCTGACACCGATGCGTCAGCGCGTCCACTTCGTATCGATCCAACCACCGTGCGATGTCGGGAGCCCCGCCGCGCACCCGTTCCCGAAGGAGGTCGACGGCATCGAGAAGGTGGCTGGGGATGGGCAAGCCAGCCCAGCCCCACAGCACCGTTCGAAGTTTCGGTTCCACGGACAACGTCACGCCGTGATCGACGGCCCACACACCTCCCTCGTGGTCAGTGATCACGTGTCCGCCTTTACGGTCGCCGTTGTTGACGACGGCGTCCAGGATCGCCATCGCCTGAAGCCGTTCATGGTTGGCGTGCACGAGCATGACCGGATTCCCCAAGCCATCGGTCGCATCCAAGACGGGAATCCATCCGGGAGGGACCCGTTCGGGTGGAACCACGTCGACGAGACGGGCGTCCTCATCCTCCTCGACCCACATCTGACACATTCCCGGGCCCGCAGGTCCTTCTAGCCGCCAGACGGTGGGAGGGATCAGGCCGAAACCCAAGATTCGATCAATCTCATAACACGCCACCTCTCGACCGGTGAGGGTTCCGGTCGGGAAGTCCCACAGTGGACGTTCGCCGCGCTGTGGCTTGTAGACGCACGACAGCGCTTCATCCACCGAGCAGTGCAAGGTGGCATTGCTGGCTCCGCTTATCCGACCGTTGACTTCGAGGGAGCATTCGAGAAGCCGACGTCGGATCTCGTCGGTCATGGGCGCCGCTTGTACCCGTTGGCCCGTGGGCAAATGTGTCCCTGTGGATCCAACGGCTGTTGGCAGAACGGACATGCGGGACGACCACTGGAAACGACCGACCGGGTACGTTCGGCGAAGGCACGTGCATAAGGTGCCGACAGCCACACGCGCAACGTGTCTGGTCCATCGGCGTCGTCGTCAGCGAGTTCGGGTGGTTCGAAACCGTCGACCTCGGACACCGCATGAGCCTCGATGATCACGAGGTTGTTCGCGTCATCCCAACCGAGCGCCATCGCCCCGACGCGGAACTCCTCGTCCAGTGGAACGTCCAGTGGTCCGGAGTCGGCCAGCTCGACGGGAGCCTTTGCCGGTATCGCCTCGTCGGCCGCCCTGGTCCCGGCGACTTCGTCCAGCAACTGATCTATCCGCTCGGCGAGGACAACCGCCTGCTGCTTCTCGAAAGCGACACTGACGATCTGGTCTGCACTCCGAGCCTGTAGATAGAAGGTTCGATCTCCCGGCATGCCGACCGTGCCGACTACGAATCTCTCGGGAAGGCGGAACTCCAAGATGCGCCTACTCACGGCCCGCTCCCCCGCCGACCGGGGCATCCGACTGCTTCTTGCCCCGCGATTGCTTTGCGAGGAAGGACAGATCCGATCCGACATCGTTACTGCGGAGCACGAAGGGGCGTTCATCCGTGTAGTCGATGATGGAGATGGAGCAAGGATCGACGCATATGCGTTGGAATAGATCCAAGTGCGTGCCTAGTGCGTCAGCGAGTATGGCTTTGATGACGTCACCATGACTGACAACTGCATAGACGGACTTCTGGCCGAAGTGTGAATTCCACCGCCGTATCGCGGCTGTAGCCCGTTGCTGCATAGCAGTCATCGACTCTCCGCCGGGAAAGGTGACCGAACTCGGATGCGACTGAACACTCTTCCACAGTGGATCCTTGGCAAGTTTCTTCAGCTCACGGCCCGTCCACTCGCCGTAGTGACACTCGCCGATCTGGTTGTCCTCGAGAATCTCGAGGCTGGAAGCCTTCGTCTGCGCCGCGAAGATGGCTTCGGCCGTTTCGCGCGTGCGCTCCAGTGGCGAGGACACGATGCCCGCAAGCTGGACCACGGACAGCCTCTGCGCCACCTCGGCGGCCTGTGTCCTTCCGAGATCGTCCAAGAGCACACCCTCGGACCAGCCGGCCAGGACTCCTGAGGCGTTCGCTGTCGTCCGCCCATGACGAATGAGAACAACGGTGGGCACAGCCCAACCCTAGAAGGGTTGGCATTGACCAGCACCCGAGCGCGACGGTGCCACGCGTCGACGTTCTCTCACGGCAGAATGGCCGAGTGATCCGGGGAATGGGTGCTTATCACCCAGGAGGCCTCATCGAGGTCGTCGACGACAGACCACGGCACATCCCGAGCGAGACTGACCTGACCGGAGCCGCGGTAAAGGCGGAACTCGCTGAGTTGTTCCAGTCCGCTCGCGGATTTGAGGACGGATTCGTGTGGGTCGGACTTCTCGATCCCACAAAACCCGAGTTGCTGGCGGTTCAGGACGTCTTCAACTTGGAGCACTTGCAAGTCGAGGATGCGGCCAACAGTCGGCAACGTGCGAAAGTTGACGTGTCCGCCGATGGGTCGGTCTTCACTGTTCTCAAGACACTCGGATACGACGAAGCCAGCCTGGTCATCGACACCGGTCAAGTCTCCGTCTTCACCGGCAACGGGTTCGCGGTCACCGTCCGTCACGGAAAGCACGGCGATCTCACGTCGATCCGCGAACGCCTCAAGGCCAGCGCCGCGCTTCGAGAGCACGGATCACTCGCCGTTCTCTACGCGATTATGGACATGACGGTGGACGGCTACCTGGCTGTGGTCGATGCGGTGGCCGAGGATGTAAGCGAAGTGGAGACCGATGTCTTCGCTATGAGTCCGACCAACGACGTCACGAAGCGCATCTACGAACTCAAGCGCGAGAATATGCAGGCTCGCCACGCTGTACAACCACTGAGCAGAGTCGCGCACGAGTTTGCTGACGAGATTTTCGAACCCATGCCGGATGCACTCAAGCCCTTCTTCCGAGATATCGGTGAGCACATCCTGCGAGCCCATGAAGCCATTGAGAACATCGATTCCTTGCTGATGACCATGTTGATGGCGAGTACTGCCATGCAGGATCTTCGGCAAAACGCTGATACGAGGAAGATTTCGGCGTGGGTGGCCATCGCTGCTGTTCCGACCGTCGCAGGCGGCATCTACGGCATGAACTTCAGACACATGCCGGAGTTGGACTGGGCGTGGGGCTACCCGGTGGTTCTCGGTGTGATCACGGTCATTTGCGTGCTGTTGTATCGCGGCTTCAAGAGAAACGGTTGGCTGTAGCTCACTACGTTGCGGCAATAACTCCCGTGCCCAGCAGAACCAGCAGCACGGACCCCAACACCACTCGGTAGATGACGAATGGCAGATAGGAGCGCGTCGTCACCCACTTGATAAGCCATGCAATCACCAGATAGCCCACGACGAGAGCGATCAACGTCGCAACGATGGTCTGCGGCCACTGGACGTTGGGGTCGTCACCGATCTTGGTTGCCTCGTATAGACCTGAGGCGAGAACTGCCGGGATAGCGAGCAGGAATGCATATCTCGTTGCCGCGTAACGGGAGTAACCCAAGGCGAGGCCGGTTGAGATGGTTGCCCCTGAACGGGATACACCCGGGATCAAGGCGAGCGCCTGGCCGAAGCCAAAAAGCACGCCGTCACGGACGTTCAGGGAATCTAGCTCCTTCGTCTTGCGACCGAATCGGTCCGCTACTCCCAGGACCACGCCGAACACGATTAGAACCGTTGCGACGATCCATAGATTGCGTGCGCTGGTCTCAATCACGGAGGCAAAGGTCAGGCCAAGGACGGCGATCGGAATAGTGCCGATGATGACGTACCAACCCATTCGGGCGTCGATGCTGCTCCGCAGCGCAGGCTCGGTGAAACTGCGGAACCACGCTCGCAGGATCCGTGCGATATCCCTCCGGAAGTAGATGAGCACTGCCGTCTCGGTACCTATCTGGGACACCGCAGTGAACGCCGCACCTGGATCACCCCATCCGAATAGTCGCGAGACGATCAGGATGTGAGCGGAAGAAGAGATTGGTAGGAACTCGGTGAGGCCCTGAACCAGTCCGAGCACGGCTGCCTCGAACCAGGACATCGGTTGATACATCAATCACCCAGTCCGGTGCGCTCCATCAGGTCCTGCATCAGCCGCAAGACGGCCACGCGCTGGTCGATCGTCCCGGCGTAACTGCCGATGGTCAAGGTCGTCACCCCGGCGTCGGCGTAGGCGTGCAAACGCTCGCCGATCCGTTCCGGCGGTCCCAGAAGGGATGTGGAATCCAGGAATTCCAGCGGGACCGCAGCCCCGGCGCCGGCATAGTCCTTGGCCATGTACCTGTCCTGGATTTCGATGGCGGCCTGCTCATATCCCATGCGCACCATGAGTTGGTTGTAGAAGTTCTTGTCTCGAGATCCCATTCCACCGACGTACAAAGCGGCGTAGGCCCGAACCTGATCGGCCGCCTCCTCGACACTTGATGCAGGGACGACAGGAACTGTCGGCACGATGTCGAACCCGACCATCGACTCACCGGTCGACTCGCGCCCTCGAATCAGGGGTTCCATAACGTCCGCGGACTGCTCAGGGCTGAAGAAGATCGCCAACCAGCCGTCCGCGATTTGGCCGCACAACTCCAAGTTCTTGGGACCGATGGCAGCGAGGTAGATCGGGATCGAGTCACGAACGGGATGAACCGTCAGCGTCAACGCCTTGCCGGGTCCATCCGGCAGTGGTAGCTGCCAGAACTCACCGTCGTAGACGACCCGCTCGCGGCGAAGGGCGAGCCGCACGATGTCGACGTACTCCCGGGTTCTCACGAGCGGCTTGTCGAAGCGCACCCCATGCCATCCCTCGGACACCTGGGGACCGGACACCCCCAGGCCGAGGCGGAAACGTCCGCCGGAGAGCGTGTCCAACGTGGCGGCCGTCATCGCACAATTCGCCGGGGTTCGGCCCGGAATCTGGAATATGGCCGAGCCGATGTCGATAGACGTCGTCTGTGCAGCTATCCAGCTGAGGACGGTTGCCGCGTCCGAGCCATACGCCTCCGCAGCCCACACGACCGAGTAGCCGAGTCGATCGGCCTCACGCGCCACCTCGAGGTTGTCCGCATCGTTTCCAGCACCCCAGTAGCCCAGGTTGACTCCCAATTTCATGACGCCACCCTAGGGGCAAAGCCCCGAATACAGCCCCCACGGCAATAGCGTGCGCTCATGCAGCTACGTCCATTAGGCAGGTCCGGTATCTGGGTCGGGCGATTGGCCCTCGGCACCATGACGTGGGGCAAGCAGACGGATGAGTATGAAGCCCGGGATCAGCTGGCGGCATTCCTGGACGCTGGTGGAACCTTGATCGACACTGCGGATAGCTACGGCATGGGCGTCAGCGAGGAACTACTGGGGACGCTGTTGCAGGAGTTCGACTGCCGCAAGGACGTCGTGCTCGCCACCAAAGCCGTTCAAAGGCCGGATTCGGACCGCCGCCTCGATGCGAGCCGGCGGCACCTTCTCGATGCCCTCGATGCCTCACTCAAGCGATTGGATGTTGACCACATCGACGTGTGGCAACTTCACCGGTGGGACTCGTGGACTCCCCTCGAAGAGACGTTGGGCGCCCTCGACTATGCCGTGTCCAGCGGCAAGGTGAGGTACGTCGGAATCTCTAACTACTCCGGATGGCAGACCGCGCGAGCGTGCACGATCCAACAGCTCAAGGGCGTTGCCCCCATCATCACCACGCAAATGGAGTATTCGCTTCTCGAGCGTGGAATCGAGCGCGAGATCATCCCGGCTGCCCAGACGTTGGGTATCGGTGTGCTGCCCTGGTCACCGTTAGGCCGAGGAGTCCTCACGGGAAAGTACAGGCACTCCATACCTATCGACTCACGTGGCGGAAACCCCGAGACGAGCGGCTTCGTCAACGCCTACAACAACGAACGCTCGCATCGCATCGTCGATGCAGTCTGCACAGCCGCGGACGGTCTGGACGCCTCACCCGGCGAGGTCGCCCTAGCGTGGCTCCGGGATCGACCGGGTGTCGTGGCCCCCATCCTGGGAGCACGGACGACCCAGCAATTGATCTCGGCACTGGCCAGCGAGGAACTCGACCTGCCCGAGGAGATCATCACGGCACTCGAGGACGTGTCGGAGCCATCGATGGGGTACCCCGAAGCTGGTTGGGCCCAGCGTCGTTGATCGCGGCGTTCGACGACCGTGGTAACCGGTAGCGTGGCGAGATGGGATCGCGAGCGAGTACCTGGGAATTCAGGGAAGTGAACATGTCGCGCGACACTCCACGCGAAGAGGCGCGCGCCCTCCTTACTGCCACGGCCGAGCAGGGGAACTGGGAACTGGATCGAACTCGAATCTTCCGTGACGGAAGGCGTCAATATCGATTGCGACGACGTGTCTATCGAGTCGCGCGCACGGCTTGAATCAGCACGCCATGAGGAATCGGTGCAAGACCCGGACACCGAATTGCAGGCCCTCGATCGGCACCCTCTCATCCACGCCATGGAACAAGCGCCAGTAGTCGAGATCGGCAGGCATCTGCAGCGGTGAGAATCCGTAGCACGCTATGCCCAGTCGCGTCAGGGCCTTGGCATCGGTGCCGCCACTGATCATGTAGGGAACTGCTCGTGCACCCGGATCCGCTTCTCGCAACACCGACGCCATGAGGTCGAACGTTGTCGTGTCGAACGGTGCTTCGATGGCTATGTCGTCGTTCACCGGCTCGATGTCGATCCTGTCCGACACGAGCGATCGGATCGTCTCGTCGAACTCGGATTCGTATCCGGGAAGGAATCGTCCATCGATGTACGCGGTGGCGCTCGTTGGTATGACGTTGACTTTGTACCCAGCTTCCAGCATGGAGGGGTTGGCCGTGTTCTGGAGCGTCGCTCCGACCAGCATGCCCAAAGTGCCCAACCTCGTGAGGATCGCGTCCGTGTCGGAATCGACCAGGTCCACTCCGTAAGCCTGGGACAGTTCGTCGAGGAAACGCTCCACCGTCTTGGTTCGTCGTATCGGCCAACGATGGCGCCCGATCGCTGCCACCGCTTCTGCGATCTCGGTGACCGCGTTGTCCTCATGGATCATCGAGCCGTGCCCCGCACGCATGGAAGCGCGTAGCCGCAGCCACTTGATTCCCTTCTCCGCGGTCTGGATCGGGTACAGGCGAAGGTCGTCGGAAATCGAGAGCGAGAATCCGCCAACCTCGCCGACCGCCTCGGTGGCACCGGCGAACAGGTCGGGACGGTTGTTCACGAACCATTGGGAGCCGTGCACCATCCCAGCTTCCTCGTCAGGAAAGAAGCAAAAAATGACGTCCCTTCGTGGACGCTCACCAGTGCGACCCCAGTGTCGGGCCACAGCAAGCATCATGGCGTCCATGTTCTTCATGTCGACAGCTCCGCGCCCCCAGATGAATCCGTCGTCGACCTCAGCGGCGAAGGGTGGGTGGGACCAGTCCGCAGCGATTGCAGGGACAACATCGAGGTGCCCGTGCACGACAAGCGCCGAAGCGTCAGGATCCGAGCCGGGTGTGCGGACGACGACACCACGACGACGATCGCTCGTCGTCGTGATGACCTCCGGTTCCCAGCCCACCTCGCGTAGCACATGTGCGCAGTACTCCGCCGCCTCCGCTTCCCCGACCGTCTCATCTGACGGACCGAAGTTGCTCGTATCGATCCTGATCAGTTCCCGCGTGAGATCCACGACCTCCGAGACCATGAGTTCGGGGGTGCTGCGAGGGCTCACACCTGACGACATAGGACCATCCTGCCGTCTCCGTTCGTCTCGGCGTTATGCTTTCGCGGCACACGTCCGGGTGGCGGAATTGGCAGACGCGCTAGCTTGAGGTGCTAGTGCCCTTTACGGGGCATGGGGGTTCAAGTCCCCCCTCGGACACGTTCGTCGTATTGGTTACGGGGCGGGGATTCGATCGAGGACGACGATTTCCCCGCCTTCGTCCATCCGAACGGCCAGGGCTTCACCGGAATCTGTGGCAGTCCCCGTCAGATCCATGATGTTTGCGTAGTGACTCACCACGATGATGATGCCGTCGTTGCCTCGGTGCGATTCGATGAGTCGGCGAGTGAGCGAACGACGCTTGTCGGAAATCGATGCTGGCGCGGTGAACGTGGATCCCAGATACCCGCGGGTTTCGACGGGTCCGACATCCAGCAAGGTCGCCGTGTCCTTCGAGCGACACCACGGACTCGTTAGGATGGCCGCCACCTTCACTCCGCTATCTGCGATGGACTGGCCGATGCGACGGGCCTGGTCACGGCCTGCGCGCGAGAGGTTCCTCTGCGTTCGGCAATCGTCTAGGCGGAACCCTGGCGGATCTCCACCTCCTGGGGCGAGCGCATGTCGCATCAGGACGACCACTCCATCGTTCTTCCGAAGGTCCTCCCAGGAGCCCGTGTCCGCTTTGGCGGCTGGCAAGGTGAAAGCAAGTAGGGGCAGAACAACCAGGAGCACCGAGAACACTCTCGACGGCCTCTTCGCCATGATCAAGAGGTAGCACCTGACGTCGGTCGCTGCAACCGAGGGCACCTACAGTGCGGGTGTGCGCACTCGATACGCACCCACTCCCAGCGGGTATCTGCACCTGGGTAATGCCGTGCACTTCACCCTTACCGCGGCCCTTGCTCAGGAGAATGGTGCAGACATCATGCTGCGCATTGATGACGTTGACCGCGCCCGCTACCGACGGGAGTACCTCGAGGACATCTTCGACATGTTGACGTGGTTGGAGATTCCCTGGACGCTCGGCCCGAGAACGTCGGCTGAGATGCCTACCTGGAGTCAGGAGTCACGACTCCCCCTCTATCGACGAGCCTTCGATGTGCTTGTCGACAGCGGCCGTGCCTATTCGTGCACCTGCACACGACCCCAGTGGCAGAACTATGGCGGCGATGATTGCCCAGGCCTGTGCAGATCCCGCCCGCGGACCACGCGAAGCATCGACGGGGCCTGGCGTCTGCACCTGCCGGAGGCTCCCGATCCAATCGTCTGGCGCCGCGACGGGCTCCCGGCCTATCACCTCACCTCCGTGGTTGACGACGATCACTTCGGCGTGAACTTCGTCGTGCGCGGAGCCGATCTACGCCAATCCACGTCGATCCAGCGTGCACTGTCGGCACTCTTGCCAGGATCGCTCTTCCACAAGGCGCTGGTTTCCCACCACGGATTGATCACAGACTCTTCGGGATCCAAACTGTCCAAAAGCGCGGGCGCCTTGGCACGGCCTTTGACGCGCACGCGCCAGATGAGGGAGCGGATTCAGCAGATGGCGGACAACCTTCGTGCCACGTTAACTACTGATCGGCCTCGAAGTCACGGAAGTTGAAATACCAGATGTAGAAGATCGCAACCGCAGGTCCGGCCAACACGAGGACATAGGGAATGACGCCGCCGATGCCTTGCTGGATATAGGCGAAGGCCTGCATCACCAGAGCGACAGCTAGCACGATGAAGACCAGGGACAGCAGCAGGCTCTGCGGCCGCCGCGCAGACCAAGGGCGTCCAGGGTTGTAGGTATCGCGTGGAGACTCGGTGTCCATGGCTCAACTATGTCAGCCGGTCACCGCATTTGCATCGAACCCACTCACTTCCTCAAGCCACATGCGCGACGCGTGGTCACTCCCCCACATGTCCTGGGCGTCAGTGAACAACGCTGCCAAGGCTTGGTCGTCGCCACGCTGAAGCGCCTGGCGGACGGCTACCCGCCAGGTCGTCTCCGTTGATCTGTCGTCCATCGAGATCAACGGTACGTGGCGGCCAACGATGCAAATCGAGGACTTTGGTCTGTCTTTGGACGCCATCCGCGGGGGTAACGTGAGAGTGCACGGTAGGAACGGCGAAGGTGGAGGAGATGGCGATGACTACTCACGGTGATTCCCCCGAGGAAGTCGCCCGCGCGACCGGCTATGAAGGTGGGTCAGCCGGAGATGCGGCCGATCAAGCCGAACACCTCAGCATGGTCATGGAGGCCGAGGCGATTCGCAATGCCTTGAACGGGGGCGGCGGCGAAGGCTCACTGGATGGCCTGGACTACCCGCTCGAGGACACCGAAGCGTGGTTGGCCATGGAGGATGCCGAGGACGCCAGTGACGACCCCATGCACGCCGGCGGCCTCACCACCCGGCCCTGGGTGCCCGCCGAGGAAGCCGCAATGCACACGGTCGACGACTTCGATCCGTCTGCCGACGTGTACCTGGATGATGAGACAGATGCTGAGCGTGCTGACCCGAACTTCGATCAGTTCGACGAGCCATCAGAGCACTTGACACCCGAGGACGAGACCCTGCTCGGCATCGATCCGTACGAGTAGTCGCCTACTTCTTGGGCTGCGGCGGTCCGGGCTTGCGGAGTTTGCGCGCACCAGCCTTGACCGTTCCCCCCAAGACCATGCCCAGCAGGAAGCTTCCCACCACGAGGAGCCAAACCCAGACATCGAGCGCGGCTCCCAAGAAGTTCACCGGCGCTGTCTGCAGGTTCTGGACAGCAAAGACCAGCAAGAGCACCGCGATGATGATGAGAACCACTCCGCGCCAGGTGATCGTCACACCCTTCTTCGGCGGCTTCTTGCCCAGCGTTCCGAATTCCTGTGACATGTCGCCTCCGGCTCTTCCTGGGTGTGCTTGGGTAGGGGAATGACTTCGCACTCTACTTCGACCGATGACTCGATCATTGTCGAACGCCGAGAAGCCATCGCCGTAGTCACGCTCAACAGGCCGGATCGACTGAACGCCCTGACACCGGACATGGGACCTCGCTATGCCCGACTCCTGACCGAATTGGACGACGATCCGACCGTCCGATGCATCGTGGTCACCGGAGCGGGTCGCGGCTTCTGCTCGGGAGCCGACCTGTCAACGTTGGCGGGGTCAGTCGGCGATCTGCAGTCCTATGTCAATGGCCAGGGGGTGGACACCCTTCCCATCGTCGCCTTGACGCTCGGCACACCGGTGGTGACCGCCATCAACGGTCCCTGTGCTGGAATCGGGTTCGTTCTCGCAGTGAGCGCCGACAGGCGATTCGTGCACCCGAGCGCCACCCTCAGCACCACCTTCTCCCGGCTCGGTCTGGTGGCTGAGTATGGGATCGCCTGGTTGCTCCCCCGACTGATCGGTTTGCCCGCCGCAACTGATCTGCTCCTGACCGGACGCACCATCACGGGGACACAAGCCGGGGACATCGGTCTAGCGCAGGTCGCAGACGATCCACTGCTCGCCGCGATGACGTGGGCCCAGGAGGTGGCCAGCGAAGCATCACCAACCTCAGTAGCGACGATGAAGCGGCAGCTCCTGAACGCCGACCGTCAGAGCATGGCCGAGTCGGTGGACTCGTCACTCGTGGAAATGTCCCGTGCCTTCGAGTCACCCGACCTGGCCGAGGCACTTTCGGCCCGTGCCGAACGCAGGCCACCGGCTTTCTCGCCTCGCGTCACCTGACCGAGGATTGCGCAGCGAAGTCCCTACGGCAACAGTCCGCAGTGTGCAAGGGCCATGCGAACCAGTCGGCCTTGCCCCCCGGACATCTCCGACTGGAAATCGGCCCGAGTCGCTTCCTCCGGTGTGACCCAGACCAGATCCAACGCATCTTGGTTCGGAGAACAGTCCCCTTCGATGGACACCACGAACGCCAAGGACACGGCATGCTGCCTCGGATCGTGGAATCCCGTGACTTCCGGGTCAGGGAAGTACTCGACCACGGTGAAAGGTTGAGGAGACACCGGGACCTGTGGCAGTGCCATCGGCCCCAAGTCCTTTTCCAAGTGTCTCAAGAGCGCATCGCGCACCCGCTCACCGTAGAGAACGCGACCGGTCACGACCGCCCTGCTGATGGAGCCATCCGGTAGCGCCCGAAGCAGCAGACCGACGCTGACGACTTGGCCCCGTTCATCCGTGCGAACGGGTACTGCATCGATGTAGACCATCGGAACGCGCTCTCGGGCGGAATCCAGTTCTTCGCCGCTGAGCCACGCGCTTCGGGTATCCAGCATGTCGCTCATCGATTGCCTCCGGTCACGTTCCTGTGTGGTCAATTATTGCGCCATGACGTCGCCTAGACCGGTAGGAACGCTGGGCCGGTTGACGACCAGACTCGACGAGCTCACGGCACGCGCCCGCGGGCGTTGGGTCATCAGTTGGCAGGCATATGCCATTGGCGTGGCCTTGCACGTGGTTCTCATCGGTGGCACGGGAGGTTCGCTCGGTGCCGAGCCGACGACCTTGCGACAGACGCCCTTCTGGATTCTTCTCGGCTTGATCGCGTCCGCAGCGGTGGGGCTCTACGCGCTGGCGGTCAACTACACCGTGTTCCGGGACAAGCGCACCCGACTGATGCCGCTGTGGCAGGTCGTCGTATTTCATGTCGGTGTCGGACTCATCTTCGCCGGAACCTTGCTCGTCGGCAGTCGTCGACTCCCGGTCGAGCCGATCGACGGTGCGATGGGTTTCGTGATTGCGACTGTGAGCATCGGTGTGTGGTTCGGCCTGACGATGTCGCTGCTGCTTCAAGCGAGAGAGCACTATCAACACGATCGAGAGGAGCTCATCGAACAGTCGGTTGCTGCGGAATTGACGTCCATCGCCGAGACGGAAGTGCTAGTCGCCTTGACGAATGGTTTCAGGGCGGAGTTGACCTCTTCTCTCGCTGATCTCGAGCCAATCCGTCATGAGTTGGAGGGGCGCCTGCAGCAGATGCGGTCAGAGGTGGACCAATTCACGATCGACGCTTCCTGGCGCGCCGTGGCCCATCGGCTCCGGCAAGCATCGGACGATGCAGTCCGTCCCCTGAGTCGTGAGTTGTGGCAGGTGACGGAACAGCGCTACCCCAATCCATCGTGGCGCGAAGTCCTCATCGATACGGTTCGACACCCCATCGCGTGGGCTATCCCGACTGCCCTCATCGTGATCATCGGGTATTTGCGCACCGCGATGATGTCGTTCGGCGTGATACAAGGAATCGCCGTGACGGTGCTGATGGCCTCCGTGATCGGTTTGCTTCTGCGGACACTGCAATCTTCTCGAGGCACACGTACCAACAGTGTGGGCTTCTGGGCGGTCTTCGTGGTGGCTCAGGCTCTCGGACTAGCCGTCGTGCTCGGGTTGAGTGCTGCCGATGTGCGCAGCATGTCGACCGAGGTGGCCGGATCACTCATCGCCATGACGATCTCCGTTTTCGCTCCAGCAGCGATCGCGACGCTGAATGGTGCCCGCGGCGCAGTGCTGTCGCGACTGAGACATCACACGTCACAAGAGCGCATCACCCAGATCGCACAAGGGCGTCACCTTGCTCGCCTCGCACGTGAGACCGCTACACATCTGCACGGCACGGTGCAGACATCCCTCATTGCGTGCGCTGCCGCCATAGAGCAAGCCACTGATTCGGATGATCCACAGCAACTCATTGCATCCATGGAGCGCGCGATCGAAATCGTGACGGCACCTACCGGCACCACGAATGTCAACGAGACCGACCTGGCTGACGCCGTAGGTCGAACTGTTGCAGCATGGCAAGGTCTTGTGGTGGCCGAGTCCCGCATCGACGGCGCCGTGGCCGAGCTATCGGGCCGCGTTGCGACGACGGTCGCACGGGTCGTTGAGGAGTGCCTCGCCAACGCCGTCCGACACGGTGACGCTGCGAACGTGCGGGTGGAGGTCCTCTCCCATCCGTCAGGTGTCGAAGTGGTGGTGGAGGACGACGGTGTCGGAAAGTCCCCAGATGACCGGCCGACGGGTTTGGGTTCGATCGTCCTTGCGGAAGCGACACACGGTCGGGTCGCCTACGAACCCGTGATGCCATCGACTCAACGCCCCGGGCTACGTGTCCGAGCGGTGATCTCTCTCTCACCCAACATCGCGGGTTCGCGACCCTGATCGCGTTTAGCATGGATGAGTGAGCACATCGAGCCCAGCGGGTGACGGACCCCTTCGGCCGGATGGGTCCCGCTACCCCGTTGTCCGGTCCGAAGAACAGTGGCGAGAGCTTCTCGGCGCGCAGGCGTACCGCGTCGTGCGCGAAGCGGGAACTGAGCCGCCCTACGTGGGTGAGTACACCGATACGACGACCGAGGGTGTCTACAGTTGCCGAGCCTGCGGGGCGGAACTCTTCCGCAGCGACACGAAGTTCGAGTCTCACTGCGGATGGCCGAGCTTCTACGCCCCGCTTGCCGCGGACTCGGTCGTCTATCTCGAGGACACAGCGCTTGGCTACCCCCGAACCGAGGTGCGCTGTGCGTCCTGCGGCGGCCACTTGGGGCACGTGTTCGAAGGCGAGGGCTATCCCACGCCCACAGACCAGCGCTACTGCATCAATTCCATAGCCGTCCGACTCGAGCCCGCCTGACCTCGGCGTGGCCCACCTCCTTCGAAGCACGGTTCGCCGTAGCCTTCGAAGGTGCACAGCGTCCCGGCATCCGATGCGGACTTCGTCGCAGCGTCCGAGCGCCTTGCGGCCACGAGCGTTCGCCCCGAGTTCCTCATCGAGTCGGCCCCTGCTCCGCAACGGTTGGCTCCGCACGCCCTGACCTTGGTCGCGGATGCGTCTCCAACGGTTTCTCAATCGGCGCTGTCCGGCTTGAGCGAATCTGCCACGGGACGTTTCGTACTCCTGCACGATCCCGACGGAGTTGACGAATGGGCGGGAACCTTCCGGGTGGTGGTATTCGCGCGCTGCGATGTGGAACCGGAGATGCTGGTTGATCCGTTCATCCACGAAGTCGCGTGGTCCTGGGTGACCGATGCCTTGACCGACCTATCCGTCGCCCAGGTGGGGGGCACCGTCACGATCTCCTCGGGCACATCGTTCGGGACGATGGCTGAGCGACCAGGTGACGGCCTCGTCGAGGTGCGGGCATCCTGGACACCCGTAGCTCTGCATGAGCATGATCGTGTGGTCGATTCGATGCCCGACCAGTTACACGCATGGATCGATATCCTCGCAAGGCTTGCCGGCTTGCCTCCTCTGCCGGCCGACGTGCCGCACGTGGCGGCGCACCGCTCCCGCTCATCGTGATCGCACTCGGCGCTTGATCGCGAGACCCATGCAGGAATCCTCGACACCGGACGACCAACAGGCTCCTGAGGTCGTCCTGCCGCACCTGGAACTGCGAGACGGAACGCCAACAATGGTCGTGGATTCCCAGGCACTCGTCGTCTTCAACCATTCTGTTGAGGAGGGGCGCGGCCCCGTTGCCATCGATGCCGAGCGTGCTTCGGGTTATCGCTACTCCGCGCGCGCATACCTGGTTCAAGTGCGCAGGAGCGGCGCCGGCACCGCACTCATCGATCCGATTACGGTGCCCGATCTGACCTCACTGAATGACGCGATTGGTGGCGCCGAGTGGATTCTTCACGCCGCCACCCAGGATCTGCCCTGCCTAGCCGAAGTCGGCATGCGGCCGACGCGACTCTTCGACACCGAAGTGGCTGCGCGCCTGCTCGGACGGGAGAAAGTCAGCCTGGCCGGGCTGGTCGCCAGTGAGTTGGGGCGTGGGTTGGATAAGGGTCACGGCTCCGCGGACTGGTCTGTGCGCCCCTTGAGTCAGGAACAGTTGCGCTATGCCGCGTTGGACGTGGAGCCATTGATCGAACTTCGTGAGATCTTGGCCGACGATCTCGCTGCGAGGGGGCGCTGGGACATCGCCCAACAGGAGTTCGAACACTTGCTCTCCTTTTCGCCCAAGGATCGCGGCGCCGAGCCGTGGCGTCGCCTGTCGGGCATGCACACCCTCAAGAGCCCGCGGCAGTGGGGGTTGGCGAGGGAACTGTGGTGGGCTCGTGACGGCATCGCCGAACGGACCGATACCGCCCCCGGACGCATCTTGCCGGACTCGGCGATCCTCGCCGCCGTCAAAGCCGACCCCGCATCGGCCTCGGAGTTGCTCGACGTGAAGGGATTCCACGGCCGGGGGGCCGGGAAGTATCGGGCGGATTGGTGGGCCGCGTTACAGCGTGCCAAGAACCTGCCGGCCGATGAGTTGCCGTCGCGTCCGCCACGAGGAGACGGACCGCCCCCGCCGCGGTCCTGGGCCGACCGTGATCCGGTCGCAGCGGCGCGCCTGGCTCGCGCTCGCGAGGGACTCACCCGCATCTCCGAGCAGTGGGGCGTCGCTCCCGAGATGCTGCTATCTCCGGACCTGATGCGCCGCGCGTGCTGGGAGCCGCCCGAGGACCTCGATGCCTTCCTGCGCATCGGCGGCGCACGCCCGTGGCAGGTGGACCTGTGCGGACCGATCCTGCGCGCTGCCATGCGAACCTAAGTTACTTGCGAGTAACATCTAAGAGGCGTCGATCGAGGGAGCCCCATGACCACCATTTCTCCAGTCGTGTTCGTCGACGGGGTACGTACCCCGTTCGCCCGCGCAGGCAGCCTGTTCGCCCACACCCGAGCCGACGACCTCATGGTCAAGGTGGTGCGGGAGTTGCTGCGACGCAATCCCCAGCTGCCGCCGGATCGCATCGACGATGTTGCCATCGCGGCCGCGACGCAGACGGGTGATCAGGGCATGAACATCGGCCGCTCGGTCGCGTTGCTCTCCGGCCTGCCGCAGTCCGTGCCCGGCTATTCGATCGACCGCTGGTGCGCCGGCGCCATGACTGCGGTCACCACCTTGTCCTCGGCCATCATGGCGGGCGCGTACGACGTGGCCGTAGCCGGTGGCGTCGAGCACATGACCCGTCACCCCATGGGGGAAGGCATCGACCCGAACCCCCGCTACCTCGCCGAACGGCTCGTCGACCCCGAGGCACTGTTGATGGGCAAGACCGCCGAGAACTTGCACGATCGCTTTCCCTCGATCACGAAACAGCGCGCCGACGCATTCGCCGTGGGTAGTCAGGAGAAGACCGCCAAGGCGTACGCAAACGGGCTCATCCAACCCGATCTCGTTCCGGTCGCAGTTCGCGATGCCGAGAGTGGCTGGGGTTATGTCACGGTCGACGAGGGCCCCCGTCCGGGAACGTCGCTGGAGGGCTTGGCCGGTCTGCGGACGCCGTTCCGTCCGCACGGCCGTGTCACGGCTGGCAACGCCTCGGCGCTGACCGATGGTGCGACCGGTGCGATCTTGGCCTCGGAATCCACGGCACGCGAACTCGGATTGACCGCCAAGATGCGCATGGTCAGCTTCGCCTTCGCCGGTGTGGAGCCTGAGGTCATGGGGGTCGGTCCGGTTCCCAGCACGATCAAGGCGCTCGCCAAGGCTGGGCTCACGATCGACGACATTGATCTGTTCGAGATCAACGAGGCATTTGCTGTCCAAGTCCTCGCGTTCTTGGACCACTTCGACATCGCCGACGACGACCCCCGCGTCAACCCGATGGGGGGCGCCATAGCAGTAGGACACCCGCTGGCATCGAGCGGCATACGACTCATGACCAATCTGGCGCGCGATTTCGAGTCGAATCCCGACGCGCGGTTCGGCATCACGACGATGTGCATCGGCCTGGGCATGGGTGGAACAGTGATTTGGGAACGAGTCGAGGAGAGCGCCTGATGTCCACCTCCACCACACCAACGTTCCCCGATGAAGTCGTGACCGGGGCGAAACTGCGTCTGGTCGAGATTCCGGCCGGAACCTTCGCGCTCATCACCGTTGACAACGAGCGAGACCACACGCGACCGTCCACGTTCGGTCCACAGGGGCTCGTCTCACTCGGCGCAGCGATCGACGAGGCCGTTAACACCCCTGGTGTCGTCGGTATTGGGATCACCGGGAAGCCATTCATCTTCGCCGTCGGCGCTGACCTTTCGGCGATCGGCATCGTCAGCGACCCAAGCATCATCGAAGCATTCGCCAAGCTCGGACACGATGTCTTCCGAAAGTTGGGAGAGACGTCCGTACCCACATTCGCCTTCGTGAATGGTGCCGCAATGGGTGGCGGTATGGAACTCGCCCTGCACTGCAATTACCGAACCCTGGACGCCAGTGCCGCCGGGCTGTCCCTGCCGGAGGTGTTCCTCGGCTTGATACCCGGCTGGGGCGGTGCGTGGATTCTTCCGAACCTCATCGGTCCGCAGAAGGCGTTGGACGTCATCATCAACAACTCCATGAACCAGAACAAGCAGTTGAAGCCCGGCCAGGCCCTCGAGTTGGGCATAGTGGACGCCGTTTTCGAGTCGCCTGACTTCCTCGAACGCTCCCTTGCGTGGGCCGACGATGTGATCGCCGGTCGTACCCAGGTGGAACGGCCCGCTGTCGATAGGACCACCTGGGATCAGGTGGTGGATGGATATCGCAGCGGTGTCGAGGCCCGTATTCACGGAGCGACGCCCGCCCCTTACCGCGCCCTCGATCTGGTCCAAGCGGCCAAGACGCGCACCCGCGACGAGGGATTCGCCGCAGAGGACACGGCGTTGACCGAACTCGTCATGGGTGACGACCTCCGCGCATCGTTGTACTCCTTCGACCTCGTGCAAAAGCGAGCCAAGAAGCCGGTGGGAGTGCCCGACAAGCAACTTGCACGCCCCGTCACGAAAGTGGGCATCGTCGGCGCGGGCTTGATGGCGAGTCAACTCGCATTGCTGTTCGCGCGCCGCATGCAGATTCCGATCGTCATGAGTGATATCGATCAGGAGCGAGTGGACGCAGGCGTGGCTCGGGTCCACGGCGAGATAGACACCCTTGCTGCAAAGGGGCGCGTCAGCGCGGACAAAGCGAGTCGACTCAAGGGCCTTGTCACCGGCACGGTCGGCAGTGCCGACTTCGCCGATGCCGATTTCGTGCTCGAGGCGGTCTTCGAGGATCTCGGCCTCAAGAAGAGGGTCTTCGCTGACTTGGAGGCCGTGGTGTCTGCGCAATGTGTCCTGGCGACGAACACGTCGTCGTTGTCGGTGGGCAGCATGGCTGCGGACCTGCAACACCCGGAGCGCGTGGTCGGATTCCACTTCTTCAACCCGGTCGCCGTCATGCCCTTGTTGGAGATCGCACGTGCCGCAGCGACAGATGACGCCACGCTCGCGACCGCCTTCTCGGTCGGCAAGGAGCTAAAGAAGTCCTGCGTGCTCGTGGCTGATGCGCCGGCATTCGTCGTCAACCGACTACTGATTCGATTTCTTGGAGAGATAACGAAGGCGGTGGACGAAGGCGCCGACTTCGACGTTGCCGATCGTGCCATGGACCCTCTCGGCCTTCCGATGAGCCCCTTCGCTTTGCTGCAGTTGGTGGGCATGGGTGTGGCTGCCCACGTATCGGAATCGATGCACCAAGCCTTCCCGGACCGCTACTACCTCTCCCCCAACCTGCAGCGCATGCTCGATGCGGGAATCCAGGGCGTCTGGCAGTGGGGGGCGGATGGTTCCCGCACACTGGATCCCAGGGTTGCCGAGGTCTATCAGCAAGGGTCCACGAAGCTCACCGAAGATCAGATACGTACGCGCGCCCTCGAGGCCCTCGCTGACGAGGCGAGACGGATGCTCGATGAGGGCGTGGTTGCCGAGGCTCAGGACATCGACCTGTGCATGATCCTGGGTGCGGGGTGGCCGTTCTGGCTGGGCGGCCTGACTCCCTACCTGGATCGCACCGGTACGTCGCAGGCGGTTACGGGTTCGAGGTTCCTGGCACCTGGGATCGCGTCGGTTCCTGCGTAGCGTCGTAGTTCGCTGGGCTGGCCGGAGCCGCGGCCACCCACTCGATGATGGCTCGAGACACCTGCTGGTCAGTCAGACCCAGTTGCTCGAGAATCTGACCTCGCTTGCCGTGATCGAGGAATGAGCGTGGTACGCCGAACACCCGGATGGGCTTGTAGCGTCCTGCATCGCGCAGTAGGTCGGTGACCGCTGACCCAATGCCTCCCTCGCGGATGCCATCCTCCAGGACGACCACGTGCTCGCTGCGGTCCGCGAAGTCGATGAGTTGCTCGGGGACGGGAAGCACCCAGCGTGGGTCTACCACGCGGGTGGCGATTCCCTGGGCCTGCAGCCGAGCGGCGACGTCCAGACCCATGCCTGCGAATGAGCCGACCGCGATGATGAGCACGTCCACCGAACCTTCGTGGGACTCGACGAGAACATCGATGCCGTCGATCGACCTGGTCGCGGGAATGTCTGTGCCGAGTGCGCCCTTCGGGAATCGCACCACGGTGGGTGCATCGTGGACGCCGATCGCCTCGCGCAGTTCCTGACGCAGTGTCGCGGCGTCACGCGGTGCCGCGAGCCGCAGTCCTGGGACAACACCGAGCATCGCCATGTCCCACATTCCGTTATGGCTCGCGCCGTCGTCGCCGGTCACTCCCGCGCGATCCAACACCATGGTCACACCCGCGTTGTGCAACGCACAGTCCATCAGAACTTGGTCGAAGGCACGATTCAAGAACGTTGCGTAGATAGCCACCACAGGGTGCATACCTCCGTAGGCCAGACCGGCAGCGCTGGTGATGGCGTGCTGTTCGGCGATACCGACGTCGTAGGTCCTCTCGGGATAACTGGCGGCGAATCGCTCGAGACCCGTGGGGCCGAGCATCGCCGCGGTGATGGCTACGACGGAGCGGTCATCGTGGCCGATCCGGACCATCTCGTCGGCGAAAACGGATGTCCAGGTCGGACCGGACTCGACGAGAGGGGTGCCCGTCTCCGGGTCGATGACGCCCACCCCGTGGAAACGGTCGGCCTCGTCGTTCTCTGCCGGCGCATATCCACGCCCCTTGTTCGTGATCGCATGCACGATCACCGGGTGATCGAAGTCACGGGCACGGGTGAGCGCGAACTCCAACTCCTGCTCGTCGTGACCGTCAACCGGACCGATGTACTTCAGCCCGAGGTCCTCGAAGAGCCCCTGTGGAGCAACGACATCCTTGACACCCTTCTTCATGCCGTGCAGGGCGTCGTAGATGGGCTGTCCGACGACCGGCGTGCGCTGCAGGACACCCTTGCCCCACTGCATGAACCTCTCGTACCCCCGGGTGGTGCGCAACGTAGCGAGATGGTGGGCAAGGCCCCCGATGGTCGGTGAGTAGGAACGTTCGTTGTCATTGACGACGATCACGATGGGACGTTCGGACGCCGCGATGTTGTTCAGCGCCTCCCAGGCCATGCCACCCGTCAAGGCACCATCACCGATCACGGCAACGACGTGACGTGAACCCAGCAAGCCACGCCTTTCCCACGCCTTCGCCAGTCCATCGGCGTAGGACAGCGCGGTCGAGGCGTGGGAGTTCTCGACGACATCGTGGTCGCTCTCACGGCGGCTCGGGTAGCCCGAAAGGCCATCGCACTTGCGCAGCGAGTCGAATTGCGAGCTGCGTCCCGTGATCATCTTGTGGACGTACGCCTGGTGACCGGTGTCCCAGATGATCGCGTCGTCGGGCGATCGGAAGACGCGGTGCAAGGCGATCGTTAGTTCGACCACGCCGAGGTTGGGGCCGAGATGACCGCCGGTGGCGGCCACCTTCTCCACGAGGAAGGTTCGAATCTGGCGAGCCAATTCGGGAAGTTGATCGGGAGCCAATGCGCGCAGATCGTGGGGGCTACGGATCTGGTCCAGCATGGTCGGCTCGCTCATCGCCCCACGAGTCTACGGCGAGGGGGGCGCCGCAGCACCCGCTGGCGCGCTGCTGCCCGGAACCGAGTCGACCCCGACCGGCGGGGCTACTCGAGCTGGCGTCCCCAGACGCGCTAGAGGAGGGAGCGCAGAACGTAGGGAAGGATCCCGCCGTTGCGGTAGTAGTCAGCCTCGCCGGGTGTGTCGATGCGCACGATCGCGGTGAATTCCACGGTGCGCCCCCCGGGCCCGAGGGCTTCGACGGACACCTGCCGGGGCACGTCACCGCTATTCATGGCTTCGATGCCACGAATGCTGTAAACCTCGTCACCCTCGAGCCCCAATGATGTCGCCGTGAGCCCCTCGGGGAATTGCAGGGGCAGCACCCCCATGCCGATGAGGTTGGAGCGGTGGATGCGCTCGTAGGACTCCGCAATCACGGCCTTGACGCCGAGGAGAGCGGTTCCCTTGGCTGCCCAGTCACGGCTGGAGCCCGATCCGTACTCCTTCCCGGCGATCACCACCAGAGGCGTACCACGTTCGGCGTAAGCCATCGCCGCATCGAAGATCGGGACGATCACATCCTCGCCCTGAGTGAAGTCGACGGTGAAGCCACCCTCGACCCCCTCGAGCATCAGGTTGCGCAGTCGGATGTTCGCGAACGTCCCGCGAATCATGACCTCGTGGTTGCCACGCCGCGAGCCATAGGAATTGAAGTCCTTGCGCTCTACTCCGTGGTCGGTGAGGTAGCGACCCGCCGGACTGTCCGCCTTGATGGACCCAGCGGGCGAAATGTGGTCCGTCGTGACCGAATCACCCAGGAGCACCAGGACCCGGGCACCAGATATGTCCGAGACGGGTTCCGGTTGCCGGGCCATGCCATCGAAGTACGGCGGCTTGCGAACGTACGTGCTGGCGGCGTCCCACTCGAATATCTCACCCTGCGGAGTGGGCAGGGATCGCCACCTGTCGTCTCCGGCGAAGACGTCCCGGTAACGCGAGGTGAACATGTCGGCGTCGATGGAGGAATCGACGACGGCTTGTACTTCGGACATGCTCGGCCAGATGTCGGCGAGGAAGACCGGCTCGCCGGTCGGATCGGACCCGAGGGGCTCGGACAGCAAATCGATGTCCATGGTGCCTGCGATCGCGTACGCCACCACGAGTGGTGGTGAGGCCAGGTAGTTCATCTTCACGTCGGGATTGATGCGGCCTTCGAAGTTGCGATTCCCACTCAAGACCGACACGACTGCCAGATCTCGTTCGTTCACCGCTGCACTCACTTCGGGAATCAAAGGTCCACTATTGCCGATGCATGTCGTGCACCCGTACCCGACGATGTCGAATCCGAGCTTCTCCAGGTAGGGCAGCAGACCACTCTTCTCGTAGTAGTCGGTGACTACCTTCGAGCCCGGCGCCAGAGTCGTCTTGACCCAGGGCTTGCGGGTCAAGCCCCGCTCAACGGCCCTCTTGGCGAGGAGTCCCGCTCCGATCATCACCGAAGGATTGGATGTGTTGGTGCACGAGGTGATCGCAGCGATCGAGACGGCGCCATGACCTATCGATACGGGTTCGCCGGCGATTTCGATGTCCGCTTGCGCTCCGGGCTCGTCCGTGTAGTCGCCGAGCGCTCGCAGGAAAGAAGTCCGAGCGTCGGACAACGGCACGCGATCCTGGGGACGCTTGGGCCCTGCCAGTGAAGGAACCACAGTCGACAGGTCGAGCTCCAGAAACTCCGAGTAACGCGGCTCGTGGCTCGGGTCGTGCCAGAGCCCCTGTTCCTTTGCGTACGCCTCCACGAGGGCGATCTGCTCATCCGAGCGACCCGTCAGTCGCAGATAATCGATCGTCGCTTGGTCGATGGGGAAGATCGCGACCGTGCTGCCGTACTCCGGACTCATGTTGCCGATGGTCGCGCGATTAGCGAGGGGCACACCGGTCACGCCCTCGCCGTAGAACTCCACGAACTTGCCGACGACACCGTGCCCTCGCAACATCTCGGTGATCGTCAACACGAGATCCGTCGCGGTGGCGCCTTGGGGCAACTCCCCCGTGAGCCGGAACCCCACCACGCGCGGTATCAGCATCGAGACCGGCTGGCCCAACATCGCGGCCTCGGCTTCGATACCGCCTACTCCCCAGCCCAGGACTCCGAGCCCGTTCACCATGGTCGTGTGCGAGTCGGTGCCTACGACCGTGTCCGGATATGCCATGCCACCGCGAGCCATCACCACCCGTGCCAACGACTCGATGTTCACCTGGTGCACGATGCCTGTTCCGGGGGGCACCACCTTGAACTCATCGAAGGCACTTTGGCCCCATCTCAGGAACTGGTACCGCTCGCGATTTCGCTGGTACTCCAACTCGACATTGCGTTCTTCCGCGTCGAGTGTCCCGAAGAAGTCCGCGATCACCGAGTGGTCGATGACGAGTTCCGCGGGCGCGAGGGGTTCGATCTTCGATGGATCGCCCCCGAGATCGCGAACCGCTTCGCGCATCGTCGCCAGGTCGACAACGACGGGGACTCCGGTGAAGTCCTGCATGACCACGCGCGCGGGCGTGAACTGAATCTCGGTCGACGGCTCAGCCGCTGGATCCCATTCGGCCAATGCGCGAATGGATTCCCTCGTGACGTTCGCGCCATCCTCGGTGCGCAGCAGGTTCTCCAGGAGCACCTTGTGAGTGAAGGGCAGGGTGGCAGCACCGGGTACCTGCGAGATACGGAAGATGTCGTAGGTCTGCGAGGCTCCCGACGGCATGACCACGTGGAGTACGTCGCGTGCCTTGAAACTGTCCAGACTCATCGCCCCTCCAGGAAGTATCTTGACGTCAAGATATCCGATCCCGGGGTTCGAAGACGGCGATGGTCTCCATGTGGTGCGTTTGCGGGAAGGCGTCCCAGACGCGGAGCCGGACTATCTCGTAGCCATGTCGGCGAAAGGCGTCGGTGTCGCGGGCCAGTGCAACGGGATCGCACGCGACGACGACGACCACCCGCGGGACCAGGCTGGTGAGTGCGGCGACCACCTCCGCACCGGCCCCTGCGCGTGGCGGATCCATCACCACCCCGTGCGGCCTGGATGCGGAGCGGCCGGTGGCCCTTGCGCGTACGAATCGACGCACGTCAGCTCGATGCCAGCGCACCCAGGGCATCGAGCTCAACGCTCGCCGTCCTTCGCGAACGGCGATCGAGGATCCCTCCACTGCGTCGACTCGGCCACGCTCCCCGACGGCTTCACCTAGCGCTGCCGAAATGGGGCCAACGCCGGCGAACAGATCCCACCACGTCTCGCCGGCGCGTGGGCGCGCCCATTCGATGGTCGTGTCGACCACCGCGCGAACCAACCGCGGGTGCACCTGCCAGAAGCCGTCGATGGTCGTCGCGAATGTGACATCGCCACCGCCAAGGTTCAACTGGTGAGGAACCTCGGGTGCTTGACGAGCGTTGGACGCCACCACGGGTCCGCCTTGTCCGACGGCCAAGAACACTTCGGCCCCCGGTGCGAGGCCGGAGGCGAACGCTTGCGCCGCAGCATGGCCGTGCCGGTCGGCGATCACGCACCCCGATGCGTCCACGAGCCCATCGCTGCGGTGCTGATGAAGCGCGAGGACGGTGTCCCCCTCGGTATCGACCATCGTGCGATAGCGCATCCGCGTACGCCAACCCACGTCCAAGCCGAGATCGATCAGGCCCTCACGCATCAGTTCGTCGACGCGCGCGCCCTCCACCCGCCCCTGGTGGACGAGCGCTTCATGCAGGACATCGAATTTCATGGCGCGCTGCAGATCCTCTGGCGCGTGCTGGAAGTCGCACCCACCGCACAGACCCGCCACCGGGCACAGCGGGCGGCGGCGTTCAGGATGCGCCTCGAGCACCTCGACGACATCCCCGCGCAGGTATCTCGACCGCACATCCGTAACGCGAACTCGGACGCGCTCTCCTGGTAGTGCATGGCGTACGAACACCACTAGATCGCCCCACCTCGCGACCATGTGCCCGCCGTGAGCGACTTTGGTGGTCTCAACATCGATCACCTGACCCACGGATGCGGACCCACCATCGATTACGGACGACGACACTCCGTCAGGATAGGAGCACAACGCGTGTAGCGTTGCCGCGTGCACATCGTGATCCTCGGCTGCGGGCGCGTCGGTTCCATGCTCGCCGACGAACTCGACCGGCAGGGGCATTCAGTAGCGGTTGTGGACCAGGACGCTCGGGCTTTTCGCAAGCTCGGCCCCGACTTCGGTGGCCTGACGGTCAAGGGAATCGGTTTCGACCGGCAGACCCTGGAGAACGCCGGCATCGAGCGTGCCCACGCCTTCGCCGCGGTCAGCAGTGGAGACAACACGAATATCCTCGCGGCACGGGTCGCTCGGGAAACCTACGACGTCGAACACGTGGTAGCGCGAATCTACGACCCACGTCGGGCCGAGGTGTACCAACGGCTCGGTATTCCCACCGTTGCCACCGTCACCTGGACCAGCACGCAGATAATGCGGGCCCTGCTGCCGATGGGAGCGGACACCCAGTACACCGATCCGACGGGGAGCGTCGCTCTTGCCGAAGTGCACGTAGGCGTCGACTGGATTGGTCGCCGAGCCGTCGAACTGTCGGAGTCCACGGATGCCCGCTTGGCATTCATCACCCGATATGGATCGACCTTGTTCCCCGACGATCGCACCGTCATCCAAGACGGCGATCTCGTCTACCTCTTGTTCGATCCCGAACGTCGAGACGAAGTCGAGCGCGTCTGCGAGAAGGGGCCGGTGAGATCGTGATGCGCGTTGCGATCGCCGGTGCCGGCAAAGTGGGGCGGGCCATTGCACGGGAACTGATCCAGAACAAGCACCAAGTGCTACTGATTGACAAGGACCCCGAACTCGCCCGGCCCGGGGCGGTGCAAGGTGCCGAGAGCTTGGTGGCCGACGCCTGCGAGGTCAGCGCCTTGGATCAGGCCCGATTGGCCGAGTGTCAGGTGGTCGTTGCCGCGACGGGCGACGACAAGGTGAATCTCGTGGTGTCGCTGCTGGCGAAGACCGAGTTCGGCGTTCCTCGAGTCGTCGCGCGCGTCAACCATCCCAAGAACGAGTGGATGTTCAACGAGTCATGGGGTGTCGACGTAGCGGTTTCCACCCCTCGAATGCTTGTCGCTCTGGTCGAAGAGGCCGTTAGCGTCGGTGACCTCGTCCGCCTCTTCACGTTCCGCCAGGGCGCGGCCGAACTGGTGGAGATGACACTGCCAGCCGATTCGGCCGTCGTCGGTCGCAGCATTGGCTCGATCTCCTGGCCGCAGGACACGGCTCCGGTGGCCTTGGTCCGAGGCTCGAGTGTGAAGCCACCGATCGCCGAGGACGTCCTCGAGGCGGGCGATGAGTTGCTGTTCGTCGCGACCCCCGAACGCGAGCCGGAGTTGCAGGCACTCATGTGCTCCCCCGAGCACGGCTGAGCCCGCGTTAGTCCGCAGCGGCCCGCTTGGCCCGGTACACAGGTGCCAGGACTCGATACGTGAGGTAGGCCCCGGCGAGGAAGAGTGGCCACCCCATGACAACCCGAGCGACGCCGAGCAACTCGACGTTCCCAGCCCAGTACAGCGGTGCTTGGACGATCAGGCGTCCGAAAAAGACACCCACCCAGATCCACGAGGCCGCCGCGTACGTTCGCATGAGCCCCACGTCGCGTCGCCACGCGGTGCCGTCCCCCGTCAGATAACCCATCGCGACGCCCAGCAGAGGCCAGCGGATGAGAATCGACACGACGAAAGCTGTGCCGTAGACGGCGTTGGTGATCAGCCCGGGGAGGAAGAAGTTCTCCGCCTGACCGGTCAACGCCGAGAATCCGGCCGCGATCGCCAGGCCGAGGAATCCCGTCGCCACCTGCTGCAGTGGCTGCCTGCGGATCAGCCGGTAGCCCGCAAGGACGATGCCCACGGCGACGGCTGCGATCAAGGCTGGTGTCAACTGACGCGCGGCGATGACGTACACGCAGATGAAGACGACGGTCGGCAGACCGCTGTCGACCATGCCACGCCAACCGCCGATAGCGCGCTCCAGGATGAGTCGCTCGGCTCGGATGTCCTCATCCGACGTCCCCGTCGGCTCATCCGTCCCGCGCGGCCCACCCTGCTCGTCGGGCTCCTGTGAACTGTCCTGGCTGCGATCGCTCATCGGTCAGCTCGGCAGCAATTCATAGCGCGGGTTATAGATCGTCGGGTGTTCGGCCACGCAATTCAACCGACCGTGGACCACCAGGTTGGTTCCCTCGTGCAGACCCGGGATCGCGCGGCGACCGAGCCACACGAGGAATACCCGCCCGGATCCATCCTTCAACTCCACTTCCAATGCCGGCGCACTGCCCTCGGGGCGTACGTCGATGCGGGCGATGGTCCCGCTGACGGTCACGTGCTCTCCCGGCGTGCATGAACCTATGGGTGTGACGCGCTCCTCGGGATAGCGACGCTCGTGGTCTTCGACGGACTCACGAAGGAAGCGCTGGTCGGATGACTCCGTCAGACGCCGCAGCACCCGACCCATCACGTTCATGGGCGTCCCGTGGTCGACGACATCAACGCGTCTCGGTGATTTCCGGGCCACGTTCAGGCAACGTGATGGTTGGCCTCGCGGGCGCGGCGGGCGCGTTCGTCGGTGCGGCCGTCGTGGTGTCCATCGGTACTCGCATCGGCAATGCATTACCCATGGGCATCGCTTGATCGCCTCGCACGACGACGACATTGCGCACCGCGGCTTCCATCTCCTGCGCAGCCGACGCATCGCGCGCGGCCTGGCCGAGGAACACCAAACGCAGAAACCACCGAGGACCGTCGACCCCACAAAAGCGCGCCGGTTGTGGAACCCCGTCGGTCCCCTTCATCTGCGCACGCAGCTCGATGCCGAATGGACCGGTCGCTTGCTCGACCAATCCCCCGCTCTTGTTGATCTGCGCTGAGATCTGTCCACGAATCTCGTCCCACATCCCACCGGTCCGCGGCGCGGCATAGGGCTGGAGCTGCACCGCTGAGCCTTCGGACACCAGGCTTACCTGGGTGATCACACCGCTGGACTGATCGGCCTGTACCTGGATGCGATACGAACTTGACTGGGGCACGAGCAACGCCCCGAGGTCGACCCTCTCAGCCTGCGGCACATCGTCGGCTTCGTCCCAGGGTCCTTCGGTGCGGACAACCAGGTCAGGGGCGGTGTCGACTTCTCCAGTCTCGCCCGGCTCCGCCGGGTCGGAAGAAGGAACCGATTCGTCGATCGGATCCTTGTCCCGCCTTCCGAACAAACCCACGGAATCTCCCTAGTGTCGAGGCAACCACGTTACCTGCCCGCGTGTCACTGGATTCCGCTGGACCCGAATCCCCCACCGCCACGCCACGAACCCGGCAACTGGGCGCACTCCACCCACTCGATGCTTGCGAACTCCTGGACGATCAACTGCGCAATGCGGTCGCCTCGCGCGATCGACACATCCGCACGGTGGTCGATGTTCACGCCGATCACCCCAATTTCCCCGCGATAGCCCGCGTCAATGGTCCCGGGCGCATTCACGAGCGTGAAACCCGAGCGCAACGCCAGCCCGCTGCGTGGGTGCACCAAGGCCACGTAGCCGGGAGGCAGAGCGATCGCCAGTCCCGTAGGAATCAACACGCGCTCCCCGGGCGCGATGTTCAGGTCGACTCGTGAGCGCAGATCCCACCCAGCGTCGCCTGGATTCTCTCGCGTCGGCAGGGGAAGGTCGGGGTCCAAGCGCTGGATCAACACCTGGACCTGGCGCTCGAATGACACCCGAGGACCATATCTACGGCCTCGGGAACCCGGCTGCTGCACACTGATCAGGTGCCCGACGACACCGACCCACCTCTCATTTACCGAGAGCGCCTCATCCCGGGCCCGATCTGGTGGATCATCACCGCTTCGCTCGTCGCGATGGTCGCGATCGCCTACGGGGCGGCCCTGGGCGCGGCTATCGGCTACGCCACGGGACTCGGACTGGGAGTGATCGCGGTGATCGCCCTGCTCCGCTCATCTCCCACGATTGAGGTGCGTCCTGACCGGCTCACGTGCGGGCGCGCCTGGATTCCGACCTCCCAGGTGAAGGACGCTTCCCACGTGGGGCGCGATCGAATCACCGCCATTCGCCGCGGTCATGATGCGGGTGTGGGAGATCGCGTGTTCGTGGTCCTCCCCGCATGGATGGCTCGATCAGCGGTTCTCCTCACCATCGTCGATCCGGAAGATCCCCATAGTGCCTGGCTTGTCGCCAGTCGCCACCCGGACGAGCTCGTCGCTGCCCTCGCGGAGGGTGCTCGAACCCGATGACGGAGCACGCATCCGCATACGCCACAGTTGGACCATGAGTAAGACGACTTCCGATCCCGCGAATCGCGCCCCGGCGCACATGGCCGCGATTGTCTCCCCCGTCCTCGCGTTCGGGGCGACAGTCGTCGCGCGAAAACTTCTCTCGTCCGCCTATCGCAGCATGACGGGGCAACCCGCGCCGTCGCACAACGATCGGAACGCATCCATCACCAGCATCATCGCCTGGGCGGCGCTCTCCGGAGCCACGGCCGCAGTCATCGAAGCACTGATCTTCCGCAACACCGCGCGACTATTCGACGAGTGAGCTGCGCGGTCGCCAAGACCCACGCGTCAGGCGCAGTCCTTACAGATCGGACCGTTCTTTCCCTCATGGTCGAGTTGGCTGCGATGGTGCACGAGGAAGCACGACATGCAGGTGAACTCGTCGGCCTTCTTAGGCACGACGCGCACCGTGAGGCTCTCGTCGGATAGGTCGGCGCCCGGCAATTCGAGGTTCTCGGCGAGCTCGGCTTCATCGACGTCCACCGCGGACGCAGTCTTCTCAGCCCGACGCGCTTTCAACTCCTCGAGGCTGTCCTCGGCGAGTTCCTCGTCGGTCTTACGAGGCGCGTCGTAGTCGGTGGCCATAGCCCTATGCCCTCCTCGGTTGCTGTCTTGCGCGGAGATTGTGCCCCATGTAGCCCCTTGTCGCCGCGTGGGGGCATGGTGCCGTTCGCTCAGGGCGAGAAAATGGTCGTATGCCCATCTACGCTCTCGCCGACAAGGTTCCCGACATCGACCCCCTCGCCTTCGTGCACCCGGACGCGGTCATCATCGGGGACGTGCGCATCGGTCCTGAATCCTCGATTTGGCCCACCGCGGTCCTGCGCGGTGATCACGGTCGGATCGTGATCGGATCCCAGACATCGGTGCAAGATGGCACCGTCATCCACTGCACCGCCGATCACGACACGCTCGTGGGCGACCGATGCGTCATCGGCCACAACGCACACCTCGAGGGTTGCGTCGTCCACGATGACACCCTTGTCGGCTCCGGTTCGGTGTTGCTGCATCGGGTCGAGGTCGGTCCAACGGCACTGGTCGGCGCCGGGGCGGTCGTCTCCCCCGGCACGATCGTCCCTGCGCGGGCCCGGGCACTCGGCGTCCCGGCTCGAGTGACGGCGGATGTCGTGAATCCAGGTGACTTCGACGCATCTGTTCGCGTGTACGTGCGCAATGCGCACTGGTACAACGCCGATCTACGCCGCATCGACTAACTGCCGCCGTCGTCCTCTTCGTGATGTATCCCGGCTTGGATCAACAGACGTTCGAGTTCGGGGGCTATCCCGGAGACCGCGACCAGGAAGGTCCCGGTACCGGTCAACCCTCCTAAGTCGCTTATGACCGCCCCTGCCTCGTGCGCGATCAGCGTTCCCGCAGCCATGTCCCAGGTGTTCAGGCCGCGTTCGTAGTAGGCGTCCGTGCGGCCTTGCGCCAGCCAGGTGAAATCGACGACCGCAGATCCGCTGCGACGGATGTCGCGCACGGACGTGATGATGGAACGAAGGACCTCCGCCTGTCGCGAACGTCTCGTGGCTGCGTAACCGAACCCGGTCGAGACCATCGCCTGGCCGAGTTCGGTGCACTCGCGCACATTCAGTCGTTCCGCGACCCCCGCCACGACGCGCCAGGCACCGTGCCCTCGAATCCCGATGAAGCCCTCGCCGGTCTCGGGGGTGATGATGACGCCCACCACCGATGCACCCTCTGCCGCGTCAGCGTGCTCGTCCGCAGGCTCTTCCACAGCCGCGACCGAAACCCCCCAGTGCGGAATGCCGTAGAGGTAATTGACGGTGCCGTCGAGCGGATCCACCACCCACCGGATTCCCGTGGTGCCGCGCAACCAGGAACCCTCCTCGCCGACGAGTCCATCCTCGGGGCGTTCACCGAGCAGCCGCTCGCGCACCAGCAACTCGGCCGCCTTGTCCATCGCGGTGACTACGTCCGTAGGCGTCGACTTGGTCTCGAAAGCGAGGTCATCGGGTCGCTGTTCGTGCAGGAACAGTGCGGCGTCACTCGCTGCCCGCCACGCCAGATCTGCCAGGGGGTGCCAGGCCAAGACCTCCGCCAACGGGCGGGTCGCACCTTCGTCCCGTCGCTGCATGCTCACCTTCCGTGGTGTCTCACTCGGGCGCGGACACGTTAGCCTCCCGCGATATGGGGACATCATCCAGACAGGGTTACCGGTATGCCTTGAGTCGCCCCGGAGTGCTGAACTTCAGTGTGGCCGGCTTCATCGGTCGACTGCCCCTGGCGATAAACGCGCTCGCCATCGTGCTGCTCGTGTCCAACGTGACAGGTTCCTATGCCTACGCCGGAGTCCTCAGCGCATTGCTTGCCATCACGGCCGGGCTCGTCAGCATCGCCAGTAGTCGTGTAGCAGACCGCCGCGGTCAAACGGGTGTCTTGCGCGTGCTCGCCGTCGCCCACAGTTCCTCTCTGGTCTTGTTCACGTTGTCCGTCCTGACCGACTATCCGCGGCCGGTGCAGGTGATCCTCGTCATCGCGGCTGGTGCCACCGCACCGGCTATCGGTTCCTATGTTCGAGCGCGCTGGAGCCATGTCTCGATAGACGCGTCGATGGTTCGCGTTGGGTTCGCGTGGGAAAGCATCTTGGATGAGGCGGTCTTCACGATCGGGCCCATCATCACAACGGCGGTCGCCTTCTCCCTAGGTTTCGGCGCGCCCCTGTTCCTCGCCGCAGCACTAGTCCTCGTCGGATCGCTGTGGCTCGCCGGATCGCACTCGTCGACCCCACCCCCGCATCTCGGCCAGTCCACGGGCATCTCGATGTGGGCAGTCGTTCGCTCTCCTGGACTGCCGGCACTCGTCGTCGCCGCCCTGGGACTGGGCACGGTGTTCGGAACCGTGGACGTCGGTGTCGTCGCCTTCACCGCCGAGCAGGGCACCGGCGCGTTCGCCGGTGTGGTGCTGGCGACGTTCGCCGTCACATCCATGGTGGGCGGCATCGTCTATGGCATGCGTGAATGGCCCGGCGCCTTGCAGTGGCACCCACGATTGGCCGCGTGCGCGCTCGTGATGGTGACTATCGCCCTACCTTTCAGCACGAGCAACGCCTTCCTGATCACGGTCATTGCGCTCGCCGGGTTCAGCGTCGCCCCCGGGCTCATCGGCGTATTCACGCTCGCGAGCCGGCTCGTACCGCGTCGCCACCTCACCGAGGGACTGACCTGGACGAACTCTGGTTTGGCAGCCGGATTCGCGTTGGGTTCGGCAGTGACCGGCGTCGTGGTGGACTCCTTCGGGCCCCGGGCCGGCCTCGCCATGAGTGTGGCGGGCGCGCTGTTCGCCGCCACTGCGCTCATGAGCCGATCCCTGGCGGGTACCACCGAACTCGACGCACAGCCGCCCGGTCCCGACCAGACGGAGGAGGATCCCGTCAACGCATGGAACGACGATCCGCTCCCCGGTCCACACCCTCCCCTCTCATCCTGACCGGCCGGACTCAGCAAAGGCCGGATCGTCGACGGTGAAGGTGCCCCAGGTGGGGGCGAATGCGGCGGCGACGCGGTAGGTTTCGGGGAACCCGCCGCGCCGAACGAGGAGACCACCCTGCAACCGCTGAGCCCGCGAGAGATCCAGGCACGCGTGCGAGCCGGCGCGTCCCCGGAATCTGTAGCCGCGGAGACTGGGTGGCCCCTCGACAAGGTTGCGCGCTACGCCGATCCTCCCCTCGGTGAGCGCGCTTACGTTGCCGAGCAGGCACGGGCAGTCGAGATCTCGCGATCCCGCGGTGGTTCGACCCTCGAAGAGTCTGTGGCGGTACGCCTATCGGCCGACCCGCAAGACGTGGCGTGGGATTCCTACCGGACAGACGACGGTAAGTGGATCGTCACCGCGTCGAACTCAGGTGCCGTAGTGGGTGCGTGGGTGTACGAGACGGTCGGACGTTCGGTACATCCTCTCGACGAGAGCGCTCGTGCGCTCATGGGTGGAGGGCCAAGCGCGGTCGCCGACACGACGCCCGCGGTCGAGCGCTCCGAAGCCCACGCCGCCCAGGCGTCGACCCCGACGATCGAGTCACCCCAACCACAGGCACCGCCGCACGAGCAGACACCGCCGCACGAGCAGACACCGTCCCAGCCTCGTCCCCGACTCGTGTCCGTCTCGTCGGATCCCGTCGGCGGTGGGCATCACTCGGCTGCTGCGGCTGATCAGGTGGCGTTGTTGGAGCAGTCCGACGTCACTGGTACGCCTCGCCGAGCTAAGCGTGAGAAGAGTAAGAAGGGCCGCGCGAGTGTTCCCAGTTGGGACGAGATCTTGTTCGGTGCGTCCAAGCCCGACGACTAAGGCGACCGCACACTCAATCGTCGAACGGCAAAGGCTGCTTGGACATGTGTTCTACCCCCGCCTTGGTGGCCGTCAGTCCCGACCGGTAATGACGACGGCACAACACCTCGTAAGCAATCTCACCCGCGCCCGCTGAAGTACTGACATCTCCTACCAGCACCTGGTCACCCTCGGTGGTCATGATTCCGTCGATGGTGCGGGCGTTGTGAATAGCGCGCGATCCACACCAACACAGCGCCTCGACCTGCAGAATCTGCATGCGATCGGCAAGTTCGACCAGCCGCCGCGAGCCAGGAAACAGTCGCGTTCGGAAGTCGGTCATGATGCCGAAGGCGAACACGTCGATCGCCAGTTCATCAACCAATCTGGCGAGTTGTTCCACCTGTGTCTCGGTGTAGAACTGAGCCTCGTCGCAAATGATGTAGTCGATCCGCGCACCAACACTCAGTCGATCCACTACGAAGCGACGAAAGTCGAAGTCATCACTCACTTCGACCGCTGGAACCGCCAGCCCGAGCCGACTCGACAGACGAGACTCCCCTGCGCGATCCAGCCGGGTGAAGACCAGCCCTGTGCGACCGCGTGAACTGTGGTTGTGATCAGTCTGCAGAGCCAGCGTGCTCTTGCCGCAGTCCATCGTCCCTGCGTAGAAGACGAGTTCGGCCACGGCGGCATGGTGCCACACGGGCCACGTCAATGATGCGTCACGTACGCACGATCAGTCCCGGCACGCGCCGCTCGGCGTCTGTCAAGGCGCCGTGGTGTCCACGCAGCAGCGATACGCGTTCATCGACCGTGTGACTCGCCAGGATGCATGAACCTTGGGCGATCACCAGCACATCGCCGATCCTGGATCTGAGTTCCGCGTCCAGGTCACCGAAGAGACCTTCTTCCACGGCCTCCGCCTGCAGCAGTACGCGCGCTCGTTCGCCGAGAACGTCACTCCAGCGGTCGACTACAGCGTCCGGATCGCCATCGACATAGACGTGGCGCATACGCGGCTCCCCGGCTATGAGTCGAATGCCGGTGAGCATCTCGGGAAAATCCTCGATCCATACCCGCTCGTCACAGTCGACCATTCCATGGTCGGCGGTCACCATCAGCGCACTCGACTCGGGCAGCGTCGCTCGAAGCATGCCAATGAGGGTGTTGACGTCGGCCGCCGCTCGACGCCACGAGTCCGAATGCAAGCCGAACTCGTGGGCCGCTCGGTCAAGAGCCGCCCAGTAAACGTACGCCAGACAGGGACGCTCGTCCGCGCTCACAGCGCTTAATCGATCGACTCGTTCCTGTGCGGTCTCGGCAGGCAGATACTCGGATCCGCGCAGCACCGCCGATGTGAGCCCGGAGTTCGCGTAGGCATCTGGTGCGATCGTCACGGACCGAACACCCGCCGCGACGGTGCGCTCGAAGATCGTCGGCTCGGGCTGGACGGACTGTGGCAACGGATCACGACCCCAATGCAGGGGGCTGAGAACCGCATCGATGTCCGGTAACCAGAACGAGGCACCGACCAAGCCATGACGCCCCGGCGACATCCCGGTGCCTATGGTCGCCAAACCGGTCGGCGTGGTCGTCGGGAACGCGGCCTCGATGGATCCACCGTGAGCGCCACTGAGTGAATCGAAGACATCGACGTTCTGCTCGATCATCTCGGCGCCCAGGCCGTCGATCAGGCACACGACAACCAGGGAACACTCCCCCACACCCATGGTGTCGACGAATCCCGGCGTTCCGAGGGCAGCAGCACCGGAGGTGAGGACGTCTGCCAGGCCGAGGTCCGAACGGTGTTGCATTAGGCGCGGCGGTGTGCGGCTGTCTTAGACAGAGCCGCTGACAGTGCGCCCGCGAACTCCAAGACGCGCGCGACCACTTCGGCACCATCCGCTGCTTCGGAAGCACGTACCGACAAATCGTCATTGGTCGATGTCCCGGTGTATCCGTGGTCGGCTTCGCACGCTGGGTCCTGGCACCCGGCCGGCTCCAGATCGATCCGACTCACGGCGCCCCAACCGATCGTCAACACGACCTCGGCGGTTGGCCCTCCAGGGCGGTGCGAAGCGGGATCGGACACGACGCGCGTCACGACAACCGAATCCACCCGCTCCAAGCGCACGGCCTCAGTCGATGCACTCGCGTAGGGCGAACTGGAGCCTTCGGGAGCATGCTCGTCGACGTGACAAACGATGAGACGAGTGTGGGTCAACACCAACACGGTGATGTGTCGCCGCAATTCGTCCCGGTCGAACGTCGCCTCGTGCTGAACGACGAAGCTGCGCGGCTCCTCACCGCTCAGGGCGGTGTCGAGGGCTTCCGCAACGAGTTCCGGGTAGTAGCCACTGCGCTGGATATCTTGGCGTAGGGCCAACGCAGATCCCGGATTGCTCATGACGCCATCTTGCCAGGTGCCGATAGTGTCCATTCGTGACGTCTCCATCCCCCACGAGCACCCCCACGAGCACCCCCACGAGCACAACCGCGAGCACCCCCGCGCTTCCTGGCATGTCGATTCATCCGGAGGTTGCTGAGGCACTGGCCGCTGGTGAACCCGTGGTGGCCTTGGAGTCCACGATCATCTCGCATGGATTACCGCGCCCGGAGAACCTGCGTGTGGCGGCGGAGATCGAGGCGGTCGTGCGAGCGCGCGGGGCGGTCCCGGCAACCATCGCTGTTGTCGATGGCACCGTGTGCGTTGGCTTGACCGCCGGTCAACTGGAGGCGATCGCAACCCGAGATGATGTCTCGAAGGCGAGTGTGCGCGATCTTCCCGTGGTGGTCGCCCGCAGGGGAAGCGCAGCTACCACTGTGGCGGCGACGAGCGTGATCGCGCACCAGGCGGGCATCGAGGTCTTCGCCACCGGCGGCCTCGGTGGCGTCCATCGTCAAGCGCGCGACAGCTGGGATGAGTCGGCCGACCTCGCCACCTTGGGATCCACGCCCGTGGTGGTCGTCTGTTCGGGAGTCAAGTCGATCCTCGACGTGGGAGCGACGCTCGAGCGCATGGAAACCTTGAACATCTCACTACTGGGGTATCAGACCTCCCGATTCCCCGGGTTCTACCTGGCCGACTCGGGGCATCCCGTCGGTTGGCGGGTCGAGGATCCCGCGGAAGCTGCCGACGTCATGGCCGCCCGAGACGCTCTGGGCATCAACAGCGCCATCGTCGTCGCCAACCCCATCCCCGAGGACGCGCAGGTGGATCCCGACGCGCACGACGAGGCCCTCGAAGAGGGACTGCGTCTGGCCGAGGAACGAGGCATCGCCGGCAAGGACGTCACCCCCTTCTTGCTCGATCACTTCCATCGAGTCACGCACGGGGCCAGCTTGACCGCGAACACGACGCTGGTCATCCGCAACGCCGAACTTGCCGCCCGTATCGCCAGCGCGCGTTGCCTTGCGCGCCGATCGTGACCGGAATACACCGCACGTTCTTCGTCGTCGGCGATGTCATGGTCGACATCTTCGCCTCGGTCGATGGCACGGTGCAGCTCGGCGTGGATCAACCCGCGCGGATGTCTCGCAGCCTCGGCGGGCAGGCAGCTAACACGGCGACCTGGCTCGCCGGGATGTCCAGCAACGTTCATCTCGTTGCTGCGTGTGGAAGCGATGACGAGGCGGACTGGGTTCGCTCACACCTTGCCGACCATGGCGTTCACGCTCATCTGCATGTCGCCGAGGCACCGACGGGGACGTGTCTGGTGCTCGTCGATCAAGGCGGTCGGCGGACCATGCTCTCCAACCCCGCGGCCAACATTCACGTGGTGGACCTGCCGTTCGATTCGTGGGCCGAACTCCTGCGCCAGAGTTCGACAACCCAGCGCCCGCACGTGCACCTGTCTGGCTACCTCTTGGATAGACAGCCCTCGTTCGTCGGATCCCTCGTCACGACCGCACGGCAGAGCGTCGAGGCGTGCACCGTGAGCATCGACATGGGGGCTATGGCCGTCACCAAAGCGGCCCGAGACGTCCTCGTCGCAACGTTGCCGAGCCTCGACGTTCTCATCGGCACTGTGGATGAGCTGGCCGCATTCCTACCGACCGCGAGTGCGAGTGCTCGAACGGTCGATGCGGTGCTCGACGCCTGGCGCGCGATCCTCGGATACGGAACCACCGTGGTCGTCAAACAGGGCCACGCCGGCGCCACCGCTGACGACGGCCACGACCGGCTGCACCGGCCCGCTGCGCCCGTTGTCGTCGTGGACACGACCGGCGCGGGTGACGCCTTCTCCGCGGGATTCCTGGCAGCCTGGTCCCCCGGCCGGGACACCCTGGCTCAGGCACTGGACTCCGGTACCCGCGTGGCGTCGCTCGCGGTCACGCGACTGGGGGCCGGGCCACCATCGCCGGAAGGACGGTAGGCATCGTGGGCCCCAAGCCCCGCACACCCGCCCCGCGCATCGTCGACATCGACGTCGCCGAGGAGATGCGCGGTTCGTTCTTGGAGTACGCCTACTCGGTGATCTATTCCCGGGCTCTACCCGACGCCCGCGATGGCCTGAAACCGGTGCAACGCCGCATTCTGTTCCAGATGGCCCAGATGGGTCTTCGTCCCGATCGTGGACACGTGAAGTCTGCCCGCGTGGTCGGCGAGGTCATGGGTCGCCTGCATCCGCACGGTGATTCGGCCATCTATGACGCGCTCGTTCGATTGGCGCAACCGTTCACCTTGCGTCTGCCGCTCGTGGACGGCCACGGCAATTTCGGTTCCCCGGACGATGGCCCGGCAGCCATGCGCTACACCGAGGCCAGACTCGCCGCGCCGGCCTTGGAGATGACGGCGAGCCTGGACGAGGACGTCGTCGACTTCCTGCCGAACTACGACGGCCGCGAACTCGAACCCGTCGTGCTCCCGGCAGCGTTTCCCAATCTCCTGGTCAACGGTGCCAGCGGTATCGCCGTCGGCATGGCCACAACGTTGGTGCCCCATAACCTCGCTGAGGTAATCGCCGCCGCCCGGCACTTGATCGAGCATCCCAAGGCCGATCTGACGGCACTCATGGCTTTTGTCCCCGGACCGGACTTCCCGGGCGGTGGCGAGATCATCGGTCTCGACGGGATTCGCGAGGCATACGCCACCGGGCGTGGTTCATTCCGTCTACGCGCGAGGGCGACTGTCGAGAACGTCACCCCGCGACGGCGCGGAATCGTCGTCACCGAGTTGCCGGCGACCGTGGGTCCGGAACGGGTCATCGAACGCATCAAGGATCTCGTTCAGGCCAAGAAGCTCCAGGGAATCGCGGACGTCGTCGACTTGTCGGATGGGCAGTCCGGACTGCGGCTGATCATCGAGCTCAAGAGCGGCATCGAGGCCGATTCCATGCTGGAACAGCTGTACCGACTCACTCCACTCGAGGACTCGATCACGATCAACGCCGTTGCGCTCGTGAATGGTCAACCGCAGACCCTGGGTCTGCGGGAGATGCTTCAGGAGTTCACCAACCATCGACTTGACGTCGTTCGCAGACGTAGTGCGCATCGGCGTCAACGAGCGCATGAGCGATTGCACCTCGTGGACGGGCTGCTGCGCGCGATCGTGGATATCGATGAGGTCATCGAGTTGATTCGTGCGAGTGACAATGCCTCGTCGGCGCGAGAGAGGCTGATGAGCGTCTTCGACCTCACGGATGTGCAGGCGAACTACATCCTCGACATGCCGCTCCGCCGCCTGACAAAGTTCAGCAGGATCGAGTTGGAGACCGAGGCGGATGATCTGCGGTCACGGATCGACGAGCTCGATGGCTTGCTGGCCGACGAGGGTGCCCTTCGTGCCGCCGTTTCAGCTGAACTTGCCGAGGTCAGTTCGCATCTGGGGACACCTCGGCGAACGACCCTGCTGGAAGGATCGTCCTCTCCCGCCACCGCCTCCTCGAAGTCTTCAGCGACCCTCGAGGTCTCCGACGATCCTTGTGTGGTGCTGCTGTCGACAACGGGGCTGGTAGCACGTACCACCGAGTTGCTCGTAGCCGAGCCGATCTCCCGTTCCGCACACGATGTGATCGTCGCCGCCTGTCCGGCCACGACTCGGGGTCAGATCGGTGCGGTGACGTCACAAGGCCGCGTGCTGCCTGTCGACGTGGTTGACGTCCCAGCCCAGCCCCCGGTGGCGGGAATCCCATCGTTGGCTGGTGGCGCGCCCATTTCGGCTTACCTCGACATGCGCCCGGGCGAATACGTGGTCACCTTGGCACCGGCGGACGGCACTGCCACCGTTGCCTTGGGTACGGCAGCCGGAGTGGTCAAGCGGGTGGTCGTCCCTGCAACCCGTGGCAAACCTTCCACCATCATCGCGTTGGCGGACGGTGATCTGGTGGTGGGTGCGACCTACCTTCCCGAGGCCGCGTCGGAGGTTTCAAGCCTCGTCTTCGTGACCGCGGCTGGCAATCTGCTGCACTTCCCTGCCTCCGCCGTCCGGGTCCAGGGGGCCGCCGCCGCGGGAATGACCGGGGTGAAACTCGTCGACGGCGACCGAGCGGTTGCCTTCGCCGCCATCACCGACGAGCAATCCACGGACGTGGTGACCGTGGCCGGCGATTCTCGGGCTTTGCCGGGAACCGAGTTGGGGTCCGCCAAGGTCACACCGCTGTCGCTGATGCCCGCCAAGGGCCGTGCAACCCAGGGCGTGCGCTGCCACAAGTTGCGCGCTGGCGAGGACTGCATCGTGCTCGCCTGGGTCGGCAAGGGCCCCGCGCGTGCGGCAACCGCATCCGGAAAGCCCACGGACCTACCCGCACCCACAGACAAGCGGGACGCAACGGGAAGTCCGCCTTCCGCACCCATCGCCGGCGTCGGTGGTGGCAGCCTGCTTCCATGACCGTCTCCTTGGCTCACCGTCGTCGTCATGGGTGAGACGTCATGTTCGGTCCTCGCGTCCGACGAGCCTTTGCCTGGTACCGCTCCATTCGCGGTCGCCTGGTTGGTCGTGGAGCACCCAGGGCCCTGGGGTCACGACGCGCTGACAGACTCCGGTCTCAGTCCTGCTTTCGTGGCGCACGTCGCTGCCGCCCAAGACGCGCATCCGGTGCGCTTCCTCGCGGCTCGACGTATCGGCCACGATCGTCGACGGTCGGGACCCTCGCACACTCGCACCGTGTGGCTCGCTTATGGCGATGCCAGCGCAGGGCGCGTACGACGGACGAGTGTCGACCGACTCGAAGAGATCACGGAATGGGACCTCGCAGCTATGACTACAGGTGAGCTTCCGGATGTGGGCATACCCCAAGTCGATCCCGTCGAGTTTGTGTGCACGCACAGCAAACGCGATACCTGTTGCGCCATCCTCGGCCGTGATCTCGTCGCCTCCGTTCCTGCGCATCAGCGCGAGAAAGTGTGGGAGTGCAGCCACCTGGGAGGGCACCGTTTCGCCGCCACCAGCTTGTTCTTGCCGTCCGCACGTGTCTACGGCCGATTGCCGGTCCACTCGACCGGCTCGCCCTACCCCGATGAGCCGCATCCTCGCCACCTGCGTGGCCCCTCCTACCTACCCGCCCCGTTGCAGGCGGCCGAGTGCGCGGTGCGCACACACGCCGGACTAGGTGCACGCGATCACGTCACGGTGACGCTCGTCAGCGCAGACGAGTCCACGGTCGTCGCCCGCGTGGCAACTGAGGGCCGCGAGTGGACTGTGCAGTGCTCGTCGCATGCCTTCACCTCGCCGGCGTCGTGCGGCGCCGAATCCTCGATCCGACGCACATGGCAGGCCGAGGTTCTCTCGGATCGGAGCTAACGCTGCGGCGCACCGAGAGCGACTAGTTCGGCCGGATCGTGGATAGTGACGCGTGGGCGCCCTTGTTGGCGCCCCAGGTCGCGCTCACGCTCGTCGATACTGCGCCAACCGAGGACGTCGACCATGCGAACCCCGCGGGACTGCATCATCCCAGCGATGCCGTCTTTCGGAGTCGACGTGTCCACAGCCCCGGACTCCACATCGGCAGTGATCGAGGCCACCGTTGCGACTGCGCACTTCTTGTTGGTGCCGATGATCCCTGTTGGACCCCGCTTGATCCATCCGGCCACATACAGGCCACGGACTACTTCGTCGCCGTCGAGGACACGACCATCCCGATTGGGGATCACGTTGCTTCGGCTATCGAACGGCACGCCTGGCATCGCCGTCCCGCGGTATCCCACGCTACGCACGACGAGGTCAACCGGTAGTTCTTCCACATCACCGGTGCCCGTCAGTGTCCCGTCGGGCGTCAAGCGCGTACGTTCCACTCTAATGGCCTCGACCCGATCGGTGCCGATAAGTGCCTGCGGGCGTCGGAAGAATCGCACATCGATGGTTCGCTCCGCATCCGATCGGGGTGAACGCTCGACCCACTCCTCCAGGACCTTCAGGTTGCGCGCCGCGACCTTGTTGTCCACCACCTCCGCAGCACTCGCCGGGTCCAAATCCACATCCTCCGGGTTCAGCCGAACATCGGCGATGGCCAACTCTCCGAGTTCGCGCAGCTCCTTGGTGGTGAAGGTGGCCTGGACGGGTCCCCTCCTGCCGAGCAGGTAGACATACTCGATGGGCGAGGCAGCCAGGGTGCGCAGGACGTGTTCTGGCATATCGGTCTGCGCGAGTTCAGCTTCCGACTTGCTGAGCACGCGCACCACGTCTACCGCCACGTTTCCCACGCCAATAACCGCGACTCGCCGCACGGTGGGCAGGAGGGCGTCGAAGTCGGGCCCGCGGTAGCCGGGGTGTCCGGTGTACCAGGCGACGAGATCGGTCGCGGCGACGCTACCGAGGAGATCTTCGCCTTCGATGTCCAAGCGACGATCGGAAGATGCCCCGTACGTGAGGACGACGGCGTGATAGGCCGATCGCAGTTCATCGATGGAGACATCGGATCCGACTTCCACGTTCCCAAGAAAGCGGACACCGGGTCGATCCCAGATGTGGTCGAGGGTGTCACGAACTGACCGGATGCTGAAGTGGTCGGGTGCAACGCCGTAACGCACCAGTCCGAAGGGAACCGGAAGCTTGTCGATGACGTCGACGTCAATCCCGTGGTCCAGCAGCGCGTCGGCGGCGTACATGCCCGATGGCCCGGAGCCAACGACGGCAACACGCGCACCCACGCATCAACTGTAGTCAGATCAACCGTGTGTGCGTCGAAGATCGCTCCGACAACCAGGAGGCACCTGAGCGCAGGGGCACGAGCGGGTGCGCGCGACACTCGCCCGGACGGCAACCATGTGAACGGGGACGGTGCGGGTGTCCACGGAAGTCCCATCGACGACCGATGGTCGTCAGTCCGTCCCATACATCTGCGACTCGTCGGCTGAGGAGTGCTACGCCCCGTTGGCTGGCAGCCCGTCAGGCATCAATGCGGGACAGGTCGAGTTCACGAGCCCCATCAATGATGAAATCGCGTCGCGGGGCGACGTTCTCCCCCATCAGCAATTCGAACACCTCGGCGGCGCCAGCTGCCTCCCCCACCGTCATCCTGCGCAACGACCGGCGAGCCGGGTCCATCGTCGTTTCGCGCAGTTGTCCGGCGTCCATTTCGCCGAGGCCCTTGTACCGTTGAACGGGCTCCTTGATCTTGCGGCCCTTGCCCGTCACGTCCGAGACGAGTGCGTGCATTTCGGCGTCCGAGTAGGCGTAGACGACCTCGTTGGCACTGCCCTTGCCCGAGCCACCACGCCCCACGATTTCGATCCGATGGAGGGGTGGCACGGCTGCGAACACCCTCCCGGCTTCCAAGAGCCCCGGCAGGTACCGATGAATCAAGGTCAAGAGTAGGCAGCGAATATGGGCACCGTCGACGTCGGCGTCCGACATCAGGATGATCTTCTCGTACCGCACCTGTTCCAACTCGAACGTGCGCCCCGAGCCCGCACCGATGACCTGGATGATGGCGGCGCACTCGGAGTTCTTGAGCATGTCGGCAAGCGAAGCCTTCTGAACATTCAAGATCTTTCCCCGTATCGGCAACAAGGCTTGGAACTCCGCGTCGCGTGCCGTCTTGGCCGTGCCTAGGGCACTGTCGCCTTCGACGATGAACAGCTCGGTGCCTTCCGAGCCGGATCGTCGGCAGTCCACCAACTTCGCCGGAAGGGATGACGTTTCCAGCGCCGACTTTCGCCGCTGGGTGTCGCGGTGTGCACGGGCCGCAACACGGGTCCGCATTGCCGAAGCCACCTTGTCCAAGACCGCACGAGCAGCGGCCTTCTCACCACGGGGTGGCTTGCTGAACCACGTGGATAGCTCCTTGGTCACGACGTGACCGACGATGCGACTGACCGCCGGGGTACCCAGGACCTCCTTGGTCTGTCCTTCGAACTGCGGCTCAGCGAGTCGCACGGCCACCACCGCCGTCAGCCCCTCGACGGCGTCCTCTTTGGCGATCGCCGCCTCGGAAGCCTTGAGCACTCTGGCTGCTTTCAACTGATCATTGATGACCTTCACGAGCGAGCGCTCGAAGCCGGCGACGTGCGTGCCACCTTTGGGGGTGGCGATCACGTTCACGAAGCTGCGTAACTCCGTGTCGTAGCCCTCATCCCACTGGAGCGCAATGTCGACAACACACTCTCGCTCAACCTCTTGAGAAGACATATGCCCCTTGTCGTCCAGAACTGGGACGGTCTCGTGGAAATGCCCGCTGCCTCGCAACTGTATGACCGAGCAGACGCTTTGTCCGTGCGCGAGGTACTCGACGTACTCGCTCAAGCCACCCTTATGGACGAGCACCTCCTCCCAGACGTCGTCCCGGTCACGCTCATCGCGCAGGGTGATTGCCAGTCCTGGAACCAAGAAGCTGCTTTGGATCGCCCGCTCACGCAAGGCGGCCCTGTCATAGTCGGCGTCCTTGGTGAAAACCTGAGAGTCGGCCCACCAGCGCACCCTCGTTCCCGTGCGTGCTCTGGGAGCCTTCCCCACGACGTCCAAACCACCCTTGCGTGTGAAGGCCGCGTCGGGACCGTCCCCGTCGAAGACACCGGGCACACCCCTGCGAAAGCTCATCCCGTAGGTCTTGCCCGCGCGATCCACCTCGACATCCAGGCGCGCGCTGAGCGCGTTGACGACCGAGGCTCCCACTCCATGCAGTCCACCCGAAGCCGTGTACGAGCCGCCACCGAACTTGCCCCCCGCGTGGAGCTTCGTCATCACGAGTTCCACGCCGGTCAGTTTCGTCTTCGGCTCCTTGTCGACGGGAATACCCCGCCCGTTGTCCGAGACGAGCACCGAACCGCCCGGCTCCAGGATCACCTCGATCTTGCTGCAGTGCCCAGCGAGAGCCTCATCCACGGAGTTATCGACGATTTCCCAGAGGCAATGCATGAGCCCGCGGGAGTCATTACTGCCGATGTACATGCCCGGACGCTTACGGACCGCGTCCAGCCCCTCCAGGACGGCCAGATCACGGGCTGTGTAGTCCTGCTTCGCGGCCATCCTCAGCAACCTAGTCACCGTCCCCCCGGCAACCGCGCTAGGCACGCGGGAGATCTCCGCAGGCACCATTTCGCCGGTGGCGAATCGAGGCTCGGTAAGCGTGTCGGGCGGCTGGTGTCGTGTAAGACTGGGATCCCTGGGTGCACCGCACCCCGATTGGCAGGAGGTGCCATGACCACGACGCTGTCGGCCCCGCAGCTCAGCGCCACGGATCGCTGTGATCGCTGCAACGCCCAGGCCTACGTTCGCGTCGTACTCTCCGGCGGGGGTGACCTCCAGTTCTGTGCCCACCACTGGTCGCGTCACGAGGAAGCCTTGCGGCCCCGAGCGGAGAACGTGATCGACGAGACGCACCGTCTCGCCACCGCGCCCAGTGCGGAATAGGTCAGCGCCCTTCAAAGTCGGGTATCCGGCGTTCATGGAACGCCGCGAGTCCCTCCTTGTAGTCGTCTGACATCCATGCGCGTGTGCGCATCGCGTTGAGTTTCTCGAACTCGTCGCTGGTCAATTGACGCGCGTCCGTCAGTGCTGTCATTTCGGCCTTGATCGCTGCAACCGCCAGCGGCGCTCGCGTTGCGATCCGGGCAGCCAGGCTCTCGGCTTCGGTCATCAACTGGTGACGATCCTCCACGAGTCGGTTGACGACCCCCCACCTATGCGCCCGGGTGGCGTCGATCGGATCGGCGCAGAAGAACATCTCCTTCGCAGCATGCACAGGCAGGGCACTCAGGAAGTGCGCTACCCCCGCCGTGTTGTAGGGAATACCGAGCCGCGTCGGCGTGATGGCGAAAGACGATGCTTCGGTGGCGACGATCAGATCGCACGTGACGACCAGGTCGCATGCCCCGCCCCAGACGGAACCGTCGACGGCGACGACTACGGGTACGGGTGTGGAGCGGATGGCTCGAAGAGCACCTTCGAGCGGGTTGTCCCATAACAAGGGGTCCCGGTCACCGGACGGCAACTCATCGATGTTGTGTCCGGCGGACCACACCCCCTCGACTTCCTCCGCGTACACGATCACAGCCCGGATCCCTCGGCCCGGCGCCGACGTGATGCCGGCCGCAAGTTCGGTCAGGACTGCGCCGCTGAGGGCGTTGCGGGTGCTCGGATCGTGCAGTGTGATCCGGCGGATGAAACCTTCGTCCTCGACCCGCACACGGTCCACGGTCAGTCCAGGTAATCGCGCAGTACCTGGGAGCGCGATGGGTGTCGCAGCTTGGACATCGTCTTCGACTCGATCTGCCGGATACGTTCACGAGTGACCCCGTACACCTTGCCGATCTCATCGAGGGTCTTCGGCTGTCCATCGGTCAGCCCGAAGCGCATGCGGACCACGCCGGCTTCCCGATCGGAGAGGGTCTCCAACACCGACTCCAGCTGCTCCTGAAGGAGGGTGAAGGACACGGCGTCGCTGGGGACGATCGCCTCCGAGTCCTCGATGAGGTCACCGAATTCGCTGTCGCCTTCCTCACCCAACGGGGTATGCAAGGAGATCGGCTCGCGACCGTACTTCTGCACCTCGACGACCTTCTCCGGAGTCATGTCGAGTTCGCGTGCCAATTCCTCCGGCGTGGGTTCGCGGCCCAGATCCTGAAGCATCTGGCGCTGCACACGAGCCAACTTGTTGATGACTTCCACCATGTGAACCGGAATGCGGATGGTTCGTGCTTGGTCAGCCATGGCACGAGTTATCGCCTGACGAATCCACCATGTGGCGTAGGTCGAGAACTTGTAGCCCTTGGTGTAGTCGAACTTCTCCACCGCGCGGATGAGTCCGAGGTTGCCTTCCTGGATCAGATCCAGGAACAACATCCCTCGACCCGTGTAGCGCTTGGCGAGGGATACGACCAGGCGGAGATTCGCCTCGAGGAGATGGTTCTTGGCGCGACGACCATCGCGAGCGATCCACTCCAGGTCCAACCGGGTCTTCTTGTCGATCTTCTTGGTCTCGGCCAACATCTCCTCGGCAAACAGGCCCGCCTCGATCCGCTTGGCCAGCTCCACCTCCTGCTCGGCGTTCAGCAGGGCGACCTTGCCGATTTGCTTGAGGTAGTCCTTCACCGGGTCGGCGGTCGCTCCGGCGACGGTTACCGTCTGGACCGGTTCATCGGTGTCGTCCACGTCGGACAAGACGAACTCGGCTCCGTCGCCGGTGTCGGGGGTCTCCTCCTTGTCCTCGGTTGCGACCTCGGCGAGATCGACCTCCAACTCGGCCTCGAGGTCGGCTTCCAGTTCCGCGGCCTTCTCAAGGTCCGGTTCATCGCCGTCTTCGATCTCTATGACTTCGTCATCGAGGTCGATCACCTCGATGATCTCGTCGTCGTCCTTCTTGGCCGCCGACTTGCCGGCGGCCTTGCTCACGGCCTTGCTGGCGCCTTTTCCTGCGGCCCTACTCGCTATCGGAGCGGACGCTGCCTTCCCCGCCAACGCCTTCGCGGAAGCCTTCGCAGCGACCTTCTTCGCGGGAACCTTCGTGGCGATCTTCGGCGCGGTCTTCTTCGCGACCTTGGGTGCGGCCTTCTTCGCGGGCGTCTTCTTGGCGGGAGGTTTGGGTGTGCTCTTCTTCGCGACCTTGGGTGCAGCCTTCTTCGCAGCCACCTTCTTGGCGGGAGGTTTGGGGGTGCTCTTCTTCGCGACCTTGGGTGCGGCCTTC
>CAYLOH010000001.1:166642-170918 GCA_964385255.1 uncultured Rubrivirga sp. | reverse complement strand
CTCGGAATCGACGCGGTGCAGGCGGCAGTTGCCGATGTGCCAGCCTCGTCACCGGAAGCGGTGGCCTTCGCCCAAGAGTTGGATGCACTCGTCACCAGCGCTCGAACGTCGGGTCAAGAAGCAGTGACGGCGGCGCAGGACGCGGTCAATGCCGACAATGTCCTGACTGCCGGTTTGGCGGCCGCCGGCGCGGTAGCGGCTGGGCGTACTGCGTATGAGGACACCCGACGTGCGTTGACGTTGATCGACGAAACACGGAGCGCGGGACAAGGCCCCGTCGGGGAAGCCTTCGCCACGGCACCGGAGTGCACGGCGCTCTGACGGACGGCACTCCAGGAGTTATCCACACTTTGCGGATTGTGAACACCCCGGTAGTGCCGTGTGGCTCGATATCGGGCAGGCTCACTTCATGAGCCGTCGCACCTTGTGGATCAACCTCGGTATCGGCGCGGTGATCGTCGTCGTCGTCGGACTGATCGTCGCCTCGCTGCGCTCAACCGAGCAGCCAGTGGACGAACGCACCGTGACGGTGACCCGCGGGGATATCTCGGCGACCGTCACTGCCAGTGGAACCGTGGAGCGTGCCGGGGTCGTGGAACTGACATTCCTCTCGCCGGGAGTGGTCACGTCCGTGGACGTAGAGCCCGGGGATGCGGTCTCCGCGGGAGCGGTGCTCGCCACGATCGACGACACCGCTGCTTTGCAGCAACTCGCATCGGCAGAGTCGACGTTGGCGCAGGCAGCGCAAAGTGCCGCGTCGACCGATGCATCGGTCGCGAGCGCGAGCAGCACCCTCGCCGATGCGCGGCGAGTTGCTGCACAGACCAACAAGCGAAATCGACTGGTCGTCGATCAGGCACGGGAGTCCCTCGCCGCCGCCGAAGCCCTCTGGGATGAGTCGTGCCTGGACGCGAATAGCCCGGCGTGCCCGAACCCAGCAGCTCAAGCTCGGTTGCGAACTGCGCAGGCAGCCATCACAACTGCGCAGCGAACCCTGGACGCGTCAACGGAAAGCGCGGCCAACAACGCCGTCGGCTACGAGGTAGCGATCAATCAGGCTGCGGCGACCCTGGCGCAGCGGCGTGCACAGGAATCCACCGCATGCGATGGCAGCAGCACGAGTACCTGTCAAAGCGCCACGCTCGCTACGTTGACCGCCCAACAGGCCCTCGAGAACGCCCAGCGAGCCAAGACGACGGGATTGCTTGCGGACTCGCAGGCGCAGCAGGCCGCATCGCTCAGTCTGGCCAGCGCGAACGTGGCCTTGCAGCAGGCGCAGAGCGAGCTTCGCAAGGCTGGCGATGACGCGGTTCGGTCCGCTCGCCAGACGTTGGAGTCGGCCGAACGCGCCTTACGACAAGGTGAAGTGGCAGGTGAGCAATCCGTTCGCACCGCGCAAGCGGCACTGCAGACGGCACTCGCCGCCGAGCAGACGATCGACATCCCCGGAGAAGGGGATGTCACCGCTGCGCAGGCCGCCATTCAGGCTGCGCGAACTGCGGTGGACGTCGCGCAGCGCGCGCTCGACGACACCCGATTGGTCGCTCCGGTTGCCGGGATCGTCGGCCAGGTCCCCTTCGTCGTGGGGGAAGTGACGACAAGCTCAGCGACGACGGGTGGCATCACGGTGATCCCGGATGGACCGCTGGAGGTGGTTGCAGATTTCGCCGAGTCCGATGCGGCGGGTATCGAGGTGGGTGCTCCAGCCACGGTCACCTTCGACGCTCTCGCGGGTGTCCAAGCCCAGGGAGTGGTGGTCTCGATCGATCCGGTCGCCACGACCGGTAGCACTGGCCTTGTCACGTACCGCGTCCGTACCCAAGTCGACGATGCACCGCCGACCGTGAGGCAAGGCATGACGGCGTCGGTATCGGTGCTCGTGGACCAGGCGAGTGACGTCCTCGTGGTGCCCCAGGGAGCGATCACCGGCTCGGGTGAACGGGCAACCGTGCTTGTTCGCGATGCGGAGGGTGTCGCGGTGCCCACGCCGGTCACCATCGGACTCCAGGGGGATACGGGAACCGAGATCGTCACCGGTGTCGACGAAGGCGACGTCCTGGTCATTCCCTCCGCGGAGGATCTGTCGTTCCCCGAAGGCGGGGTGCCCGGATCGGGTCGTGACGACGATCCCGACGGACCCTTCGGTGGCGGCGGGGAGTAGGTCGCATGGTTCCCGTCGTCGAGATGCACGACATCACCAAGGTCTACGGCTCGGGTGAAGCCGAGGTCCGCGCGGTCGATGGCGTGTCCTTGACGGTGAACCCCGGTGAGTTCGTGGCGATCATGGGTGCATCCGGTTCGGGTAAGTCGACCCTGATGAACATCATCGGTGCGCTGGACGTCGCAACGACGGGTACGTACCGCATAGACGGCGTCGACATCGGTGATCTTGACGACGACGCTCTGTCCCTGGTCAGGAATCGCCGCATCGGATTCATCTTCCAGGCCTTCAACCTCATCCCGCGGATGAGTGCGGTTGCGAACGTCGAGTTGCCGTTGATGTATCGCGGTGTGCGCCGTAGTGAACGACGACGCCGCGCCCTGGACGCCTTGGGCAAAGTGGGGCTCGCCGATCGATCGCACCACCAACCGAACGAGCTATCCGGTGGCCAGCAGCAGCGGGTCGCGGTGGCCAGGGCGCTCGCGATGGAGCCTTCGTTGATGCTCGCCGACGAGCCCACCGGAAACCTCGACTCCAAATCGACGGCAGATGTCCTCGATCTACTCGATGAAATCCACGCCGAGGGCAAGACGATCGTGATCATCACCCACGAGGATGAGGTCGCCGCTCGAGCGCAACGGATCATCACGCTTCGCGATGGTCGAATCGAGTCCGACGCCGCGGTGGGTAGTCGATGATCTTCGTTGAAGCTCTCCGTAGCGGTTGGCAGGCGATCCTCGCCAATCGCCTGAGGTCGATCCTGACGACTTTGGGGATCATGATCGGCGTCGCCGCGGTGATCATCCTGGTGGCTTTCGGTCAGGGTGCGTCGAATTCGGTGACCGCGAGCATCCAGTCCCTGGGCAGCAACCTGTTGACCATCACCCCGAGCAACCCCAATCGGGGTGGTGAGATCGTCAACCCGTCGGTGCAGGACCTCACTGTCGAGGATGCGGCGGCATTGAACGATCCGGGGGCGGCCCCGGATATCGCCGGTGCGACTCCGGAGAAGCGCGCCGTGGTCACCTGCACGATCAACGACGCGAGTCACTCCACGCAGATCGTCGGGACGTGGCCGGCGTACTTCGAGATCACGAACTCCCCGGTAGCGGAAGGCGCCTACTTCACGAATGCCGACGAGTTGTCGGCTCGACGGATCGCGGTCATCGGCTCGACGGTGGCCGAAGAGCTGTTCCCCGACAGCGACCCCTTGGGTCAGAGGATCACATGCAATGGGGCACCTTTCACCGTGATCGGCGTCCAGGAGGAGAAGGGGGCGTCCTTCGCGAACCCGGACGATGTGGTCATCGCCCCCTTGTCGGCGGTGGAGAACTCGATAACCGGATACGGACAACTCACGTCCATCTCCGTGCAGGCGACGTCGCCCGAGACGACCGACCTCGCTGAGGCGCAGGCCTTCGCCATCTTGGACGAGCAGCACGGAACCGTGGAAGGCACGCGGGACTACCAGATCTTCAACCAGGCGAGCCTGCTGGAGACGGCGAACACGGCACTGGGAGTCTTCACAGCATTGCTGGGCGCCGTCGGTGCCATCAGTTTGCTGGTGGGTGGCATCGGCATCACCAACATCATGTTGGTCTCGGTCACCGAACGAACGCGAGAAATCGGAATTCGCAAAGCCATCGGAGCCTCGCGTCGCTTCATCTTGTTGCAGTTCCTTTTGGAGGCGACCGTGTTGTCGGTCTTCGGCGCCACAGCCGGTCTCATCATCGCTCTACTCGTCTCTCGAGTGGAGGTGGCGGGCATCTCCCCATCGGTCGTGCCGATCTCGGTGGTCGGCGCGTACGCCATCAGCGTCGCCATCGGCCTCTTCTTCGGGAGCTACCCTGCCAAGCGTGCGGCATCCTTGCGACCGATCGAGGCACTTCGGCATGAATAGGACACGGCGATGAGCAACGACGAACACGTCCACCAGGAGTCATCGGGGGAGGAGCTCGCGCGAATCCTGGCCAAGCGCAGCAAGCCCCAACGTGCTCGATCCACGTCCGTGCTCGTGGCAGTCCTGTTGGTTCTGCTCGGGGTCCTGATCGGAGTGCCGCTCGGTCGGGCCAGCGCGCCGGCGCCGGCCGAACCCTCGCCCGTTGTCCTGGAAGG
>CAYLOH010000001.1:49328-166542 GCA_964385255.1 uncultured Rubrivirga sp. | reverse complement strand
CCCCACGTGGCGTCGATGACCAGACCGTCCTGCGTCGTGAGCGTCAACCGATCGATCCGGTAGTCCATGGTCACGGCCTGTGGTTCCCCGTCGATGGTTCCCAATCGCCAGCTATAGCCGGCCGCCTCTATCCGAGCCGTTGCGTCGTCCAGCGGAAGGGGCGTCGCCAGTAGTTCGTCGACGAATGCAACCTGCTCGGGGGTGATGTCCGGGTTCACCGGCTGATCGGCTCCTGGTTGTTCGTCCGCAGGCGTACCCGTCGGACTCGACGTGGGTGTCGATGGTTGTTCGTCTGCGTCACCGCAGCCGACGAGCAGGGCTACCGATAGGAACCCGGCGCAGGCGGTGGCGAGGATGCTGCGACCTCTCATGACTTCTCCTCTCGTTTGGTGCGGCGCCTCATGGCGCGAACGATCACGATGATCACCACTGCGATGGCCGCGCCCACGATCGCCAGCGGCAGCAGGAAGCCCACCCCGGTCACCAGGCCCGCGCCGAGAGTCAGGAGCGCGTCCCAACCGCGCTGCAGTCCACCGAGGAAGTCCGGACTGAGCGCCGCCCCGGTGTCGACCTGTTCCATCGATAGATAGACCGTCGAAAGATCCACTTGATTCGCGAGGTAATCGCGTCGAGCGGTCAAGGACTCCAACTCGGACTGCCGGGCAGCCAGTTCCGATTCGACGGCCACCAGATCGGCCACCGATGTCGCCTGACGCTGAAGGTCGCCGAGCCGCTCTATCGATGCTTCGAGGGTGGAGATCCGCGCCTCCAGGTCGATCACCTCCAGCGTGACGTCCTGCGAGTCCACGGTGGAATTGATGACTCTGCCGAGGGCGGGTAGCCCGTCGAGGAAGCCGTTCAGATCCTGCGCCGGAATCCGGATCGTCATGTAGCCGCTGGCGTCGTCGTCGTAGTTGTTGATGCTTCGACTTTGCACCACGCCACCGAGCTGTTCCACTTGGACCTCGACCCCGTTCACCGCCTGATCGACGTCGTCGACTTCCAGGGAGACGTTGGCCGTTTGGATGACCTGTTGATCGACGGCGGGCGCGGACGTGCCATCCGAAGCCATCGACTCGACCTTCATGTCCGCGGATTCCGCTCCTGGGACGGCCTCACCGTCGAGGTAGGTGTCCCCCGATCCGCATGCGACCAGCACCGCTGCTGTCACAGCAGCGAGTATCGCCGCGCGAGTAGCTAGACCCATGATGCTCCCGTCATCCTGTGCATCGTCATCCTTCCGACGTTGCTGCAGAATCAGTGGCTCCCACGTGAAGGTAACGAATCAGCGACTTCCTCCCTCGTCGACATCAGAGCCTGGACGCCCTCTCGTGCAGGTTGCGGGTTCGTCAAGCGAGGGCGAAGCCACGTCCGTTCGATCACCATCGCATGAGAGGCGTGTACACGCCCGCCTCATTGGCGACATTGGACGATTGGGGCATTGTCCGCATGTGTGCGTCGGTGATGGGCAATGGATGATTCCGGAGCCTGGCCAGCTCCCATCGGGTTCATGAAGCGTGGGGAACCGACGCGATCTCCTTGCGGTAGCCCATCAGGTCTTTTGCGCGATTCACGCCCACGACCCCCACGACATCACCGTCGCGTTGGTACTCGACGATGCAGTCCCCGTCCCAATCTCCATCGACCAGCACCGCTGAGCCGAGCGATGGCATCCCGTACGACTGGATGTTCATGTCGTACTGGTCGCTCCAGAAAGCGGGCAGCGCCGAGAAGGCCTCATCGGGCGCGGATTCACCCGCGAGGAGGGCAGCCAACGTCCTGCCCGCGTGCCGGCCCGTCTCGGTCGGCATGTTCCAGTGCTCGATGCGCCACGGGCGACCGGGGAACAGGGCGTTGGGGTGGCGCGCAATGTCGCCCACTGCGACGACAGGAGCCGCGGCACCGACGACGGCCATCGTCTCGTCCACGAGAACCCCGTCACTGAGATCGAGATCGTTCCCCTCGAGCCATTCGGTGTTGGGGATCGACCCCACGGCCTCCAGAACGAGGTCCGCATCGATGATCTGACCGTCGTCGAGCTCAACACCGGTTATCCGATCATCGCCGAGGAATCGGGTGACGGTGCGACCCAAATGGAATCGCACGCCGTGAGCCTCGTGCCGTCGTCTCATCGCAGCGCCCAGATCCGGGCCCAGCGGCCGGAGCATCGGCTCGGAGTCCAGTGCCACGACATCCACCTCCGCTCCGAGTTTGCGCGCAGTAGCCGCGACCTCACTGCCGATGAACCCTGCTCCCATAATCACCAGCCGCACGCCGGGCTTCAATCGGTCGCGTAGTTCCGCTGCGTCGTCGGCACCGCGCAAGAGATGGCGTCCGGAACTCGGTCCCGGAATGGGTAGTTGACGCGGGCGAATACCCGTGGCGATCACCAATCCAGCGAAGGGCAGAACGGTTCCGTCCCCGAGGGTCACGGTGTGACTGCGCAGATCGCACGAAACGGCCCCCGACCCGAGGCGCCATTCGACGTCGTCGATCGATGATCGGCGACGAAAATGCAGATCCTCCACCGATACCCCCCCGGCGAGCGCTTCCTTGGACAGGGGTGGTCGGTTGTAGGGCAGATGTGGCTCGTCTCCGATGATGACCAGGTGTCCGTCGTAGCCCGCGCCGCGCAGTGCTTCAGCGACGCGCAGGCCACCGAGTCCAGCTCCGACGACGACTACCTGGTCAACGGTCATGACTGTTCGAAGGAGATGGCCTGCATGGGGCAGACGTCCGCGGCGCTCTCGATATCCGCGAGACGATCATCACTGGCCTGGGCCTGATAGACGAGTTTGCCGTCGTCGTCGAGTTGGAAGACGTCTTCGGCTTCGAAGCAGCACTGTCCGTAGTGCTGACACTTGTCCATATCCACCGTTACCTGAATCATTCCGATCCCTTCATTTCGCTAGCGTGCTCATCCGAGCCCTTCACCGGTAAAGACATCACTTCTCTTCGATAAGGGAGGGGTAAAGATCCTTGGAGGGCGTGCGGATTCCGCGGAACTCCCAATCGCCCCCAAGGGCCGTCGAGATGACCTCTTCGCTCTCGGTCGGTTGGGCTCCGACATCGGATCTGATGGCGGTCGGTCCGGCGACGATGTGGTTTCGCAACGTCCCGAGGCCCTCAACCTCGACTTCCACGACATCGCCGGGGTAGACCGTCCGTGAGTTGGCAGGTGTTCCGCTGAACAGCAGGTCACCCGGCTCCAGGGTGATCGTTCGGGCGATATCCGCGACGAGATAGTTCATGTCCCATTCCATCTCGTCGGTGCTGGCGTCCTGCTTGACCTCACCATTGACGATCGTTCGAAGTCGCTTCCCGCGAAAGTCCCAGTCGGTCACCACCCCGGGTCCTATCGGTGCGAGAGTGTCCGATCCCTTGACCCGAAGCATCGACCCGGCGTCCGTGTCGCGGAAGTCGTGCAGCCCGTAGTCGTTGCCGATCGTGTAACCGAGGATGTAGTCCCCGGCCTGCGCTGGCGAAATGTTCCGACAGGTGCGTCCGATGACGATCACGATTTCACCTTCGAAGTTGAGCCACTTGCAGCCATCCGGCCGAACGACCGCGGCGTCATGGGAGTTCAGCGCGCTGATCGGTTTGTGGAAGTACGTGGGTGCGGAGGGCAACTTCGTCATGAACTCCTCGGTGCGCGAGGAATAGTTCAAGTGCACACAGATGATCTTGGACGGCTCGACGGGCGGAAGATGGACTGCATCCTCGATCGCCACGACCCGCCCGTCCCCAGCTACGAGGACATCACCGTCGCGGGTGACGGTGCACGGGTATCCATCCAGCAGGATGCGGCGGAACTCCTTCACGCCGCCGCCTCAGGTGCCGCGGTCCAGCCCGTCTCGGGACGGTCGAACCACACATGAACTTGACCGGTACCGACGGAGTTCTCGTATTCGCTGTAGAGGACTCCGGGAGCGATGACGTCTCCTTCCCCGAGTGCTCCCATCATCATCAGGTAGTGAGCAAAGCGCGCTTCGGGTTTGTACTTCAGGAATTCGGGCATCGTGTCGATGACCGACTTGTGATCACCTTGGGCGAACCACTCGAGGCGCTGCATGTCTGCTTGGTATGCCTCGGGCGTGAAGATGTGCTTGGGATCACTGGCTTCATGGTCGCGAATCTGACGAAGTGGCCAGAACGTGTGCGATAGGGCACCTGACGCGATGACGAGTACCTTCCGATCGGTCTTCTCGATCGCCGCCTTGACAGCTCGTCCGGCACGCAGGAAGTCCTCGGTATCTCCCGTCTGGCAGACACTGATCGAGACCCAACGCTTGTCGTCCAATCCGCGCCCGAGGAAGTCCCACAGGTTGATGGTCGCGTAGAAGATCGGCAGGTACGGATCATCGATCGGCGTCATCCATGTCCCAGCGCCAGCGCCCTCCTCTCCGATGGCACGAGCGAGCTCCGGGTCACCGAGGAAGTCGTAGGGGATGCGAGTCATGCCGCGAGGCAGTTCCTCCGACGTGAAGAGTCCGGCTCGTCGATCCTGTGCGGTCACGACGAACTCGACGGTCGTCGCCCAATGGGAGTCCATCACGACCACCGTGTCGTAGTCGAGGGTGTCGAACTTGTCCTTGCGAAGTCGGTGCAGTCCCGGCACGAGAGAGATCTCCTGCCCTTCGTTGAGCTCTTTGCGGATGTGCTCCGGCAGCATGATCGTCGGCACGTGCGCCAGTAGCCCCGCTCCTACAACCTCACCCATGTCAGTGCTCCTTCCAGCCGCTTGGCGCGTAAACCGTGTTCTTGACATCTGCGTAGAAGTCGAATGACCAGTGGCCCCCCTCACGTCCGATTCCGGACTTCTTGGATCCGCCGAAGGGTGCACCAAGATCACGAACGAAGAAGCAGTTCACCCAGATGGTTCCGGCAACGAGGTGCTTGCAGAACTCTTCGGCCCGGCTGCGATTACTCGACACCACGCACGCGGCCAGCCCGTAGTCCGTCCCGTTCGCGAGTTCGAGGCCCTCTGCATCCGTGGCGAAGGTTTGCATGGTGAGAACCGGCCCGAAGACTTCCTCGCGCAGGATCTCGCTCCCGGGTGCGGCATCGCGGATGAGGGTGGGTGTGAAGTAGTGGGGTCCCAGTGTCTGGTTGGTCGTACCGCCGCACACGATCGACGCACCATCGGTCACCGCGCGGTCGACGAATCCTTGGATCCGATCGACGTGTTCCAGGTGGATATTGGGGCCGATCTGGGTCTCCTCGTCTCGAGGATCTCCTTGTCGAATCGTCGCCGCCCTCTCCGCAAAACGTGTCGCGAAGGCAGCTGCGATCCCTTCTTGGACGAGTAGCCGGGTGCCAGCTAGGCATACCTGTCCGGCATTGTCGTATTGCTCGATGGCCAAGTCGACCGCCAGATCGAGATCGGCGTCGTCGAGGATGACCGTTGGCGACTTGCCACCGAGTTCGAAGGAACACGGAGTCAGGTTCTCCGCGGCTGCCTTCGCAACGAGCTTCGCGGTGGGAACCGATCCGGTGAAGCAGATGCGTGCCACCCGCGGGTCCGAGGTCAGCGCTGCACCAGCCTCGGGTCCGAATCCTTGGACGACGTTGAAGACTCCATCGGGCAAGCCGGCCTGTTTGGTCAGATCGGCGAAGAAGGAAGCCGTGAGTGGCGCCCACTCCGGTGGCTTGAGTACGACAGTATCGCCGGCGGCGAGTGCGGGACCGATGCGCCAGGTTGCCAGCATCAACGGTGCATTCCACGGCGTGATGATCACCGTGGGGCCGGAGGGATCCCACGAGACGTGGTTCTCGTGGCCGCGCGTCTCCCAGACGGGGTAGGTGAGTGTGTCGACGGCGTAATCGGCGAAGAAGCGGATGTTCATGGCAACCCGAGGCATGACGCCACGGCGGTGTGATCGAAGTAGCGACCCGTTGTCGCGGGTCTCCAACTGGGAGAGTGGCTCCACGTTCTCCTCGACCAGATCGGCGAGCCGACGCAGGACGACCGCTCGTTCCTCGACAGTCCAGCGGGACCACTCGGAGAAAGCCTTCGTTGCGGCCGTTATCGCGGCGTCGGCCTCGGCCGCGCCGCCGCGATGCACGTGGGCGATGACCTGGTTGTCGATGGGAGAAACGTCGGCGAACGTGTCCGCCGAGGAGACGCGTGCTCCATCGATCCAGTGGCGGGTGTCGACCTCGACCCCCGCGACCGTCACCGTGTCCATCGGACTCCCGTCATCGATAATTTCGTTCGGAGCCTAACGAATAAGGTGCGCGCGCGGAAGGGTTACCAGCGAACGTGCAGCGCCTCAGGGGCCCGAAACTCCCAGCCCCGCATCCGAACGTCGGCATCCGGATCCAGGTACAGGTCCGGGAGCGCCTGCGCGAGCGTCTGGAGGGCTATCCGCTCCTGCCCTCGGGCGAAGGCGTGACCCGCGCAGAAGTGGGGCCCCAGCCCGAAGGCGGCGTTGGGCCGTCGGGTGCGACGGATATCGAAGACCTCCGGCCGATCGAACAAGGACTCGTCGTGACAGGCGCTCGCCACCACGGCCCCGACAGGCGAGCCAGCGGGAACGGCGATGCCGTTGAACTCGATGTCGACGCGCGCCTGGCGAGTCTGCGTTCCGATGGGAGCGACCCAGCGCAATCCCTCGTGGACGGCGTCGTCCCAGCGCTCGGGCTCGGCGCACACCAAGTCCCATTGCTCGCGATCGGCGAGCAGCCCGTACAGGCAGGAGGCAGCTCCGTGACCGGGTTCTTGCATGCCGCCGAGGATGATCACCTTGAGCGACGGTAGGACCTCGTCGACGGCGCGCGGTTGCCCGTCGGGGCGGCCGGTTGTCAGCATGTGGGAGATGGTCGAGTCGTCTGGCGCGAATCGGAGCTTCTCCATGTAGGGGCGCAGTTCAGCGTCGATGGCAACCGCAGTCGCATCGTTGATCGCCTGCTTCGCAGGGTCACGCTCGAAGTTGATCGCTCCCATCGCCAGACCGTGGAACCATTCGCGGAGCGTGTCCGCCGGCACATGTCCCAGACCGAGCACAGCCCCGAGGCTGAGTACGGAGATCGGTTCGAAGTACTCGGCAACCAACTCCGCGTGCCTGTCGGCGCGCTGGGTGACCTGCTGGAGATAGTGATCGGCGATCGGCTGCACGAGTTCATCGATGTAACCCTCGACCGTGCGCGGTCGGTACTTGGTGTCCAGACTCCGGCGCTTGTCCAGGTGATCCTCGCCGTCGACGGTCAAGATCGTGGGGCCGCCAAAGGACAGATCCAGGGGTGAGCCGTCCACGACCGCGCTGAAGAGGTCCGTTCGGGTGGTCACGAGCTCGACCGCATCCGCGCTCGTCGCAAGCCACAGGTTCACCGCGGGAACCCACGCCAGCGGCGCCTCCCGGCGCAGTCGAGCGTAGATCGGATAGGGATCGGACTCGAGGTCCTCCACCGTTATCGATTCTGCGAAAGTGGAAGGCATCGCAGGGAACCTAGGCGGATCTCGAGGTTGTGCGCGTGGGACGAATCGACACGGAGTCGTCCTTCTCCACCGCGCGAATCAGTTCGCGAAGATAGCCCGTTGCCTGTTGCTTGTCCTTGCTCTCCAGGAATCGAGTCACGTTGCGCTCCTCCGCGTTGAAGTCGGGGAACAGTCTCTTCATCAGGCGTCGACCTGCGGGTGTGAGCGCGACGGTGACGAGGCGACCATCAGATTTGCCCCGAGAGCGTTCGAGTAGTCCCCTTCCCTCCAATGTCGTGAGAACTCCACTCAAGGTCGCCTTCGAGAATCCGCCCTCGGCTGCGATCTGACGGGTTTCGATGGGTTCCCAGATCCAGGTGACCCACAGCACAACGAATGCCGTCCAGGTCAGGTCCGAGCGGGCGAGGACGGTGCGCTCGAGGTGGTTGCGAACGGCATTCGCCGCCCGGAACAAGTTGGAGGCCACCGCCATGGCCTCGAAGTCGAGGTCGAGGTCTCCAAGGCGAGCCGAGACCGCGGACTCCGTCTCGCTCAGAGTGTGCTGTCCCGCCATCAACCCCTCCTTCCGTGTGGTCACGCTAGTGGAATGACCAAAGTCCTTGCATAGAGTCGCACTCGGCCGGATAATTTGGGCCCAAACGATCAGTACCGCACGGGAGGAACCCATGTCCACGGCCACCTCTGTGACCCTCGCCGACCTCGACCTTTTCGCAGGTGGTGCGCCGTGGTCGGTCTTCGACGAGCTCCGTGCCAACGATCCCGTCTCCTGGAACGAAGAGGAGACACCGAACTCGGGATTCTGGGGCGTCACCCGCTATCAGGACATCGTCGAGGTGCTCCGGGATACCGAGACCTATTCGAGCGAAGTGGGCGCGGTCAACCTTGAGGAGCTGGACCAGAGCCAGATCGAGATCCGCAAGTCGATGCTGGAGCGTGACGGGACTCGTCATCGCGCGCTTCGTAAGTTGTTGCAACCCGCCTTCACGCCGAAGGCGCTCGCTGTGTACGAATCCTTCCTGCGGGGAGTCACTGCCAACTCCTTGGACGTGGCCTTGGCCAAGGATCGATTCGACTTCGTGGACGAAGTCGCCGCCGATTTCCCCATCCGAGTCCTCGCGCGGCTCTTCGGTGTTCCGGAGGAGGACACCGATCAGTTGATCGCCTGGGGTAATCGAATGGTCGGCAACACCGATCCCGAGAGTGCCGACGTTCTCGCGTCCGACCCTGAGAGCGAGAAGTACCGGGACCTGCCCTTCCGATCACCCGCAGCCCTCGAGGTCTTCGAGTATGGCTTCGCACTCGCGAAGGCGCGCCGCGGAGGTAATGGCGACGATCTTGTCTCCAAGCTCGTCAACCAGACACCCATCGATGGCATTCCGCTCGATGATCGGGATTTCCGCAACTACTTCCTACTTCTGGTGGTGGCCGGCAATGAAACCACCCGACACACCATCTCTCACACCATGAACCACTTGATCCAGCACCCACAGCAGGTGGCGATTCTTCGGGAGGATCCGAGCAAGATCGAGTGGGCGGTCGAAGAGTTCTTGCGGATGGCCAGTCCCGTGTATCACTTCCGTCGGACGGCGACCAAGGACACGGTCCTGGGTGGCCGCAGCATCAAGGCCGGGGACAAGGTGGTCGTCTGGTTCGCCTCCGGTAATCGAGATTCCGACGTCTTCGACGACCCTTATCGATTCGATGTCGAGCGACACCCCAATGAGCACATGTCCTTCGGGCGCGGTGGTCCCCACATGTGTCTGGGTAATTCACTCGCTCGGTTGGAGATTCGCGTCATGTTCGAAGACTTGTTGACGCGGGATGTGGATTTGGAAGTCGATGGATCGATCGACTACCTCCGGTCGAACTTCGTGCACGGGATCAAGCGCTTCCCGGTGCGGGTGGCGGGGCGTTAGGCCCGGGCTACCTTCTCCAGGAAGGCGCCGACCAGCGCGTCGGCCCGCTCGGCGGCGTCGGCCTCGATGGCGCGTGTGTGAGCCATCAGAATCCCGGGATCTTGGCCGTCCTTTTCGACGAGTTCGTAGCCATCGCATTCCAGCCATAGTTCGAGTTCGTGGGCTGTCAGTTCGGGGTGGAATTGCAGTGCAAGGTTGCGACGCAGCGTGAACGCTTGGGAAGCCCGACTGGTGCGGGCGATTTCAACGGCACCTGGTGGGAGTGTCCAGCGGTCGTAGTGGAACTGGAACCAGGGACCGGCGTCCACGAGTTCGGGATCGTCGGTGAAGAGGGTGCTCCAACCGATCTCACAATCGGGGGCTCGTGCGACGGTACCGCCGTGGGCACGCGCGAGCAATTGGCCGCCGAAGCAGATGCCGAAGACGGGAATCCCGCGCCGGTCGGCCTCGCGGAGCATCTCGAGTTCCGGAATCAACCAGGTGCCGATGGTGGCGTCGTCCCACGCCCCCCACGGTGAGCCCATGGGGACGATGACGTCGTAGTCACCCACGTCGGGAAACTCGAAGTCGACGTTGGGGGAGTAGTAGTTCTCGCCCTGGACGACGATCCGCTCGTCGATGTCGTACCCGCGCGCGGCGAAGGCGTCACCGATCGGTCCTGGAGGACTCGTGTGATCGTGTTCGATGAATAGCGCCTTCATTTCCCTCCTTACCCCCGGCCTTCCAGACTAGTATCCAGGAATTCGTTGGCTACCGAACGATCTAGGGGATTCTTCATGCATCACGATCTCTCCGATGTGCGCCAAGGTCTGCAGGACGATGGCGTGGACGTGTTGCGCCTCATCTACAGCGATGTTCTCGGCATCACCCGATCCAAGGACCTCCTGGTCTCGCAACTAGAACGCGCCGCTGCGCATGGACCGGCTTTCTGCCAGGGAGTGTGGGTCACGAACACCCGGGGAGGGGTGCTCGATGGACACGGCAGCATCTCCGACGGCCTTCCGGATCTGGTGTCGCGGCTGGATGCCACCACCATTCGAAAGATGCCGTGGGAACCGGGAGTCGCGTATGCGATCGCCGATGCCTTCGAGCCCAATGGCGATGTCTCTCCGGTGGCTCCTCGCTCGGTGCTGAAGTCGATCGTCGACATGTACCGGACACGTGACCTCGTTCCCGTCGTAGGACCGGAACTGGAGTTCTACCTCGCTCATCGCCCCAACGGATCCTGGGAGCGAGTCCTGAACAAGACGGGTCGTGTGTACACGACGGGAAGCATGGTCGATCCCGACGGCGCCTTCCTGTGGATGCTTCGGATGGTCGATCAGCTGAACATCGGAGCCTTTGCCGGTAACCATGAGTTCTCTCCATCGCAATACGAGATCAACTTGTGGCACTCCGATGCCCTCGATGCCTCCGATCGAACTTTCATGTTCAAGACTGCCGTGAAGGACCTCGCGCATCGCAAGGGAATGCTGTCGACCTTCATGGGCAAGCCCTGGAATGACGAAGGCGGAAGCGGCTTCCACGTTCATTTCTCGGTCACGGACGCGGGTGGTCTCAACGCGATGCACGATTCCATTGACGGGTCCACTCACGCAGGCGGGCAGGACCTGAGCCCGACAGCACTGGCGATGATCGCCGGCATCATCGAGCACGCCGATGCGCTGTCGGCGTTCACCAATCCGACCATCAACGCGTTCAAGCGTTTAGGGCCGGACACGTTGGCTCCCTACCGCGCCAACTGGGGTCTGGACAACCGGAGCACCATGATCCGCATCCCACCCGAGCGAGGTCAGGGCACTCGGCTGGAGTTGCGCATCGGAGATGGTGCCGCGAATCCCTACGTCGTGTGTGCGGCCGTACTCGCAGCGGCACTCGACGGCATCGAACGTGGGTTGACTCCTCCACCAGCTCTGGACGGTTGGACGTACGAGGACGAGTCGGCTCCGGTGTTGCCGATGGATCTCGGTTCGGCATTGGACGCTCTCGCGGCCGATTCCCTGTTGGCTGGCAAGCTCGGCTCGGTATTCGTCGAGACATTCGTGACTTTGAAGCGTGACGAACTCGATCGGTACAACGCCGAAGTCGCCGATCCCACAACTCGGGACGTCACCGAGTGGGAGATCGACGAGTACATCGAGGATTACTGAGTCAAGCTCTGCACTCGATGAACGACCTCCGAGCAGAATGCCGCATGCTGCTCGCGATCATCGATGAAGATGCTGGGCTTGATGCAGAACGTGGTGAAGCCCAACGCCTGCTGGCGTGGAATCTCCTCGAGCGCTGGCCCTAGCGGTGCGCACGAACGATCGTCGGGGAAGTCCACTCGCGTACCGCCAACCAATTCGAACTCTTCCCATGACCGGCCGACGTCTGCGAGCGATGCCTTGAGGCGTGCGACGTCCTCGTCCTTCACTCGACCGACCGGGTGGAATCCGTTTCCATACCTCGCCAAGCGTTCGACCATCTTGTCGTGCACGGTCTCCCCACCGAACCACATGGTTGGGCCCCGAGGGTTCATCGGTTTGGGCTCGAGGTAGACGTCGGTGAAATCGAAGTAGTTTCCATGGAAGGACGCGGGCGACCCTGCCCACACGCGCTGCCATATCTCTAGTTGTTCATCGAGGATGCGCCCGCGCTTGGTGAAGTCGACTCCGATGGCCTCGTACTCATCCACGTGCCAACTCACCGTCGGCTGGATGACTAGGCGACCCTCGCTCAGCAGATCGAGGGTCGCGATCTCCTTGGCAAGGGTCAGCGGATGGCGAAGTGGAGCGATGAGCGCGATGGCGCCGATTCGGATGCGGGTGGTCGCGGCGGCAATGGCACTCAGGAGCACGATGGACGACGGCCATGGCGTAGCAGGGTCTTGGTTCCCGGGCATCGCGTAATCACGTGGATTCGCCATGCGCCCCGCGCTACCGGCACTCGGCCCGAGCAGTACATGGTCGCTCACCATCACCATGTCGAAGCCAGCATCCTCGGCTTCCTGCGCCATGCGCACGATGCTTCGAAGGTCGCGCGGATCGGTCATGGTCCAGTTCTCGGTCAGGACGCTGACGAGCCTGGGAGTCACGTCAGCGCGCTTCTGATGAGTCCTGGAGCAGAGAACCCCCGGCGAACGTCACGCCGACCTCTCGGTAGTAGCCACCGATGATCTCGCGCACGGGAAGCAAGGAGGCGGGCTTGTCCCACGGGGAGTCGTGTAACTCGAGTTCCGCGTCGCCCACCCAGGGTTCGCCGAGGTCGGCATCCACACCACCCATCGTGACAATCTGGGACAGCGACATCCCCTGCCCGGTGATGGAGGGCATGTATCGATGGTGAACCATCGGATGACCGTTCACGAAACCGTTCGTCGGGCTCGGCTCGCGCAAGGTCACCTTCGCCGTCGCGAGTCGGTGGTCGTACGCGGCCAGGCTGGCGCCGAACGTCCCTCCGGGAGCCACGCGCGGGCTTGCTTTGCCGTGATTGAAGGCGCGAGTGACGAAGATGCTCCCGAGTTTCTTCGGATAGCCCTGGAACCAGCCACGGCCGATGGCGAAGTCCGTCGTGACCCAGATCAGCTCGCATCGGCTGTAGGTGACGCCCTGGTAGGTGCAGCGCACAACGAAGAAGGCCTCGAGGTACTGGGATCGGGAGGGGTCCAGTAACTCTGCACCGGATGAACTGCACGATTGCCAATCGGCCCAGATGAGGGCGACCGCCCCAGGATCCTCGTCGGCGAGACCAAGTTCATCGGGTAGCAGCGCACGTACCTTGTCGACGTCGGTCCGGTACTCGACCGTCAAGAGATTCCCGGAATAGAACCACGGCATCTCGGGGACGAGTGCCGATGCGCCACCTGGCGTGAAGGGAGGAAGGAACCCGCGGGTCTGGCTCATGAACGAGGAGCCTAGCGGGATTCGTTCGCATGCGAATGATCAATGAGCACATCGATGCCGCCTCTAGGGTTGGCGCATGGGTCGACCCGCTCGCCTCTCCAGGGACGCGATATGCGAGGCGGCGATGGACCTGCTCCGCACTTCGGGAGCAGCGGACTTCACGCTCCGAGCCTTGGGAAGAGAGTTGGGTGTCGATCCCACGGCCGTGTATCGGCACTTCGCGGACAAGGACGACCTGCTGCTCGAGGTCGGTGACCGCTCCATGGCTCCCGTCACGCGGGGCTTTCGCAGTTCCGACGATTGCCTCGGCGACATCACCCGCCTATGCAAGAAGTTGCGCAAGACGCTTATCGATAACCCCGTCGTGCTGCCGATCGTCGCCGCCGGTCCCACCCGACGTGACAATGAATTGCGCATCACCGAAATCCTGCTCGATGCCCTCGGGCGAGCCGGACTGTCGACCAAGGAACAGGTGATCGCCTACCACGCGATCATCGAGTACACGCTGGGTTCCGCCTGGCTCGACGCGCCTCTATCGGCAGCCGAAGCCGATCGTGCTGATACGTATCGACGGTGGCGGGACGACTATCGGCACGTGGACTCTGATGAGTTTCCAGCGACCGTCTCGGCCGCCAAGGATCTCTATCCCTCGAGTAACGCGGTCTTCGAGGCCGGGCTCGAGGCTCTCCTCACCGGTCTGACCCGCCGGTCTCAGTAGACGCGGGCGTATTCGACCTGCTCCCAATCGGTGACCGTGGTGTTCCAACGGTCGTACTCCTTGCGCTTGAGGTTCACGTACACGTCGATCAGATCCGGATGGAAGTACGAGCGAAGTACGGCGTCCGCTTCCAGGGCATCGAGCGCCTCGGCAAGTGAATGGGGGGTATGGCGATCGGTGTTGGGTTCGGCGTCCGCGTCGCCTACCTGTGGTTCGGGCAACGGCAATTCGCGCTCCACGCCCGACAGCCCGGCGGCGAGCAACGCGGCGGTGAGAAGGTGCGGGTTGGCCGAGCCGTCCGCCATGCGGTGTTCGATCCTGGTCCCCGCGCCACGCTGCCCCGGGACGCGCACCGTGGAAATCCGGTTGTCCCATCCCCAGTTCGCCCAATAGCCGGAGAGCATGCCCGGGGTGAGTCGCTTGTAGGAGTTGACCGTGGGTCCGGCGAATGCGGCGAGGGCTTCGTGATGGTCGATCAAGCCGGCGATGAAGTGCTTCATGACGGAAGAGATGCCGTGCTCGTCGGATTCGTCGATGAACGCGTTGGTGCCCGTTTCGTCGTTCAGACTCATGTTGACGTGCAATCCGTTGCCAACGGCGTCGTTGAAGGGGCGCGCCATGAATGTGACGTCTATGCCGCGTTCACGGGCGATCTCCCGGGCCAGAATGCGGAACAGGAAAGCCGCGTCGGCTGCCCGCATCGCATCCTGGTAGTGCAAGGAGGCTTCGACCTGACTGGGTGTGAATTCGCTGTTGGCGCCTTCGGGTTGCAACTCGCACGCATGGGCCGCCTCGACTATCTGCTCCAAGGTTCCCGTGGGATCGGCGCCGACGCCCACGCCGTACACGCGGTGGTCCGGCACCGGAAGTTTCGTCAGCGGGGTTCGGGCCGATAGCAGGAAGAACTCCATTTCGTAGCCAGAGACCGGCGACAACCCGCGAGCCTTCCATCTATCGATGACGGACGACAGCGCCCGACGTGAATCGAGCGGGAGGTCGCGTCCGTCGGCGAAGTGCAGGTTGGCCAGACCCACAGTTCGATCGAGCCACGGTCGGACGGACGAGACGTCCAGTCGCGCCTCCATGTCCGGGAAGCCTGCGCTGGTCGAGTAGTTGTCGGTCGCCAGGAACTCCAAGTCGAGCCCTTGGACCATCACGGTGATGGCGTAGTGGGTGGGATGCTCCCGGCGGTTATCGGGGACGGTCTTGCCGTGCGCGAGTCCCAGAAGGTCGGGGAAGACGATGTCGATCTGCTCGGCCACGCGTTAGCTCTCCTCACCCGCTGCGACTCCGGTCAAGCGCCCTGCGCTCACGACCTGATGATCATCCAGGAAGACGTTGCAGTTACGCATAGGAATATCGAAATGACAGACGCTGAAGCGCTCGGCGTTCTCGTTGGCTCCGGTGCTGTACATGAAGTTCCCTTCGAACGCCCGTGCCTCGGTGCCGTTGAACTGGGACCGGTCATACAGCTCGAGGTAGTCCCAGCGCGCGGCTGGATTCATGCCCCATCCGATGTGAGAGGTGGCGTATGCGTCTTTGTCGAATGCGGACATGTAGGACTTGAGCATGTCCGCCTGATATCCCTTGCCCTCGATTGCGACTACGTAGTCGTCTTCGATCGTCAATGTGATCGGATCTTGGACGTAGTGCTTGAACGTGATGTTGATGTCCCCGGGCGCCAAGACGATCTGCCCGTTCACTCGGTGGCGTGCCGGGAATGCCAGGACCAGTCCGCCCGGCCAATGTGCGATCTCGCCGGGTCCGCCGATGACGCCCGTCGAGCCCGCGGTGAAGGCATCGGCGAGTTCGACCTCGATGTTCGTCCCCATGTCACTCGTGGCGCGCATGGTCTTGGCCTTGCGCATGAAGTCGTGCGACTTCGCCACCCTTTCGGCCATCACCTCATCGTGCGGCAGCCGTTCGAAGATTTCGGGGTGTTCGTTGCTGATCATGAAGACCGAGGTTCCCGCACCGAGGATGTCGCGCAGTTCACGAGAATGGAGAAGCCCCTCGACGGTGACGTCGATCACGAGAGGCACCGACGAGACGGCGGCGACCGCGCCAGCTTGACCCTTGAGTGCGAGCGAGGTGCCCGTCGATCGAAGGGCTACCGGTCCGCCGTTGGCGGGCGTTCGCATGACGACCTCGAAGGGTTTGGCTCCGAGGTACTCGGCCGCGAGGATCGACGTTGCCACGAGTTCGGGTCGGCTGGCGCTCTCGGACAGGATGACGACCTCGTCGCCTGGCTTCATGCCATTCAATTGGAACTGCTGAGCGAATCGCTTGATCCAGCGCCATTCGGTATTGGCAGTGTTCATGCTCGCTCCTCGTCACGCTGGGACCAGTGCTCGAGGAGTGCAGCGTTCACTGCCTCGGGGGCTTCCAAGTTCAGCAAGTGTCCCGCACCGGGGACGACGACCACCCGGGAGTTCGGCATGAGCGCGTCGATCGCCTCGGAGTACGCCACCGGCGTCTCCTCATCGAGCTCCCCGACCAGGATCATCGTGGGCACGTCGATCGTGGGGAGTATCGAACGGGAGTCGTGGCTGGCGATCGTGCTGAGGGAGTCGAGCAACCCGGCCAGCGGAACGCGGGACATCGCCTCGACGGCCTCGGGGACCACGTGTGCCCCGTGTGGACCGGCAAGCGACGTCAAGATCGCGGGGGCGGCGGCCGCGGGGCTGCCCATCGCTTCGAGGCCGGCCAGACGGTGGGCGCGCCACTCATCGGGATCGGTCCCATCGAGACCGAACTTGGGACTTGTGCACAGTAGGGAGAGCGTGCGGATGCGATGAGGGACACGCGCGGCGGTGTATTGCGCGATCATCCCGCCGAAGCTCATGCCCACAAGGTCGACGGGTTCGTCCGGGGACACCGTGTCGAGGAAGGCGACCGCGGCGTCGGCATATGCCTCGAAGGAGGTCGAAGCGACGGGACCGGAAGCGCCGTACCCGGGTGCGTCCCACGCGACGCAGCGCCGGCTTGTAGCCAGGGCCTCGAGCTGCGGCCGCCACGCGGTTCGCCCCCCACCGAGGCCATGGAAGAAGACCGCCGTGGGACCGTCACCGACCTCGCGCCACGCGGTGGGCGCAGCGTCGACATCGATCACACTCGAACGCTAGGTCTCGTGTCGCATTTTTGTCAACGCTGTTGACAAAGTTGACGGCTGCCAGCACCATCGCGCTATGACACCTCCAGTTGCATCGCATGAGGGCGCTCGCGTCCACACCGGGATCGGTCGACCGACGCGTCTCAATGAGCGGGAGCAGGACGAACTCGTCCAGATCGTCCGAGATCTGGGTCCGGCCATGCGCGAGCGCGCAGTCGACATCGACAAGAACGCGGTGTTCCCCTTCGAGAACTTCGATGACTTCCGTCGAACCGGTCTCTTGGCCGTGTGCGTACCCAAGGAGTACGGCGGACTGGGGGCGAGCTTCGCTGACTACGCCCGCGTATCGGCAGAGATAGGTCGGTATTGCGGATCGACCGCGCTCACTTTCAATATGCACAACGCGACGATGCTGTGGGCTGGGGAAGTCAGCGACCTTCTCGACATGACACCGGAGGAGCGCGAGACGCACGAGCGGCGTCGCGCCGAGATGTTCCGGGGTGTGGTCGAGGATGGCGAGATTCACTCGCAGCCCTTTAGCGAAGGGCTCAATCCGGGTGCCTTGGCGGGTGTCGCGACGAAGGCAGAACCCGTCGATGGCGGCTACAAGGTCACCGGTCGGAAGATCTTCGCCTCACTTTCGGGTGCCGCGAATCGTTACAACGTGACCTGTCAGGTTCCGGGTGAGGACTTCCTGCGATTGCTGTCCGTGCGTGCTGACGCCGAGGGTGTGGAGATCGTCGATGATTGGGACCCGCTCGGCATGCGTGGCACCGTGTCGCGGACCTTGTTGTTGAAGGAGGCTTTCGTTCCCTTCGACGACGAGATCATGCCGGGGGGGATGTACGACCAGGCGGCAAACCGCTATCCCTATCTCTTCATGTCGCTCGCGCCGAGCTACTTGGGCTTGACCCGTGGAATCCTGGACTTCACGCGTGACTATCTGCGGGGTGAGTTGCCGGGTGCCGCGAAGGGCACGGGTCGACGCGACAATCCCATCAAGCAAATGGGATGGGCAGAGATGCAGATCAAGTACGAACAGAGCAAGGCGATGTTGTACTCGGTTCTCGACAACGCGTATCTCGATCCCGACGAGGACATGATGGTGAGCGCCTGGTCCGCGGTGAACATTGTGATGGAGAACGCAAACGAAGTGGCACGCACCGCCGTGCGCGTGTGCGGAGGGCAGTCGATGCTCAAGCACCTCGCGCTGGAACGTATGTACCGCGACTCTCGCCTAGGTGCGACGATGTTGCCGTGGAGCGCTGAAGTCACGCTCGAGCGCATCGGCAAGGCCCGTCTGTATGACTGATGGATCCGCGGTGAAGACGGCTCACGTCGATACCTTCACCGCAGATCGACTACCGCCGGCTGATCAGTGGCCGGAATTGTTGTGGGACCACCCCGTGGTGCAGTACGGCGATCATCTGAACGTGTGCACCGAGTTGCTCGATCGCACGGTGGAGGTGCACGGACGCGACCGCATCGCGATCATCGCCGACGATGGCTCGTGGACGTATGGTCAGTTGCTCGCCGACGTCCAAGCCGTGGCGGCATTGCTTCGCGATGAGGGCGTGGTTCCCGGAAACCGAGTCCTTCTTCGCGGTCCGAACAACGGCCGCCTGGTCATTGCCTGGCTTGCCGCACTCCGAGTCGGTGCCGTCGTCGTCACGACGATTCCTCTCCTACGCGCCTCGGAAATCGACCCCATCATCGAGATCGCGCAACCGAGCGTCGCACTCGTCGACCATCGATTCATCGACGACTGGAATGCGTGCCAGTTCCATGGAACGACCATTCGATACGGCGATGGGTCCGCGGAATCGATGGAGGCGCGAGCGGCGTCCGCTGGTGGGTCATCCGAACCAGAAGCAACGGCTGCTACGGACATTGCGCTGCTGGCATTCACCTCCGGAACGACGGGGCGACCGAAGGCGACCATGCACGCCCACCGCGACGTCATCGCGATCGCGGACACGTTCAGCGCCCATGTAGTCAAGCCCACACCGGACGACGTCTTCAGCGGTAGCCCACCGTTGGCCTTCACCTTCGGACTCGGTGGACTGGTGGTCTTCCCCATGCGGGCCGGAGCGAGTTCGGTTTTGTTGGAGATCGGTGCCCCACCGAGGTTGCTCGATGCGATCGCCACGCACGGCATCACATGCCTGTTCACGGCACCTACGGCGTATCGGGCGATGCTTCCGATGCTCCAGGAGGCGGACGTGCGTTCGCTGCGTCGGTGCGTCTCGGCCGGTGAGACGTTGCCGGAAGCCACGTGGCGGGCCTGGAAGGACGCCACCGGTGTCGAGTTGATCGACGGCATCGGCGCGACCGAGATGTTGCACATCTTCATCTCGGCCAGCGACGCCGATATCCGTCCGGGGTACACCGGTCGGGCCGTACCCGGCTTTCGGGCGAAGGTCGTCGACGAGAACATGCAGGAAGTGCCCGCGGGAACTCCGGGGCGTCTCGCCGTGCAAGGACCCACAGGGTGTCGCTACATGGATGACGAGCGTCAGCGCAACTACGTCCGAGACGGTTGGAATCTCACGGGCGACATCTATGTCATGGATGAGGACGGCTACTTCCGCTACGTGGCGCGAGCGGACGACATGATCGTCTCGAGTGGCTACAACATCGCGGCACCGGAGGTAGAGAACGCTCTCCTTACCCATCCGGCAGTGATGGAAACGGCCGTGGTGGGGACTCCCGACCCCGCTCGAGGCATGCTGGTCACCGCATACGTGGTACTGGCCCCACAGTTTTCACCGTCGGACGAACTCCGAGGTGAATTGCAGGATCACGTCAAGGCGACGATCGCGCCTTACAAGTATCCGCGCGTACTGGAATTCACCGAGGCCCTACCCAAGACGGCCACCGGAAAGCTTCAGCGCTTCCGACTGAAATCGTGACATTCCGGCGATAGCCGGTTGCTCACGAACCCGAGGAATCCAAGGAGATTACGGCAAGTCGCTTGACTGCATATATCTGATACACGACAGTTCGCATGTTCGGTTTCGTGAGGAGGAACCGGCTGCATCGAGAAACGTGGAGGAAAAATGTCCCAACGGGAGAATCTCCCCAAATCCGATCAGGCGTTGCAGCCTGGTGATCCAGAAACCAAATCGACGTCCCTGAGGAAGGGCACCCTAGGCCTCGCCGGCATCGTCTTCTTCGTCGTTGCCGCCGCTGCTCCACTCGCCGGTATGACAGGCGCGTTCCCGGTAGCCATGGGCATCGGGGTGGGTGCCGGAGCGGCGGGCATGTTCGTGGCCGTCGGTCTGGTGCTGCTGCTGTTCAGCGTCGGCTACGCGACGATGTCGCACTACGTGACGAACACTGGCGCATTCTTCGCCTACGTTGGGCGAGGCCTGGGCATCAATTGGGGTGTGGGCTCGGCCTTCACTTCCGTGGTCGCCTACATCGCGGTCATGTGGGGTGTCCTGGGCTTCCTCTCCGGACAGATGACCTTCCAGATGGAAGCGAAGTTTGGTCTCTCGCTCCCCTGGTGGGTCTACGCACTCATCATGCTTGCCCTCGTATTCGTGCTATCGGCGGCTTCCGTGGATATCGGCGCGAAGGTGCTCGGCGTACTGCTGACCGTGGAGCTTCTCGGCCTCGTGGTGGTCGCGCTGGCGATCATCTTCCAAGGCGGCGGTCCCGATGGGCTCGACTTCGGTGCGTCCTTCGCCCCGGCGAGCATCTTCACCGAAGCCATCCCCGGTGGCGTGGGCATCGCTTTCGCCTTCGCCCTGGCATCGTTCATCGGATTCGAAGCGACGGCGATCTACGGCGAGGAGTCCAAGGATCCCAAGCGCACGGTGCCGAAGGCGACCTACACCTCGGTGCTGTTGATCACTGTGCTGTTCGGTGTGATCGGCTTCGGCCTCGTCTCGGGTCTAGGTGCTACGGACATCCAGGCCAAGGTGTTCGAGGTGACCGCGATCGATGGCGAGCCGCTAGCGGATCCGGCGGCGATCCTCTTCAGCCTCAGCGATGAGTTCGTCGGCTCGTGGTTGACCGAACTGTTCGGCTGGTTGATCCTCACCTCGCTGTTCGCCGCTTTGCTGGCCTTCCAGAACAGTGCGGCTCGGTACTTCTTCGCGATGGGTCGCGCGGGAGTGCTGCCGAAGCGGTTGGATCGGACGAACGGTGCTCAAGCTCCGGTCGTCGCCACCGGATTGGTGTCCCTTCTGGGTGTGGGCCTGGTCATCGTGGCCATCATCCTCGGCTGGGACCCGATCCTGAACATCTTCTACTGGTTCGGAGCTGTCGCGGTGATCGCGATCGTGCTCACCGAGATCCTGGTGAGCCTCGCGGTGATCGTCTACTTCAACCGCACCAAGGAAGACACGAGGCTCTGGCACACGAAGATCGCACCGATTCTGGCGATCATCGGCTTGGTGTTGGGCGAGTACATGTTGATGGCCCACTTCAACCTGTTCTCGGGACTGTCCTCGACTCCCGACGCACTCGCCTGGGAGCACAACGCGACCGGCTGGATCTTGATCCTGCTGCCGTTTGCGATGTTCGTCATCGGTGTCATCGTGGGAACGGCGCGCAAGAACAAGGAAAACTACGACGCGGTTCACAACTTCGCGTCGTAGCGCTCGACCGAACGACCATTGGGGCGCCCTTCGGGGCGCCCCAATGCGTTTGGTCGAGGCCTAGGGCAGGAATACGCGGCCAGGAAGCGAAGCGATGCCGTTCACGAAGTTCGACCTTGTCCGCACTGTGGGACCCGTCGACTCGAAGCGGATGCCCGATCGGACGATCTCCTCCAGGAGCACTCGAATCTCCATCCGAGCCAGCGGTGCTCCAAGGCAGTGGTGCGGGCCCTTGGCACCGAAGGACACCTGCGGTGGCTTGATCGGCCGGGTGATGTCGAACTTCACGGGATCGTCGAATTCGCGCTCGTCGAAGTTCGCCGACGCGTACCAGATGACGACCTTGTCGTCTTCCTTGATGGTTACCCCGGCAAGTTCAGTGTCCACCGTTGCGGTACGTCGCATGTGTAGAACGGGCGTGGCGAACCTGATGATCTCCTCCACCGCCTGCTCCACCAGCTCCGGTCGCTGGTGCAACAGCTCGAGTTGATCGGGGTTGTCCATGAAGGCACGGATGCCGTTGCTGATCGCAGTCCTCGTCGTCTCGTTCCCGGCGAAGACCAGGACATGGAACATGTTCTTGTAGTCGGACTCGCTCAGGCGGTCACCCTCAACCTCGGTGTGCACGAGCGTGGTGACTAGATCATCACGCGGATTCTGGCGACGTTCCTCGCCGAGTTTCGCGCCGTACTCGAAGAGGGCGTGCGAGGCAGGGGAGCTGAAGGGTAGGAGTTCCAGGGGGGTCGTGTTGCCGTAGGCATTCGGACTGAGTTCGCTGGAATCGATCAGCTCGTCGGAGAGTTGCACCATGAAGTCGGTGTCCTCCTCGGGGACGCCGAGTATGCCCACGATCACCCGAATGGGGAGAGGAGCCGAGATCGCTGTGACGATGTCCACCTGCTCCTTCGCCACGGCCTGGCGCAGCAGATCACGAGTGATGTCTCGCGTTGTCTCTTCGTAGCCTCGGACCTGTCTGCCGGTGAACGCTGGGATGCCGAGTTTGCGCAGCCGCACGTGCTCGGGAGCATCGGTATCGATGATGGAGCGTCGAGCATTCATTTGCTCCTCGGTCAGATCGGGCAGATTCGTCATGCCGCGCGCACTGGAATAAGTCTTGGGATCGCGTGTCACCGTGACGAGATCCGCGTACCGGGTGATCGCCCAGTAGGGGCGTCCCTCGTACTCGCGAAGGGCAACCGGTTCGGTGTCCCTCATCTGCTTGAAGACTTCGTGGGGGATTCCGTCGCGGTACGTGTTGGGATCGGTGATGTCGATCATGGGAGTCTCCGCGGGTCGAGCACCAAGCGGCCTGCCGCACCACCGGCGGCGAGACGATCGAGTGCATGTTGGGCTTGGTCGAGGGGCATCACTTCCACGGGGGAGGCCAATGCGTGCTCGCCAGCGAGTGCGACGAGCTCGTTCAATTGCGCGAGTGTTCCCCAGACCGATGTCATGAATCTGGCTTCGTGCGGAACAGCGCCGAACCCGAACGGAATCGTGCCCCCGTACAGACCGACGACCACAGCGATCCCCTGTCGTGCAACGCCCCGCGATGCAGCCGCCAGTGTGCTGTCCGCACCGACGAAATCGATCACGGCATCGAAGGTGCCGTTGAAATCAGCGGGGTCGAGATCAGCGGGGTCGCACGCCTCGTCGGCTCCGAGCTCCGAAGCCACGGCACGCTTGTCAGCGGATGAATCGACGACGGTGACGGATGCGTCGGTCAGGATCTTCAGGAACTGGATGCCGAATTGTCCGAGGCCGCCGGCACCGAGGACCAGGGCACGTGGCCTGGCCACGCTCCGTAGTCGTTCCCGAGTGTGTGACACCGCGCGGAAAGCGGTCAACCCACCGCACGCCAAAGGCGCGGTTCGGTAAGGATCCATGTCGCCGATGGGAACCAAGTAGGCATCGTCGGGAATCGCCATCTTCTCCGCGTAGCCGCCATCGCGGAACAACCCCGCCTCCGTCGCGTTGGGGCAGATCATCTCCTGGCCTGACGAGCAAGCCCAGCAGTCCGGTCGCCGGCACCCCCAGCAGGCGTACACGAGGACAGGTCCCAGGGTTGCGTGGTGTCCGACCACCTCGTGCCCCAAGATGATGGGCAGATTCGTGGGGTAGTCCCCGGCGGCAGCGTGGAGGTCGGAGTGGCAGATTCCGCACGCCACAACATCGATGACCGACCCGGGTGCCTGGCCGACGGGGTCGGCCACCTCCCGCGCCTCGATGGGCTGGCCGGGCTGGCTGAGGACCATTGCTCGCACGGGGGCTCCTAACCTGGAAAAACGAGCGACGGGAGGACTCCGGCGCACTAGATTTATCAAGTATCCAAAAGGAAGGCCCAGGAAGCAAGGGAGAGGGCGAATGGCCGGTCTGGGTAGGGACGCGAGTCAAGGCGCGACCACATGGGACGACGTAGCGCGGCTGTGTGAGGAGAACGCCATCCACACCGTCGAGTGCATGTTCGTCGACACCTGGGGCGTCCCCCGCGGCAAGCGCATCCCGGTTCGTCACTTCCTGCGTGGCTCGGGATTCGCGATCGCGAACGTCGTTTACACCTGGGATCCGACGTGCTTCATCTTCGCAACTCCCTGGGTCGACGAGACGGATGGCTTCCCCGATATGCACGCGGTGCCGGACCTGGACTCCTTCCGGATAGCCGGTTGGACGGATGGGGTGGCTGTGGTCATCTGCGACACATTCCATCCGGAGTCCGATCGGGTGATCGAGATGGACGCACGAGCCATGCTGAAGCGGCAAATCGCGCGTCTTGCGGAGAAGGGGTTCGGATTAGACGCGGCGACGGAACTCGAGTGCCACTTCTACACCGAGGATTGGCAGCCTCTGTACACGGACATCAACTGCTATTCGATCCAACGTGGCGCTGAGATGGAACGCTTCATGCTGGATATTCGGGAGTCGCTGCGCAGAACCGGAATCGAGGTCGAAGCAAGCAACGTCGAGTACGGACCTGGTCAGACCGAGATCAACCTTCGATATGGGCCTGTGATGAACATGGCCGACACCACCGTCCTGTTCAAGTACATCGTCCGTCTAGTCGCCAAGCGCCACGGCATCAACACCACATTCATGGCCAAGCCGTACTTGCTGGAAGCGGGGAACGGACTCCATGTCCACCAATCGTTGACGAAAGACGGAAAGAACGTCTTTGCTGCATCGGACGAGGACTCGGTTCTCGGTAACTCGCACATGCGCAAGTACCTCAGCGGACTGCTCGCGCACCACAAGGAACTGCAGCTCGTCATGACACCGACGATCAGCGGCTACAAGAGACTCGAGGACTACTCTTTCTCGCCGACCCAAGTCACGTGGGGCTTGGACCATCGACTCGTCGGCGTTCGGTCCATCGTGGGTGCGGGCGCCGCCAATCGATTGGAGGTTCGCTGGGCCGCGGCGGACGCCAACCCTTATCTCGTTTTGGCAGGTTGTCTGGCAGCCGGAATCGATGGGCTGGAAGGCGATCGGGAACTCATGCCGCAGGTCACCGGTGACCCGCATGCCGATGATCGATGGGAGCGTTTGCCCTCGGACCTCTCCGGTGCCATCGAGAATTTCGACACTCCCTTCACGAGGAGTGTGTTCGGTGACACGTTCGTCGACAACTTCCTGATCATGCAGCGGCGGGAAGCGGAGGAGTTTTCGACGAACGCCGATCGACCCGAAGGTCGAGTCAGCGATTGGGAGATCGCTCGCTACCGGGCTACCTTGTAGCGATGCGCGTACTGCTCATCAGCCACGAACCGCAAGCAGCACCAGGCCGCATCGGGCGTTTGCTCGCCGAGAGGGGTGTCCAGACCCACCTGCACGTGGTGCTGGAGGATCCACAGCATCCCAACACTGATTTCCCCGACCCTGATGATTTCGACGCCGTCATCGCGTTCGGATCCTTTGCAAACGCCCATGACCCGAAGGCGAGGAATTGGGTCGAGCCGGAAGTCGAGTACATACGCGGGCTGTCGAATCAAGCCAAGCCCTACTTGGGTGTGTGCTTCGGGGGGCAACTCCTGGCGGAAGCATTGGGAGGCAAGGTCGTCCCGGCGGGTCTGCAGGGCAGCGAGATCGGCCTGGTGGACTTTCCCGACGTCGATGGCGGCTGTTCCGTCCCGGCGGGTCCCTGGTTCACCTGGCACGAGGATCGAATCGAACTTCCCGCGGGCATCGATGTATTGATGCGAAACGACAAAGCGATCCAACTCTTTCGAGCGGGGACTGCCGTGGGAACGCAGTTCCACCCGGAAGCGGACACCACGTTGGTGGGCATGTGGACCGATGTCGGTTCTGATCACATTCCCGACCACACCAGCGCGTCGGAGTTGCTCTCCGAGATGTCCGATGCGAACGATGTCCTCGATGAGAATTGCACGGTGCTGATCGACTGGTTCATGCGGGATGTCATGGGAAGCGCATGACGAATCCGAGCGCGCCACTCGAGGGCGTGGTCGTGGTGTCCCTCGAGCAGGCGATCTCCGCCCCCTTCGCGAGTCGCCAATTGGCCGATCTCGGTGCGACGGTTATCAAGGTCGAGCGACGCGAGGGTGATTTCGCCCGGCATTACGACAGCGTGGTTCAGGGCAATTCAGCATTCTTCGTTTGGGCGAACCGGGGGAAGCAATCGGTTGCGGTCGACTTGTCCGCGCCCGATGACCAGCAGATGCTCGACGAACTGATCGCTGGCGCGGACGTCTTCTTGCACAACATCTCCGAGAGGGCCGCCCAGAGTCGGGGGCTGAGTGCTGATGGCTTGCACGGCAGGTACCCGCATCTGATCGCCTGTGAGATCTCCGGCTACGGGCCTGGTGGTCCGCGCGGTGGGGACAAGGCGTACGACTTGGCGATTCAGGCGGAGGCTGGAGTCTTCTCAGTCAATGGTGCCGAGGAGATGAGCAAGACCGGCTTCTCGGTAGCCGATATCTCAGCGGGCATGTACGCCCTCACGTCAATTCTCGCGGCACTCGTCCGACGCGATCGCACGGGAGAAGGCGCGGCCATCGTCGTGTCGATGCTGGACAGTCTGGCCGAATGGGTATCGGCACCCTTGTACGCGGCGGTGTACGGATCCGGTCAAGCACCGCGCACGGGACGCCGACATCACGCGATCGCTCCCTACGGAACATTCCCCCTGTCGGACGGGCGCTCGGTGCTCATCGCAGTGCAAAGCGATGGCGAGTGGTGTGCGATGGCTGAGCACCTCCTTCAAAGTCCGGGCTTGGGAACCGATGAACGATTCGCGACGAATCCGGATCGACTGCGCAACGTCGACGAACTCGAAAGCCTCATCAGTGCTGTCACGTCGTCTATTCCGGTGCACGAGTGCCTCGATCGTTTGGCGGCCGGCCGCACCGCCTTTGCGTGGGTGAATGACTTGCCCGGCGTATGGCGCCACGAGCAGCTCAGGGCTCGAGATCGTTTCCATGAGGTTCAGACCGAGCATGGACCGGTCGAGTTACTCGATCCGCCCTTCATGATCAGTGGATTGCCAACCCCCATGGGGAGAATCCCCGCTATCGATGAGCACGACGCTGCGATCGTTGAGCAAGTCCGCGACAAGGGAAGACAGCGCCGATCCCGTCAGTAGGACTTGGGAAGACCGAGAACGTGTTGACCCAGATAGGCGAGTACCAGATTGTTGTTGATGGGCGCAGTTTGGTAGAGCCGTGTTTCACGGAACTTGCGTTCGATGTCGTATTCGGTGGCGAATCCGAAACCGCCATGGGCATCGAGAGCGGCGTTCGCGGCAGCCCAGGAAGCCTCGGAGGCGAGCAACTTGGCCATGTTGGCCTGCGCTGCGCAGTTCTCGCCGGCGTCATAGCGGGCGGCTGCGTCGAAGCGCACCAGGTCGGCAGCAGTCAACTGTGCATAGGCCTTGGCGAGTGGAAACTGCACCCCTTGGTTGGCTCCGATCGGTCGACCAAAGACTTCGCGCTGATTGGCGTACGCAACGCCACGTTCGAGCAGGAACCGCCCATCGCCGATGCACTCAGCGGCGATGAGAATGCGTTCGGCATTCATGCCATCCAGGATGTAGCGGAACCCACGTCCTGCTTCGCCGATGAGGGCGTCGCTGGGGATGATGACTCCGTCGAAGAAGACTTCTGTGGTGTTGTGGTTGATCATCGTGGATATCGGCTTGATCGTCAGCCCGGGAAGATCGCGGATGTCGAACAGGAATACGGAGAGTCCATCCGTTGGTCGGGCGCATTCATCAAGAGGCGTCGTTCGAGCCAACAGGAGCATGAGGTCCGAGTGGAGTGCACGCGACGTCCAGATCTTCTGGCCGTCGATTCGCCACCCGTCGGCCACCGGCGTGGCCTTCGTTCGAATCCGGGTGGTCTCCGAGCCGGCGCCGGGTTCGGTGACGCCGAAGGCCTGCAAGCGCAGGTCGCCGGAGGCGATGAGCGGCAGGTAGTTGCGCTTTTGTTCCTCGCTCCCATGGCGCAGGAGGGTGCCCATGATGTACATCTGGGCGTGGCAGGCAGCAGGGTTGCCCCCGGAGGCGGCTATCTCCTCCAGGATGATCGAGGCCTCGGTGAGGGATGCTCCGCCACCCCCGTACTCCTCGGGGATGAGAGCCGCCAGAAAACCCGATTCGGTGAGTGCGTCGACGAAGGCGGTCGGATAATTGTCGGGTTCGAGTCCCCGCCAGTACGCCCCGTCGAAGGGTGAACACACGTGCCGGACGCCATCGCGCAGATCGTCGTAGTCTGAAGAACCAGCGAGCTTCACAGGTAATTTGTATCATTGATAAGAAATCAACGCTGAGGAAGTGGCTATGTCTGACCGCACACTCGCACCGAGTCCGGACTGGGTAGCTCGCCGTGACCGGCTGACCTACCCGACGGGCAACCTGATCGCCGGGCGCTGGCAGGGTGGCGGTGATCGGTTGGTCGTGACGAGTCCCATCGACGGCCAGCCTGTCGCGGAGGTCGCCGCGGGCGACGCCGGCACCATCGATGAGGCTGTGACCGCGGCGCGGGTGGCTTTCGAGGACCGACGCTGGTCGGGCTTACCGCCGAGCAGGCGCAAGGAGATCTTGATCCGTTGGGCGGACCTGTGCCACGAGCGACGGGAGGACTTGGCGCTTCTGCACGCGTTGGAGATGGGCAAGCCGGCTCGCGAGGCTCGCGACGTCGACATGCGCGCAGTCGTGCGCACCATCCGTTGGTTCGGCGAGGCGATCGACAAGATCCTCGACGAGATTCCCAACGTCCCCTCGGATGTCGTCGCCATGATCCAGCGGGAACCAGCGGGCGTCGTCGGCGCAGTCGTCCCGTGGAACTTTCCGTTGACTATGGCTGCGTGGAAGGTGGCGCCGGCGCTCGCTGCCGGATGCACCGTCGTCCTCAAGCCGGCGGAGCAATCCCCTCTATCGGCGCTGTTGCTGGCCGAGCTCGGTCAGGAAGCGGGTATTCCCGACGGCGTCTTGAATGTCGTCAATGGTTGGGGGCACGTTGCTGGACGCGCCCTGGGGGAGCATCCCGACGTAGACGTCGTGACATTCACGGGTTCCACCGCAGTGGGGCGGAAGTTCCTCGAGTACTCGGCTCAGTCCAACATCAAGCGGGTTTGGCTCGAACTCGGCGGTAAGGGCGCCAACGTGATCTTCCCGGACGCGGATCTAGCGAAAGCGGCAGACACTGCTGCGTGGTCGATCTTCTACAACGCAGGTCAAATGTGCACTGCGGGCTCGCGCCTATTGGTTCACGCAAGCATTCACGACGAAGTCGTCGAACGGGTAACGGCGATCGCCTCGCGAATGCAGCCCGCCAATCCGCTCGCCGAAGAAGCTCCGCTGGGAGCGGTCGTCAGTGCCCACCACCTGGGCAACGTGCATCGCATGCTGGAAACCGGCATCAAGGAGAGCGGTGAACTGATCAGCGGTGGTGAACCGGTGCTGGCCGAGACCGGGGGGAGCTACTACCCGCCGACCGTCGTCGACAACGTCCGACCCGACTCACTTCTGGCCCAAGAGGAACTGTTCGGCCCGGTGCTTGCCGTCACAACGTTCACAGACGAGGCTCAGGCCCTGGAATTGGCCAACGGGACGCAGTACGGACTCGCATCCGCCGTATGGACGAATGATCTTTCCCGGGCGCACCGATTCTCGCGTGGCTTGAAGATGGGCGTAGTGTGGGTGAACTGCTATGAAGAAGGGGATTTGACGGTGCCGTTCGGGGGAGTGAAGCAGTCTGGCTTCGGTCGAGACAAGAGTCTGCATGCGCTCGACAAGTTCTTCGACATCAAGACGACCTGGATGGAACTGGGTTAGGTGATCCATGGCCCAGCGTGATTCGACACCATCGCGCAAGCGACGCATGAATCTCGCGGATGATGCCGCGGGTTACATCCGGGCCGCCATCATGGGTGGGGACCTGCGTCCCGGACAGCGCATCGACCAAGACGCCATCGCCGAGACTCTGGGAATCAGCCGGTTGCCTGTTCGGGAGGCTTTGATCGGGCTGGCGCAGGAGGGGCTCGTCGAGAACCTGCCCAGGCGGGGAGCCTTCGTCGCCCGCTTCAGCAAAGAGGACGTCGTCGATCACTATCAACTCTTCGGTCAGGTCGCTGGATTAGCGGCCGCGCGAGCGGTCTCGAGAATGACCGACGATCAAGTGATGGAACTCGACCTGATCAATCGGCGATTGATCCAATCCAGGGACGTGGGCGAGCAGCAGCGGCTGAACCACGACTTCCATCGCCGGATAACCATCGCGAGTGAAAGCCAGCGCATCATCAGCATGGTCGGACTACTGTCTCGATCGTTACCGATGCCCTACGACAAGCTTCCCCCCGAGTGGCTTGCCGACGCCGACCAACAGCACTCGGACATCATCGATGCGTTCAAGCGCCGCGATACCTTGGCAGCGCAGCGATCGATGGAGCAGCACATCGCCTCGAGCGGTCGTCATGCGGTCGAGGTGCTCGACAGGCTCGGTTTCTTCGATCATGAGGGCGAGCAGGAATCGGCATGAAGCGACCGGTCATCGGCTTGTCGACCTACTTCGAACACGCTGCGTGGGGATTGTGGGAGATCGAGGCTGCGATCATCCCGCGTTGGTATCTGGACGTGCTGCAAGGAGCAGGTGCGGATGTGGTGCTGCTACCTCCGAATACGAGCGCGGCGGCACTCGATCGCGTTGATGCTTTGGTGATCGCCGGTGGCGCAGACGTTGACGCGAGGCTCTACGGCGAGGAATCCCATGCGACCGCCGATGCTCCGCGGGAAAGTCGGGATGCGACCGAACTCGCCCTCTACCGGGAAGCGCGAAAGCGAGACATGCCATTTCTGGGAATCTGTCGTGGCGCGCAGATCATGGCCGTGGCACATGGTGGCTCGTTGCACCAGCATCTGCCGGAGGTCACCGATCTCGAACACAAGCGGGCTCCGCTCGTCTTCGTCGACCATGGTGCACGGCTCGAGCCGGGTTCGCGCATATCGGTCATCTACGGCGCGAATCAGATCGTCGTCAATTCGTTCCACCACCAGGCGATCAAGGACGCCGGGGACCTTCAGGTAACGGGTTGGGCTCCCGACGACACCGTCGAAGTCGTGGAAGTCCCCTCCGCAAGGTTCGCCGTCGGAGTTCAATGGCACCCCGAGCATCCTGATCGCAGAGCCGCGGATCGACCGCTCATCGACGCCTTCCTGGGTGCCTGCCTGAGCTAGACCGGTGCGGGTATCGCCTCCGCTGTCTCGGGGACGTCGATCGGCTGCAGGACCCCCACCCCGGTGAACACGTACAGGCTCGTGGCGCTGATCGGATCTCCGTCGACGCTCGCGCTGCGATAGTCGCGAAGCACACGGACGATCCTGCCTTGCTCGTCAACCCACATCGTCGAAGTGAGCGAAGCCTCGTCGTTCTCGACGAAGACCGTTCTCTCCTCATCGCTGAAGCCCATGTCTGTTGCACCCCGCGAGGGATCAAGTTGGGCATCCAGGCGTGTCGTGTTCACCCCGAACACCGTCTCCTCGCCCGCATCGACCACGTTCGTCGCGCTGTCGAGTCCGTTCAGAGGATCGAAGGCGACGGTCGTCGGCAGCGAACCCGTCGATTCGATGGAGAACCAAGTACCGTCCACTTCCAGAAAGTGACCGTCGGCAGTGAGTACTTCGCGGGTCGTGCCGAGTGCGTCCGTCCACTCGATGTCCCCATAGCCCTGAGCCATCGCCACGTAGCCCTCACCCGACGTGATCCGCTCGAAACCCTCGACGTCGGTGATCAGTTGCACGTCCACGACTGCTCCGTCGGCTTGTCGGGTCTGCTCGATCGCCCGTTGCCACATAGCCGACGGATCGGTTGTGAGCTCCGATGGCTGCACGGACGGTGAGGCGGCGGTCACCGATGGCTCGGGAGAGGGGGCAGTCTCGGTCGAGTCCGCAGCACAGCCGGTCATGACCATGGCGGTGATCACTCCGATGGGAAGCCAGAGACGCACGTGCTCAGTTGATCACACCCGTCAACTGTCGCGGAGCACTCTCCTGAGGATCTTCCCGGAGGCGGACTTGGGAATCTCCGTCGTGAACACCACGTCGTGGATGACTTTGTAGGTCGCGACGTGTTCGGCGGTGAAGGCTGTGATCTCCTCGGCGGATATCTCCGCGGACGGTCGAGGGACGATGAAGGCACGCGGCCGTTCACCGGCTTCGTCGTCCGGAACCCCGATCACCGCCGCATCCGCGATCTTCGGGTGGGTGAGCAGTAAGGCTTCGAGCTCAGCCGGTGCGATCTGGAAGCCCTTGTACTTGATGAGTTCCTTGACCCGATCCACGATGGTCATGTGGCCGTCTTCGTCGATGAATGCGACATCGCCCGTGTGTAGCCAACCATCGGCGTCGATCGTGCTGGCGGTGGCCTCGGGGTTGTTCAGGTAGCCCTTCATCACCTGAGGACCGCGAACCCACAATTCGCCGACGGCCCCCACACCTTGGTCCTCTCCACCCTCGGCATCGACGATGCGGCATTCGGTGTTGGCGACGGTGACCCCGCACGTCCCCGGTTTGAAATCCCCCCTACGCGTCACGTGGGAAACCGGGCTCATCTCGGTCATGCCGTAGCCCTGAACCACCTCGCAGTCGATCCGTGCAGCCGCCTCCTGAGCCAGATCCGCACCCAGGGGTGCGGCGCCGGAGAAGACTTGCTTCAAGCTGGAGAGGTCGTAGTCGTCGACCATCGGGTGCTTGGCCAAGGCCAGCACGATCGGCGGCACCGCGAACAGTCGGGTGATCCGGTGCTGCTGAATCAACTCCAAGCTCTGCTGCAGATCGAAGCGCGGCACCGTCACGATCGTCGAACCTTGGCTGAGGAAGAAGTTCATCAGGACCTGCATGCCGTAGATGTGGAAGAACGGCAGGATGGCGAGAACCGTCTCCTCGTCCTCGACCGCGAGGGCGCCTTCGCACTGGACCAGGTTCGCTACCAGGTTGGTGTGGGTGAGCATGACTCCCTTCGGGAATCCCGTCGTTCCCGAGGAATAGGGCAACACCACGATCTGTTCGCCCGGATCCACCGGCACTTGCGAGATGGGCGCACCCATCAACGTGGTGAACGACGCCAACCCCTCGGGCGGGTCGCCGATGATCAGTACCTCGTCGACATGGGAATCCTGCGCAGCGCGCAGCGCGGTATCGGCGAACATGGCCACGGTGATCAGCAGGCGTGCATCGGAGTCCTGGAGTTGGAAGTGCACCTCCTCGGCGGTGTAGGTCGGATTGATGGTGCTGACCGCCACTCCGGCGACGGCGGCTCCGTGGAAGACGATCGCGAACTCGGGGATGTTGGGGGACATCAGGGCGATGGTGGATCCGGGCCCCAGCCCGCGGGCCTGCAGGCCTCCGGCGAAGGCATGGATGGCGCCGGATAGCTGGGCGTAGGTGTACGTCCGACCGCTGGGTCCATCGATGAGTGCCGGTCGGTCGGGCACTCTTGCCGCCTCGGCGAGTACGTACTCGGTGATCGTGACGTCGGGAATGTGGACGTCGGGCAGTGGGCTGCGATGGATGATCATGGGGCCTCCAGTCGACGCCCACAGTCTGGCAACCTCGAGCGCTCGGTGGAGTGGAATTGCCCGATTAGTCGAATGGGGCCCCGGAAAGCCCGGGACCCCATCCGCTCGTAGCTTCGTAGGACTACAGGCTGCCGCCCGTGCCCTCCAACCAGGCGTTGACGCGATCCTTGTTGGCTTCGATCCACGCCGCTGCCGCCTCCTCAGGAGTGGCACCGCCTTCGATCGCCGCAGCAACCTGGTTCTGGTCCTCGTTCGTCCAGTTGAAGTTGCTCACGAGAGTGGCGAACGGCGAGCCGGACTCCATCAACTCGGTGGTAGCGAGCTTCTTCAGTGGCGTCTCCGGGTAATCGGTCTCACCGCTCGCCTCAGCCGGATCGGCCCAGTCGTTGGCAGGGAAGTTGATGCGGCACAACTCGACCTGAGCCAGGAAGTTCTGCGGCTCGTAGAAGTAGCCGAGTCCGGGCTCCTTGTTCTCCGCGGCTTGGGTGAACATCTCGATCAGCGCCGCCTCGGAACCAGTGTTGATGATCTGGTAGTTGAGGTCGTAGGCGTTGATGATCTTCTCGCCGATGGTCGTGTATCCGGGCGGCCCCTCGTACCAGGCGCCCTTGTCACCGGTCTCCGGCGTGACGAACAACTCCGCGTAATCGTTCAACTTCGTTCCGTCGGTGATGTCCGGGTACTCCTCGCACATCCACTGCGGAACGAACATGCCGATGAGGCCGACATTGCCGTTGTCGCCGACCTCTTGGATGGCGCCGCGATCGACCCACTCCTGCCAGCGCCCGCCGCCCCAGTCCTCGATGATCACATCGACTGAGCCCGCTTCCATGGCGTCGTAGGTCACGCCGGCTTCCTCGAGTTGGATCTGCTCGATGTTGCAGCCGAGAGCCTGCCGGGCCACATCCGAGACGACCTGCGCCGAAGCGGTGTAACCGACCCACGCGTGCATCGCCACGCCCCAGTCGCCACAGTCGGCCACGGCTGTGACTTCGGCTGCTTCCTCGGCGGCCGTTTCCTCAGCAACGGTTTCCTCGGCTGTCTCGGTGGCCGCCTCGTTCACATCCCCACCGCACGCGGCGAGGATCAAACTGGCTGCTGCCAGTACCGGTAGCACCGCAAGGCGCCCCCGCATCTGATTCCTCATACTCGACTTCCCTTCGGAGTTGCCCACGCCCGGTGTGGATGTGGGTGGTGCCTGCCCGCCGTCAGGAGGGCAGTTTCTCGTTGCGCCGCGCCCCGGCTTGCGCGATGCGATCCATGACGACGCCCAGCAACACGATCGCCAGACCCGCCGCCAGTCCCTTGCCCTGCAACTCCGGTTTGGACTGGCCCACGATGACCAGGTAGCCGAGACCACCTGCTCCAACGAACCCGCCGATGACGACAACGGCGAGCACGAAAATCATGCCCTGATTGGCCCCCAGGAGAAGGGATCTCTTGGAAGCCGGAAGTTGCACTTTCGTAACGACCTGGGTGGTGCTGCTGCCCGAGGACACGGCGGCTTCGACCATCTCCTTGGGGACGCCCCTCACGCCATCGGCCACGACCCGGACCACCACGGGGGCGGCGTAGAAGACGCCACACACGATCGCTGCGAACCGCGTGGGACCGAAGAGGGCCAGGACGGGGACGAGGTAGACGAAGGCGGGCAGGGTCTGCCCGGCGTCCAGGAAAGGCTTGAGTGCTCGCTCCACCCGCGGACTTCGTCCGGCCATCACCCCGAGTACGACGCCGATGATCATCACGATCGCCGTCGCGATGAGGACTTGGGTGAGGGTCACCATGGCGTCGTTCCACAGACCGATGAGCACGACCGCGGTCAAGAGCACGACCGACAAGATCGCAACGAAGCGCCCACCGATGATCGCCGCCAGCAACGCGATCGCGATGATCGTCAGGTACCAAGGCGCGTCGGCCAGAACACCTTCGATGCGGTTCAACACGTGAATGGTGAACTGTTCGTTGAGTCCGATGGTCAGGAAGTAGAGCGTGGAAGTGAACCATTCGGTGATCGCATCCGCGGCTCGAGCGATGTAGTCACCCACGACCAGTTGCTCCGGAAAGACGGCAGCCCAGAGTTGGTATCGCGACAGGAAGACGGCGATGATCGTGCCGATTCCTGCTGCCGCCAAACCGATGCGCCTGCGTGTCAACGCTGCACCCTCGGGCGGCAGTTCGGCGCTGTGTTGCACGGCCGCGGTGGTCGCGCGATCCAACATGATGGCGAGGAACACGACAGCCAAACCCGCCACCACGCCATCACCGACATTGCGGATGGTGAGCGCTTCGACGACCGGCTTACCGAGTCCGGGCGCCCCGATCAGGGCGGCGATCACCACGAAGGACAACGCGGCGAGCGTCGTCTGGTTGATGCCCAGGATGATGGTCCGCCGCGCCATGGGAAGTTGCACTTTGCGCAGCATCTGCATCCGGGTCGAACCCATGGACTCCGCCGCTTCGATCGGCCCGGCCTTGAGGGAGCGGATGGCGTGCGCGGTGATCCGCACGCAGATGGGAATGCTGTAGATCATCGTCGCGATAGTCGCTGCGGCGATACCGATGAGGAAGACCAAGGCCAAGGGCGCAAGGTAGACGAGTGTCGGGAGGATCTGCGCGAGGTCGAGGACGGGTCTGATGAATGCCATCACACGATCGTTCAGACCAGCCCAAATGCCGATGGGTAAAGCGATGGCCAAGGAGAGGAGAACGGCTCCGATCGTCATCGCCAAGGTGTCCATGGTGTCCACCCACATGCCCAACATGGCGCACGCCGTCAGGAGCCCCATGGACAGCAGGGCGGTCCGCCAGTTCGACGACGCGTAGACGATGAAACCGACGAGCGCGACGACCCCGAACCAGCCGATCACCGGGATGACGTTCCCCGCCGCGGGTACCGCGATGACTGCACGGATCACTTCGACGAACCCCTCGATGCCACCTCGAATGGGGTTGAAGACGTAGACGAAGATCGGAGCCTCGGCACGGCTTCCTCGAATGGATGCGGCGAAATCACGCAACCATTCGGTGACGGGGGTGTTCGTGGCAGTGGAGAGTTCGAGAGTGTGCACTCCCCGGAACACCGTCGCCAGGACAACCCAGGCGACGAGTAGCAGGACGATCAGTGTGCTGCGTCGGCGCAGCCAGGGCGGCAGTGCGTCCAAGGGAGCGGGCGTACTCACCCCGAGGTCTCCTCGGTGGCATCGTCCGCGATGAGGTGCAGGATGTCGTCCTTGCCCACCACGCCAATTGCGACGCCTTCGCGCACGACGCCAACGGGTTCGTTTGAGTTGACGATCCGTGGGATGGCCTTACGCACGATCATTTCCGCGTCCACCGGGGCCCCGCTGACGTTCTCATCCGGTCGCACAGGGCGGGCGAGCGCTTCCATCTTCAGAACGTGTGACTTCGGGATGTCCTTGGTGAAGTCCGCGACGTAGCCGTCCACCGGGTTCATGACCAGATCCGCGGGAGTACCCATTTGAACGATGTCGCCGTCGCGCATGATCACGATCCGATCACCGAGCTTCATTGCCTCGGCGAGATCGTGGGTGATGAAGACCATCGTCTTGTTGAGGTCATGGTGCAGTCGCATCACTTCGTTTTGCATGTCGCGGCGAATCAGCGGATCGAGCGCGCTGAACGGTTCGTCGAGGAACATCACTTCCGGGTCCACCGCCAAAGCCCGTGCCAAGCCGACGCGCTGTTGCATACCGCCGGAGAGTTGCTCGGGGAAATGGTTGGCGTAACCGTCGAGACCGACGAGCTCGATGACCTCACGAGCCCGATCGTGTCGGGTCTCCTTGCGCACACCGTTTACCTCGAGGGCGTAGGCGATGTTGTCGATGACCCTGCGATGCGGCAATAGTCCGAAGTGCTGGAAAACCATGGAGAATTTGGTACGGCGCAGTTCACGGAGCCTGGCCTTCGAGGCGGTGAGAATGTCCTCACCCTCGAAGAAGACCTCTCCCGCGGTCGGCTCGATGAGGCGCGTCAGACACCGAACGAGGGTGGACTTGCCCGATCCCGACAGGCCCATGACGACGAAGACTTCTCCCTTTGCCACGTCGAAAGACACGTCGCGAACGGCAGCCACGCAACCTGTCTTCTCGAGCAACTCGCCTCGACTCAGGTGGGCGTCGGGCGAGCCGATGATCGAGCCGGCTTGCTCACCGAAGATCTTCCACAGTCCCCGCACGGAGATTGCGGCGTCGGTATCGACCTGGCTGCTCGCTGCAACGGCTGTGGGCGTGGTCATCGGGCTTCCTTCGGTTGAACGTCGAACCACCCACTGGGTTTGGGATCGAGGTTCTGATAGACGTGCTTTGCTTCCAGGTACTCGCCGAAGCCCTGTGCGCCGAGTTCCCGTCCAACTCCTGATTGCTTGAACCCTCCCCATTCTGCCTGCGGTAGGTAGGGGTGGAAGTCGTTTATCCAAATCGTTCCGTGGCGCAGCGCGTTCGCCACTCGCTGAGCCTTCGACGCGTCCGACGTCCACACTGCGCCGGCGAGCCCGTAGTAGGTGTCGTTCGCTAGGCGGATCGCTTCATCCTCGGAGCGAAACGTCTCGACGGTGAGTACGGGCCCGAAGGACTCCTCCTGGACGCACGCCATGGACGACGTGCATCCGTCCAAGATCGTGGGGAGGTAGAAGTAACCGGCGGACAGCCCATCGGGTTCACGGCCCCCGCACCGCAGTACCGCTCCCTCGGCGAGTGCGCCCGCCACGTAGGCCGCGACCTTGTCTCGGTGCGCGGCGCTGATCAGCGCGCCGGTTTGAGCCTTGTCGTCCTGCGGACCTCCTAGGCGAATTCCTTCGGCCGCCTCGACGAGGGCGTCGACGAACTCATCGTGGATCGACTCCTCGACGATGAGTCGTGCCCCCGCCGAGCAGACCTGACCGGAGTGCAAGAACACGGCGGTGAGGGCGTTGTCGACCGCTGCGTCCCAGTCGGCATCCGCGAAGACGATGTTGGGGTTCTTGCCGCCGAGTTCCAAGGCGACCTTCTTGACGGTGGCGGACGCGGCTTGCATGATGCGCCGTCCGGTGGCCAAGCCACCGGTGAAGGAGACCATGTCGATCGCCGGATGACTGGCCAGGGGAGCCCCCGCGGTGGGTCCGGCGCCCAAGACCAGATTGCCGACGCCAGCTGGCATGCCGGCGTCCATCAAGTACTGCATTAACAAGATCGACGTGTGAGGTGTGAGCTCGCTGGGCTTGAGAACGAATGTGCAGCCGGCTGCCAAGGCCGGTGCGACCTTCCAACTCGCCTGCAAGAGCGGGTAGTTCCAGGGTGTTATCAGCCCGCACACTCCCACGGGCTCGTATTGGATACGTGAGATCGTCGTGGTGCTACCGGTGTCGACAACGCGGCCTGCATCCTTGGGGATCAACCCGGCGAAGTATCGAAAGCACGAGACCACGTCGGCGACGTCGTAGCGCGATTCGACCAGACGCTTGCCGGTGTCGGCAGACTCGGCTTCGGCGACCGTCTCGCTCTCTCGTTCGAGGCGATCGGCCACGGCGTGGAGCAGCCGTGAGCGCTCCCATGCGGAGGTACCCCGCCAGGAGGTGGAATCGAATGCGCGCCGGGCCGCCTCGATGGCCCGGATGGTGTCGGACTCGTCCGCCTCGGGGACCTCGCCGACCACTCGACCGTCGGCGGGACAGGTGATCGTCCGCGTGGCTCCGCTAGCCGCTTGGGTCCAGCGACCATCGATCAGCAGTCCCGTCACGCCGAGAATCCGTCCTTTCCCGTGGGTCTGGGGGCCGAGCAGGGGGTGCCGGAAGGCCAGCAGCCCCGGGTGGCCCCAGGGCATGCTCCCCTAACGCGGTACGTGGTCGCGGTGACGATAGAACGGAATCGGCTCCGGTGGTAGCGGTTTAGCCCCAATGATGCGATCTGCCGCCTTCTCGGCGATCATCATCGTGGGCGCGTAGATGTTGGCATTCGTGACGTCGGGCATCACCGACGCGTCCACGACCCGAAGGCCGTCGATACCGTGCACTCGGAGGGACTCGGGGTCCACGACCGCCATGTCGTCGACGCCCATCTTGCAGGTGCACGACGGGTGGTAGGCGGTCTCCCCGTCGTTGCGAACCCATTCGAGGATCTCCTCGTCCGTGCGCACCGATGGTCCGGGTGAGATCTCCCCACCGCTGTAGGGAGCGAATGCCGACTGACCGAGGATGTCGCGAGCCACGTGGATGGCCTCCACCCACTCGCGCTTGTCCTGGTCGGTAGTGAGGTAGTTGAAGCGCAAGGCCGGCGGCCTCGTGGGATCGGATGTGGTTATCCGAACGCTGCCCCGAGCGTCGGAGTACATCGGTCCGATGTGCACCTGATACCCGTGCCCACCCTCGGGCGCGGTGCCGTCGTAGCGCACGGCGATCGGCAGGAAGTGGAACATCAAGTTGGGATAGTCGACGTCGTCGTTGCTTCGCGCGAATCCGCCGCCCTCGAAGTGATTCGAGGCGCCGGGGCCGGTTCGACCGAAAAGCCACGCTGCGCCGATGAAAGGTCTGCGCCAGAACTGCAGGTTCGGATTGAGCGAGACCGGCTTCGTGCAGGCGTGTTGCACGTACACCTCGAGATGGTCTTGGAGATTCTCGCCCACTCCCGGTAGATGAAGGACAGGCTCGACTCCCACGCTGCGCAGATGGTCGGCGTTACCGATGCCGCTCAACTGGAGAAGTTGTGGTGAGTTGATGGCGCCCCCGCTGAGGATGACCTCACCGGCATGGATCGTGTGCAGGCGGCCGCGCCCATCGCGCACCTCCACCCCCACGGCACGGGTGCCGTTCATCAGGACTCGTGTGACGAGCGAGCGCGTCCGGACTGTCAGGTTGCTGCGGTGGCGCACGGGGTGGAGGTAGGCCTTCGAGGCGTTCACCCGTCGACCGTTCTTGATGCTGCCGTCGAAGGCCGCGAATCCCTCTTGCTTGTATCCGTTGACGTCGGCGGTTAGCGAGTAACCCGCCTGTTGCGCTGCCTCGAAGAATGCGCTGAAGAGGGGGTTTCGGACCCGACCCCGCTCGAGGTAGAGCGGACCGGAGTGGCCGCGCCACTCGTCCGAACCCGCTGTGCAGGTCTCCATCTTCTTGAAGTAGGGCAGGCAATGCGCGTAGTCCCAGGACTCCATGCCCGGCTTGCTGGCCCACTTCTCGTAGTCCAGCGGGTTGCCGCGCTGGAAGATCATTCCGTTGATGCTGCTCGAACCGCCGAGGATCTTGCCTCGACCTGCCGAGATGCGTCGACCGTTCATTCCCGGCTCTGGCTCGCTCGAATACATCCAGTCATAGCGGGGGTTGCCAATCGGGAACGTCAAGGCTGCCGGCATGTGGATGTAGACGTCCCACCAGAAGTCACGGCGCCCGGCCTCCACGAGCAGCACGCTGCGAGACTCATCCGCCGACAGTCGGTTGGCGAGAACCGAACCCGCGGATCCACCGCCGACGATGACGTAATCGAAAGTCTGCGTCATGAGTGCAGGCTAGTCGCCGAGTTCGGTACGCCGACGATCCACGAACTCCTGAAGAGCCTGCTTGAGGCTCTCATCCATCGGCGGCTCCTCGTACTCCGCGATCTTCGTGGCTGCGATCTCACCCGCCCGGGTCGCCGTGTCCTTCGCACCGTTGCGAGTCCAGCGCTCGAAGTTGTCCGAACTCGAGAGGAAGGGTCGATAGAAGCATTCACGGAAGCGTTCCATGGTGTGCATGGCTCCGAGGAAGTGGCCACCGTGGCCGATCTCCTGGTGCGCGTCGAACGCCAAGGACGCTTCGTCGATCTCCATGGGAGTGAACTCGTACTGGAGCATTTCCAGAAGTTGGACGTCGATGACGTATTTCTCGAAACTCGAAACAAGGCCGCCTTCCAGCCAGCCAGCGGCATGCATGACGAAATTGGTGCCCGCGAGGAAGGTGGGCATGAGGGTCATGAGTGATTCGTAGCCGGCCTGCGCATCGGGTACCTGCGATGAATTCAATCCACCGCCACCTCGGAAGGGCAGTTTGAAGTGACGGGCGATCTGTCCGGTTGCGAGCAAGCCCATCGCGGACTCGGGCGTACCGAACTGCGGGGACCCGGATTGCATATCGATGTTGGACAGGAACGAACCGAAGACCACCGGAGCTCCGGGTCGAATCAGCTGTGTCAGTGCGATACCTGACAGCGCCTCCGCAATCTGTTGAGCGAGGGCGGCTGGGATCGTCACCGGAGACATCGCCCCCATGAGAAGGAATGGGGTGACGACCACCGGCTGGTTCGCCGCCGCGTATACGAATAGGGCATCGAGCATGCGGTCGTCCCAGCGAAGCGGGGAGTTGCAGTTGACCAAGGAGATGCAGAACGGCTTCTCCTCGATCGACTCGCGGCTTCCGAAGACCATCTCTCCCATGGTCACGGTGTCCTCGGCGTTCCTGGCGTTCACGACGTTGCCCATGATGATCTTGTCGGTCATGGTCAAGGCGCGGTAGACCATGTCGAGATGTCGGGAGTCCAAGGGAGCATCGTTCGGCTCCACCACTACGCCACCGACGCTGTCCATCACGTCGAACGACTGGGCGAGTTTGGCGAAGTCCTCGAAATCCGCGAGTGATCCATCCCGTCGTTCGTCACCTCGGCGCACGAACGGAGGTCCGTACACGCTCGAGAAGACCATCGCATCGCCACCGATGTGAACGTCGTGGGCGTGGTTGCGAGCCTGCATGTCGAATTCCGAGGGCGCCTTCGCGACCTGCTCGAGGATGAAGTCCGGATCCAAGAACACGGTCTCGCCATCGACCTTCTGACCGTGTGCCTTGAAGATCTCGATGGCCTCGGGCTTGACGAACTGCACGCCGATCTCCGACAAGATGCGCCGCCACCCCTTGTCCAACGTGGCGAGCGCATCCTCCGAGAGGATCTCGTAGCGAGGCATCGAGTTGCGGAACATGGCCCTCCTTGGCGACGGTGCGGGAACCCTTGACGACCTACCGGGGGCTACCTACACTCCAAACGTGGAACAAGGGTTCCATAATATGGGCCCCGTGGGAAGACCTTTCCACGGTTTTCCGAAAGGAAGCCCCGCGATGGCGGTAGTAACGGGCACGCAGGCGGTGGATCGCGCCGCCGGCCTGCTGCTGTCCGTCATCGAAGCCCCCGAGCCGCCCACCTTCGGTGACCTGCTGGATTCCAGCGGCCTGGCCAAGAGCACTCTGTCGAGATTGCTGTCCAGCCTCGAACGGCACGAACTCGTGTCGCGTGCTGACGACGGAACGGTCCGCCCGGGCGGCGCGCTCACGCGCTTCGCCCATTCGCGTCGGCCGACGGACGAACTCATCGAAGTCACGCGGCCCTTCATGGTCGCCTTGAGTGAAGCCACCGGTGAGACCATCAACTTGGCCATCTTGGACGGCACCGAGGTCGAGCAGATCAGTCAGATCGATTGCACCTACCTCATCGGGGGTGTCAAGTCCGGCGACCAGAAGGTGCCTTTGCATGCATCCGCGCTGGGCAAGGTCTTCCTGGCGCATGGAGCCGAACTACCGCCCGGGCGTCTTCGTAAGGTGAGTACGCGCACGATCACGTCACGCCAGCGGCTGCGCGAGGAACTTCGGCGAGTGCGGGACCGTGGGTGGTCGTTGGCGGACTCGGAACTCGAACCCGGATTGATCGCGGTCGCAGCGCCGGTGTTCTCGGCTGGCGGCAGCGTCGTCGCCGCACTGTCGATCTCCGGGCCGACCCTGCGCATGACACGTGAGGTCGCGCAGGACTACGCACGCTTGCTCGTGGTCCAGGCCGCTGGTGCGTCCAAGGTCTTGGGTTACGAAGGCAAGTCCAGCAGCAGCGAGGGCAACACCAGCGTTGTCCCCGCAGGAGGAAGGGTGGGTGCAGCATGACTCCCGACGACGTGCTCAAAGCTCTCTACGACGAGACGATGGTGGGCAATGCCCCGGCCGTCCTCGAGCACACGAACGCCGGCTTGGAGTTGGGCATGTCGCCGGACACGATCCTGTTCGACGCGCTCATCCCAGCGCTGGAGGAGGTCGGCGCTCGCTTCGAACGCGGAGACTTCTTCGTGCCGGAGATGTTGATCGCGGGCAAGGCGATGTCCGGCGCGCTCGACGTTCTTCGTCCGCTTCTGGCGCAGACCGGTGCCGAAACGGTCGGCACGTTCTTGATGGGCACCGTCAAGGGTGACGTCCATGACATCGGGAAGAACCTCGTCAACATCATGCTCGAAGGAGCGGGTTTCCACGTCATCGACATCGGCGTGCAGGCCCCACCGGAGAAGTTCATCGAGGCGATTCAGGAACACAAGCCAGACATCGTTGGAATGTCCGCCTTCTTGACGACCACGATGCCGATGTTCAAGGTCAACATCAACGCGATCGAGAAGGCTGGCCTGCGCGACGACATCGTCATCATGGTGGGCGGTGCTCCCGTCACGCAGGAGTACGCGGATGTCTGCGGTGCCGATGGTTATGCCGCAGACGCAGCGACCGCGGTACGGCGGGCCAAGGAACTGCTCGCGGCGCGAACCGGTAGCTGATCATGCTGCGTTCCTTGCTTCCCATCGTCGAGCACGCCGTCAAAGGTCCCATCTGGGATTGCCAAATGTGCGGACAGTGCGTCTTGCACTCCACTGGCATGACGTGCCCGATGACGTGCCCCAAGACCCTCCGAAACGGTCCATGCGGAGGAGTTCGCACAGACGGCAATTGCGAGGTGAAGCCGGAGATGCGATGCGTGTGGGTCAAAGCGAATGATCGCGCGGAGAACATGCCACTGCTACCGAAATCCTGGCGGGAGGAAGTGGGGCACCTGCGCCCACCGGTGAACAATCAACTCAAGGGCGACTCGTCGTGGGTCAACCTGATGAATGGCAAGGACCGCCAAACGCCGGCCGGCTGGCAGGGCACCCACTGATGTCCTCCTTTCGTGATCTCGTCCGCACCCGTGAGCGACCCATCGTCACGGCTGAGTTCCCCGCCATGGACGGTGGTGATCTGTCGACGGTCGACCAGACCCTCATGCAGTACCGGGGGTTCGTGGACGCGGTGAACATCACCGATAACCCTGCTGCCCACGCACATGCCAGCAACGTCGCCATGGCGATCGCGGTGAAGCAACTCGGCGTTGAACCCATCATGCAGGTCGTATGTCGTGACAAGAATCGGATCGCCGTCCAGGCCGACGTCGTTGGCGCTTCGATGCACGGGGTCACCACTTTCTGCGCCCTCACCGGCGACGACGTGACCGCCGGTGACGAACCGGAGGCGCGCCGGGTCTTCGACATCGACGGACCGCAATTGATCTCGATCATGTCGGGGCTTTCCGACGGTAACTACCTTTCGGGTCGCCGCCTCAAGCATCCGACTGAGCTGCTGATCGGTGCAGTGGAGAACCCCTACGCACCGCCAGCCGATGTGCGGATCCGCCGAGCGCGCATGAAGGTGGACGCGGGTGCGCGTTTCGTGCAACTGCAGATCGGCTACCAACCCGAATTGCTCGAAGCCTTCGTGAACGGGTGTCGGGAGAACGGGGTTGCTGACGAGGCTGCATTGATGCCCACCGTGATCTTGACCAAGTCCGCGGGTGCATTGCGCTTCATGGAGTCGAACGTGCCGGGCATCCACGTACCTGCATCGATCATCGAACGCGTCGCCCAGGCAGCTGACCCGGCTGAGGAGTCGTACCGTGTTGTTCGCGAACAGGTGGAGCATGCACTCGCGCTGCCGGGGGTGGCCGGTGTCCACGTCACGGATTTCCGCCACGACGGAACCGTGGAGCGCCTGGTGACGGACGTCGCCATCGGTCCATCAGCATCTGGCACAACGGCGCGCAGCGCCTAGGAACCTGAATCACGTATCAGTCGAAGCACACATCAACGGCAGGAGCATCATGCACACCATCGTCAGTTCGGCTAACCAGTCCGTGACCATCGGCCCGGATCAGCCCTTCTGCATCATCGGGGAGCGAATCAATCCGACCGGCCGCAAGACCTTCCAGGAGCAACTTCGCGCCGGGGATCTATCGGCCGTCGAGAAGGACGTCGCCGACCAGATTGCAGGTGGCGCGATGATGCTCGACGTCAACATGGGTGCCCCGCTGGTGGACGAAGCCGCACTACTCGCCCAGGCAGTTCGGCTGATCCAGGGAATCACGGATATCCCGCTGTGCATCGACTCGTCCGTGGTCGAGGCACTCGAAGCCGGCCTAGCTGCCTACGAGGGCAAGGCGCTCGTCAACTCGGTCACGGCCGAAGACGAACGCATGGAACTGATCCTTCCCTTGGTCAAGAAGTACCAAGCTGCGGTTATCGCCCTGCCGAACGACGATAAGGAGATCCCCGAGGACCCGCAGAGGCGTTTTGAGTTGACGCAATACCTCGTCGACACGGCAACCTCGAAGTACGGAATCCCCATCGAGGACATCGTCATCGATCCCCTCGCGATGCCTATCGGCGCGGACTCCCAGATGGTCGTTCGCACGTTGGAGACGATCGAACTGATCGCCACCAATATCGGGGTCAATATGACGCTCGGCGCTTCCAATGTGTCCTTCGGGATGCCGGATCGCCACACGCTGAACTCGGTGTTCTTGCCGATGGCCATGGGCGCTGGATTGACCAGCGCGATCATGGATGCGCGCACCCCGCAGATCGTCACCGCCGTCAAGGCAGCCGACTTGATGCTCGGCAATGACGAATGGGGCATGAATTGGATCGCGGCCCATCGCGCGCGCGAGGCCGCTGGCTAGGGGATCATCGACCAATGGCCGATCAGCACCCCGATTTGGGGAACCAGGACTCCACCGTCCTCGTCGACCAACCCGGACCCGAGATTCCCCATATCGAAGGCGGTGGTCACGAGGACCTCGCGCGCGTGGCGATTGACTTCGAGCCATCCGGCAAGCACGTCCGCGCTCCCGTCGGTGTGAACGTCTTCGATGTCGCGAGTTGGAACGCGATCGCCGTGGATTCGACGTGCGGGGGCCATGGAACGTGCCGAAAGTGTCGCGTGCAGATCCTTCGCGGAGACGTACCCGTAGGCAGCGTCGACGCACGCGCCTTCACCGAAGAGGAGCTGCAGGCCGGGTGGCGGCTGGCTTGCCAAGCGGTGGCGAGTGGCGACCTTCGGGTACATGTCCCTCCGCTCACCACCCGGCCCAAGGCCTCGACCGTGGGCGTCGGTCGACAGGTCATCCATCGACCCACAGTCCTCAAGCGCTTCGTGGAACTGGCTGAGCCAACGCTGACCGATCAGCGCCCTGACCTGCGCCGTGTCATGGATGCGATCACGGATATCGCGTCGAGTGCCGATCCGATGGTGTTGCGCACCCTGCCGCGAGTACTGCGTTCTGCCTCCTTCCAGGTGACGGCCGTCGTGGTCGATGACGTTCTCGTCGCGGTGGAGCCCGGCGACACATCCGGCCGGGTCTTCGGAATCGCCTACGACCTCGGCACCACCACGGTGGTGGCCACGTTGCTGGATCTGACCAATGGCATGCCGCTGGCCGTCTCGTCGATGCTCAATAAGCAGCAAAGGTTCGGTGCTGACGTGATCAGTCGGATCAGCGCCACCATGCTCGACCCGGATGCGTTGAACACACTTCAATCGCTCGCGCATCAGACGCTGGATGAATTGACCGGTGAGGTCTGCGATGAAGCCGGCGTAGAGCGCTCCGAGGTCTACCAGGTCGCGGTGGCGGGCAATGCCACCATGGTCCAGATCGCGCTGGGGATAGACCCGGAGCCACTGGGCGTCGCTCCCTTTATCTTGGCGGCCGAGGACTACCCGGACGCTAGGGCGGATGAACTCGGCATCAACGTCAATCCGCGCGCTCGCGCGTGCTTGTTCCCAGCTTTGGGTGCGTACGTTGGTGGCGACATCGTGTCCGGTGGCCTGGCGTGCGGCATGGATCGGGATCAGCGTGTTCGGCTGTTCATCGACGTGGGCACCAACTGCGAAATGATCCTGGGCAACGGTGAGCGACTGCTGGCTACCGCAGCACCCGCGGGCCCGGCGTTCGAAGCGGCCTCCATCGCGTGCGGAATGCGAGCGGCCCCCGGTGCCATCGAAGTCGTCCGCATCGACGAATCCGGGGTTCACGTCGAATGCATCGACGGCGCCGACGCGGTGGGCATCTGCGGGTCCGGTCTCGTCGACGCGGTCGCCGAATTGGTACGCGTGGGCATTTTGGATGAGTCGGGACGATTCGTCTCCGATGAGCAAGCGACGAAAGTGGCTCCGCACGTTGCCGATCGGCTGGTGATGCGTGGACAGGAACGTATCTTCGTTCTGAGCGGCGATCCGGTCGCCGGGAACGGTGTGTATCTCTCGCAGCGCGATGTGCGGGAACTTCAGTTCGCGAAGGCGGCCATCTCGACCGGATGGGCGATCTTGTTGGAGGAGTTTGGAATCAAGGAGCAGGACGTTCAGCAGGTACTGCTGGCCGGCTCGTTCGGCAGTTACCTCTCGCCGAAGAACGCGATCCGAATCGGCTTGGTTCCGAAGATCGCGGCCTCTCGCGTGGTCAGTGCGGGGAACGTGGCCGGCGAGGGCGCGAAGATGGTCCTGCTGTCGGGCTCTGAGCGCAACGGCGCCCACTCACTGCTCAACGTGATCACCTACGTCGAATTGTCCGACCGTGAGGACTTCAACGATCGATTCGTCGAGGAACTGGCCTTCCCAGTCTCGTGAACGATCCAGCGCGGGCCAATGTCGCACTCATCGCGTGCGGGGCTCTGGCCTCCGACCTGATCGAACTCGACCGGCAACATGGTTGGGGGGTCACCGTCTACCCCTTGCCGCCACTGCTACACAACCATCCGGAGCGGATTTCCTCGGCCGTGGAGGAGTTGTTGCTTCGTATCAAGAACGACTACGAGCGAGTCGGTATCGCCTATGCCGACTGTGGCACCTACGGGTCGCTCGATGATGTGTGCGAGCGCCACGGCGTCACTCGACTCGGTGGGCAGCATTGCTACGACGTGTATGCCGGCCCGGAACGGGTGCGCGACCTCATGGCGAAGGAGCCGGGCACCTATCTGCTGACCGATTTCCTTGTTCGTGGATTCCACCGATCGGTCATCGTGGAACTGGGCCTGGATCGCTACCCGCACTTGCGGGAGGACTACTTCGGGAACTATCGGAATGTGGTGTGGCTGGCGACCCGACCGGATGACCCCGATCTTGCGGCGGCGGCGCGCGAAGCGGCCGATGCGCTGGGACTGCCCTTGACCGTCGTCCCGGTGGGGCGGGGTGGTCTGGCGGACGAGGTCGAGGCCCTCCTGGCCCACGACTAAGGCCGAAACGGCGGGAGGCGGGGCTCTTTCCGGAATCTGGTGTACAAGAACACTGCGAACTGATATATCTGTACACGTGGCTCCCGCGATGACGCAGTCCCTAGCCGACCAGGCCTATGGGCGTCTTCGCCGCATGATCTGCACCGCCGAGCTCGAGCCCGGAGCGGTGATCAGTGAATCCGGGTTGTGTGAACAACTCGGACTGGGCCGGACGCCAGTGCGCGAAGCCCTGCGCGCACTGGCGTCCGAGCACCTCATCGAGGTGTACCCGCGCCGTGGCATGTTCGTGGCGGGGGTTGACCCGAGAGATCTGCGCGCGATCAGCGAGGTGCGTGAACAACTCGAACCGTTCGCTGCCTCCTTGGCCGCTAGTCGCCGCGACGCGGATGACCTCGCTGTCATCGACGGCCTGTTGGCGGACCTGGAGATCTTCGAGCGAAGTGGTGTCGACGAGCACCGGACGGTTCTGATGGACCTCGACGAGCGAATCCACCATTGCGTGTATCAGGCGAGTCACAACGCCTATCTCGCCCATGATCTGGACAACTACTACACGCACGCACTTCGCATCTGGTTTCTCGGTCTGACGAAGGTCACGCACCTGCAGCAAGCGGTCCTCGAGCACCGCGAGATATTGGAAGCCATCCGTGATGGTGACGCCGAGCGAGCCGCGGTTGTCATGAGCAAGCACATCGAGGGGTTCGAGGCGGAGATGCGTCGCGCCCTGTAAGTAGCAAGTCGAGCAATGCAAGTCCTACGAGAAAAGGATCGGAAAGACATGGCAGAAGAACCGAAGGCGCCCACCAGCGCACAGTGTGTCGTCATCGGCGCGGGCATCGTCGGCAACTCGATCGTGTACCACCTAGCACGGTTGGGTTGGAGGGACATCGTGCAAGTGGACAAGGGTCCATTGCCCAATCCCGGTGGCTCCACCGGCCATGCGTCCAACTTCATCTTCCCCACCGATCACAGCAAGGAGATCACCCAACTCACGCTCGAAAGCATGAAGCAGTACAAGGAGATGGGTGTCTTCACGGAGTGTGGCGGCATCGAAGTCGCTCGCACAGAGGACCGCATGCAGGAACTGACCCGTCGTATGCAGTCGGCGAAGTCCTTCGACATCAATGACACCGAGTTACTCACACCCGAACAGGTGAAGGAGAAGGTTCCCTACATCGACGAGTCTGTGATCCTCGGTGGATTCTGGACCCCGTCCGTAGGTGTGGTGGATTCGTTACGCGCCGGCACGATCATGCGCGAGCGTGCCCAAGAACTGGGTGCGCTGACGAGCTTGTCCAATACCGAAGTCTTGGACATCGAAGTGACCGATGGGAAAGTCTCGGCGGTCGTCACCGACCGCGGCACCATCGCCACGGAGTGCGTCGTGGTCGCCTGCGGGGTGTGGAGTCCGCGAATAGCCGCCATGGCGGGGGCTGCCATCCCGCTGACGCCGGCCGTGCACCAGATGAAGGACATCGGCCCGGTGCCCTTCTTCGCCGATACCAAAGGCGACATCGAGTGGCCGATCATCCGCGACATGGACACGTTCATGTACGAGCGGCAGCACGGCACCGGACTGGAAATCGGGTCGTACGCCCACCGGGCGATCCTGTACGAAGCCGATGAGATTCCCTCCAACGAGCAAGCAGCACTCTCGCCGACGGAGATGCCGTTCACGCAGGAGGACTTCGATCTCCAAGACGAGCACGCGCTGGAATTGATGCCCGACATCGTGGGCGACGAAAGCGTTGGGGAGAAGTACGCCTGCAACGGCTTGCTCTCCTTGACACCCGATGGTGCACCGATCCTCGGCGAGACGCCCGAAGTCAAGGGACTGTGGTCCGCCGCAGCCGTCTGGATCAAGGAAGGTCCGGGAGTGGGCAAATCGATCGCCGAGTGGATCGTGCTGGGCGAGCCGGAGATCGACCTGCACGGCGCCGACGTTTCCCGCTTCTACGAACATCACAAGACTCGCGAGCACATCGTCGCGCGTACCTCCGAGGGCTTCATCAAGACCTACGGGATCATCCATCCGGGGGAGCAATGGGGCAGTAATCGCAACGTTCGGCTCTCGCCCTACTACGAACAGGAGAAGGCTCTCGGTGCGGTCTTCTACGAGACCGTCGGCTGGGAACGCCCGTTCTGGTACGAGAGCAACGCCGCCTTGGTGGAGAAGTTCGGCGACGCGGTGATGCCGCGGACGGCCGAATGGGATTCGCGCTGGTGGTCGCCGATCATCAATGCCGAGCACCTCCAGATGCGGGAGACGGCCGGCATGATCGATCTCACCGCGTTCGCGATCTTCGACATCGTCGGCCCAGGGGCACTGGATGTCGTACAACGGACTGCGGTTCGTCAAATGGACGTCGCGGTGGGCAAGGTCATCTACACGCCGGTACTCACTCCGCGAGGCGGCTTCAAGTCAGACCTCACCATCATGCGTTTGGGAACCCATCACTTCCGTGTGGTGACCGGTGGCGCTCACGGCATGGCGGACAAGAAGTGGTTCGCCGATCAGTTGCCGGCGGATGGCAGCGCACAGATCCAGGATCTGACGTCCGCCATGACGACCCTCGGCGTGTGGGGTCCGAACGCGCGCGCGATCATCCAATCCCTCACGAAGGCCGACATGTCCAACGAGGGTCACCCCTTCGGAACCTGTCGGGTGATCGAGATGGGTCCGCTACGGGTGCTCGCGTCGCGCATCTCCTACGTGGGCGACCTCGGCTGGGAGTTGTACCTGCCCATGGAACAAGGCGCCAAGTTGTGGGACATGGTGTGGCATGCAGGCCAGCAACACGGGCTGATCCCGGTAGGCATCGGCGTCTACGGCACGACAGGGCGGCTGGAGAAGGGCTACCGCGCCTACGGTGCCGAGCTGGACAGCGAGTACAACCTCGTCGAAGCCGGCATGGCCCTGAAGAAGGTGAAGGATCAGGAGTTCATCGGCAAGGAGGCCTACCTCGCCCAGCGGGACGAGGATCCGATTGCCGTGATGTGCACGTTGTCGGTCACGGACCACACGAGTTCCACGGGGGAGAAGCGCTACATGCTCGGCATGGAGCCCGTACTGACCCTCGACGGAGCGCCGATCACGGACAAGCACGGACGACGGTCGTTCGTGACCAGTGCGGGATCGGCTCCCTCGCTCGGCAAGCACCTACTCATGGCCTACCTGCCGCCGGAGCATGCGGTCGAAGGCACGGACCTGCTGGTGGAGTACCTCGGCGAGCGCTACCCCGTCGTCGTCGAACGAGTGGGCGCAACCCCGTTGTTCGACCCTGCTAACGAACGGATCACCGGCTGATGGAGATCTGCGTCTGCATCAAGAGGTACCCGCTACTCGGCAGCGCCATCATGCTGACCGACGACGCTATGGCGATCGACACCGACAAGTTGGGATTCACCTTGAGTCCGCACGAGGAATGCGCCGTCGAAGCCGCCGTGCAACTGAAGGAGGAGTTCGGGGGAACGGTCACGCTGGTGTCCTTGGGACCGGAGGGAGTCGAGGAGCAGATCCGCGAGCAGTTCGCCATCGGCGCCGATCGGGCGATCTGGATCCGTTCCGATTCGACCGACGTGGATCCTCAGGCCGCAGCCAAGGCGCTCGGCGACGCGATCGAAGCCGACGGCACCCCCTTCGATCTGATCCTGCTGGGATCGGAGAGCGCGGACAACGCGAATTCCCAGACCGGGGTGCGATTGGCGCACCGGCTCGGGCGGCCCGTCGTCACGGCGGTCAAGGGCATGCGCATCACCGACGGCGTCGCCACGTGCGAGCGGGCCGTGGGAAGCATGCGCGAGGTGTATCGGGTTCCTTTGCCGGCAGTCGTGACCGTGAAGGATGGATTGAACATTCCTCGCTACCCGTCGGTGCCCGGACGCATCAAGGCCCGCAAGAAGCCCATCGACGAAGTGCAGGCGAATCTCGATGCACCGCGCATCGAACTGCTGAACCTGACGGCACCGGTCCGCGAATCCAAGGGTGCTCAAAACCTCGGCGCTGGCGAGCAGGCGGCCGAAGCCCTCGTCGATGTGATGAAGCAGATCGGAGTGTTGTCATGATCTTGATGTATGTCGATCACGATCGGGGAGAGATCGACCCTCTCGCCGGTCAAGTAGCGACTATGGCGCGTTCCATCGACGACGACGTCCAGGCCGTGGTTGTCGGCGCTAATGCGGAGAAATGCGCCGACGAACTTGCCAAGTACGGCGTGCGTACCGTGCATCACGGAGTCGATGATCGACTCGCGGACTACACCCCGCTGGCAAATGCGCGCGCGGTGCTCTCGGTCATGGAGCAAACGTCGCCCCGAGTTGTTCTCGCAGCCAGTACGCCACGTGGCAACGAAGTGCTCGCCCACGTCGCCGCCGTCCGAGATGTGGCATTCGTTGCCGAGTGCAGCGGGATCACCCTGACCTCGCCGGAGACCGCCGAAGTCACCCGGGCGCGCTGGGGCGGCAACCTATTGGAGAACAGCAAGGTGACGGGAAGTCCGCTGTTGGCCTCGGTGCAGGCGCATTCCGTAGCCGCCCAGGAGAACCCGGGATCGGCCACAACGCAGATGTTCGACGTACCTCTGTCCGATGCGGATCTGGTGGTTCGGATCGAGGATCGAACGGGAGCCCTAGCGACCGGCGTCGGATTGGCCGAAGCGAAGGTCGTCGTCTCGGGTGGTCGCGGTATGGACGGTCCTGAGGCATTCGCGATGCTCGAAGAGCTCGCCGACATCCTCGGCGGTGCGGTGGGGTGCTCGCGGGTCGTGACCGCGGCTGGCTGGCGTCCACATGCGGAGCAGGTCGGGCAAACGGGCACGAAGGTGGCACCCGAGTTGTATCTCGCGTTCGGCATCAGCGGGGCGACCCAGCACATAGCGGGGTGCAAGTCCGCTAAGACCTTGATCGCCATCAATACCGACGCGCAGGCGCCGATCATGGCCCACGCGGACTACGCGGTGGTGGACAACCTGCATTCCCTGCTGCCCATCTTGATCGAGAAGGCACGCGCCGCACAGGGCGCGTGACGAGGAATACCTATGCCTACCGACATCGAGATCGCCCAGGCGGCGACGCTGACGCCGATACCTGAGATCGCCGCCTTGATCGGCATCCCCGAAGACGCGTTGGAACCGTACGGTCGAACGAAGGCCAAAGTCCGCCTTGACTGGTTGCTGCAACAGCCCGTTCGATCACATGCACGCATGGTGCTGGTCACCGCCATCAGTCCGACTCCACCCGGAGAAGGCAAGACCACCACGACCGTCGGACTGGGTGACGGCCTGCGGCATATCGGCAAGAACGCGATGATCTGCCTGAGGGAACCCTCGCTTGGGCCGGTCTTCGGCATGAAGGGAGGCGCCGCTGGTGGCGGTCGAGCCCAGGTGGTGCCGATGGAGGACATCAACCTGCACTTCACGGGGGACTTCAACGCGATAGCTCTCGCGAACAACCTCCTGGCAGCGCTGATCGACAATCACATCCACCACGGCAATTCACTGGGAATCGATGTCCGACGCGTGACGTGGAAGCGTGTCGTGGACATGAACGATCGCGCTCTCCGAGACATCACCGTTGCGCTCGGTGGTCCTGGAAACGGCTTCCCACGTCAGGACGGTTTCGACATCGTCGTCGCATCGGAGATCATGGCGATCTTCTGCCTGGCCACCGATCTCGCGGATCTCAAGGAGCGCATAGGGCGAATCGTCGTCGGATACACGCGAGACAAGCACCCCATCCGAGCGAGCGATCTAAGCGCCGAGGGCGCCATGACGGTCCTGCTCAAGGACGCACTGTCACCGAACCTGGTGCAAACCCTCGACGGGACGCCTGCCTTCGTCCACGGTGGACCTTTCGCGAACATCGCACACGGGTGCAACAGTGTCATCGCGACAACCGGCGCGCTGCGGCTGGCGGACTACGTCGTGACGGAGGCCGGGTTCGGAGCCGACCTCGGTGCGGAAAAGTTCATCGACATCACGTGTCGAAGTGCGGGGCTCCACCCCTCCGCAGCAGTGATCGTCGCGACCATCCGGGCATTGAAGTATCACGGGGGGGCCGACGCCAAGCACTTGACTAACGAAGACCTGGATGCGCTGAAGGCCGGAATGGTGAATCTGGAAAGGCACATTGCCAATGTGCGTGATCACTATGGCGTCCCACCTGTGGTCTCGATCAATCAATTCGTCACCGACACACCGGCGGAAATCGAACTTCTGCGATCCCACGTGGAATCTCTCGGTGTGCCGATCGTGCTCGCGAGTCACTGGGCTGATGGTGGGGCGGGCGCGGCAGAGTTGGCGCGCATCGTGGCAGGCATCTGCGACGAGGATGAGCGTCCGGTTGATGCCGGTCACGGATCTTTCGTCTATCCCGACAACGCGACGTTATGGGAGAAGGTGGAGGCCATCGCGACGAAGATCTACGGGGCGTCGGAGGTCACCGCCGATTCCAAAGTCCGATCTCGCATGCGTGAGTTGGCCGAGGAGGGGTACGGCCACCTGCCCGTGTGCATCGCGAAGACGCAGTACTCCTTCTCCACCGACCCTTCCTTGCGTGGCGCTCCGTCTGGCCACTCCATGAATATCCGTGAGGTTCGGCTCTCGGCCGGCGCCGGGTTCATCGTCGCTGTCTGCGGGGACATCATGACGATGCCCGGTTTGCCGAAGGTGCCGTCGAGCGAACGCATCGACATCCTCGACGGTCAGGTAGTGGGGTTGTTCTAGCCGTGGGCCACACCACGAGTCCACGGCCGACCATTCGGCTCGAGGATGTCACGCGCCGCGGCTCCAAGCGCATCGACCGCATCGATCGAATAGTGGTCGAGTCACCCTTGACGCTCGTGGTCCAGGGTGAGGTTGTCGCGACCACGATGAGGACGCCCGGTCACGATCTGGATCTTGCCGCGGGTTGGTTGGTGAGCGAGGCCGGCCTTCGTCACGCCGACGACATCGTGGAGATGAAGGCACTCGCCGCGTCCTCGAGCTCGGGTGCGGAATCCTCGAATGGATCCGAGGCCGATGAGGTCGACACGGTCCGCGTGCGGATAGCTCCGGGCATAGTCCCTCCACGTCCACGTGCTTATGTGACGTCCAGTTCATGCGGCGTATGCAGCGCCGACGTCATCGACGCCGTCCCGGATCCGTACGCGGAGCTCCATACGCCGGGGTGGCGGCTCGAGCCACAGCAGGCATTGGACCTGATAGAGCAGATGCGGTCTCGTCAGAAGATGTTCGACCTCACGGGTGCACTGCACGCTGCCGCACTCGTAGGCCCGGACTCCGAGGTGCTTTTCGTGCGCGAGGACGTCGGTCGGCACAACGCAGTGGACAAGGTGATCGGCCGTGCTCTGATGGACGGTCTGCTCCCTCTCACCAATCACGTGTTGGTGGTCAGCGGTCGCGTCTCCTACGAGATCGTCGCCAAGGCTTTGAGCGCTTGCATCGGTTCGATCGTCGCGGTGTCCGGTCCAACGACCTTGGCGGTGGAAGTAGCCCGCCGGTACGACCTCCTTCTCATCGGCTTCGCTCGAGAAGACCGGATGAACGTCTACTCCGGCGGTGAGTGGGTGCGAGCGTGATGACCGGAACTCACTTCGACTCGTGGTCTGAAGAAGCAGCCCGGGATGTCGTCTCGGGGATCTGTGATGAACCCGGGCCCGTCCTTCGGTGCCTTCAGGGCATCCAGGAGCGCTTCGGATACGTGCCCGCCGAGGCCATCGGGATCGTCGCCGAGAGCTGCAACGTTTCGCGCGCGGACGTTCACGGCGTGCTGACGTTCTACTCCGATCTTCGAACCACTCCACCGGCTGCCGTGCCGGTCCGACTGTGCGCGGCCGAGGCGTGCCAGGCCGTCGGAGCCCGCGAGCTCGAGCGTCAGTGGCGCCGAGCATGTGAAGCGGACCCCGATCTCGCTGCACTGACGGGCGTCGACGAACCCGTCTTCTGCTTGGGCAACTGCGCCCTGGGGCCGGCGGCTTCCATTGGCGGGGAACTGCTCGGCCGAGCCAGCGTGGAGTCGATCGAGCGTCGCGTCCGGACGATGGCTCCTGGGGGTGGCTCGTGAGCGTGTGGTTCGTTCCAGGAGATTCCGCTGCGCGCTCGGTGGGTGCCGACGAGGTCGCCGACGCGCTCATCCAGCGCGGGGAGTCAATCGTGCGAACGGGCAGTCGCGGCATGCTGTGGCTCGAACCGCTCGTCGAACGCATCGACGAGCGGACGGGTGCGCGAGTCGGCTGGGGGAACGTGGCCGCAGCCGACGTAACGAATGCCGTGCTCGACGAGGCATCGCCTTCTTTCCTCGGGCCGGTCGAGCAGATCGACTTCTTCGCGCGTCAAGATCGGTGGCTCTTCTCCCGCGTCGGCGTGATCGATCCGCTCGACCCCGATGCTTATCGAACGCACGGCGGCATCGAGGGTCTGCGTGCGGCTGTGAAGGTGAAGCCGGAAGCCGTGGTCGACGAGGTGATCGAGTCCGGGTTGCGCGGACGTGGAGGCGCTGGTTTTCCTGCGGGCATCAAGTGGCGAACCGTCGCTCAGACGCCCGCGCGTCGCCACCGAGGTGACCACCCGTCGGCTCCGGCGCACAAGTACGTGTGCGTAAACGCCGACGAGGGTGACAGCGGAACGTTCGCGGATCGGATGCTGATGGAAGGCGATCCCTTCACGCTGCTCGAGGGAATGGCGATCGCCGCGTACGCCGTCGGAGCGGACAGGGGCATCATTTACATCCGCTCGGAGTACCCCGATGCCATCGCCACCGTCGAGAAGGCCATCGCGATCGCCTACCAGCAGGGTTGGATCGGTGAATCCATTCTGGATTCGAACGTGCCCTTCGACGTCGAGGTGCGAGTCGGCGCGGGTTCGTATGTGTGCGGCGAGGAAACCGCGATGTTGGAGAGCATCGAAGGCAGACGCGGAATGGTTCGCGCCAAGCCGCCGATACCGGCCGTCGAAGGCCTCTTCGGTACACCGACGGTTGTGAACAATGTCTTGACCATCGCGAGTGTTCCATCGATCCTGGCGCGAGGTGCGCAGGACTACGCAGCCCTCGGTATCGGACGCTCTCAGGGAACCCAGGTCTTCCAATTGGCGGGGAACATCGCGCGCGGTGGCATCGTCGAGGTGGCATTCGGTGTGACGGCGAGCGAACTCGTCTATGGATTCGGAGGTGGCACTCGATCCGAACGACCGGTCAAGGCGGTGCAGATCGGCGGCCCACTCGGCGCTTACCTACCAGCGGACCGGCTCGAGGTGCCAATGGCCTACGAGTCCTTGGCCGAGGCCGGCGGCATGCTCGGTCACGGTGGTCTCGTCGTGTTCGACGAGACGGTCGACATGGCCGAACAAGCCCATTTCGCCATGGAATTCTGCGCCGAGGAGTCCTGCGGCAAGTGCACTCCGTGTCGCATCGGCTCGGTTCGAGGCGCCGAAGTCATTGACCTGATCCGACGTGGGGTGGATCCTGAATCCAATGAGATGCTGCTGCGCGACTTGTGCGAGGTGATGACCGACGGTTCGCTGTGTGCCATGGGTGGGCTGACGCCCATGCCCGTGCTCAGCGCCCTGGATAACTTTCCCGACGATTTCCGGTCCAGCGACGGACGTTCCGCTCAGGAGGTGCACGGATGACGGTGCTCGACGACCAGCGCGATCTCGGCACCCCGGCGGTCGATTCGCCATCGATCGTCACGGTGCTCGTCGACGGCGTGGAGATTCACGTCCCCGATGGCACCTCGATCATGCGCGCCGCCGCCCTGGCCGGCACCGACATTCCCAAACTGTGTGCAACCGATTCGCTCAACGCGTTTGGTTCCTGCCGCTTGTGCTTGGTGGAGATCGATGGAAGGCCGGGTACACCTGCTTCCTGCACCACTCCGTGCGTCGATGGCATGTCCGTCAGGACTCAGACTCCGCGCCTGGACAAACTGCGCAAGGGTGTGATGGAGCTGTACATATCCGATCACCCGCTCGATTGTCTGACGTGTCCTGCCAACGGTGATTGCGAGCTTCAGGACATGGCGGGTGTAGTGGGCCTTCGGGATGTGCGCTACCCAGATGGCGTCAATCACCTGGATGCCCCGAAAGATGAATCGAATCCGTACTTCACGTTCGACGAGAGCAAGTGCATCGCCTGCAGCAGGTGCGTGCGCGCATGTTCGGAGGTGCAGGGAACCTTCGCCTTGACGATCGCCGGTCGCGGCTTCGCATCCAAGGTCGCGGCGAGCGAGGGTGTCCCCTTCCTGGAAAGCGAGTGCGTCTCGTGCGGAGCATGTGTGCAGGCATGCCCCACGGCCACTTTGCAGGAGAAGACCGTCATCGACCTGGGGGTTCCCACGCGCAAGGTCAAGACCACGTGTGCCTACTGCGGGGTCGGCTGCTCCTTCGTGGCGGAGCTCCGTGGAAACGAACTCGTTCGAATGGTTCCGGACAAGACGGGCGGGGCGAATGCTGGCCACTCGTGCGTGAAGGGTCGTTTCGCCTGGGGGTATGCCAGTCACGAAGATCGCGTCGTCGAGCCCATGATCCGCGAGTCCATCGATGACGAGTGGAAAGTCGTTAGCTGGGACGAGGCGATCGACTTCGCTGCCGAGAGACTCACCTCGATTCAGCGCCAATTCGGTGTCGACGCGATCGGTGGTATCACTTCCTCACGGTGCACTAACGAAGAGGTGTACGTCGTTCAAAAGATGGTGCGCGCAGCGTTCGGCACGAACAACGTCGATACCTGTGCGCGCGTATGCCATTCACCGACCGGGTACGGACTGAAGCAGACTTTCGGAACCAGCGCCGGTACCCAGGACTTCAAGTCGGTCGAGAAGGCCGACGTCATCGTGGTCATCGGAGCCAACCCCACCGATGCGCATCCGGTCTTCGCCTCTCGGATGAAGCGTCGACTACGCCAGGGCGCAGAGCTGATCGTGATCGACCCACGCACCATCGATCTCGTGCGATCCGCCCACGTCGCGGCAAGCCATCACCTGCAGTTGATGCCAGGTACCAATGTGGCCATCGTCAATGCCATGGCTCACGTCATCGCCACCGAAGGATGGATCGATCGCGAATTCGTCGACCAGCGCTGTGACGGTGAATCTTTCCGTGCCTGGGAAGAGTTCATCCGACTGCCGGAGAACAGCCCGGAGGCGCTAGCAGAAGTGACGGGAGTTCCGGCGGATCAACTTCGTGCCGCTGCTCGGTCGTACGCGATGGCCGATAACGCAGCGATCTACTACGGGCTCGGCGTCACCGAGCATTCGCAGGGCTCCACGATGGTCATGGCCATGGCGAATCTCGCGATGGCTACCGGAAACATCGGACGTGAGGGCGTGGGCGTCAATCCGCTCCGCGGCCAGAACAACGTGCAGGGCTCCTGCGACATGGGCTCATTCCCGCATGAATTCAGTGGGTACCGACACGTTTCCGATGACACCGTCCGCGAGCAGTTCGAGGCCCTGTGGGGCGCGCAGATGCGGTCCGAACCCGGAATGCGAATCCCGAACATGCTCGATGCAGCAACGGTTGGCCAGTTCAAGGGAATCTATATTCAGGGTGAGGACATCGCGCAGTCGGACCCGAATACCGCGCATGTGACCGAAGCCCTGCGATCCATGGACTGCGTGATCGTCCAGGACCTGTTCCTCAATGAAACGGCCAAGTACGCCCACGTCTTCCTTCCGGGTACCTCATTCCTGGAGAAGGACGGCACCTTCACCAACGCCGAGCGTCGAATCAACCGGGTGCGCCCGGTGATGCCGTCGCGAACGGGAATGGCGGAATGGGAAGTGACGTGTGCGTTGGCGACTGCGATGGGCTACGCGATGCACTACGACCGCGCAAGTCAGATCATGGACGAGATCGCGGCTGTGACACCGACCTTCTCGGGGGTTTCCTTCGAACTGCTTGACGAGGTCGGAAGCGTTCAGTGGCCCTGCAATGAGAGCGCACCGCTGGGGACCCCGGTCATGCACGTCGATGCGTTCGTGCGCGGCAAGGGACAGTTCATCACCACACCGTACGTGCCCACCGACGAACGCTCGACGCGAAAGTTCCCGCTCTTGCTCACCACCGGGCGGATTCTCAGTCAGTACAACGTGGGTGCCCAGACACGTCGGACAAGCAATGTGGTGTGGCACGCCGAAGATGTCCTGGACATGCATGAGGCGGACGCACAAGCCCGAGGAATCCGAGACGGGGAATGGGCGGAGATCGCCAGCCGCGCGGGCACCACCCGACTACGCGTGCGCATCAGCTCGGAGATTCCCGCGGGTGTCGTCTACACCACGTTCCACCATCCCGTCAGTGGCACGAACGTCGTCACCACGGATAACTCCGACTGGGCCACGAACTGCCCGGAATACAAGGTGACGGCGGTAGAGGTTCGTCCATCCTCGAAGGCGCAGGCGTGACCGCGGTATCGGGTGCCGAATTGAACTACGAGCAGGCCCACCTGGTGAAGATGATCAACCAGATCGCTGCCAACGTGCCCAACCGGCATGCGGTGCCCGAACAGGTTGCGGCGCACATGCGGAGCTTCTGGACGCCGCACATGCGCAGCGACCTCGAATCCATCGCCCAGGACTACCCTGAGGCTCTCGTGCCGGAGGTCCATGCGGCGCTGGACTCACTGCGGAGGCATTGATGGCGGACGTTCAGGTCACCTATTGGCGGGATATTCCGTCCCTGGTCGCTGCCCGGGAAGGTGACCAAGTGGTCAAAGTCCCCCTCGCGCAACGCTTCCAAGAGGCGATCGATGAGGCTGCAATGCGGCTGGGCGACACCGATGCCGACGCCTATCTCGCTGGCTGGGTCCGCTCCGACTGGGAATCGGTCCCCGATGACGCCGCGACCGCCGCAGCCCAGCGCGCGGCGGCCTTGGAAGAGCAGTGGGACGAGGCGACGTTGACCGACTATCTGGATCAGTTGGGATCCTGATTCAGCCGTGCAAGCGGACGTACCCCCACGACAGTGAGGCCGCGAGGGCCAGCCACACCACGTAGGGCACGAGCGCTAACCCCCACAGGGCAACGGTGAGGAAGCCAATCACCACGATGGGCACGGTGAGCACCGCGGCAGCAGACAGGGTGATCGCCGCGAAGACGAGATCGTGGGGAACGTAGAACAGATACGCCCATGCGACGGCACAGGCGATGCTGGCCAACAGGAAGATGATCAGCACGATCACGCGCTGCGCCGGCGCCTGCCAGGCGATGACGGACGAGACGGTCGCCAGTGCGAGGAAGTTGTACGGCCAGATGACTCCGAACACCCACGGCGGTGGTTGCCAGGAGGGTTGTTGCAGGGATCGGTACCACGAGGAATCCGTGCCGACCCAGACTCCCGAGAGAACCGCGTAGGCGATGACCGCGGCGATGACCAGGGCCACCGCTCCGATGCGCCACGTGTCCACACTCGTCATGGCTTGGACACAGCCGTCGACAGTCGATCGAAGAACGTGGAGACCGAGCCGTTCAGTTCGAGATCGTCCGGTCCCAGGATCGCGGTGAGCCCGCCATCGGGCCATCGGGCGAGGATGGTCGGTGTTCCCAGGGTGCACGCCGCCGTCTCCGCGGAACTGCGCTCGTTCAAATGAACCAACCTGATGGGGATGTCGAAGTCTCCGCAGGCGCGGTCCCAACTGGACTTGCGCCGCGCGAACCCATGGGTGATGTCGCATAAGGCGCAATGGGTCGTACCGCGAACTTTGCCAACGATGTAGCGCAACTCACCGATGACGCCGCCATCCGCCGCGTACACACCGATCAACTCGACAGGTCGGTGCTCCATGCCCCCAGTCTGGACGATCGGCTCTGGAGAGTCGGCTCTGGAGGGTCGGCTCTGGAGGGTCGGCTCTGGAGGCTCGGCTCTGGAGGTTCGGCTTCGGGTGGCACGTCGATCCCGGTCAATAGGGTTACGCCATGGCAGAAATCGAAGCACTCATCGCCCGAGAGATCCTCGACTCCCGAGGGAATCCGACCGTCGAAGTCGAGGTGTTGTTGGACGACGACACCGTTGCCAGGGCCGCGGTCCCCTCCGGGGCATCGACGGGCGCCTTCGAGGCTGTCGAGCGGCGCGATGGCGGGGATCGGTACCTGGGCAAAGGAGTGCTCCTGGCGGTGCAGGCCGTCGAGGAGGAGATCGCACCGGAGTTGATCGGCATCGAGGCGTCGGACCAACGACTCGTCGACCAGACCATGATCGATATGGACGCCACGCCGAACAAGGCGCGGCTGGGAGCCAATGCGATTCTCGGCGTTTCGCTCGCGGTGGCGAAGGCTGCTGCGTTGTCGGCTGACCTCCCGCTATTTCGCTACCTGGGTGGACCGAACGCCCATGTGCTGCCCGTGCCGATGATGAACATCTTGAACGGTGGCGCGCACGCCGATACCGGCGTGGACATCCAGGAGTTCATGATCGCGCCGATCGGTGCACCCACGTTCTCCGAGGCGCTGCGCCAAGGTGCCGAGGTCTATCACGCTTTGAAGTCTGTGTTGAAGGCCGAGGGGTACGCCACTGGCTTGGGAGATGAGGGAGGTTTCGCCCCCGATCTGCCGAACAACCGCGCCGCGTTGGAACTCATCGGGAGAGCGGTCGACACCACCGGGTTGTCACTCGGAACCGACATCGCATTGGCACTGGACGTCGCCTCCACCGAGTTTTTCACCGACGGTTCGTACCACTTCGAGGGAGCCGACCGTTCCATGGAATGGATGACCGGCTACTACGAGTCTCTGCGCGCGGACTTCCCCCTCGTTTCCATCGAGGATCCGCTCGCCGAGGACGATTGGCACGGCTGGGTGCACCTGACCGATGCGATCGGGGATGGCGTCCAACTCGTCGGGGACGACCTCTTCGTGACCAATCCGGAGCGGTTGGCCCGCGGGATCGCCGACGGAGCAGCGAACGCGTTGCTCGTCAAGGTGAATCAGATCGGATCACTGACCGAGACCTTGGACGCCGTCGCCCTGGCGACCTCGGCGGGTTACGCCTCGATGATGTCCCACCGTTCAGGCGAGACCGAAGACACCACGATCGCCGACCTTGCGGTGGCGGTGAACTGCGGCCAGATCAAGACGGGTGCGCCCGCCCGTTCGGAACGGGTGGCCAAGTACAACCAGCTGCTTCGGATCGAGGAGGAACTCGCCGACGCTGGCCGCTACGCCGGTCGGCGGGCGTTCCCCCGATTCTCAGGGTCGGGTTCGGCCTGATCCACCGGTGGGGCTGCTGGGAAAATTGGGGTTCCCGTGACACGATCGGGCCGTGTCGTCAGCTTCCCCCGATAGCCCCGGTACCTCGGGCACCCCGGGTACTCGGGAGGGGGGCAACCTCACGGGTCGAGCGCTCATCCTCGTGGCCGTCGTCGCACTCCTGGTCCTTGCCTTGTCGGTTCCCGTGCGCAACTGGTTGGCCCAGCGTGCGGAGGTGACGGCATTGCGTGCCGACATCGCCGCCTCGAGTGAGCGGATCGGTGAATTGCAGACCGAACTCGCCCGGTGGTCGGATCCTGCCTTCGTGTCTACCGAAGCCAGGCGTCGACTGCACTTCGTGCTACCCGGGGAGATCGGATACGTCACCATCTCCCGAGACGGTCGACCAGCCGAGGCGGTCCTGTCGGAGGCTGCCACGCAGGCCCCCCGGGGCTGGCATTCGCTCGTGTGGGAGTCCATCGAACGAGCCGACGGCCCACCGCTGGTGGCCGACGAGCGCACCTGATCGAGTCAACCCCTCTCGACGTAGTCCTATTGTCGAGCCATGCGTTCTGAGGACATCGACCCCGCTGACCTCGATGCGATCGAACGTCAACTCGGACGCACTCCGCGTGGAGTGGTGGGCATCGCGCATCGGTGTCCCTGCGGGGAACCGTGTGTGGTGACCACGGCGCCACGTCTGGATGACGGCACACCTTTCCCCACCACCTACTACGTCACGTGCCCCTCATTGGCCAGCGCGGTAGGTCGCATCGAGGGCAGTGGGCGGATGCGCGACATGGAGCAGCGACTCGCAGTCGACGACGATGTGAAGAACCGTTACCGCGCCGCCCACGAGCGTTATCTGCTGGAACGCTCAGCCCTCGGTGTTGTCCCCGAGATCGACGGAGTGAGCGCGGGGGGTATGCCGACTCGAGTGAAGTGCTTGCACGTGCTCGTTGGTCAGAGCCTTGCCGATGGACCGGGCGTGAATCCTTTTGGCGACGAAGCTCTCGAGGAGATCGGCGAATGGTGGAGTCCGCGCAACTGCTCCGATGATGCGGGGTGTTCATGACCCGCTACGCAGCAATCGACTGTGGCACAAACGCAATTCGGCTACTGATCGCGGATGTCATCGACGGTCGCATCACCGAAGTGACTCGACGCATGCTCACCGTGCGCTTGGGGGAAGGGGTGGACGCCACAGGCGAGTTCTCTGCGCAGGCGCTACAGCGCACCTTCGACGCCGTGGATGAATATGCCCGGTTGATCAACGACAATGGCGTACGACGGATTCGCATGGTGGCAACTTCGGCCTCACGGGATGCACGTAACGCTGAACAGTTCGTGCAAGGCGTACGTAACCGGTTGGGCATCGAACCGGAAGTCGTGCCGGGGGACGAGGAAGCAGAACTGTCCTTCACTGGGGCCATCCGAGGCTTACCCGCGGTTTTGCTCGAGTCACCTGTACTGGTCTGCGACATAGGTGGTGGGTCCACCGAGTTCGTGCGCGGCGACGCTCGTACCGGATCGATAGCCGCCATGTGCAGCGTGGATGTGGGGTGCGTCCGAATGACCGAGCGTCATCTGCACGACGACCCACCGACCCCGCAGCAGATCGAACAGACCGTCAGCACCATTGATCGCTTGCTCGATCGAGCTTTCGCCCAGGTGGACGTCAGCGACATCCGCACCTTCGTCGGCCTCGCCGGCTCGGTCACCACCGTGGCCGCACTCGCCCATGGGCTGCCGACCTACGACGCGGATGCGATCCATGGTTCTCTCGTCACCCGGGCGCAGGTCGAGCGCGTCACTGACCGGCTCCTCCAGATGACCCGCGGCGAGCGTGCCGCCGAGCCAGTCATGCACCCCGGGAGGGTGGACGTCATCGCCGGCGGGGCCTTGGTGCTCCGCCAGACGATGCGCCGGCTTCCCATCGACTTCGTGGTGGCCAGCGAGACTGACCTGCTGGATGGCATCGTTTACAGTCTCGCGGCCGAAGTGGCCTAGATCTCACAGGGATATTCCATGTAATCGCTTGTGGTCTCCCCCCAACCCCCGCCTAGCATCGCTCCAGGAACGGGAGGGACCGATGGGGATCACCATCCGCGACGTCGCGGAAGCGGCAGGCGTGTCGACCGCCACCGTCTCCCGTGCGCTGCGCGGTCTCCCCAACGTGGATGAGCGCACGCGTAGGCGGGTGCAGCAGGTGGCAAGCGAACTGGACTACGTCATCTCGCCCAGCGCCTCTCGCCTGGCCTCGGGGCGCACGGGCAGCATCGCGGTCGTTACCCCGTACATCGCCCGCTGGTTCTTCTCCACCGTCCTGTCCGGTGTGGAGGATGTCCTGCAGGAAGCGGACATGGACCTGCTGCTCACCTGTATCGGCGACCACAACAATCAGTTGAAGTCGTCGCCCGTTGCGCCGCGACTCCGGCGTCGCGTGGATGGCGTCCTGGTGATCGCTGTTCCACCGTCGGATCCCCAACTGCGCGCGATCATCGATCTGGGTATGCCGACGTCGACCATCGGGCTGACGGTGGTGGGTGTGCCGAGCGTGACGATCGACGATGTCGCTGCCGCGCGGTTGGCGACTCAGCATTTGATCAATCTCGGCCATCGACGGATCGGCATCATCGGCGGGTCTCCCTCGGAAGCTCCGTTCACCGCCGAGTTCGACCGGGAGACGGGTTTCGCGCAGGCGATGTCCGCGGCTGGACTCGACGTCGACCCTTTGCTCGAGGCCTTCGGGTACTTCACCATCGAAGGTGGAGAGGCCGCCATGACGGCGCTACTGACGCAACCAACACCGCCTACGGCGGTCTTCGCACTCAGTGACGAGATGGCTTTCGGCGCACTCCGAGCCTTGCGGGCGCATGGACTGCGACCGGGAGTGGACGTGTCGATCGTCGGTGTGGACGGGCACGACATGTCCGAGCACCTCGATCTGACCACGGTCGTGCAGCCGGTCGCCGAGCTGGGTCGCATCGCCGCGGAGTCGCTGCTCGCTCAGATGCGTGACGGCGCACCGAGTGTCGAACCGATCAGGGCTGCAACCCAGTTGGTAGTCCGTGGCTCGACGGGGCCGGTATCGACTTCGGGCTCGATACGTGGGTGATGCGGCGGACGGCGCTGCTCGTCATCGACCCTGGTGGAGCAGCGCCGCGGTGTACCAGGTGTATCCGCGCTCATTCCGCGACGGAAACTCCGACGGCCGTGGGGATTTGCGTGGTGTGATCGACGGCCTGCCCTATCTCGCATCGCTCGGCATCGATGCTTTGTGGTTGTCTCCCTTCTATCCGTCGCCACAGAAGGACGCGGGGTACGACGTCAGTGACCCCCGTGCGGTCGATCCGATGTTCGGTTCCTTGCAGGACTTCGCAGATTTGGTGCAGCAGGCGCACGAGCGGGGATTGCGTGTGATCGTGGATATCGTCCCGAACCACGTGTCTGCGAGTCATCCCTGGTTCGTCGAAGCCGTTGCTTCGGCTCCCGGTTCGCTCGCTCGAGGGCGCTTCCACTTCCGGGACGGGAGGGGACCGCTCGGGGAGTTGCCGCCGAACAATTGGGAGTCGATATTCGGTGGCTCGGCATGGACGCGCATCGAGGAACACGATGGGACCGCAGGTCAGTGGTACTTGCACCTGTTCGATTCGACTCAGCCGGACCTCAATTGGGACAACGCGGAGGTTCGGGCCGATGCGCTGGAAACCCTCCGCTTCTGGTTGGACCTGGGGGTCGATGGCTTCCGGGTGGACGTCGCTCTCGGGTTGGCGAAGGACATGGCCTACCCCGATCTGATCGACCCCGTCGGTTTGAGTCAGTCATTGCGTTTCGACCTCGACCCCACGTCCGAGGAGGCGGTGCAGCGTCGGGCGGGCCTGGCGAACTCGGCGCTATTCGATCGGGACGAAGTGCAGGACATCTATCGTCAGTGGCGAAGCGTCTTGGACTCCTACGGCGACGACAAGATGGCTGTCGTGGAGGCGTGGGTGCCCCCGGAGAGAGCCGCGCGCTACGTCGCGCCGGACACCTTGCATCAGATCTTCGGCTTCGACTTCCTCGTCGTTCCGTGGGATGCACCGACCATGCGGAAGGTCATTGCGCGCGCGATCGACGCGGTATCGGTCGTCGGCGCTCCGCCAACATGGGCGTTGAGCAACCACGATTCCCCGAGAGTCGTGACGCGACTGGGTGGTGGCGAGCTGGGGCGGGCGAGGGCGCGAGCACTTGCCCTCGTCGCACACGCGCTGCCGGGCTCGGTCTACGTATATCAAGGCGAGGAGTTGGGTCTGTCGGACGTGGAGATCCCCGACGCAGCCCGTCAGGATCCGGTGTGGTTTCGGTCGGCCGGTCAGCAGAAGGGTCGAGATGGGGCCCGGGTGCCCCTCCCGTGGTCGGGCGATGCGCCGCCTTACGGATTCACCGATCGCACCGACGTCGCACTGTGGTTGCCGCAACCCGATGACTGGGCGTCCGACACCATCGCGGCGCAGGAAGTCGACCCCACCAGCACGCTGAACCTGTACCGATCCAGTCTGTCCATTCGCCGACGCGACTTGGTAGGCGAGGACTTCTCCCTCGTCGACGTCGACACTCCTGGAGTCCTCGCCTTCCGGCGTGGCGTGGGCTTCGCGGTCGTGGCGAACACGACGACGTCATGGATCGACTCACCGCTGACGGGCAGCGTGATCCTGGCGTCCGGCCTGGTCGAGACGAGTCAAGCCGGTGTTCGCGTCGGGCCCGACACAACAGTGTGGCTGCACACCTGAGATCAGACGATGCGCTCTTGCGCTCCGTCACTGTGGAAGACATAGGTCCGCTCCGGACGCACCCGCACCACATCACCCATACGGGGAGATGTCTGCGACCGATCCCGAGCGACGAGGTTCACGGTCGTCCCGTCCGAGGTGCTCATGTCCCCGTAGACGAACGTGTCCGCCCCCAACTCCTCGACGAGTGTCACTGTCATCGGGGCACCGTCCTGCGCGATATGCAAATCCTCGGGACGTATTCCGAGCAGCGCTGTGCCGCCGCGAACCTGGTCGAGGCGTGAGCGCTCGATCGGGACCGTGTGCTCGCCCATCCTCAACCCGTCTGGCGTGACGGCACACGGAACGATGTTCATCGACGGGGATCCGATGAAGGTCGCCACGAAGGCATTGGCCGGCTCGTCGTACAGCGCGCGTGGGGTGTCGACCTGCTGCAAGACCCCCGCCTTCAACACCGCGACCCTGTCACCCATCGTCATGGCCTCGACCTGATCATGCGTGACGTAGACGGTGGTGGTTCCCAGTCGACGCTGCAGGGCCGCAATCTGGGTGCGCGTTTGCACGCGCAGCTTCGCATCGAGGTTCGATAGCGGTTCGTCCATCAAGAACACCTGTGGCTCGCGCACGATCGCACGCCCCATTGCCACGCGCTGCCGTTGTCCACCCGAGAGTGCCTTGGGCTTTCGATCGAGGTACTCGGTGAGATCCAGGAGGGCCGCGGCTTCCTTTACCCGCCTGTCGATTTCATCCTTGGACACCTTCTGGATCTTGAGGGCGAAGGCCATGTTCTCGGCGACGGACATGTGCGGGTAGAGGGCGTAGTTCTGGAAGACCATCGCGATATCGCGGTCTTTTGCCGCGACGTTGGTGACGTCGCGGTCACCGATGTAGATGTGACCGGCGCTGATGGGTTCCAACCCTGCGAGCATCCGCAGCGATGTCGACTTGCCGCATCCGGAGGGACCGACGAGGACGAGGAACTCGCCTTCGCCGATGTCCAGGTTCAGATGCGAGACGGCGGGTGCGGTGGTGCCGGGGTAGACGAGTGATACGTCGTCGAAGCGAACAGGCTGACTCATGGTGGTTCCTCTCACCGGCAGGAACGTGCCGGACGATCCGTTGTAAGAGTGGGCGTGCGACATGCACGTATTCGGTTGTGCCGGCAGCCTACCCAGCGGTCTGCAAGCGTTGGCAGGGATTCGTCGAAAGCTTCCTGTCGTCCGGCGAGCGGCCGATTCCAGGGGCGAGCGCGCAGGGATACCAAATCGTGATGCGTTACATAGGCATGTTGCATCGTTACAGGTTGCTTCCACGGCCTCGGCGAGCCACCATGAACACGTTTACGCGCCGAGGACCTTCCTGGGCGTGACGTCAGGCAAGGAGAATCCATGACCGCAATCAAGCGGCGTCGTGGGATGACGCTCCTCGCAGGTGGGCTGGCAGCTGGCATGCTGCTCGCCGCGTGCGGTGGCAGCGACGATTCCGCGAGCGAAACCACGGCCGAGGAAACCGCAGCTGCGGAGGAAACCGCGGCTGAGGAGGCCACCGAGGGTGGCGACATGGCGGCGGGCTGCGATGCCTACGCCGATTACATGGGCAACGAGGGAACCTCGGTCAGCATCTTCACCTCGATCCTTCCCCCCGAGCAGCAACTGTTCGAGGAAGCCTGGGCACAGTTCGAAGAGTGCACCGGCATCGACATCGTCTACGAGGGCAGCGACCAGTTCGAGGCCCAGTTGCCGACCCGCATCGCCGGCGGCAACGCTCCCGACATCGCATTCATCCCGCAGCCGGGCTTGCTCGCCAAGCTCGTTGCCGATGGCGGACCGGTTGCCGCTCCGGCCGCGACCACCGCGCTGGTGGATCAGTACTGGAATCCGGCATGGAAGCAGTACGGAACCGTGGACGGCACCTTCTACGCCGCTCCGCTCGGCTCCAACATGAAGTCCTTCGTTTGGTACAACCCGCAGGTCTTCGCCGAGAAGGGCTACACCGTTCCCACCACGTGGGATGAGCTCTGGGCTCTCTCCGATCAGATGGTCGCCGACGGCATCAAGCCGTGGTGCGGTGGCTTGGAGTCCGGTGGCGCGACGGGATGGCCGGCAACCGACTGGCTCGAGCAGGTCATGCTCCGCCTGTACGGCGGCGAGGTCTACGACCAGTGGGTGAACCACGAGATCACCTTCCAGTCGCCTGAGGTCGAGGCTGCGATGGACGTCATCGCGGGTTGGATGAAGAACCCCGAGTACGTCAATGGCGGTTACGGCGACGTCCAGACGATCGCGATCACTCCGTTCCAGGATGCCGGTGCCGGTATCGCCTCGGGTGAGTGCGGCATGTTGCAGCAGGCGTCGTTCTACGCCAACTTCTGGCAGAACTTCGACCCGAGCGCAGTCGTGGGTCCGGAAGGCACCGCGTACGCGTTCTACCTGCCGGAGATCAGCTCGGAGTTCCCGCAGCCAGTCGTCGGTGGTGGTGAGTTCGTCGCCGCATTCGCCGATCGTCCCGAGGTTCAGGCCGTCCAGACCTACCTGGCCAGCCCGGACTTCCACACCAACAAGGCCGCCCTGGGCAACTGGGTCTCCGCCAACAGTGGTGTGCCGCTGGATACCTATGCGGCTGGTTCCATCGACCAGCTGTCCGCTGAGTTCCTGACGAATCCGAATGGCATCTTCCGTTTCGATGCCTCGGATCTCATGCCGGCCCCGGTCGGTGCAGGTGCGATGTGGACGGAGATGACCGCCTGGTTCGCCGAGGACAAGCCCACGTCCGAGGTGCTCGCGGACATCGACGCAGCGTGGCCGGCATCCTGATCACCGGATGACGATCACAGTTTCGTGAATCGCTGACTGCCGGGGCCTGACGGGTATACCGTCGCAAAGGCCCCGGCAGTCGGCTTTCTTGGAACGGTCGAGGAGAGGCGGAACGTGGAGGAACTGCTCGTCGGTCTGGAGAAACTCTGGTCCGGCTTCTTGGGCATAGCCGTCTTCGCTCTGCTCATCGTCGCGCTGTTCTTCGTCGGCTCCCGCTTCCGTGGCCGACTCAGTCACCCCGCTGCTCTCCTGATCTTCCTCGGCCCGGCGGTCATCTTGCTGATCGTGGGGCTGATCGTCCCGGCTGTCCGCACCATCATGGACAGCACGCTTGACTCCTCGGGCAACGAGTTCGTGGGCTTGGCCAATTACCAATGGATCTTCGAATCCCAGTTCGACATCATCGTGAACTCCCTTCTGTGGATCGTGATCACTCCGATCGCCTCCACGGCCCTCGGACTCACACTGGCCTTGCTGCTCGATCGGATGCGACGGGAATCCGTCGCCAAATCGCTCATCTTCATGCCGATGGCGATCTCCTTCGTCGGAGCGTCGATCATCTGGAGTCTCATCTACGAATATCGCGCCCCCGACAAGCCGCAGGTGGGTCTGCTCAGTCAAATCGTCATGTGGCTCGGTGTCGCCGATCCACCCAAGTGGCTGCTGTGGCAGCCGTTCAACAACTACCTCTTGATGGTCATCATGGTCTGGATCCAGGTCGGGTTCGCCATGGTCGTCCTGTCCGCCGCCATCAAGGCGATTCCCGCCGATGTCGTCGAAGCTGCGGAGCTCGATGGCGCCACCGGTTGGAAGTTGTTCTCCAAGGTCACCATTCCGATGATCAGGGCGACATTGATCGTGGTCGTGACCACCATCATGTTCGCGGTGCTGAAGATCTTCGACATCGTGCGCGTGATGACGAACGGTAACTTCGGTACGCAGATCGTTCCGAACGAGATGTACGCGCAAGCGTTCGTCCAGTTCGACATCGGCAGGGGCAGTGCGCTGGCCGTTGTCCTCTTCGTTGCAGTGATCCCGCTGATCATCTTCAACGTTCATCAACTCAGGAAGGACAGGGCCACTCGATGAGCGTCGAAGCGCAGGAAATTCCTCGTCTCCCGGATGTCGACCCGCTCGAGAAGGAGTCGATCCCGCAGGCGGCTCGACGGAAACTGAGCAGCCCATGGGCGTCCTTCGTTGTCATCGTGATCACGTTCTTGTGGACGATTCCGACTCTGGGACTCTTGATCACCTCGATGCGCCCGGCAGCCGATGCACAGAACTCCGGTTGGTGGACCTTCTTCACCAACCCAGCCGTGACGTGGAGCAACTACGCCGAGGTGATCACCGGAGGAAGCACCATTCCCAGCGGCATCACGCCCTACTTCTTCAACTCCTTCGCGATCGCCATTCCGGCAGCGATCTTCCCGCTCACGTTGGCCTGTATGGCCGCTTACGCGCTCGCGTGGGTTCGCTTCAAGTGGTCCACGGCGGTGTTCTTCGCCATCTTCGCGCTGCAAGTCATTCCGCTTCAGATGTCACTGCTGCCGTTGCTGCAGATGTTCAATCTCGGGTGGAGTATCGGTCCGATACCGATCTTCCCGGATCTCAACCGCCCGGGTTCGGAGCAATCATTGCTCGCGGGCACCTACATACCGCTGTGGATAGCGCACACCATGTTCGCGCTACCGCTGGCGATCTTCCTCATCCACAACTTCATCGCGCAATTGCCTCGGGATTTGATGGAAGCCGCGCGAGTCGATGGAGCGAGCCACTTCCTGATCTTCCGCAAGATCGTCCTCCCCCTGTCGATCCCGGCTATCGCCTCCTTCGCGATCTTCCAGTTCCTGTGGGTGTGGAACGACCTCTTGGTCGCCTTGACCTTCGCGGGAGGCACGCCGGATGTTGCGCCAGTGACGGCCTATCTGGCGAGTATCAAGGGAACGTATGGCGCCCAGCTTCACTTGATAACGGCGGGTGCGTTCATCGCCATCATCGTCCCGCTCATCGTGTTCTTCGCCCTGCAGCGCTATTTCGTCCGAGGTCTGCTCGCCGGTTCGGTCAAGGGCTGAACCTGAACCGACGCTCAGAAAGACTGAGACAGCGATGAACGATGACACCGTTCCCGACCTTGCCATCCCCGAGGACTTCGAGTTGGGCGTGGCAACGTCGGCCTGGCAGATCGAAGGTGATGTGGCGGGTCGCGGTCGCTGCAATTGGGATGACTTCGCCGATACTCCGGGCGCGATCGTGGATGGGGCCACGGGAGAACCAGCGTGCGATCACGTCCATCGGCTCGACGAGGACCTGCAACTGTTGTCTTGGTTCGGCGTGGACGCGTACCGCTTCTCCTTCAGTTGGCCACGCGTCCTTCCCGACGGCATCGGTGCGGTCAATCCCGCGGGCCTGGACTTCTACGACCGGCTTGTCGACGGACTGCTCGAACGCGGCATCTCGCCGGTCGCGACGCTCTTCCATTGGGACACCCCCTCCACGGTGGAACGTGCCGGAGGGTGGACCGTCCGGTCGACTGCCGAGGCGTTCGCCGAGTACGCGGCCATTCTCGGTGAACGTTTCGCTGACCGAGTGGATCGTTGGGCCACGCTGAACGAACCGTGGTGTCCTGCCTTTCTCGGGTATGCAGCCGGCTATTTCGCTCCTGGTCGAACCGAAGCCGATGCTGCCTTCGCTGCCGCGTACCACTTGATGCTCGGCCATGGCTGGGCCGTTCAACGCCTGCGATCCGCGGGAGCACGGAATGTGGGGATCGTGCTCAACATCATCCCGACCTATGCGGATGATCCAGCGATGGACGCTGCTGCCCGCCATGTGGACGGCATACAAAATCGGCTGTGGTTGGACCTGTTGGCTGGTCGCGGCATTCCCGCCGACTTACGTGAGAACTGCGCGGACATCACTGACTGGGGGTTCGTCCGGGATGAGGACTTCGCGGCCATCGCGGCACCCGTCGATTGGATCGGTGAGAACTACTACTCGGTGAATCGGGTGGTCGCCGTGGATCGCGCGGGTAGCGCGGCGATCGGTCAGGATTCGCGGATGTTCCCGGGTGCGCCACCCCATGCGTTCGGGCCCCGGCCACCCTTCACCGACATGGGTTGGGAGATCGTGCCGGATGGCATCGTCGATGCGCTGCGCCAGATCGACCGTGCCCTCCCGGGCACACCCATCTGGATCTGCGAGAACGGGGCCGCGGTCGAGGAGTCGATTGACGAAGGCGGGGTCCACGATCCGATCCGCACGCGGTACCTGCATGACCACATCGACCGAGTGCTCGCGGCGCGCCGAGATGGAATCGATGTGCGCGGCTACTTCGCGTGGAGTCTGATGGACAACCTTGAATGGGCTTCGGGGTGGACGAAGAAGTTCGGCATCGTCAGAGTGGATCCCGCCACGGGCGAGCGCACCCCCAAGGACAGCGCGCAGTGGTACCGCAGGCAGATCCTGAGGAGGAAGGCATGAGCGTGGTGAGCATGGACGTTCACGACGCACCCGTGGAGGGCTACCTCGCGCGTCCGGACGCCGGGAGTGGACCTGGTGTGCTCGTCATTCAAGAATGGTGGGGTCTGGTTCCTCACATCCGATCCGTCGTCGACCGCCTCGCCCGCGTCGGATTCACCGCCATGGCGATCGACCATTACCGCGGAGTCGAGACCGTGGAACCGGACGAGGCGAAGAAGTTGATGATGGGTCTGAAGGTCGACGCGGTGGCCGCGGATATCGCCGCCGGTGCGGACTACCTACTCTCCCGTGACGACGTCACCGGCGCCAGCGTGGGCTCGATCGGATTCTGCATGGGTGGTGGGCTATCTCTCCTGGCACCCACGGTTGGTGCGATTTCGGCCGCAGTCGCGTTCTATCCGGCGATGCCGTGGCCGGATTACCACCCGGATTGGTCTCGCTACCGGGGTAAGGCGGCACTCGTGCACAAAGCCGAGTCCGATGAAGGACACGCTGGTCCTCGGATAGCCGAGTACGCGGAGGCGATTCGCTCTGCAGGTGGTGAAGTGAGCATCCTGGACTATCCCGGTTCGCAACACGCGTTCTTCAACGACGATCGGCCAGAGGTCTTCCACCCCGAATACGCCGCGACCGCGTGGCAGCGCAGCATTGACTTCCTCACAACTCGACTTGGCTGACCGCGTTTCGGCGGTGACCACACTCGCCGAACTCGATCAGGGAATCGTCGACTGTCGCGCCTGCCCTCGATTGATCGACTGGTGCCAACAGGTTGCGCGCGATAAGCGAGCGGCCTACCGAGACGAGGACTATTGGGGCGGCCCGGTGCCGGGGTTCGGCAGCTCCCAGCCGAGGGTATGGATCGTCGGACTCGCGCCAGGTGCCCACGGCGCGAACCGCACCGGTCGCATGTTCACGGGGGACCGAAGTGGTGATTGGCTCTATGCGTCTCTTCATCGGGCCGGGCTCGCCGCTCTTTCGACGTCCGTGCGTCGCGACGATGGTCAACAACTCCGCAATGTACGGATAACTGCGGCGGTGCACTGCGCGCCTCCGGACAACAAACCCACCACGCAGGAGCGTGTGACCTGTCGTCACTGGCTGCGCCGAGAGGCCGAGATCGTGCTGCCGGATATCCGCGTGGTCGTGGCACTCGGTTCGCTGGCCTGGACGGCGGCCATGGACGCGCTGTCCAACGCCGGGTGCGACGTCCCCTCTCCGCGGCCGAAGTTCGGCCATGGTGTCCACTTCGAGGTTTCGCGTCCGCACCGCATTCGAGTGATGGGCAGTTACCACCCCAGCCAGCAGAACACCTTCACCGGCAAGCTGACGCAGGACATGCTCGACACGATCTTCGCGGAGGCTGCGCGCGCCGGGGACTAGTCGACCGTTCGCTCCGCCTCGGGTAGTAGCAGCGTCACGCGGGTGAAGGCGCGCAGGACCGCATCATCAGCGATAACCGACGGACGAACGACCTCGACCGGATAGGTGACGAGATCACCGTCCACGACGGGCGCTGCTGACAGCAATTCGATGCGTGCGGCCGAGGGCGAGTCGGGATCGGCATCGTCGGGTGCCTCGTGGACGAGAAGCGTCAGGGCCACCGACTCGTCACCGAACATGTCTTGCCACTCGCTCTCCAGTCGCGGCAACGGGATGAGTTCACTGGCGCCCCCGGCGTCCTTGCGAACCGCCAGGACCTGTGCGTCCGATGGCGACATGCTCAGGGTGAACAGCCCCTCGGCAGCGGGCGTCAATTGCGCGGCATCGGCGTTGTGGGCGAGCACCCACAGGGCGCGCTCGGGCCCGGTATCTCTCGACTGCCACCAGGTGCCCGCCCCGAATCCACCGGCCACCGAGCCCACCCCCAGCGCCACCAGGAGCACCCAGGTGCCGATGCTTCGCGTACCGCCGGACATGACGGCCAGGGTAGGGGAGTTCGCATCCGCGGGTACGGGATCATGTGGCAGACCAGGTGCTAGCCCTCGTAGTCCAACTGGTAGAGACACCCGGCTTAAACCCGGCACAGTATGGGTTCGAATCCCATCGAGGGCACCCTTCGCCGAGGGCGAGCCGATCGGGGTGCGCGTTCACTTGGCGGCTCGGCCCCCATGGGTTACCGTGGACGTATGCAGACGAATAACCCTGTCCTGTCGCGCTATGAGAAGGCCGATGCCCCCGGATTCGCCTACGCGGAGGGCCGATCGGCCTTCGCCCAGGCTGCCGGCGAGGCACCCACGGCGGTGCCCGCCCCCCAGCCGGCCTCCCAGCCCGCAGGTGCACCCCCCACCGATGACGACGTCCGCTTCCAGACGATCACGGCGGGCGGTGGCGTCCGCGTCACCTTGAACGACGTCGTCGTGAAGTCGGCGATCATGTTCGGCTTGGTTGTGGTCTTCGCGTTCGTCGGCTGGAACCTGATCGCCGCCGCCCCGGGATTGATGTTCCCGGTGTTCATCGCTGCGATCGCCCTCGGTTTCGTCAACGCGCTCAAGAAGAACGTGTCGCCGGCTCTCATGGTCATCTTTGCGGTCGCCGAGGGCTTGATGCTCGGTGGCATCAGCAACTGGTACAACTCCTACGCCGTCGTCAACGGCTGGGACGGCATCGTGCTCCAAGCCGTCGTTGCCACCATGACGACCTTCGGCGTGATGCTCACTCTCTACCTGACTGGGGTCATCAAGGTCACCAAGCGCTTCACCCAGGTGCTCATGGTGGCTGCCGTCTCGTACATCGTCCTCGCCCTCGCGTCGCTGGTTGCCGCTATGTTCGGTGTTGGCGGCGGTTGGGGCTTCTACGGAGTCGACGGCATTGGCATCATCATCTCTATCGCGGGTGTGGCCATCGCCGCGTTCTTCCTGGCTCTGGACTTCGAAGCGATCAAGCAAGGTGTCGCGATGGGACTGCCCGAGCGTGAATCGTGGCGGATGTCCTTCGGCCTCCTGGTCACGCTCGTGTGGCTGTACCTGGAGTTCCTGCGCATGTTCGCCATCTTGTCCGGGCGCGATTAGTCACGGTAGCGATCGGCGAAGATCGATCAAGATCTGCGCAACGGCGGCGTCCTCGGACGCCGCCGTTCGCATTTCCAGGTAGTCGCGGACGACCAAACGCAGCTGTGCCGCGAGGGCTGTGGGTCCCACGATCGGTAACTGCGAGCCCTCGGGCCGATGCGGGTCGTGGGTGAGGGCGACGATTCGCGCCGCCGATGCCTGAACCAGCGAGCACACGTCGTCGTCCACCTTGGTGATCGGCAGTGTGTCCAATCGTGCTGCAACGCGCTCTATTTCCACGGAGACTGATTCCACGGTGACCGAATCCGGTTCCACGATCAAGCTGCCTTGCGCGAGAGGAACGATCGAATAGCGTCGCGGCCGGTGTCGCGAATCTCCGGTCCATGGGTGAAGGCAGCGGTTCGGTAGTCGAGGTCGGCCAAGACGTTGGCGGTGAGTTTTGTTTGGGAGAAGGAAGTGCAAAAGGCGGACAACGGCCAGGTCATCGATGCGTTCATGTTGAAGATCGCGTCGCCGGTGATGAGGGTCCCGGAGTCGTGATGGAGCAAGCTGATGTGGCCGGGTGTGTGGCCGGGTGTGTGGATGACCTGCACTCCGCCCGCCACATCGAGAATGTGGCCGTCGCGCAACTCCTCGACATGTTGTAGGGGGGAGAAGGAACCACCGGGCAGCCGGTGCAGTAGCCGCCCGAGCCCCGAGGCAGCGTCCCGCGGCGGCAACGTTCCGGTGCGTAGGAATCCCGCGTCGTCGTGGTGTGCGAGAACCGACGGCGAACTCGACGTCGCAACAAGTTCCGCAGCCCCACCGGCGTGATCGTGATGTGCGTGAGTGAGGATTATTCGAGTGACGTCCTGCGGATGTTTGCCGAGAGCTGCCAGCGCGCGAACGATCCGTGCCGGGGCTCGCTTGAGTCCGCAGTCCACCAGTGCCACCTGGCCATCGGCGTCGAGGAACGCATAGGAGTTGATGAAGTCTCCGAGGGTGGGAATGCGAAAGAGCGAGGGGGCGATCTGGACTACTACCCCGGCCATACCGAGAGCCTAGGCCGCATAGGCTTACCTAATGCAGTACGCGGAGTCCGTCATCGACCTCATCGGTAACACGCCCCTGGTTCGGTTGAGCAAGGTCACCAAGGGCGTGGTGTCCGACCCAGGTCCGTTGGTGCTCGCCAAGGTCGAATACGTGAACCCGGGCGGCTCGGTCAAGGACCGCATCGCGGTGCGCATGATCGACGCGGCCGAGAAGGAAGGCCTCCTCACCCCCGGAGGGACCATCGTGGAGCCGACGAGCGGCAACACGGGTGTGGGACTGGCGATGGTGGCGCAGCAACGGGGCTACCACTGCATCTTCGTGTGCCCCGACAAGGTCAGTGAGGACAAGCGCAATGTCCTACGAGCCTATGGCGCGGAGGTCGTGGTGTGCCCGACCGCCGTCGATCCGGAGGACCCGCGCTCCTATTACTCGGTGAGCGACCGTTTGGCCCGCGAGACCCCTGGCGGTTGGAAACCCGACCAGTACTCCAACCCGAACAACCCTCGTTCGCACTACGAGGTGACCGGTCCGGAAATCTGGGCGCAGACGGATGGGCGCATCACGCACTTCGTCGCGGGGGTCGGCACGGGTGGCACGATCAGCGGAACGGGTAGGTACCTCAAGGAAGCCAGTAACGGCCGGGTGCGGATCATCGGAGCCGATCCCGAGGGATCGGTGTACTCCGGTGGCACGGGTCGTCCGTACTTGGTCGAGGGTGTAGGTGAGGACTTCTGGCCCACCACGTACGACCGCGAGATCTGCGACGAAGTGATCGCAGTCTCGGATGCCGAAGCCTTCCAGATGACGCGGCGGCTGGCCCGCGAGGAAGGGCTGCTCGTCGGAGGGTCCTGCGGGATGGCCGTGGTCGCCGCCTTACGGGTGGCGAGTACGGCCTCGCCGGATGACGTCATCGTGGTTCTGCTTCCGGACTCCGGGCGCGGCTACTTGAGCAAGGTGTTCAATGACGAGTGGCTCGCGTCCTACGGCTTCCTCCCTCCGAGCACTGACCGCACCGTGGGAGACGTCTTGCGTGGAAAGTCGAGCGAGTTGCCCTCGTTCGTGCACACGCACCCAACGGAGACCATCGCGGATGCGATCGGAATCCTGCGCGAGTATGGCGTCTCCCAAGTACCGGTGGTTCGAGCCGAACCACCGGTCATGGCAGCGGAGATAGTCGGTGCCGTGGTTGAACGCGATCTCCTCGACGAGCTCTTCACCGGAAAGGCCAAACTCGCGGATACCGTCGATGCGCACATGTCCCCGCCGCTACCCATCGTGGGCTCCAGTGAGGCGATCCAAGCGGCCATCGAAGCACTCCAGTCGAGTGACGCCATCGTGGTGATCGAAGATGGGCGTCCCGTGGGCGTATTGACCCGACAGGACGTACTGGGCTACTTAGCCGACTGAGAGCGCGGGTAACGCCACACCCGTGTTGGCGTGGCATCGGTAGCCGTTCGGAACCTTGTAGAGGTACTGCTGGTGGTAGTCCTCGGCGGGGAAGTAGGTGAAGTCGCGAGCAGGCAGGATCTCGGTGGTGATGTCCGGGTATCCGCGCGCGGCTATGACCTCGGCGTATGCATGGCGGGTCGCCTCGGCGAGTTCGCGCTGCTCGTCTGTGGTGTAGAAGATCGCGCTGCGGTACTGCGTGCCGATGTCGTTGCCCTGGCGGTACCCCTGCGTTGGGTCGTGGTTCTCCCAGAACACCTTGAGGATGTCGTAGGTGCCGAGTTCGTCGCTCCGGTAGCCCACGAAGACCGTCTCGGTGTGGCCGGTCATGCCGGTGCACACCTCCTCGTAGGTCGGATTCGGCGTGAAGCCACCCATGTAACCGACGGACGTCGCGATCACTCCCGGCAGCCGCCAATAGATCTCCTCGGCACCCCAAAAGCACCCCATCGCTAGATAGATGCCAGTGATGTCCGACCCCTCGGGCTGCATGTCCGTTCCGAATACGGCGTGTGTTGAGGGCACGGTGAAGATGGGCTCGTGTCGGCCCGGCAGGGCCGTGTCAGCGTCCACCATGCGTGACTTCGCTCCGAATCCGAACACGGGTTTAGGGTAATCGTTGTGGACGGATTCAACACTCGGGCAATTCACGCAGGGCAAGAGCCCGACCCGCTGACCGGCGCCGTGGTGCCCCCGATCTATCAGGTGTCGACCTATGCCCAGGACGGCGTGGGCGGCCTTCGAAACGGGTACGAGTACTCGCGAAGTGGGAATCCGACTCGCACCGCACTCGAGGAGTGTCTCGCGAGCCTGGAGGCACCTGAGATTCCCGAGGCACGGGCATTGGCATTCGCATCTGGGTTGGCGGCCGAAGACACCCTTATCCGCACCATCACGGCACCGGGTACCCACGCGGTGATCCCCGACGACGCCTACGGTGGCACGTATCGGCTTTTCGCCAAAGTCGCGGCGCCCTGGGGTGTCGAGCACACGCCCGCGCCGGTGACCGACCCGCACGCCATCGCCGCGGCTATCCAACCGGGACGCACCAAGCTCGTGTGGATAGAAACGCCCACCAATCCGCTACTGAACGTCGCCGACATTGCAGCTATCGCCGACGTCGCACACGATGCCGGTGCGCTGTTGGTGGTCGACAACACTTTCGCTTCGCCCTATCTTCAGCAACCGTTGCTCCTAGGAGCCGACGTCGTGGTGCACTCGACCACCAAGTACCTCGGAGGGCACAGCGACGTGATTGGTGGTGCCCTCGTCGTTCGCAATTCGGAATTGGCTGAACGCCTGGCATTCCATCAAAACGCGATGGGTGCGGTCCCTGGGCCATTCGACTGCTGGTTGGTGCTTCGCGGTATCAAGACTCTGGGCGTGCGAATGGATCGTCATTCGGCCAATGCGCGAGCGGTCGTCGAGTTCTTGAGTGACCACCCCAGTGTCGGGGCGGTGCTGTGGCCCGGCCTCGAATCCCATCCAGGGCACGACGTCGCGGTCCGACAGATGCGCGACTTCGGAGGCATGGTCTCGTTCCGGGTGGTTGGCGGCGAGCGGGCTGCGGTGGACGTCTGTGGGCGTACGCAGGTCTTCACTCTCGGCGAGTCCCTCGGGGGCGTGGAATCCCTGATCGAACACCCTGGTCGGATGACCCATGCTTCGGCAGCCGGAAGTCCTCTGGAAGTACCCGGTGATCTGGTCCGCTTGAGCGTCGGGATCGAAGACGCCGAGGATCTGGTCGGCGACCTCGAGAAGGCTCTCGCCTAGGACCCGACTAGGGAGTCGGCAAGGGTGCAGGCTGCACTGGATCGCCGAGCTGCGGTAGCGGATCGGTGATCGTTATGGCATCCGCTTGACGACACGACGGCCCCGCGCACCTTTCGAGTTGGGTGAGCTGGGCGCTCAGCGCACGGACGAACGCCGGATCGACCGAATCCACGATGTTGCGCAGTTCGTAGGGGTCGGTCACCTGGTCGTACAACGCTCGGCTGCCATCGGCGTACTCGACGTACATCCAGCGCTGCGTGCGTAGCGCCGAGAATGGCGGGGGAATGAAGGGCAGGTAGTCCGGATCCGACTTCTTCGTCTCGCCGATCGACTCGGACAAAGCCGCATTACGCCAATTGGCCGGAGTGCCACCCGTGCCAAGGAACGGAACCAAAGAGCGTCCGTCGATCCACGCTGGCACGCGAGCACCGAGGACCTCAGTGAAGGTGGGGGCGAGGTCGATCGTCGATGTCATCGCATCCACTGTCACGCCCGCAGGAATCCCCGGACCGATGGCGATCATCGGGACAACCGTGTCGGTTGCGTAAGGAGTGCGCTTTCCCTTGGGCATGCGGTACTTGCCCACGTGGTAGCCGTTGTCCGTCGTCACGACCACCAGAGTGTCCTTGTCTTTGCCGGTTGCAGCTAGTTGCGCCAGGACAGTGTCGACGGAGTCTGCGACGGTTTCTGCGGACTGGGCTCGTTTGCGCCAGGTCTTGTCCAGCCGGGACAACTTCCAGTCTTCAAGACGTGGAAACTTGCGAAGCCACCTCGGCTCGTTCTCTCCGATCGAGTTGAAGGCGGGTGTTCGAGGCGCAACAGTTCCGAGGTGCGTCCCCAGATGGCGCGGCGCGGTGGCGAACGGCTTATGCGGACTGTACGTCGACAGGTACAGGAAGAAAGGTTCGTCGGTCTGCGAGATGAATGAGCGAGCCTTGTCGTTCAGAACGTCGTTCAGGAAATCCTCTGGCTTCGTCCCGTAGCGAACCAATTCACCGTTGTCATTGAGTGTGTAGTTGTAGCCGGAGTATGAGTCCCCCCGCGATATGGGGACCGCCCACTCATCCCAGCCCGGAGGCACGTACCGAATACCTCCGGGTCGTGTGGGGTACTCGTTCAAGTACTTGCCGAAGAGCGCGGTGGTGACTCCAGCCCGGGAGAGCCAGACGGGAAGGTTGTCCTTGTGTTCACCGAGTCGCTGGAACGTCGGCCACCCGCCACCGGTGGCTTCGATGTTCGAGATGACCTTGTGATTGTGGATGTACTGGGACCGCAGGATCGTCACGCGTGAGGGGCAGCAGAGCGAATCCACCACCGTGTGGTTGGTGAACGTCATTCCTTTGTCCTTCAAAGCCGCCAATCGCGGGATCTGATCGAAAAGTGTCCAATCGAGATCGTCGGCCAGAACCATCACTACGTTGCGGAAAGTCGGGATAGAAGGAGCGGTGGGCAGGTCGGTTGGCTGCTCGACCGGGTCGATGATGGGCTCTCCACCCAGTGCGTCGATGGCCCCTGTCCGGTCGACCGACGGTGAAGGCGCCGCCGAGGCCGGGGACAGTCGAGAGCCGTACTCACCGAGCGCGAGAAAACCGGCGATGACCGCCAGGACGGTGAGCAGGCTCGTGACGGCGGTGAGCGTTCGCCGTCTGGTGTGGCCCTGCCTCATCCGGCAGCCCCTGTGCGCACCAGGGTTTCACGCATGCGAACGACCAGAACGATGGGGACGAGGGCCAAGACGGCTCCAGCGAAGAAGGCCCAGTCGTAATCGAATGCATCGACGAGCAGACCTGCGATCAACGGACCCACTATCGCTCCCACGTCGGACATCATCTGGAAGGTCGCGATGACGACGCCTCCCTTGCGCCCACCCATGATGTCACCCACGAGTGCTGCTGGTGCGGACCCCATGAACGCCCCGCCGAACCCTTGCACGGCCATTGCCATGAGGAACAGGACGACACCTGCCAACCCGGCCGTTCCCAGCGTGTTGGCGGCTAGATCGGACAGCGCGAGCAGAGCCATGCCGATGGCCGTGGAGATCGTCCCGAAAAGCAGCGCCGGTCGGCGCCCTCGGGTATCCGCAAGTCGACCTGCGGGCAGAAGGAAGACCGCCTGGATCCCGGCCGCGACGAGGAACCCGACGCCGGACAGCGATGCACCACGTTGCAGGCCCTCGATCACGAACAGTGGGACGACGGAGGAGCGAAGCCCGAAGATCACGAACCCGGTGATCAGGTTGCTGCCGATGGCCGCTTGGTAGGCCTTGTCCTTGAGTGCTGCTCGAAGCTCCTCGAGTCTGCTCGCTCGTCCACCCGAGATCTCCTCCTCGAGGTCGTGCAGCCGCACGCGAGACAGGAAGAGCAAGGACACGGCTGTCGCGACTAGCAAGGTCGCGGCATACACGAAGAACGGTGCTCGGATGGACCACGCCACCACGAGGCCACCCACCGCTGGGCCGGCCACACCACCGAAGAGAAACCCGCCTTGGAAGGCGCTCGATGCGCGTCCGCGTTGTTGGGAGGAGACCACTCGAAGGAGCAGGGCCATCGCGGACACAGTGAACATCGAGGACCCCAGTCCTCCGGCGCCGCGCAGAACGAGCAGCTGGCCGTAGCTTTGGGAGAAGCCGGCAGCCAGTGAGGAAATGGCGACGATGAACAGTCCGCTGCTGAGAACCAAGCGCTCACCGAATTTGTTCACCATTACACCGGCGAGAGGAGATGTGACGAAGCGGACCAACGCGAAGACCGAAATCACGATTCCCGCTTGGAAGGCGTTCACACCGAACGTGCTCGCGAAGATCGGCAGCGAGGGGATCAATATCCCGAAACCCAGTGCCACGAAGAAGGCGATCGTCGCGAGGACCGCCACCTCCCGCGGTAGATCTGCAAGGAGGGGCGTCCTTCGAATGGCACGCCCGAGGGAACGCATCCTCAGTCGATGGCCCTGCGTTCCGCGCTCGAGCGAGCTGCCGCGTCGAATACGCGGTGCGATTCGACTACTTCCGCCACTGTGGCCGTACCGAAGGAGTCGCCGAGTGCGCCTGCTCTCTCGGCCAAGAAACTGGCCCACATCTGCAAGAGCGCGTCCGCGAAGCCGAACTCGAATATCGCTCCGCTCACCATGGGCCAAGCCGACACATTGCCAGGCTGGATCTGTTCCCAGATCTGTTCACTGCCGTCACGACGGAAACGCTCGAAATACGCAGGAGTGCGCGTGCTGAAGCGAACACCGCCATCCATGCCCTGGGCTTCGAAGACCCAGGTATTCATGTTTCCCGGGGCGATGCGCTTGGTCTCCCACACCATGGGGAACGTGCGATCGGTGGTCGATTGACGACCTCGCATGGTGATGAGCGCGTTGTCCCACGTATCGCAGCGCACTTTCTCGCTGGATCCCGCTGACGCAGGGCGTTCGGTGACTATGTCTTCGAGGAGTGCGTAGATTGCGGATGGTGCGTAGCCCAGGCGCAAGGGAACATGCGCGACGTGCAAACCGAGATCACCCATCACGCCAATGGCTCCACAGGTCTGACTTCGCCGCTTCCAATTGATGGGCTTGGCTCGGTCGATGTCCGAGGAATGCAAGAAGGCGGAGCGCACCTCGATGATCTCGCCCAGCGCTCCGCTGCGCGCGAAGTCGAAGGCGCGGAGCGCTCCAGGGAAGAACGGCATCTCACTACTCACGCGAACGAAGACGCCGGCGGAGTCGACGGCCTCGGCGATTCGCTCAGCGGCAGCGAGATCGATGCCGAACGGCTTCTCGGCCAGGAAGTCCTTACCTGCGGCCGCCGCTGCCGTGTAGATCTCCTCGTGGGCATCGTGCGGCACGGCGATGTAGAGAACGTCCAGGGATGGATCCTCCACCAGTTGTCGCCATGAGTCGGTCAGTGTCTCGATCGTCGGGACCTGCTCGAACCAACTCAATGCCGCGGGGTTCAGGTCCGCGACCGCGACGACCGACGGACGCACGGGATGGTCGACCAGATGCAGCCAGCGTCCACAGACGGCGGCAAGTTCCCGTCCCATCAGGCCGCCGCCGATGATCCCGATTCGCACGTCGGTCATGCGATCAACTTCTCCGCTTCGTCCACCGATGCACCTGCGTGCAACATCGCCATGAGGGCTCGCGTGATCCCTGCGGGATTGTCGTGTTGGACGATGTTGCGCCCGTACACGATTCCAGCTGCGCCCTGTTCGAGGACGACCGCCGTGCGCTCGAGCAGTTCGCGGTCGGGAACGCGACCTCCGCCTCGAACGAGAACGGGAATGTCACCAGCGATCTGAACGACAAGGTGATAGTCCGTGGGATCGTCTGTGGGATCGGCCTTGATCACGTCAGCACCCAACTCCACTGCTTGACGGACGATCGGGAGAATCAAGTCGAGATCACCGTTGACCGTGTACCCGGTGGTCCCGTCCGCGGTGACCGGCTTCATAACCAATGGTTCGACCATCAGCGGCATGCCGTACTTCTCACAGTCGGCCTTGGCCTCCAAAACGTTCTGGACGCAAGCCTCGCGGACCTCCGGTCGCCCAGGAAGATCGAGCAGGTTGACGACGATGATCGCGGCGTCAAGTTGAACACCTCGCTTAGCCGGCTCGGGAATCATCAGCGAGAACATGTGGTCTGGTAGCGGTGCCCCATACACATTTGCAACATCTGTTCGCATCACCAAAGCCGGACGCTGGCGACCCTTGTGCCTTTGCAGCTTCGGGGCTTGACCCTGGGTTAGCTGGATGGCGTCGGGGGCTGCATCCACGAGAGTGTCGATGGCTGTTTGGAGATTCTCGATACCGTTCAAGAAGTGTCGCTCGCCGAAGAATCCGTGGTCGATCGCAACATCCAGGCAACGCCCCGATTCAGCGTTGAACAACCGGTTCAGTCGATAACTGACATCGGACACGTGGATTCCACCTTTGGCTCGTAGGTCTGTGCGCGCCGCGATCGGGTCCCCGATCTACGTGCACCTGAGGTGGAACCAGCCTATCCTCGCGGTGGATAGTGCAGAGCTGTTGTCCTCGAAGGAGTCCGATGCGCGAACTGGTAGTGGGAATCGACGCGGGAACCACCCGTGTCAAGGCCCTCGCGGTCGCATTGGATGGCAGTGTGCTCGCCGAAGCTGCACTACCGACTCCATGGCAGCGCTCGGGCGCGGAAGCGCAGATGGACGCAAATGAATTGATGGACGTGGTCCACTCGGTACTAGCTCACCTCGAACGATCCGACGCGTGGCCCGATGGAGCCCGGGTTGTGGGTATGGGGGTCACGAGCATGGCCGAGGCCGGCGTGTTGATGGACGGAGGTAGTGAACCGCTCGCGCCGATTATCGCCTTCCACGACCCTCGCGGCCGAGCGGATCTTCTGAGGGAAGCCATCACCGCCGAGGACTTCCACGGTCATGTCGGAATGCGGCTGAACAACAAGCCGTCTGTTGCCAAGATCTTGTGGCTTCGCGAGAACATCCCGGCCGCGTCCAGGGCGACGTGCTTCCTCAGTGTCGCCGAATGGATAGTCCACAGGTTGGGGGGTGAGCGTGTCAGTGAGATTTCGCTGGTCTCCAGAACGGGACTATTCGACGTCGTTGAACGATCACCCTGGCACGCGACCGTGGATCTCGTCGGCCCACTTCTGCCCGGACCCGTAGTCCATGCCGGAGACGATTGCGGCAGGGCATCGCTCGTACCGGCGTCGATGCGCGGGGCGGTGCTCACAGCAACGGGAATGGATCATCAATCCGCTGCTTTCGCCTGTGGTGCGGCGACGACGGGCGCATTGTTCGATTCGATGGGAACTGCCGAGGCGCTGCTTCGATTCACGCCCGGGCCGTTGCCGCGCGAGGAACTCGTGCGCTTGGCCGAACGTGACGTCGCGGTGCTGTGGAGTGTCATCCCGAATCACGTATGTGTATTGGGTGCCTTGGTGACGGGCCTTTCCCTCGAGCGAATTCGGCGGCTGCTGGGTGTGGACAGCAATGAACAGCGCGCGGAGTTGGCTGCGAAGGCACTGACGGCCAGCGTCGGCGAGCTCAGATTGGCCGATGTCGATCATGTGGGGCTCTCGATTAGTGGCGTCGACGACGATGCCAGCCCCGAAGCGTTGTGGCGCGCCAGCGTGTACGACTTGGTGGCGCGGAGTTCGGAACTGTTGAACTTCATGGAAGCCACCAGCGCTCCACGCCAACGCACCGTCCTTGCGGGAGGGTGGATTCACGACGCCATGGTGGTTCAGGCCAAGCGTGAAGCCATGGGGAGTTTCGACGTGAGCGAGGTGAATGAGGCCGGGGCGCTAGGGGCGGCGATGTTCGGTGCCATCGCTGCGGGTGTGATGCAACGGCCGGCGGCTGACGAGACGCCGACGTGGCCCTCCTGAACGTCGACAACCATGGCATCGAAGACCCCTGACAGTCTCCGCCAAGCGGTGTACCGGGCCGAGGATCAATGGTCGGCCCTCATGGATAGAGGTGGTCACATTGATTTCTTCGGATCCTCCATCACCGCCCCAGTGCAATTGCGTTTCGGCAACATGAACGATGTTCGGGTCTATGTCGATCGGGTATGCCGAGTGCGGGAAATCCCGGCAATCCAGGTGCGGCATCGCCGAGGTGGAACGCGAGCGCACTACGAAGTTCGAGCGAGCGGTGGCGTGATCGCCGTCCCGACGAATCAGCCATGGGCGATGCGAGAGTCCGTTCTTCTGCACGAGATCGCACATCACATGGCGATCACGGTGCACGCCAGTGCCCTCCACGATCGAGTGTTCACGTCCTCGATGCTGTCTTTGGTTCAGGAGTTCCTGGGCCACGAGGCAGAGCTATTGCTTCGAACGAGTTATCAGGCGGCCGGGGTCCCGGTATGAGTGCTGCGATCGAACGCATCAGTGCCCTCCTCATGAAGGCGGAACGCACGGACAATGAGCACGAGGCAGCGGCTTACTTGATGAAGGCTCAGGCGCTGGCGACTCTGGCCAGCATCGACCTGGCCGCTGCTCGAGCCAGGTCGATGGCCTCGGAGGCTCCCCAGGATCCGATCACGCGGACCGTCACCATCGGCGACAAGGGACGAAGGGCCAACACGCATCTGGTGTCGCTCTTCGTAGTCATAGCCCACAACAACTTCACGATGGTTGATGTGGCGATCGACTCCACCTATGTGATTGCGTACGGAATGCCAGCTGATCTCGATGCGACACACACTCTCTTCGCGTCATTGTCCGTGCAGATGGCCACCTCGGCACAGAGCTACCTCGAGGCCGGAGAGTGGAGATCGGAGTCGTATCGAATCCGTTCGAGAGCAACGGGGCTCCTGGTGACGAAACCCTTCACCAAGCAGACTGCACGCGCTGCCTTCTATCGGGCTTACATCGACAGGATCGACGCGCGATTGCAGACCGCTCGCGAGGACGCGATCAAGGAGCACGATCGACACGCCGGGGCCTCGGGTTCGGCCGCTCTGGCGCTGCGTGATTCGCAGAAGGAGGTCACCGCGTTCCATCGACGCACCTCCGATGCTCGCGGTCGATGGGGCGGCTATCGCGGAGCCGCCGACGGACGATCCGGCTCGGCCGCCGGTGCGGGACGCTCGGCGGCCGAGCGTGCCCGCCTCACGGCAGCCACACAGCTCCCGGGAGGTCGTCGCGCGCTGCGGGGATGACTGTCAGGATGCGCGGGTGGAGATCGACGATGTGCGGGGAGCCGCGGAGCGCCTCGAGGGAGTGATTCGCGATCTGCCCGTTCAGGGGGCGCGGTGGCTCAGCGACCAGGTCGGTGGACCGGTGTATCTCATTCCGGAGAATCTGCAGCGTGCTGGCTCCTTCAAGATTCGCGGAGCCTTCAACCGCATCGCGCAACTGACCGAAGCCGAACGCGCGAAGGGCGTCGTTGCGGCGAGTGCGGGCAATCATGCTCAGGGTGTCGCGCTTGCTGGACAACTCCTTGGCGTGAATGTCACGGTGTTCATGCCGGTAGATGCGTCGATTCCGAAGATCGAGGCCACCCGCGGGTACGGTGCCGACGTCCGATTCCACGGCTCGACGGTCGACGAGGCGCTCGTGCAAGCGCGACTCTTCGCAGATGAGACCGGGGCGATCTTGATCCACCCCTTCGACCATGAGCATGTCGTGGCAGGACAAGGCACCCTGGGCTTGGAGATCATCGAGAAGATCCCCGATGTCAAGACCGTGGTCGTGTGCACGGGCGGTGGCGGACTGCTCGCGGGAGTCGCGTTTGCGATCAAGCAGATCAAGCCCGACGTCACGGTGGTCGGAGTCCAAGCAGAAGGAGCAGCCACCTACCCGCAGAGCATCGCGGAGGGGCGACCCATCACGCGAACCCAGATGAACACGATGGCCGATGGCATCGCCATCGCCCGGCCGGGGGATATCCCGTTCGAGTTGATTCAGACGTATGTGGATGAGTTCCGCACGGTCACCGAGGACGAGTTGTCCAGGGCAGTCTTGATGTTGCTCGAGCGGGCCAAACTGGTGGTGGAACCTTCGGGCGCGGCTGCGACGGCGGCCGTCATGAACCACCCACATGATTTCGAGCCGCCGGTAGCCATCACGATCTCGGGTGGGAACGTCGATTCCCTCGTCCTCCTTCGGATCATCCGCCATGGCATGGCGGCCGCGGGGCGCTACTTGTCGATAAGCGTGCAGACGCCTGATTTCCCGGGATCGTTGGCCGGACTGCTCGACGTACTCAAGCAGCACAAGGCCAATGTGGTGGACGTCTTTCATGACCGAACCGACCCGCGCGTCTCCATCGGTGACGTTCGCATCGATATCCAGATGGAGACACGCAGTGCCGAGCAACGCGATCGCATCATCGATGCCCTGTCCTCGGCCGGCTATCGAGTCGAGGTCCTCGACGGCTGACCGAGGCCCCGGGCGTACTGTTCGCAGTTGTGACGTCCGACTACGCCGTCGAAGCCCACGGGCTCGTCAAGGAATTCGGCGATGTCAAGGCACTCAACGGAATCGACCTTGTCGTTCCGCGCGGCAAGGTGGTGGGGCTGCTCGGTCCGAACGGATCTGGCAAGACGACCACGGTCCGGATCCTGGCGACTTTGCTCAAGGCCAACGCCGGGACCGCCAAGGTGGCGGGCTTCGACGTGGTGAAGCAGGCCGACGACGTTCGGCGCTCCATCGGTTTGACCGGGCAGTACGCCGCAGTCGATGAATTCTTGACCGGACGCGAAAACCTGGCGATGTTCGGCGCCCTCTTCCACCTGGATAGGGCGTATGTGTCCGCTCGTGCCGACGAACTCCTCGAGAAATTCGATCTCACCGACGCGGCGAACCGTCCGGCCAAGACCTACTCGGGGGGTATGCGCCGGCGCTTGGATCTGGCAGCGAGCCTCATTGCAAAGCCGGGCATCTTGTTTCTCGATGAACCGACCACCGGCTTGGATCCTCGGTCGCGCATCGGCTTATGGAACGTTATCGCCGAATTGGTCGCCGAGGGAACGACGGTATTGCTCACTACTCAGTATCTGGACGAAGCCGATCAGCTGGCGGACGACATCGTCGTCATCGACCACGGCAAGGTGATTGCCCACGGAACCTCGAGCGAACTCAAGGATCAGATCGGCGGGGATCGGCTGGAGATAACCCTCGGGGATCCGAATCAGGCTCCGGCTGCAGTTGCCGCGCTGACCTCGATCGTCTCGGGGGAGGCGAGCGTCGATGGCAGTCGCTACTCGGCTCCGGTGAGCGGCGGATCACCCGTTCTCATCGAAGCGGTGCGCGCCTTGGATTCAGCAAATGTCAGCGTTGCGGACATCGGTCTTCGTCGCCCGACTCTTGACGACGTGTTCTTGACACTCACGGGACACGGCGCGGAGGAAGACCAGCGTCCGGAACCCTCCAAGCGCGGACGACGAGGAGGGCGTCGATGAGCAATCCTGCGATTCAGGCCAGGCGGCCGGCTCTCGGCTGGACCATCCACGATGCTCTTGTCATCGCCCGCGCGACGATCACCGCCTCCTTCCGTATTCCCGAAGCGCTGTTCTTCCAATTGATCCAGCCGGTGATCTTCGTCCTGCTCTTCGCCTACGTCTTCGGTGGCGCCATCCCCATTCCTGGAGCGGAGCCGGGTAGCGCCGAAGACGCCTCCTTGTATCGCCAGTACTTGATGCCGGGAATCTTCGGACAGACGGTCGCCTTCGCCGCGGCCGCCAGCACCGTCGGCCTCGCGGAAGCAATGCAACGCGGCATCATCGACCGGTACCGAGCCTTGCCGATGTCCCAACCGGCAGTCCTGCTGGGTAACACGTTGGCCAACGCCTTGAGACAGATCCTGGTTCTCACGGTCCTCTCCATTACCGGCTTCATCGTGGGATGGAGGATCAACGACGGGATCCTCAACGCCATCTACGCGTACTTGCTGTTGTTGCTTTTCGCCTACACGGTGACCTGGGTCGGGGCGTTCGTAGGCTTGTCGGTTCCCAACACCGAGACAGCCAACACCGCCGGTCTGATTTGGATATTCCCGCTCACGTTCTTGTCCAACGCGTTCGTACCGATCACCTCGCTACCGACCTGGCTGCAGTACTTCGCGGCCTTCAATCCCGTCTCGAGTCTGGTTCAAGCCACGCGTGAGCTTTTCGGTAACCCGACGGGGGCTCCGACGGACTTCTGGACGTTGAACAACGCCGCGCTCTACACGGTCATCTCGTGTTTGGTGGTCATCGCGATCTTCGCGCCCCTGGCGGTGCGCAAGTACCGCACCGCAGCCCGCAAGTAGCGGGGAACGCGGGTAGCACAGACAGCGACGGTCAGCCGCCGTAGGGCTCGACCTTGAGGATCTCGACGCTCATCGACTTGCCGTTGGCGAGTTCATAGGTTGCGACGTCGCCGATCCTCTTGCCGTTCACGGCAGCTCCCAACGGCGAGGTGGGGGAGTAAACCTCGACCGACGCGTGGGCAGCCTCCTCGCGCGAGCCGAGAAGGAAAGTCTCTTCGTCGCCGAACTCCACGAACTTGATCGTGACGACTTTGCCTGCAGCGACTTCGTCGTCCGCTGCCTCCGGTGCACCGATCTGCGCGCTCTCTAGAAGTTGTTTGAGTTGACGGATTCGGGCCTCGTTCTTGCCCTGCTCTTCCTTGGCTGCGTGATACCCGCCGTTCTCCTTGAGATCGCCTTCCTCACGCGCAGCCTCGATCCGCTTGGTGATCTCCACTCGCGTTGGGCCCTCCCGCTCGGCGAGTTCGTCGACCAGTCGGTCGTGCGCCTCTTGGGTCAGCCAGGTCACGTCAGTCATAACGCACCACTGTAAATGGCCTGGCAAATCGGGCCAATCCGCGGCAGTGGCCCCCTAGGCGGGGGTCCAGGGCTGCTCGGGCACCGCGATGCCGGGCGGGAATTGCGGTCCTGGGACGCGTAGCTCCCCGGGTCGTTCGCACGCGAGGACCTCCACCGTGTAGGCGGGAGCCACGGTTCGGAGCGAATAGTCGGTCGTGACGGTCGCTGCACCGGGCGGGATGACGATCTCCGCATACCCGACATCGATCCGCTTGGAGTCCTGTGCCCGAAGAATGCACACGACCTCGTCGGCCCCGTTCCGCGTCACGTCGAACGTCGCGTCTGCGCGGTCGGGCCCCACGACGGTCCACCGGATGAGTTGGTATTCGACGTTGTCGCGGACGGACATGATCCCGGCGAACGCCACTGCCGCGAGGAAGGCGACGACGACGATTACCCCGACGACCAACGGCGACAGGCGACGTCGATCGAGCCCGTATCGGGCCCGCATCGTGGGCGATAGTCGGTCAGGAGAGAAGGGCGATGACACGAGTGCGAGACTAAGGCCGTGCCCTCGATAGACCAGCAACCCCTGCGCCTCATGGCGGTCCACGCCCACCCCGACGACGAGTCCAGCAAGGGCGCAGCCACCACCGCCAAGTACGTCGACGAAGGCGTCGAGGTGATGGTCGTCACGTGCACCGGTGGTGAGCGCGGTGACATCCTCAACCCGGCCATGCGCGAGATCGTCGATCGCGACGGCATCTTCGCTGTCCGTCAACGCGAGATGGCGCGGGCTGCCGAGATCCTTCGGGTCCAGCACGCGTGGCTCGGCTTCGAGGACTCCGGCTTCCCGGAGGGTGACCCCAAGCCCCCGGTGCCTGCGAGCTCGTTCGCGGGCCTCCCGCTCCACGAAGTGACGCCGGCACTGGTGAGACATATCCGCGAATTCCGGCCGCAGGTGATAACCACGTACGACGAGAACGGTGGCTACCCGCACCCCGACCACATCCGCACCCACGAGATCACCATGGCCGCGGTGAAGGAGGCCGCCGACGTGGGGCAACACCCTCACTTGGGCGAGGCTCATCAGGTGGCCAAGATCTACTTCAATCACCAGTTCTCGAAGAAGCGGATTGTCACGTTCCACCATGCGCTGCTCGATGCTGGTCTGGAGTCGCCCTATGAGGAGTGGTTGACGAATTGGGACGATCGTGACGACAACTTCGGGCGCGTCACCACCCAAGTCCACGCGGCGGATTACTTCCACGTACGCGACCAGGCCCTCCTTGCCCATGCCACCCAGATCGACCCGAATGGGATGTGGTTCGCCGTTCCCCTGGAGATGCAGAAAGATCTGTGGCCTACAGAGGACTTCGAACTCGCCTGGTCGGCGATCGAGGTCGAAACACCGGAAGACGATTTGTTCGCTGGATTGAGGAGTTAGAACGCCATGAACAGCAATGTGAGTGTGGTCGTCGATGGTGGCCTTCAGATTGTCGGGATCATCGTGCTCATCTTGGGCATCGCGGTCTTCTTGTTGTGGAAGTCCATGAACCGTCAAATCAAGAAGATCAACGTGGATCTGCCGCCGGGCCCGGAAGACGAGCGGATAGCCGAAGACGAACACTTCACCGAGGAAGCCGTGCTGCGTGGTGAAGAAGGGGAATCAAGCGGAGATGACCAGCGCACCTGACAGCCGGGTGCGCCCCTCGACGACGGACCTGGTGCGCACCGCCATCCGCCCACGCTGGCTGATCGCCCTGGCGGCTCTCGTGATCTTCATCGTGGTCTGCGTGGTCCTGGGTCGCTGGCAGTGGGATAGGACACAAGACATCCTCGCTGCGGAACGTGCGGCTGCGTCCGAACCCGTTGCCCTGGCGGACATCGTCGCAAAGGACGGCACCTGGAACAACGCCGAGATCGGCAGAAGCGTCATTCTCGACGGTGCATTCACCAGCGACGAGTTACTGCTCCCGAATAGGGCGTATGAGGGTCGGGCGGGCACGTGGACGATCACTCGATTCGAACTCGAGAATGGACGCAGCGTCGCGGTGGTGCGCGGCTGGTTGCCCGATGACGTGCAAAGCCCGCCGATTCGACAGGATCCGACGCGCATTGCAGGGGTTTTGCACCCCAACGAAGCCTTCTATGAGGGCGCAAACGATTCGCAACTGATCACCGTCGATGCCCCGGCCTTGGCCGAGCAGTGGAACACCGAGCTCATCGACGGGTACGTGATGATGCAGACCCAGGATCCGGTCTTGCTAGCGGCCGACGCGCCGGCCCCGGTGATCGTCCCGCCGACGGTCCAGGTGGGGGACGTCCCCTTCCCGCTGCAGAACTTCTTCTACGCGGTCCAATGGTGGATCTTCGCGGCCTTTGCCATCTTCGTCTATGGGCGCTGGCTCTACTTGGACGCCAGGAAGTAGGTTCCCGCTCGTGATCACCGTGATGGGCGAGGCCCTCATCGACATCATCGTCAGTCCGCAAGGCGACGTCACGGCCGCGGCGATCGGAGGCGCCCCGTTGAATACGGCTCGTACGTTGGCGCGACTCGACGTACCAGTTTCCTTCCTCGGTGGGGTATCGACGGACGCGTTCGGGCGTCGCATCTCGCGAATGCTGGCATCCGATGGTGTCGCGTATGCGCTGGGCCAGCCGATGGATGCACCGACGACGTTGGCGATCGCGGAGTTGGACGACGCGGGGGCAGCCACATACCGGTTCGTCTTCGATGACACTTCCGCGACGCTGGTGACGCCCTCGCAGGCTTTAGCGGCCGTCGGTCACGATTGCTCGGTGCTACACGTCGGAACCTTGGCCTTGGTTCTGCAGCCGCTAGCGGAAGCGACGCGTGCCGTAGTGGACGCCGCTCCAGCCTCTCGGATCGTCATGGTCGATCCGAATTGTCGACCGGCGGTCATGGCGGGATCAGCCGTCTTCCAGGAGACGCTGGGCTCCGCGTTGGCACGTGCGGACGTAGTGAAGGTCAGTGGTGACGATCTCGCCTTCCTCTATCCCGGTGAGCGTCCGTCCACTGCGGCCGAGCAGATCCACATGCGAACCGGTGCCACGGTTCTGTTCACCGATGGCGCGAATTCCGTCGAGGTGATCTGCGCCGGCGGCAAGTGCGCTCTCGAGGTACCCGCCGTTGCCGTCGTTGACACCGTGGGAGCCGGAGATTCCTTCAGCGGTGGCTTCCTAGCGCACTGGGTGCACCAGGGCTGGGGACCTGGAGACCTGCACGAGCTCGACAAGGTTGTTGCCGGTGCCGAATTCGGCATCCGCGTCGCTGGCATCACGTGTCAGCGGGCGGGCGCCGAACCACCCTTTGCTGCCGAACTGGCGTCGTAGCGGGCGTGGGTTAGGTTCGGAATATGGAGAAGCTCCCCGGTGCGTTGCTGCGATTTCGGATCATGGCCTGGGTGACGGGTGTGGTGCTGGGCGCACTGACCGTCTGGCTCGTCGTGGGCTATGGCTTCTTGGACTACGCGAATACCGAAGTCAAGCCTGACCTCTACCGCTGGTTGTGGACGGCCCACGGGTGGCTATACCTGTTCTACCTCATCGCCGGCGTGGACTTGTGTTTTCGAATCAAGTTGAGCGTGATCAAGACGTTGGGTGTACTCCTGGCTGGAACCGTTCCGTTCATGAGTTTCGTCGCGGACTACCAACTGCACAAGTACGTTCGGACACATCACTTGGAACCTGCATCACCAACGAGCTGACGGTGATCACGGAAGGGCCCAGTCGATCGGTTCGGCCCCGAGCTCCTCGAGCATCTCGTTTGTGCGACTGAAGGGCCGGGAGCCGAAGAAGCCACGATCGGCTGACATCGGACTGGGGTGTGCGCTCGCGATGACCGGTGCATCGTCGAGAAGGTCCCCTGCAGCCTGGGCGTCCTTACCCCAGAGAATCCCGACGACCGGCTGATCGGGGCGCGCAGCAACAGCCCGAATAGCGGCAGCGGTGAACTCCTCCCAGCCCTTGCCCCGATGGCTACCGGGTTGACCCAGTTGAACCGTGAGAACACGATTGAGGAGCAACACGCCTTGATCTGCCCACGGCGTGAGATCACCGTTACCCGGTGTCGGCAGTCCGAGATCGCTGGTGAGTTCCTTGTAGATGTTCGACAGGCTGCGTGGAATCGGCTTGACATTCGGGTCTACCGAGAACGACAACCCGACTGCATGTCCGGGAGTGGGGTACGGATCCTGCCCGACGATGAGCACACGAACGTCGTCGAGAGGCTGCGTCAGGGCACGAAGGATGTTCGAACCTCCGGGCGCCCACGGACGCCTGGCGTCGTTCTCGGCTCGAAGGAATCGCCCGAGGGCCGCGAGGTTGTCCCGTTGATCCGCGAGGTACTCGACCCACGATTCGTGCACGAGTTCCTCGAGTTGCTGCGCCACGGGAGGACTCTTTCACGTGTTGTTCCATCACGTTGCAGATCGCGTGCTGGGCGGGGCGTTCTCGGCGCCCACTCGCCACTAGGAGCGCTGTCGCTCCCCTCGGGGGAGGTAGTACCCGCGCAGGGAAACCAATATCGCGACCGCCACCACGATCAAGATGATGCTCAACGCGATCGCCACGTCGCGGTCGACATCGAGGGCCGTGTAAACGGCGAGGGGCATCGTCTGCGTCACCCCCTCGAGATTGCCCGCGAACGTGATGGTCGCGCCGAATTCCCCGATCGCGCGAGCCCAGGTGAGCGTTATGCCAGCCATCAGTGCCGGGAACACCAAGGGAAGGGTGACTTTGCTGAAGATCACCCGCGGTGAGGCACCGTCGACCGCCGCTGCCTCCTCGATCTCCCGGTCTTGTGCGCGAAAGGCACCCTCGAGCGTGATCACGAGGAAGGGCATGGACACGAATGCCGCTGCCAGGACCACTCCTGCCGTGCTGAAGGGAAACTGCCACCCGGTCTGCTGATAGATCCAGCCACCGATGAATCCGCGACGCCCGAAGGCGCTGAGGAGCGCAACGCCCGACACGACAGGCGGCAGAAGCAACGGCACGATCACCAAGGCGCGTACTACCCGCGTGGCAGGCAGTGCGTCGCGGGACAGCAGCCAGGCAAGTGGTGCGCCGACGAGCGTCGCGAATGCCGTTGCGGACAACGACGTGATGATCGAGATCCGAAGTGCCTCCCTAGCCACGGAGGATCGAAGGATCTCGGGAAACGCCGACCACTGGGCATCGAAGAACAGCACGAGGAGCGGAAGCACGAGGAAGAACACGGCAATGAGACCGGGAATCAGAAGGAAGGCTGGTCGTCGGGGTATCACCATGGCGTGGAGAACCCCCACGCCCGCAGGATCTGTCGAGCGGATGGCGACGTTCGGACGTAGTCCACGAACGCATCCGCGGCAGCTGGATTCCGAGAGTCGCTCACCCGGGCGATGGGGTAGTTCGTCACTGCGTTTCGGGAGATGGGTATCACGATCCCGTCGACGTCCCGTGGAAATGCCTTGACGTCGGTGGAGTAGACGATCCCAGCGTCGACTTCGTCGGCGATCACCTTGCCGAGTACGCCGCGCACATCGACTTCGCGGGACACGGGAGTCACGGTGAGGGAATTCTTCTCGATCACCTGAGCTGCCAAGCGTCCGCAGGGAACCTGCGTATTGCACAAAGCGATCGACACATTTCGCCTTTGAAGATCGACGACGCTGCGTATCTGCGCGGGGTTGCCTTTCGGGACGGCGATCATCATCGTGTTGCGGGCGAATGTGATCGGCCGAACCGCGAGTCCATCGTCCGTGGCCCCCCGCATCGACGCCTCGTCGGCCGTTGCCAAGACATCGACGGGTGCCCCGGCTCGGACTTGCTCAACGAGGCCGTTCGATGGACCGAAATTGAACTTCACGGTGATGTTCGGGTGGCGCTTGGTGAAGGCGTTGCCGATCACCGGAAAAACGTTGCTGAGCGATGCTGCCGCGGACACGGTGATCGTGGTCGGCGGAAGTCTTTGCACGGATGGTTTCGGTGAGTCCTCACCTGCAATCGCGGGCGCACTCGTGAGGGTCACGGTTGTGAGTGCGGCCACGAGGAGCCGCAACTTCACGAGGGATCCATCCCCTCGACGACCACGTGCGTCGCTTTGATCGAGGCTGCTGCGCGCACGCCCGGCTCCAGCCCCAGATCCTCCGCGGCCTCCCGGGTCATCAGCGAGATGACGCGATGCGGCCCCGCCTGGATCTCGACCAGGGCCATGACCCCGTCCTTCTCCACCCGGGTGACGATCCCGGGGAAGCGATTGCGGGCGGAGATGTTCAGGTGGGGCAACTCCGGGGCGGACTCGCGCATGAGATCGGCCACTTCACGGCCGGGCACGGTGGTCGGGCCGGGGCCGGTACTGGGGGTCAACCGTCCACTGTCGATCCAGCGGCGCACGGTGTCGTCACTCACCCCGAGAAGTTCGGCGACCTCACTGATCCGCAATTGAGTCATAAATTAGAAGAATAATCCGCAAAATCGGAGTTCGATGGGCGAATGGGGGAAGTGCTGGGTGGCCGGGGGCCTGGCGCTCTCAACGGGTGGCCCGTGCGGTTCGCGGTTAGCCTGGAGGGAGGTCGGCAGAGGAGGTTCCGGTGTCTGCAGCAGTCGTCTGGGCGATCGTCGCGGCCCTCGCGCTCGGGCTCGAGGTCTTCACGCTGGACCTCACCTTCGCCCTCATCGGGGTGGGAGCCCTCGCCGGTGCCGGTGTGGCCCTGGCCGGTGGACCGCTGTGGCTGTCGGTCGTGGTGGCCGCAGGTGTGGCCCTGGCGGGAATCCTGCTGGTCCGACCCATCGCGCTGCGCCACGTGCGCCGCGTCCCCGCGGGCGCGCGTACCGGTGTCGATGCCCTCCCGGGAGCAGAAGGCCTGGCGCTCACGGAGATCTCGGTGCACGACGGACGCATGAAGTTGCGCGGGGAGGAATGGTCCGCGCGCTTGGACCCTGACATCACCGACGAGGTCGTCCCCACCGGCACGCGCCTTGTCGTCACACGAATCGACGGTGCCACCGCACTGGTCCATCCGCTCGACTAGCAACCCACGAGGAGTAGGTCATGATCGCTTTCATATCCGGTGCGATATTCGCTTTGATTGTCGTTGGCCTGTTGCTGTGGCGAACGATCGTCATCGTCAACCAGGCGAGCACGGCGATCGTGGAACGCGTCGGTCGCTACCAGCGGACGCTCAGCCCGGGCTTGAGCATTCTCATTCCCTTCATCGATCGCATCCGAGTGCGGGTAGATATGCGCGAACAGGTTGCCTCGTTTCCACCGCAACCGGTCATCACGGAGGACAACCTGGTTGTATCCATCGATACGGTCGTCTACTTCCAGGTGACCGATCCGAAGGCCGCGACATACGAGATCTCCAGCTACATACTCGGCATCGAGCAATTGACGGTCACCACCTTGCGTAACGTCATCGGCTCGATGGACTTGGAGGAGACCCTCACATCACGTGATGCGATCAATGGGCAGCTCCGCGGAGTTCTCGACGAAGCCACGGGCAAGTGGGGCATCCGGGTCAATCGCGTGGAGTTGAAGGCCATCGATCCGCCACCGTCGGTACAAGAGTCGATGGAGAAGCAGTTGAAGGCAGAACGCGAGCGCCGGGCTGCGATCCTGACGGCCGAGGGGCAGAAGCAGTCCGCAATCTTGACTGCTGAGGGCGCTAAGCAGTCGGCGATCCTCACGGCTCAGGGCGAAGCCGAAGCCGCTGTCTTGCGGGCAGACGCAGATGCGAAGGCGGAGGTCATCCGCGCGGAGGGACAAGCGCTAGCCGTCGAGAAGATCTACGGCGCGCTCCACGAGGTGAACCCGTCGTCGGCCGCGCTTGCGCACCGTTACCTCGAGACCCTGCCGGAGATCGCCAACGGTGAGGCGAGCAAGGTCTGGGTGCTTCCGAGTGAGTTGACCTCGGTGGTCAATGGGCTGAAGGAAGGCTTTACGAAGTAGCGGCGCGCCAGAGGCGGCCCAGAGATGGGGCAGCGATCGCTCCGGTGATGGCGGTCACGCCGATTCCTGCTGTCGCGGTGACCCCCGCTTGCAGATTCGTATCCGTCTGGGCGCTGAGTGCCACGAGCACCGATAGGAAGGTGAGGATCGAGGTGATTGCGATCTCGGCCCTGCCGACCGGCGAGGTCGCGGCGCGCGTCGCACTGCGCGCGAGACCGATTGCCAGCACCGTGATGAGCAGGTAGGCGATGAACCATCGCGGGTTCTCCAGTGCGGTGACCAGGGGAGCCGCGACTACGGCGATCGCGACGGCCACGCCCAGGAGACGGCGCACCAGCACCGGTCTGGCCCATACGGGAGTGGTCTTCTCTTCACGCATCTGGTCCAAGGCGGCGAGGGCGTTGTTCTGGTCGACTGCTTCCTTGGCCATGTACTTGGCATCGTCGAACATCTAGTCAGCCCTCCCCATCGGCTCGACGTTCCGCGTCAAGTACGGGTCATGCATATACGCCTCGATCAGTTCATCGGCCTCGGTGGTGGACGAGTAATCCTCGGCGTTTGACTCCAACAGCGCGATCAGTTCGCCAGCTCGTCGAGCTTGGGTAGGTGCGCCCTTGTCTCTCACCTCGCGTAGATGTGTGAGCCTGTGCATGCCTCGAGTGTGCCACTGGCAGGATGGTCTCGGCCAACGGTGGCTGAAATGTTGTGGCGTCGGGAGGCGGCATGGCGTGGGTCCTCTTGGCTATAGCTATCGCGAGCGAAGTCTTCGCAACGATCATGCTCAAGGTCAGCGACGGGTTCAGCAAACTGCTGCCGGCCATAGCCGTCGTCGTTGGCTACAGCTTCTCGTTCTTCATGCTGGCTCTCGCTCTCAGGACCATCGGGCTCAGCACCGCTTACGCGATTTGGGCCGGCATCGGCACCATCGGAGCGACCATCGCGGGAGTCGTGATCTTCGGCGAACAGTTGCCGATCCTCGCCATTGTCGGCATCGGGCTCGTGGTGATCGGCGTTGTGCTACTGAACGTCGCGGTTCCTCACTGAGCTAACGTCATGAGACAGCGGGGATCGCGAGGCACAAGGTGCCGATAGTCGCCCGCGGGAGGAGCGGGGTGTGAGCAATCGTCTGACACATGCGACCTCGCCGTACCTGCTTCAACATGCGGACAATCCCGTGGACTGGTGGGAATGGAGCGAGGAGGCCTTCGACGAAGCAAAGCGTCGGGGCCTGCCGATCTTCCTGTCGATTGGTTACTCGGCCTGTCATTGGTGCCATGTCATGGCGCATGAATCCTTCGAGGATGTCGCAACTGCGGAGTATCTGAATTCGAACTTCGTGTCGATCAAGGTCGACCGCGAGGAGCGTCCGGACATCGACTCCATCTACATGGAGGCGACGGTCGCCATGACTGGTCACGGTGGTTGGCCGATGAGCGTCTTCTTGGACCATGACGGTCGCCCCTTCTACACCGGCACGTACTTTCCCCCGGAGCCGCGCCACCAGATGGCGTCCTTCCCGCAGGTGCTGCAAGCCATCACGGACGCGTGGAAGGAACGCCGCGAGGAAGTCGAGGCGGCGGGACAACGCATCGTCGAGGCCCTCTCGCGTCGGCAGATCGCCGAGGGAGCGGCTCATCCTCCGACCCTGCGCGAGATGGACGCGGCCGTCACATCACTGTTGGAGGATTACGACCCGCGTTTCGGTGGATTCGGTGGCGCGCCGAAGTTCCCGCCTTCGATGGTGCTCGAGTTCTTGATCCGGTATGCGGCGTTGCCGGACGCATCGAATGCACAGGCTGCCCTCGATATGACCGAGTGGACGCTTGAGGCCATGGCGCGCGGTGGCATGTACGACCAACTCGGCGGTGGCTTTGCGCGCTACTCGGTCGATGACCGCTGGGTGGTGCCGCACTTCGAGAAAATGCTCTACGACAACGCGCTCCTCTTACGCGTCTACGTGCACTGGTGGCGTCTGACCGGTTCGACATTGGCCCAGCGCGTGGCGCGGGAGACTGCGGAGTTCCTGGTCCGGGACATGGCCACTCGTCACGGTGGTTTCGCCTCAGCCCTGGACGCCGACAGCGAAGGAGAGGAAGGCAAGTTCTACGCCTGGACTCCCGAGCAACTCCTGACGGTGCTCGGACCGGAGGATGGCGCGTGGGCTGTCGAACTGTTCCATGTGACCTCAGCGGGCACATTCGAACACGGCACGTCCACGCTGCAGTTGTTGCGCGACCCTGACGACTGGGAACGCTGGAAGTCGGTTCGCAGGCGACTATTCGATGCGCGCGAGCAGAGGGTGCACCCAGGGCGCGACGACAAGGTGGTCGCCTCCTGGAACGGCCTTGCGATAGCAGCGTTGGCCGAAGCCGGACAACTTTTGGGTGAACCCTCGTGGATCGATGCCGCCGTGGAAGCTGCCGATCTCCTGATCGCCGTTCATCTCGGCGCCCAGGATGACGATCGACTGTGTCGAACGTCCAAGGATGGCGTGGCCGGCAACAACCGGGGAGTGCTCGACGACTACGGCAGTCTCGCTGAAGGACTCCTCGTCCTCGCGCAAGTGACAGGCGAAGTCGCATGGCTCCAGTTCGCAGGCATCTTGCTGGACATCGCCCTCCAGCACTTTGCGGATGATTCGGGTGGCTTCTTCGACACCGCCGACGATGCGCCGGAGTTGGTGCGTCGCCCGAAGGACCCCGCGGACAACGCCGAACCCTCCGGCTGGTTCGCCGTGACGAATGCTCTGGTGAGCTATGCGGCGCTCACCGGGTCGATCGACCACCGGCAAGCCGCCGAGCGGGCACTCGGCATCGTCGCCACCCTGGCCGAGCGTGCCCCCCGCGCCGTGGGCTGGGGATTGGTGGCCGGTAGCGCGCTCGTGGCCGGACCACTCGAGGTGGCCGTCGTCGTCGATGGGCGATCGCGCGAACTCGTGGATGTCGCGTTCGCAGCGAACTCACCGGGCACCGTGGTGGCGTGGGGGCTGCCCGCCGACGAGGACCAGCCGCTTCTGCGCGACCGGCCACTGATCGGAGATCGGGCGACCGCGTACGTCTGCCGTGGGTTCGTATGTGATGCCCCTGTGACGGAAGTGGCGGAATTGGCATCACGGGTGCGTGCGCGTACTGCGACCGACTAGCAGGTGAACAGGAGTAGCCTGAGTGGGCGCTACCGAACCTGGCCACCGGTCGAAAGGGGTGAATGTGGGTCTGTCCGATCTCGTGTACGGCGTATACGAACGCAGACTCCATGCCCAACTCGCAGGTGCCGCGGAAGGCGGTCGCATCCCCAAGCACGTCGGTGTCATCCTGGACGGCAATCGCAGGTGGGCAAGCGCGCAGGGCTCGGCTTCGTCCGTCGGCCACGCGGCGGGGGCCGCGAAGATCGTGGACTTCCTCGGTTGGTGTGACGACGCCAACGTGGAAGTCGTCACGCTGTGGCTGCTGTCAACGGACAACCTGGCACGCCCCGAACCCGAACTCGAAGCCCTCCTGGGCATCATCGAGGCGACGGTGCAAGGCCTAGTAGGGCAGGGACGTTGGCGTTTGCACCCGGTGGGCGCACTCGACTTACTTCCCGATCACACGGCTCGCGTGCTGAAGGAGGCCGAAGAAGCGACCGCGGGCATCGACGGCTCGTTGGTGAACGTGGCTGTCGGTTACGGAGGTCGTCGCGAAGTTGTCGACGCTGTTCGCTCGCTCTTGCAGGAACATGCGAGTCAAGGAACCAGTCTGGATGAGCTCGCTCAGGTGGTAGACGTCGAACACATCGCCGAGCACCTCTACACCCGCGGCCAACCCGATCCGGACCTGGTAATCCGAACGTCCGGCGAGCAACGCCTGTCCGGATTCCTCATGTGGCAGAGCGCGCATTCGGAGTTCTACTTTTGTGAGGCCTTCTGGCCTGATTTCCGGAAGGTCGATTTCCTACGCGCGCTTCGGGCCTACGCGGAAAGGCAACGCCGCTTCGGGGTCTGACCCGCAGGTAGGAACCCATGGGTGCAGTCGATGCAGCCGGGCCCGACGGGGGTCAAGGCGACGCACAACTGGTCAACGCAGATGCCGCGGTGGTCCTGAGGCATCCGCTCGCGATGGTGCTCGTCCTTGTCACGGTCGCTGGCGCGATGGACGCCCGGGATTACCAATCCTTTGGGGTTTTCACGGCGAACCAAGCCGGCAACATGGTGTTGCTGTGGGTCAAGCTGCCCGAGCAGCCGGCGGTGGCGCTTTTGTCTCTCGGCTCGATGATCGGTGCGGCCCTGGGTATCGCGTTCGTCGTGTTCGTGCGCAGGTGGCGTCGCTGGTTCTCCGGGGCAGAAGGGTCCCGCACCCTGCTGTTTCTCGTTGCCTTCATCTTGGCCGTCACGTCGGTACTGGGAGGGCAACTCTTCGCCTCCGTCGGGGGCACCCCGATCCAGGACCTGAGGTTGTGGTCCCTTGCCTGGGCTGCGGCCGCGGCGTCGGTGATGTTGTCGGCCTTCGCGCTCGGTGCCCTCGCCACGGTGTTCGTCGCGGCCGGCGCCTTCAAGGCAGGGGTGATCGCCATCACGGGTCCGTTCGTCGACGGCACCCGCTACCTCGCGGCGAGTTTCCTCTACAAGGATCCGGAGTTCCGAACGAAGTGGAAGTACTTCCTCGCTTTTCCTGCTGCTTGGAGTGTCGGAGCGATGATCGTTGGCCTTACACCGTTGAGTCGGGCGTCCATCACGTTGCTCGGCGTTGCTGTCGTCATCGCGGTGGCTTCCTTCGCCCGGCGAATACGGAGTTAGCTGTCCGCAGTCTCCTCCTGCGGTTGGTCCTCGCGAAGTTTCAAGGCGCTAGCCACGGGAACGGCGGTGAGGCCGTACACGGCCACCGTCGCGGCGATGATGATGAACGTCGCCGGTAGTAACTTTTCGGCGCCGGGAACCTTCGAGGCGACGAGTGCAGCACCGATGCTGGACGCCGATGCTGCGGCGACGATGCCTCGAGGATCCATCCATGCGATAAAGGTGCGCTCCTGGCGGGTGAGCCCGGCTTTCGTCGTGCACACGAGTGCGACGATCGGTCGGACGATGACGATGAGCACGACAGCCATGGCGAGGGTCGGCAACGCAATGGCAGCAAGGGCGTCCCCCGGAACAAGGGCTGCGATTGAAATGAAGAGAACGCCGATGCCTATGGACACGACGGCATCGAAGAAGGGATTCGAATCCGTCAAGGACGCACCGAAACGTTTGGCTATGCGTGGTGCCGCGAGGCCCATCAGCAGGGCTGCGATGAGGCCTGTCTCGCTCACGAAATAGTTCGCAACCCCGGCTGTGACAATGACCGAACCGAGGATGACCTGCGTGCCTAGCAGATTGTTGCCGCGAACGAGTCGTCCGCCGATGACGAAGAGCGCAACTCCGAAGACCGCCGCGACGGTGCCGATGAGTAGTCCTCCGAAGAACAGCCACGCTCCCTCCGCGACGGAGGATGCCCCACTGGCCTTGATGAGCTGGAAGACCACGACGGCAAGAAGTGCGCCCATGGGGTCGAGCAGCGTGCCCTCCCACTGCAGGATCCCTCGTACTCGGCCGCGAGGTCGAACGAAGTCGAGAATGGGGGTCACGACGGTCGGTCCGGAGACGACGATGAACGCGCCCAGCATGAGTGCCATGGACCACGTCAGGCCGACCAGGTAGTGCGCCGCCGCGGAGCCAGCGAGCCACGTGATCGGAGCACCCATCCAGACCAGTCGCCGGGCAACCCTGCGGTCGGACCCACTCAGGGCGTTGCTGCTGAGCGCGAGACCACCGTTGAACAAGATCACAGCGACCACCAGGTCGACGGCAACGGGAAATGCGTTGCCCAGGATCGTGTCGAATCGAAACTGCGGCGCCACCGCGCCCAGGAGGAAGCCGGCGGGAAGCAGAAGGATCAGCGAGGGAACGCGCAGCCGTGGAGCGACCACTTGGCACGCTGTGGCAAGTCCCATCACCAGTGCCGCGGCCAACATGATCTGTCCCGGACTCAGCGACGTCACGCGGCCACTATTCCGTAGCCGAGGAACGGACGGCGTCGAATTCTCGCCGAGCGAGCCGGGCAGCAGGCGGCGTGTCGAACATCAGGAGTCACATCCGCCTCCTACCGTGGTGCCCGCGGACCGGGTCCGCCGGCTCGCATCCGGCTAGGAGAATGTGTGCAGCACAACGCTCGGAAGACGTACGTCCTCGACACCTCCGTTCTCTTGTCCGACCCTCGAGCCCTGCTGAGATTCGACGAACACGACGTGGTCATTCCCGTTGTCGTTGTCACCGAACTCGAGGGAAAGCGCAGCCATCCGGAACTGGGCTATTTCGCTCGGCAGGCACTCCGGCTACTCGATGACTTCCGCGTGAGCCATGGTCGCCTCGACGAACCGATGCAGATCGGCGACGCGGGAGGGACGCTGAGGGTCGAGCTCAACCACACCGATGTGGAAGCGCTTCCCTCGGGGCTGCGACTTGGCGACAACGACACCCGCATTCTTGCCGTGGCGAAGAACCTCGCCAACGGCGGTGACGACGTCGTACTCGTCAGCAAGGACCTCCCGATGCGAGTCAAGGCGTCGTCAGTGGGGTTGGCCGCCGAGGAGTACCGCGCCGAACTCGTCATCGAATCCGGATACACGGGGATTCAAGAACTTGAAGTCTCGGCAGGAGATCTGGATCGACTGTTCGAAGAAGGTGTCATCGATCTCGACGATGCGCGCGAACTGCCTTGCCACTGTGGCCTGGTTTTGGTTTCCGATCGAGGCAGCGGCCTCGCCCGTGTCACCGCGGACAAGCGGGTACGGCTGGTGCGCGGCGACCGGGAAGCCTTCGGCGTCCACGGGCGCAGTGCCGAACAGCGCATCGCGCTGGACCTCCTCCTCGATCCGGATATCGGCATCGTGTCGTTGGGTGGCCGAGCTGGGACTGGCAAGAGTGCGCTCGCTTTGTGTGCGGGTCTGGAGTCGGTGCTCGAGCGCCGTCAGCACCGAAAGGTGATCGTGTTCCGGCCCCTGTACGCCGTCGGCGGCCAGGATCTCGGCTACTTGCCGGGCACCGAGAACGAGAAGATGTCGCCGTGGGGACAGGCCGTCTACGACACCCTCAACGCCGTCACGACGTCCGAGGTAGTCGACGAGATCGTCGACCGGGGCATGCTCGAAGTGTTGCCCCTCACGCATATCCGGGGTCGTTCCCTGCACGATGCTTTCGTCATCGTTGACGAAGCGCAGTCGCTGGAACGCAACGTGCTGCTGACCGTGCTGTCGCGCATCGGTACCGACAGTCGGGTGGTACTCACCCACGACGTAGGCCAGCGGGACAACCTGCGCGTGGGTCGTTTCGACGGGGTCGTCGCGGTCGTGGAGAAACTCAAGGGGCACCCACTCTTCGCGCACGTGACGCTGACCCGCTCGGAGCGCTCGCCCATCGCCGCGCTGGTCACCGAGATGTTGGAGGACGGCTACCTCTAGTCGACGGGGTTGTGTAGCACAACAGTGACCCTGGTCACATGACCGGTTACCACCGTGCAGTAATCGGACATGCTCGCGAGGAATGTCCGAAATGTCGCGACGCGAAGATCAACGTCGACGTGACAATCCTGGGATCTTTGGGCACCGTAGGTGGCTGCCACGTCAACGATCCACTTCACGTCGAGGGGTGCCATGCGTCAGTTTCCGCGCTGGGCGACCGTGGGCGCGTCGACGTTGTGCGTAGTCGGTCTGTCGATCACGTCCGCGTTGCCGTCCTGGGCCGACGAAGGCGCCGGTGTGAAGGTGGAAGTGGCCGACTTGGTCGACATCGACGGCACCCCGATACCCACGGGCGAGGATCCGGGGGTACCCGAGGGAGACGGCGGAAACGCTCCTGAGATCGACGGCCTGGATCGGGCAGCCCGCCTCGCCGTCGAACTCAGTCACGCCTTGGGATCCGAACAGTCCCAGGACATGAAGGGCTACCGGCCGAGTCTGTATCGGGGCAAGTGGTACATGCCGAACAGGGAAGACATCCGTCGGTGCATCATGAACCGCGAAGCCGACCACGATTACCGCGCTGTCAGCGCCGGCGGGCTCTATCGCGGGGTGTACCAGATGAACCGTGCTCTGGCGATCGGAGCGACCCACATGATGATGGCCGAGGTTCGACGCGAGATGGGCGAACCCGGGGTGGAGATGGTCAAGAGATTGCGCGAAGTGCCCACGCAACAGTGGAACCGCTACTGGCAGGACCGCGCGTTCTGGACGATCTGGCGCGACGGTAAGGGCAAGCACCATTGGCGCGGGGGCGCGTGGGGCTGTTAGGCGATTGGTCGCCTAGCGCTACGACGGTCGGCCGACCGGAATCGTGGTAGCCACCGGCCGGAGTGTGTCGGCGAAAAAGTCATTGCCCTTGTCGTCCACGACCACGAACGCAGGGAAGTCCTGCACTTCGATTCGCCACACTGCCTCCATCCCCAACTCCGGGAAGTCGAGAACTTCCACTCTGGTGATGTTGTCCTGCGCGAGGCGCGCAGCGGGACCACCGATCGAACCGAGATAGAAGCCGCCGTTTTCCTTGCAGGCATTCGTGACCGCGGCGCTTCTGTTCCCCTTCGCCAAAGTCACGAATGAGCCGCCGGCCTTCTGGAAAAGATCCACGTAGGAATCCATCCGACCGGCGGTGGTGGGGCCGAACGATCCGGAGGCGTATCCCGCAGGGGTCTTGGCCGGTCCTGCGTAATAGACAGCGTGATCGCGCATGTACTGGGGCATCGGATCACCACGGTCGAGCATCTCCTTGATGCGGGCATGAGCGAGGTCACGCGCCACGATCAACGGCCCGCTCAATGACACACGCGTCCTGACGGGCAACGTCGACAGTTGCGCGCGAATCGCATCCATCGATTGACCAAGGTCGATGCGAACCACGTCGTCGTCGAGGTGCTCGTCGGTCACCTCGGGCAGGAATCGGGCGGGATCGGCTTCGAGTTGCTCCAAGAAGGCTCCTTCGGGAGTGATCTTGGCTAGGGCTTGACGATCAGCCGAGCACGAGACCGCTATTCCGACGGGGCACGAAGCACCGTGGCGTGGAAGGCGAATGACCCGCACGTCGTGACAGAAGTACTTCCCGCCGAACTGCGCTCCGATACCGAAAGCCTGTGTCATCCGCAGCACCTCGGCTTCCATCTCCAAGTCTCGATAGCCGTGGCCGGCATCGGAGCCATGAATCGGGAGGTCGTCGAGATAGTGGGCGCTGGCCAACTTCGCAGTCTTGAGGGTGTACTCCGCGCTCGTCCCGCCCACAACGATTGCTAAGTGATAGGGCGGGCAAGCGGCGGTGCCGATCATCCTGAGCTTCTCGTCGAGAAAACGGGCGAAGGACTCCGGATTGAGTAGCGCGGTTGTCTCTTGAAAAAGGAAACTCTTGTTGGCGCTTCCCCCGCCCTTGGCCATGAAGAGGAAGTCGTAGCTGGTCTCGTGGCCGGCATGCGTATCGGCGTAGATCTCCACCTGGGCCGGCAGGTTCGTCCCAGTGTTGCGTTCCTTCCACATGCTCAGTGGTGTCAACTGCGAGTAGCGCAGGTTCAACTTCTGGAATGCGTCGAAGACTCCTCGAGAAATGTGCTCCTCGTCCTGGCCGACCGTCCAGACGTTCTGACCGCGTTTGCCCATAACGATCGCGGTACCGGTGTCCTGGCACATGGGCAACACTCCACCGGCCGCGATGTTCGCGTTCTTGAGTAGGTCAAGGGCGACGAAGCGATCGTTCGCACTGGCCTCGGGATCATCGAGGATCGAGGCGAGTTGGGCGAGATGGGCAGGGCGTAGCAGGTGGGAAATGTCGTGGATCGCTTCGAAGGTCAGCAACCGCAGGACCTCTGGTTCTATGGTCAAGAACGTGCGCCCGGCGGCTTCGACGGTGGAGACGCCCTCAGTGGTGATCAGGCGGTAGGGCGTCGAGTCATCGTGCGATCCGGATTCCCGCGGAAGCAGGTCGCTGTAGGAGAAGTCCACGGGACCAGGGTAGGCCCCGACGCCCGGCGTTGGCGATGGCTGAAGGTGGCGTCAATCACCCTCGGCGCTGAAGTCCACCGAGGCGTATGTGGACAACTTCGCCAGTCGGTGCTCGCTCCGTACCTCGCGGATAGTGCCGCTCTTGCTGCGCATCACGATCGAGTGCGTCGTCGGCCCAGCAGGGGTGTAGCGAACCCCCTCCATGATCTCGCCGTCTGTGATGCCCGTAGCGCAGAAGAAGATGTTGTCTCCGGACACCAGATCCGCTGTAGTGAGGACGCGATCCAGATCGTGCCCGGCATCGAGGGCAGCGCGTCTCTCGGCATCGTCCCGGGGCCAGAGCCGCCCTTGGATGCTGCCGCCGAGGCAACTCATGGCGCACGCCGCGATGATGCCTTCAGGGGTGCCACCTATTCCGGCAAGCATGTCCACACCCGTGCCACTGCGTGCTGCCATGACTGCACCGGCGACGTCGCCATCGACGATGAACTTGATGCGCGCCCCGGCCTTACGCACCTCGTCGACGAGGTCATCGTGACGGGGGCGGTCGAGTATGCACACGGTCAAGTCGCCGACCTGTTCACCTTTGGCTTTCGCCACTTGCCGCAGATTCCAGGCGATGGGTGCCGTGATGTCGATCGAGGAAGCACAGTCGGCGCCAACGACGAGCTTCTCCATGTAGAAGACCGCGCTGGGATCGAACATGGCTCCACGTTCAGCCACTGCGATCACCGAAATGGCGTTGGTCATTCCCTTAGCAGTCAAAGTGGTTCCATCGATCGGATCGACGGCGACATCGACTTCGGCTCCTGTTCCGTCCCCTACGCGCTCGCCGTTGAACAACATCGGAGCGTCGTCCTTCTCACCTTCGCCGATGACGACAACGCCATCCATCGACACGCTGCTGATGAGTGTTCGCATCGCATTCACGGCCGCGCCGTCAGCGCCGTTCTTGTCACCGCGTCCGACCCACCGCGCCGCGGCCATCGCCGCGGCCTCCGTCACGCGCACCAGTTCGAGAGCGAGGTTGCGGTCGGGGGCCTCAGGCGTCCGTGTACTGGTGTGATCGACCATTCGGTCAGCGTAGTGAGCGAAACGGTCGCCAGTGGCCGCTCTGTCGCGAGAAACCCGGCCATGGCCGATGATGGCTAGGTGAGCACGCCCCAACCGACAGGTCGTCCGATGCGCGGCCTACGGCAAAACGTCGGCGACATGATTCGGTCGATGGCCGTCGTCTTGGCGGTCGTGGGAGCGATCTTGTTGGTGACCTGGCGTCCGCAACCCGATCCCGTGCGGGAGGTCTCCCTCGAACCGCTCGTCACGTTCGCGAGCAGTCAGGCGGACTTCCCGGTACTCATCGTGGAAGGCGGTGCTCAGCCGACGAGTGTCCGTTGGGAGCCCACCGAAGCCTCCGATGGGCAGATGGTGTGGCACGTCGGATACGTCACGTCCGATGACCAGTATCTGCAACTAAGTCAGTCGGTGGCCGCCTCGGACTTGTACGTGGCCGAGCAGACCCTCGACGGTGTTCCTGTTGCAGACGCGACCGACTTGCCGACGATCGTCCAGCAGTTGACGTCAGAGGGCTGGGTGCCCGTGGAGACGACAGCCGACGAACCCCGCAGGTCGCTTGTTCGTATCGAGGACGGCTCGACGACGATCCTGAGTGGAACGGGTTCATGGTCCGACATCGGGGATGCTGTCCGAGAGATGGCGTCGCCCTAGTCGACTCCGTCGTCGAACGCGTCGCCGACCGGCAATTGCGGCGGTGCGATGGCGTTCAGTTTCTCCCGTGCCTCATCCAGCCATCGCGTACACACCGCGGCTACCTCCTCACCGCGCTGCCACAGGGCCAAAGACTCCTCCAAACTCAGTCCGCCCGCCTCGAGAGCGGCGACGATTGCCGCCAACTCCTCCCGTGCTTCCTCGAATCCGAGTTGCTCGCTCATATCGACTCCTCGTCGGGCTTGTGTGTTGTGCCGGTAACCACTGCCTGGAGATTCCCTCGATGGACGTACACGTCGAGAGCCGCACCCACTTCCACGTCCCGTGCATCACGCACAACCACGCCATCGCCCCGTTGCACTATCGCGTAGCCCCGTTCGAGCGTCGCCGCCGGTGAAAGACTGCGAGTTCGGGCGAGGAGATGATGGACGTCGTTCACCCACGTGTCGATGCGGGTGTCGAGTATGCGCAGAATCCGCCTCTGAGCGTCGGCAACGAAGGCCGTCTCTTGATCCATTCGTCGATGGAGGCTCGAACGTCCGCGGTCGAGCAGTTGCCGCAGACGCGCATCTTCATCCGCGAACGACGGCACGATGCGCTTGCCCGCGTCGGTGGGCGTCGACGCTCGATAGTCGGCCACGAAATCCACGATGGGCGAGTCCTGTTCGTGCCCGATGGCACTAACAACGGGGGTTCGGGCGGCCGCCACGGCGCGCACGAGAGCCTCGTTGCTGAAGGGCAGAAGATCCTCAACACTGCCGCCTCCGCGAGTTATGACGATCACGTCGACCTCATCCATGGCGTCGAGTTCCGCGAGTGCGTCCGTCACCTCACGCACGGCACTCGTGCCCTGGACGGCGACTTCACGAATCTCGAATTGGGCTGCCGGCCATCGGTCTCGTGCGTTGACGACCACGTCATGCTCGGCGTCGCTATTGCGGCCACAGATCAGTCCTATTCGGCGGGGCAGAAAGGGCAGCGGCTTCTTCCTGTCGGGGGCGAATAGACCCTCCGCTGCGAGGGTCGCCTGCAGTTGGGCCAGACGCGCCAGCAGTTCCCCCAGGCCGACTGCACGTAGCGACCGCGCGCGCAGTTGCAGTGTTCCCCGTCCAGCCCAGAACTCCGGTCGACCCCACACGATGATCCGCTGGCCAAGTTCCAGGGCCGGATCCATCCGGCCCACGAGTTCGGAATCCGCGACGACGGTGAGGGATGCATCGGCCTCGATGTCCCGCAGGACCAGGAACTGCATCCGCGCGCGCGGTCGCTCGCGATAGTCAGCGACCTCACCCTCGACCCAGATGGCACCGAGCTTGCCGATCCAGTCACTGAGCATGCGCGAGACCGTGCGCACGGGAACCGGAGAATCCGGTCCGGTCTCCAGTGCCATGGTGGAAGAGTAGAAGGCCATTGAGCCGTCACGCTGCGCCGCGGACGCTCGCCCATACGATGGTGGGCATGGCCACGTCACCCGGTGAACGCAAAGTGCTCCTTGCCGCTCCACGAGGCTATTGCGCGGGCGTCGATCGGGCCGTCGTGACGGTAGAGAAGGCGCTGGACCTGTACGGGGCACCCGTCTACGTTCGAAAGCAGATCGTGCATAACAGGCACGTTGTCGAGACTCTCGAGAAGCGCGGGGCGATCTTCGTGGACGAGGTCGAGGAAGTCCCGGAGGGTGCGACGGTGGTCTTCTCCGCGCACGGGGTGGCCCCGGAGGTGCATACCCAAGCAGCCGAGCGGGGGCTCAAGACGATCGACGCGACCTGCCCGTTGGTCACGAAAGTGCACGCTGAGGCCAAGCGTTTCGCTTCCGAGGGTTACGACATCATCTTGATCGGTCATGACGGTCACGAAGAGGTCGTCGGCACCATGGGCGAGGCTCCGGACGCGATCACCCTCGTCGAGGACCCCGCATCGGCGGAAACACTCGAAGTGGAGAACCCCGACAAGTTGATCTGGCTCTCCCAGACCACGCTGTCGGTCGACGAGACGATGCAGACGGTCGAAACCCTCAAGAGTCGCTTCCCGAATCTGATGAGCCCGCCGAGCGACGACATTTGCTACGCGACCCAGAATCGGCAGGTCGCGGTCAAGGAGATCGCGAAGCAGAGCGACGTCGTCATAGTCGTCGGGTCTGGAAACTCCTCCAACTCCGTGCGTTTGGTTGAAGTAGCCCTTGATGCCGGCGCGGGTAGCGCCCATCGCGTGGACTCTGCGTCCGAGATCGACCCGGCATGGCTCGATGGTGCGGTCACCATCGGCGTCACCAGCGGTGCGTCTGTCCCCGAGAACCTCGTGAGCGAAGTCCTGGACTATTTGGCTTCGCGCGGGTTCGATTCGGTGGAGGAAGTGCAGACAGCCGAGGAAACTTTGGTCTTCGCGCTTCCACCGGAGCTTCGGCGCGACATGAAGGCTGCTGCCTCAGCCAACCCGTCTACGTAACGCGACGATCACTAGCGCGGCGGCTGTCGACCCCACGATCCAAATCCAGTTGCCGCCAAGCAGGAAGAACACCACGACCACGCGTCCTGTCAGACCCGTTGCTACTACGCCCATCTGGCCGGCCGTGAGGCACGCCACCAGGAACGCGATGGGTGGGGCGAAGATCGCGTGGATCCCATCGTTGGTTCGGACCGCGAACGCCGCGAAGACCGACACCACCAGCAAACCGATGCCCGTGATGACACCCGGCTCGCCACCGAAGAACAGCGTTTCACCGAACGCAAGGATCACGGTCACGCCGATGGTGACCGCGTAGACCCCCAGCGCGGTCAATGACCCCGAACTCGGGCGCTCCCGTGCATCGTCTCGCTCCCGGCGTGACACGCGAGATGGTGGCGCGGATGCTTCGAGGGGTCTGTCGGAGGTGGCCATGACTTGGAGGGCGGGCGCAGGCTCGCCACTGGAAGCGATCGGTAGCGCGGGGATCGCCCTCGCCCCCGGCTGTCGTGGCTCCTGCTCGACGACGGGTGTGTGCGCGGCTGGTGCGGGGGTTTCCTCCGTTCTAGCCAACGTGCGAAGCCGGCGAGCCTGCATCGAACCGATCGCCGTGATGGTGTCATCTCGTTCGGGGGCACCTCGACTGCGGAACAGCCGCCCTTCCTTCGGGTCTGCTGGCACGAGAACGTCAACACGCTCGGAAACGACCTCGGCTGCGTGTTCGTCCGGGTCGCCACCGGTCTCGTCGGGGAGCGGCGGATCGGTGAAACGCATGCCGCCACGCGGCGTCGCCTCGATACCGGCTTGCGGAATCGCGACGAGTGGCTCCCGGTCGTCGCCGGATTCGATGTCGACCTGATCGGGGTCGGGAAGTTCCTCCGACGGTGGTGCCGAGTCCGGGCGGAACAGGTGGGCGAACTCGTCCGGGGGTTCGTTCTCAACCGGGGGTTCGTGGCCGGTGCCCTCCTGTGTCACAAGAGCCAACGTTATCTGCCTGGGCAGGTTCCTCGGCCCACTCGAACACGCACGATCCGCAACGAAATTCGTGACACCTAGGATCCACCGTTGTGGCACTCACCATCGGCATCGTCGGTCTTCCCAACGTCGGCAAGTCGACCCTGTTCAATGCCCTGACCAAGAACGACGTCCTGGCCGCGAACTACCCCTTCGCCACGATCGAGCCGAACACCGGCGTAGTCGGGGTGCCCGACTCCCGCCTGGGCAAGCTGGCAGAGATCTTCGACTCGGCGGAGATCATTCCGGCAACCGTGACCTTCGTCGACATCGCTGGCATCGTCAAGGGCGCCTCGGAGGGCGCGGGTCTGGGCAACAAGTTCCTGGCGAACATCCGAGAGTCGAACGCGATCTGCCA
>CAYLOH010000001.1:0-49228 GCA_964385255.1 uncultured Rubrivirga sp. | reverse complement strand
CGGGTCTGGGCAACAAGTTCCTGGCGAACATCCGAGAGTCGAACGCGATCTGCCAAGTTCTCCGAGCATTCCACGACGACGACGTCGTCCATGTGGAAGGTCGAGTCTCGCCCGCCGAGGACATGGAGACCATCAACACCGAGCTGATCCTCGCCGATCTACAGACTCTCGAAAACGCGATTCCGCGCCTCACGAAGGAAGCGCGCAACGACAAGTCCAAGGCGGCGACGCTCGCGGCCGCGGAACAGGCCGTGGAGATCTTGAACGCCGGCACGACACTCTTCGCCGCAGGATTCGACAGTGAACCTATCCGTGAGTTGTTCCTCTTGACGGCCAAGCCGTTCATCTACGTCGTCAATTGTGACGAGGGTCAGCTCGTGGACGAAGACTTCAAGTCGCAGATGCGTTCCCTTGTCTCACCGGCGGAAGCGGTCTTCCTTGACGCCAAGGTCGAAGCAGAACTCGTCGAACTGCCCGACGATGAAGCGCTCGAGTTGCTTCAGTCCGTAGGGCAGAGCGAATCGGGTCTGGATGCTCTCGCGCGGGTGGGCTTCGACACTTTGGGCCTGCAGACGTACCTGACCGCGGGGCCGAAGGAAGCTCGGGCGTGGACCATCCGCAAGGGTGCGACGGCCCCCGAGGCTGCCGGGGTTATCCATACCGACTTCCAGAAGGGTTTCATCAAGGCCGAAGTCGTCTCCTTCGACGAACTCGTCGATGCTGGCTCGATGGCCGAGGCGAAGGCCCGTGGCAAGGTGCGCATGGAGGGCAAGGACTACGTCATGGCCGACGGCGATGTCGTCGAATTCCGCTTCAACGTCTGACCGCTCGACGTCCAACCGGACGCACGCGTCCACCGGGCGCCTACAGTGGTTCCGTGAATGATTTCCTCTACTCGGTTGAACGTGAATTCGACATCCCGGTCGAGGTCCTGTGGGATGCCTGGACCGACCCCGTGGCTCTGGAAGCCTGGTATCACCCGACGGATCTCTCGTGTGTGCCCGGCTCGGTGGTATCGGAACCGATAGACGGGGGTCGGTGGGCAGTCGCCGTGGACGTGCCCGACTATGGATTCGTCGCCTATTTCTACGGCCGCTATACGGCCTTGTTCCCGCACAAGCGAATCGATCACACGATGCACTACACGCAATCGCACGAGGAGTTCGACAGTAGAGACGAGAGCACGCCTCATCACCTGATTCGAATCGAGTTCGATAGCCGCGGAATGCGCAGTTGGGTGAAGTTCAGCCAGTTCGGCAAATTGCCCGATGGCGAGGCAGCTCGTGCCCAGGAGGGGATGGAGAGTTACTTCGACTCCTTGGAGCGCTATCTGGCCGACACCGCGCCCGAGGTCGCGTGACGTCGAGCCGTACGCCACGTGGCCCACGCCGACGTACACCACAGTGCCCAGATGACCAGGACCGGCTGGAACAGCAGCCGAACGAATCGGGCGGCGTCGGAGTCCAGACCGAAAGCATCGGTGCCCGTCACGAACTGTGAGATGTTGCCGGGAAATATCACCACGAAGAATGCGGCGACGATCCACCCGATCCAAGGTCGGTAGCGGCCAGTCAGAGTTATCAGCAGCGTGCCCAGCGCGATTTCGATCACCCCCGATATCGAAACGACGGCGCCGGGCGCGGGCATCCATGGCGGTACTTGGGCGAGGAACGCCTGCGCATTGACGAAGTGACCGATCCCAGCCCCGATGAGGAACGCTCCGAGAGTCAGGCGTCCGATGGTTCGCAGCACACCGTGAGGATGCCATGGGTGGTACGTCTAGTGTTCACAGGTGCCTTCTAGAGACGATCTGCGCAACATCGCCATCATCGCCCATGTCGACCACGGCAAGACGACCCTCGTCGATGCCATGTTGTGGCAGTCGGGTGCGTTCCGCGAGAACCAGGATGTGGCGGAGCGAGTCATGGACTCTATGGATCTCGAACGCGAGAAGGGCATCACGATCCTCGCGAAGAACACCTCCGTTCGTTACAGCGGTGCCTCGGCTCCAGCAGGCGGAGTGGTCTTCAACATCATCGACACGCCTGGTCACGCGGATTTCGGTGGTGAAGTGGAGCGCGGCCTGGAGATGGTGGACGGCGTCGTCCTTCTCGTCGATGCTTCCGAGGGACCGCTGCCCCAGACGCGATTCGTTCTGCGCAAGGCGCTCGCCAAGCGCTTGCCTGTCGTCTTGGTCATCAACAAAGTCGATCGCAGCGATGCACGCATCAAGGAAGTGGTCGACGAGGTCTACGAGTTGTTCTTGGACTTGGACGCCGATGATTCGCAGATCGACTTCCCGATCGTCTTCACCAGCGCCATTGCCGGACGGGCATCCACCCACATGCCGCCGGACGGTGGGCAACCGGATTCGGAGAACTTGGAACCTTTGTTCGCCACACTGCTGGCGACGATTCCACCGCCTTCCTATGTGGAGGGCGCACCTCTGCAGGCGCATGTCACCAATCTCGACGCCTCGCCCTACCTCGGTCGCCTCGCCTTGTGTCGAGTGCATGAGGGAACCATTCGCAAGGGGCAGCAGGTGGCCTGGATCCGCAAGGACGGGTCTGTCGATCGCGCGAAGGTGGTCGAGCTATTGATGACCGAAGCACTCGAACGCGTGCCGGTCGATCAGGCTGCGGCCGGCGACATCATCGCGGTATCCGGAATCCCGGACATCACGATCGGCGAGACCTTGGGAGATCTCGACGATCCTCGGCCACTGCCGGTGATCAGCGTCGACGAACCGTCCATCTCCATGACTATCGGCATCAACACCTCGCCCCTGGCAGGACGTAGTGGAGGCACCAAGTTGACGGCGCCGATGGTCAAGGCGCGCCTGGATGCCGAAACCGTCGGGAACGTCTCGATCCGAGTACTGCCGACCGAGCGTCCAGACACCTGGGAAGTCCAGGGCCGCGGAGAACTGCAGTTGGCGATCTTGGTGGAGATGATGCGCCGCGAGGGTTTCGAGATCACTGTCGGCAAGCCGCAGGTGGTCACCCGAACGATCGATGGCAAGGTGCACGAGCCCGTCGAGCGGCTTTCTATCGACGTGCCGGAGGACTACCTGGGCGTCGTAACCCAGTTGATGGCCCTGCGTAAGGGGCGGTTGGAACAGATGGTCAATCACGGGTCGGGTTGGGTCCGTATGGACTATCTGGTTCCGGCGCGGGGCTTGATCGGCTTTCGAACCGAGTTCTTGACCGAGACGCGCGGTACCGGGTTGCTGCACCACGTCTTCGATCGTTACGAACCGTGGCACGGAGAGTTGCGCACTCGACCGACGGGCTCATTGGTCGCGGATAGGACTGGTCAGACCACGGCATTCGCGCTCGCGAACCTGCAGGGGCGCGGCACCATGTTCGTCGGACCGGGCACCGAGGTGTACGAGGGAATGATCGTCGGAGAGAACTCGCGGTCCGACGATATGGACGTAAACCCCACGAAGGAGAAGAAGCTCACGAACATGCGTGCGAGCACCGGCGACGTGTTGGTACCACTGATCCCGCATCGCGAACTCTCCCTCGAGCAGGCGCTGGAGTTCTGCCGCGAGGACGAATGTGTGGAGGTGGCGCCGTCGGCGGTACGGATGCGCAAGGTGCTCCTGAACGTCACGGACCGCGTCCGGGCTAGCCGCAAGAAGAGTTAGTCCGAAGGCCCGAGGTGCGTTTGGAAGAACTCCACCTCGGTGAGCAGCAGGTTCTCCGCCACTACTTCCTGCGGGGTCATATGCGTGACGCCGCTCAAGGGCAGAACGTTGTGCTGCTTACCCGCAGCCAAGAGCGCGCTCGAGAGTTGAAGTGTGTGTGCCGCGAGCACGTTGTCGTCCGCGAGCCCGTGGATGAGCAGAAGCGGGCGCGTGAGTTGTGCCGCACGAGTGAGTAAGGACGTTCGTTCGTACGGGCCGGGATCCTCGTTCGGGTTACCCAAGTAGCGCTCGGTGTAGGCCGTGTCGTATAGACGCCAGTCGGTGACCGGTGCCCCCGCGACCGCGGCGTGAAAGACGTCGGGACGATCCAACACCGCCAGCGCCGCGAGGTATCCGCCGAAGGACCAGCCGCGGATTCCCACGCGGGACAGGTCGAGAGCATCGTCGATCTGCGCGAGAGCCTGCAGGGCCTCTACCTGGTCGTGAAGCACCGGGGTGGCGAGATCATGGTGAACGGCGTACTCCCAGTTCGGTCCCCGTCCGGGTGTGCCACGACCGTCGACCACCACCACGGCGAATCCCTGATCGGCCAGCCATTGCTCGGTGAGGTAGGCGCCACCCGCAGCGATCACGCGTTGTGCGTGCGGACCCGCGTAAGGGCTGCAGATGACCGGCCACGACATTCCGGGCTGATGGTGTGTGGGCAACAGCAGCGCAGTGGCCAGTTCGCGTTCACCAAGACGCATCAGTTTGGGCCGGGGTTCGACCACCGGAACCTCGGCAGCGGAGACGACGGGAGTGCGAGTCGATCGATCGACGATATGGATCGACGAGGAGGATTCGCTGAGTCGCGCGGTGGCCTCGACACGGACGTCACCCTTGGCGATGCCGGTTGTCCATGCCTGTGGGTCTGTCAGCACGGTCGCAGTGCCGGCGAAATCCACGCGCGCAATAACCCGCGTAGTCGGTTCCAGCGCTGCCACGACGACCACACCGTCATCCGTTACGTCCAGGACCTCCTCGACATTCATCTCGTCGGGGGTGAATGCCTGCCCGTCGCGACAGACGCGAAAGGCGCCGTGGACGTCGAGGATTTCGATCAGCGCTCCTGATGTATCCATCGTGGGAACACCGCCCATGATGGTCAGCCAGGGGGTTTGCTCGCGCTCGGCACGAAGGAGGAGAGCATCTCCGCTCACCTCGAGCACCTGACTGCGCCGCTGGTCTCGACTCATGACACTGACGATGGCGGCTGCGCGATTGCCGTCGGCTCCGGGCACGTGCACGCTCGCCAGATACGGATAGGTCACCCGATCCCAGATCAATTCGCTCATGTGCGGCATCGGATCGTGGCTCGTGGCGTCGACCACGTACAAGGAGACGTCGGCGTTCGTGGTTCCCGCCGACGGATACCGGTGGGCGACCGGCGCTCGCTCGGGCTGTGCCGGGTCGGCAATCCAGCGAGTCTCGACCGCCGTTTCGTCGACTCGTTCCACCAGCAGTCGAGTCGAGTCGGGCAGCCACCACATCCCGCGGTGGCGCTCGAGCTCTTCGGCCGCGATGAAGTCGGCGAGGCCCCATCGGATGGTGTCGGTTGCCTCGGGCGTCATGGCTTGATAGCCGTCGGTCTCGTCGCCCACCACGTGCACCTGCCCGTCGCACACGAAGGCGACCAGGCGACCATCGGGGCTCACCTGCGGATCGACGACAGGTCCAGGATGCGCCAGTTCGGTGACTTTCCCGGAATCCACGTGGACGCGGTAGGGAATCCCGTCGACGGCGAAGACCGCCCACGCACCCCGGGCGTCGATCGAGTAGGCCGTGATCCCGGAGGTCACTTCACGTAACCGTTCCCGCCGAGCCAATTCAGCCTCGGGTAGTTCACCACGCGTTCCGAGCGCGATCGCCTCGACAACTCGATGCTCCCGCCAGTTTTCGCGCTGGTCGGCGATCCACAGATCACCGCTGGAAGTGGTGCCGTCGGCACTGCGGACGAACACGACGCGGGCGCTGCCGTCGTCGAGGTGTGCGATGCGGAACGAGCGCGGGGCACCCAGGCGAAAGCCTCGTGTTCGAGCTCGCTGCCGAGGGAAACTTCCTGCCTGCTCCGCCACACCTCTATTCAACTAGTTGCCCGTCACGTACCTTCGAGCCCTCGAAGCTCGCGCAAGTAGCCTGGCGTCGTGACCGGCGTGACCTCCGACGACCGACGCCTCCTTCTCGTCCATGCCCACCCCGACGACGAGACCATCGGCACCGGGGCGACGATGGCCAAGTACGCCGCAGATGGGGCGCAGGTGACCCTCGTGACCTGCACGCTCGGCGAAGAGGGCGAGATCCTCGTCCCCGAGCTCGCCCACCTCGCCGCAGACCAGACCGATGGCCTCGGCGAGCACCGGATCGGTGAACTCGCCGAAGCTATGCGCATCCTGGGGGTCGAGGACCATCGTTTCCTCGGCGGCCCTGGTCGGTTCCGCGACTCGGGGATGATGGGTGTCCCGAGCAATGAGCGTCCCGATTGCTTCTGGCGCGCCGATCTGTTGGAGGCAGCCGGTGAGTTGGTGCCGGTCATCCGTGATACCCGACCGCATGTAGTGGTGACGTACGACGATTTCGGTGGATACGGCCATCCGGACCACATACAGGCGCACCGCGTGACGCACTACGCCATCGCGCTCGCTGAGTCCCCGACATTCCGACCCGATGTGGGTCGGCCGTGGTCCGTGCCCAAGGTCTATTGGACCGCCTTCCCCACGAGCGTCGTTCGCGCCGGAATCGAAGCGCTGCGAGCACAAGGATCCGATTCGGAATTCGCTGCGATGGATCCCGACGACCTTCCGTTCACATGTGACGACGAGTTGATCACCACCGCGGTGGAGGCCCACGAATTCCTCGACGTAAAGATGCGCGCGTTGGCGGCACATCGAACGCAGGTCACGGTGGACGGCGGGTTCTTCGCGCTGTCGGACAACCTGGGCGCAGAAGCGATGGGTACGGAGTACTTCCGGCTCGTGCGTGGCACCCCCGTACTGGGTGAAGGCGGTAGGGAGAGGGACCTTTTCGCCGGGCTAGACGCGTGAGCCGAACTTCCCGCATCTTCTCCTTGGTTGCGGTGACCGTTGTCGGAATGGTCATCGGCGTGGCCGGTGGATTCGTCCAGGCGCATCGATCCGTCGTGTTGATCGATGGTCGCTACCTCGTGTTCCCGTGGGGTGTCCTGATCGTCGTCGTCGTTCTGCTCATCGCCATCAGAGCCGCAGCCAAGCTCCTGCACCTGCGATCGGCCGGTTGGTTGGTCCTGGGCGGCTGGCTGGCCGTCACTTTCCTGCTCGCGACGGAGACGCCTGCGGGGGACATCGCGGTCAGTAGCGGCGTGCGTCAGTGGGGATATCTGCTCAGCGGGGCCGTCGTCGGCTCGGCTCTGGCCACCCTGCCCCCGGCCTCCCTGTCGAGCATGCGGACCCGAAGAGACGAGTCCATCGGTAATGGAACAAGCCATGCCGAGGGACCCTCGGGTTTGGTGTAGTCGGGGGCGGCTGCTTACCATCGTGGTTCCGGGTGGAACGGGAGTCCAGATCCACGACGGAGAAAACAGGACCTGTCCACGCAGCGAGCAACATCTTCTAGGAGAAAGGGGGGCACGGGCACGTGACCGAGTCACATCGCGGTTCGTGGCGCCCCTCGAAAGTCCAGGCGATCATCGCTGCAGTTGCCGTGGGTGTTCTGGCCTTGGTGGGTCTGGTGGTCTTTGTTGGTGTGCTGTCGGGCCCCGTCGTCCCGCGCGGAACCACGGTCAACGGCGTCGACATCGGGGGATTGGGTCGCGATGCGGCCGTTGCCAAGGTGCGCGATGAGGTCTCTCGCCCTGCTGCCGAGCCACTGGAATTCGAGAACGGTGACGAGGTGCTCATCGTCAAGCCGCGCCAGGCAGGCGTGTGGGTCAACGCGGAGGACACCGTCGCGCCTTTGCTTCGGACCTCCTGGAATCCGATCGAGCGCTTTTTCGGTGACGGTGATGACGTACCTCCGGTGATCGTCGTGGAAGAGGACAAACTCGCCTTGCAGATGGGCGCGTTCGAGCGACTCGTAGACACCAGCCCGCGGGATCCGCAATTGAGCGTGAGCGGAACCAACGTGACGTACGTCCCAGGACAGCAGGGACGAACGGTGGATCGCGAGGCGACCCGCACTCTCATCATCGAAGCGATCACCCAGCCCCGGGAAAGACTCGAGTTACCCGTCGTCATCGACGAGCCGATCGTGACGGTTGCCAATGCCGAGGCGGCGAACGCTTTCGCGCTGGCCGCGGTGTCGGGTCCGGTGGACGTAGTGGTCGGCGACGTCGTCGCGCAGATTCCCGCCGAGGTCATCGGTGATGCACTGACGTTCTCAGCCGTCGATGGCGACTACGTGCCGACCCTCGACGGGGCGCTGCTGTACGAATCGATATCCGACGAGGTGGTGGTGGCGCAAGAGCCCCGCGACGCGCAATTCCGGGTCACCAGGAACGGGAACTTGCGGATCGTTCCCAGTCGGGCCGGCACCGGCGTGGAGGACGCGGAGTTGGCCGAGCAAGTGCTGGCCGTCCTCGGGCAGGACATCGCCGCAGGTGGCACTCGCGAAGTGGTCGTGCCCGAGGGCGAGCGCCAGCCGGCCTTCACCACGGCCGATGCCGAAGCCCTGGGCATCACGGACAAGCTCTCCAGTTTCACGCAGCGATTCCCCTACGCGCCCTACCGCGTGACGAACATCGGCCAGGCGGCCGAGTACGTGAACGGCACGATTTTGATGCCGGGCGAGGTCTTCTCGATGAACGACACCATCAAGGAGCGCACAGTCGAAAACGGATACACCCAGGGAATCGTGATCGGCCCAGGCGGGGTCTTCGAGGAAGCCCTGGGTGGTGGTGTCTCCGCGGCGACAACCGCAGTGTGGACGGCCGCGTTCTTCGCCGGCATGGAGCGGGTCGACACCCGAGCGCACTCGGTGTATATCTCCCGCTACCAGCCAGGGCTGGAAGCAACGGTTGCCTGGGGAATCTTCGACATGAAGTTCCGCAATGACAGCCCGTATCCCGTCCTGATCACGACCAAAATGAGCAGCACCTCGATGACCGTCGAGTTCTGGGGTACCCCCGTGTACGACTCGATCGAGGCCGAATTCGGTCCCCGCACGGGCGTTCGCGAACCCGCCACGATCTACCGCAAGAAGGGTCCGGAGTGTTCACCACAGACCGGGATCCCCGGGTTCTCGATCAACGTCGATCGTGTCTTCTACAAGGACGATGCCGAAGTCAAGCGGGAGACGATAAGCACGATCTATCGGGCCGCCCCCAATGTCGTGTGCGGGAAGGATCCCAAGAAGGACAAGGACAAGAAGAACCCGGACGGTCAAGGTAGGCCCGGTGGCGAGCCATCCGGTGTGGTCCCGTCTCCGAGCGGCACCCCGGTGCCCGAGGTGTTCGAGAACATTCCCGCCCAACAGGTTCCGGTGGGCTGACCATCGTCAGGTGGTGTCCAGCACCTGACCGTCGGCGGTGTCCACGACCGAGTAACCACGAGCGGCGAGTTCGTCTCGTATCGCGTCGCTGGTCGCGAAATCCTTGGCGGCGCGGGCGGCGGCGCGGCGTTGCACGAGTTCGGTGATGTCGGCCGGGATCTGTAGTCGCTTCGGGCTGCGACCCACATCCCGAACGAGGTCCAGCCCGAGAAGTCGATCTGCCCAGGCGAAGAACTCGAACTTTGCACCGTCGCTCGTCTCGTCATCACGTTCGAGTCGGCGAAGCACCTGAAGCGCTCGCGGAGTGTCGAGGTCGTCGTCCACAGCGTTCACGAAGTCCGAGCGCCAAGCCTCGGGAATCGCGGCCGAGGGGACGCTCGCCCAGGTCGCGACCTTGTCTCGCCAACGGACCAACGTCGATTCGGCCCCCTCGATCACCGACCACGTGAGGTTCATCTGCTGGCGATAGCGGTGCTGCAAGAACGCCAGTCGCAATGACAGCGGATCCAGGCCACGATCGACCACGTCCTGGACCAGGACGACGTTGCCGGCTGACTTGCTCATCTTTCGCCCGTCGAACAGCAGATGCTCGGCGTGCACCCAGTGACGGACTACGTCCTTCCCGGTGGCGCTGTTGCTCTGCGCACGTTCGTCCTCATGATGCGGAAAGCGCAGGTCTATGCCTCCGGTGTGAACATCGATCGAGTCTCCGAGCAGACGAAGACTCATCGCGCTGCACTCGGTGTGCCATCCGGGGAAGCCAATGCCCCAGGGGGTGTCCCAGACGAGTTGCGTCCGTGTGTCCGGGGCCTTCTTCCACAACGCCCAATCGGCGTGGAAACGCTTGGCGGGATCGACGCCGCCTTCGAATCGGTGGCCAGGGCGCAGATCCTCGAGTCGGTTGCCGCTCAGTCCACCGTAGTCGGCGAAGGAGCGAGCGTCGAAGAACACCGACCCGTCCGCCCCAACGTAGGCATGTCCTGTGTCCATCAACGTTTGGATCAACTCGATCATGTCGTCGATCGATTCACTCGCGCGCGGATAGAAGTCGGCCGGATGGATGTTCAATGCGGCGAGGTCGTTGTGAAACGCCTGCTCGTAGTGTCGAGCGACCGCCAGAGCGCCGCGCCCCTCGTGCGTGGCCTGTCGCAGAATCCGATCCTCACCTGCGCCTTGACCCTCGTCCACGCCACCCAAACCGGTGTCGTCGGCCATGTGCCCGACGTCCGTGATGTTCTGGACAACTGTCGTGGTCCAGCCGTGGAGATGGGCAAGTCGGGCGATGAGATCGGTGAGGAGGAAAGTGCGCATGTTCCCCACATGGGCGTCGCGGTAGACGGTGGGGCCGCAGGCGTAGATGGTGAGGTGGTGCTCGCGGACGGGGGTGATCTCCTCGGGCCGCCGAGTCTTGGTGTCGTACAAGCGCACGGCCTCACCTTAGGCGCGCTACCGGGACTCGACTCGCAGGCGAATGACCGGTACTACCGATTGTGGGCGGACCCTTGTGTAGCGTTGCACTCGGCTGCATGGGGGTTCCATGCAACGACCGTCTGTTCCGGAGGCACGAGGTGACCTACGTCATCGCATTTCCCTGTGTGGACGTCAAGGACAAGTCTTGTATCGAGGAGTGTCCCGTCGACTGCATCTACGAAGGCGATCGGATGTTGTACATACAGCCGGACGAGTGCGTCGACTGCGGTGCCTGTGAGCCCGTATGTCCCGTCGAGGCCATCTTCTACGAAGACGATGTCCCGGAGGAGTGGTCGGATTACACCGCGGCGAACGCCGAGTTCTTCGCCGATCTCGGGTCGCCAGGAGGAGCCAGCAAGTTGGGCGGTCAGTCGTTCGACGCTCCTTTGTTGGCGAATGTGCCGCGCAAGGAGTAGGGCTGAACTGCCGGTGGTCGGATGAAGGTCCAACTACCTGATTTTCCGTGGGATTCACTTGCCCCGTTCGTCGCAAGGGCGCGCTCCCACCCAGATGGCCTCATCGATCTGTCCATCGGGACACCCGTGGACCCAACGCCGGGCGTCGTGCAAAGCGCCCTCGCAGCAGCCACCGATGCGCCGGGCTATCCGACGACCTCGGGTTCACCCGAGCTCATCGAGGCGTGTCGTCATTGGCTGAACCGTCGCACCGGAGCTGCTCCCGGTGCCCACATCCTTCCCACCATCGGGTCCAAGGAACTCGTTGCGTGGCTTCCCAGGGGTCTGGGAATGGGAGCGGGCGATCTCGTCGTCATCCCGTCCGTGGCGTATCCCACCTACCACGTCGGTGCACTGTTGGCGGGAGCGGCGTCGGTCGCGACCGACGACGTCGAAGGAGTCGATGGTGCATCGATGGTCTGGCTCAATACGCCGAGTAATCCGACGGGTGCCGTCCTGGACATCGATCGAATGCGGGCGATACTGGCGTGGGCGCGTTCGCGCAACATCACGGTGGTAAGCGACGAGTGCTACTTCGAACTCGGGTGGGAACGACGTCCGGTGTCCCTCTTGGATACGCGCGTCAATGACGGTGACCTCACCGGCATCCTCGTTGTGCACTCGCTGTCCAAGCGATCGTCGATGGCGGGTTACCGATTCGGGTTCGTCGCAGGTGATGCGGCGTTGGTCTCGGACCTGCTGGAGATCCGAAAGCACGCGGGGATGATGGTTCCCACGCCCATCCAGCGGGCGGCCATTGCGGCCTATCTCGACGACGCACATGTGGACGAGTTGCGCTCGCGATACGAACGTCGCCGCGCGGTGCTCCGCGAGGCACTCCTTGCCGCGGGATTCCGCATTGATCACAGCGAGGCGGGCTTGTATCTGTGGGTTACGCGCGGCGAAGATGCCTGGGAGACCACTCGCTGGTTCGCCGATCGAGGCATCGTCGTTGCCCCGGGAACGTTCTACGGGGACGACTCGCACGTTCGAGTGGCATTAACCGCGACGGATGAGCGCATCGATGCGGCGGCTCGCAGGCTCGACCTGCAGCCTGTCTCGTGAGCCTTGTCACAACCGAGACTTCTCAACCCCGGTGTCTGGGCACCTTGCCCATCGGTAGTCTGCCCTCGGAGGTTGGAGTGTCGCAGTATTCGTTGAAGCATCCCGGTGGCGAAATGCCTCTTCCCGAGGTCCCCGCCACCGAGGGAGAGTCGGGTTTGGACATCGCGACCCTGCTCAAGGACACCGGACGCGTCACGCTCGACCACGGGTTCGTCAACACAGCATCGTGCTCGTCGGCTATCACCTTCATCGACGGCGAGGCCGGCATATTGCGATACCGCGGCTATCCGATCGAGCAACTAGCCGAGCAATCGAGCTTCCTCGAGACGTCGTACTTGCTCATCTACGGCTCCTTGCCGACGGCGAATCAACTCGACGAGTTCTCGACATCGATCATCAAGCACACGATGCTGCATGAGGATCTACGTCGATTCTTCGACGGCTTCCCGCGCGATGCCCACCCGATGGCTGTTCTGTCGTCTGCGGTGTCCGCTCTCTCGACGTTCTACCAGGACTCACTCGATCCCTTCGATGCCGAGCAAGTGCACATTTCCACAATCCGGTTGATGGCGAAGGTGCCGACGATCGCGGCCTATGCGTACAAGAAGTCCGTCGGTCAGCCGTTCTTGTACCCGGACAACGCCTACGGCTACGTCGACAACTTCTTGAGGATGACGTTCGGAGTTCCGGCCGAGCCCTATGAGGTCAACCCGGTCGTCTCTCGCGCCCTCGACCAGCTGCTGATCCTGCATGCAGATCACGAACAGAACTGCTCGACGTCGACCGTTCGCCTCGTGGGCTCATCGCACGCGAACCTCTTCGCCTCGGTGTCGGCCGGGGTGAACGCACTCTTCGGACCCCTGCATGGTGGAGCGAACCAGGCTGTCTTGGAGATGCTCGAGAACATCCACGCCTCCGGTGGTGGTGTCAATCGCTTCATCCGTTCGGTGAAGGAACGTGAAGCGGGAATCAAGTTGATGGGATTCGGTCACCGGGTTTACAAGAATTACGATCCCCGAGCCGCCGTTGTCAAGAAGACCGCCTACGAGATCTTCGAGCAGATGAACGTCGACGATCCGCTACTGGACATCGCGCTGCGGTTGGAGGAGGTGGCACTCGCCGATGAGTTCTTCATCGAGCGCAAGCTCTACCCCAACGTGGACTTCTATACCGGTCTCATTTACAAGGCGATGGGTTTCCCCACACGGATGTTCACAGTGCTTTTCGCCCTCGGACGCATGCCGGGGTGGATCGCGCAATGGCGGGAGATGATCGAGGATCCGACCACCAAGATCGGTCGCCCTCGACAGGTGTATATCGGCGAGAGGTTGCGCGACTACACCCCCATGGCCGATCGCTAGTCGGCTGCGTGCAGATCCGCGTTAAGTCCGCCCCAACTGCCTTGTCGCTGGACCACCTCGAGCGCCCCCGACTGCGAATTGCGCCGGAATAGCAGCCCCGGTTTGCCGGACAGGTCGCGCGCCTTCGTCACGCCTCCATCTGGGAGGCTCACCTTGGACCCAGCGGTGATGTAGCAACCGGCCTCCACGACGCAGTCATCCCCGAGGGAGATACCGACACCGGCGTTGGCGCCGACCAAGCAGCCTCGTCCGATGCTGATGACCTCGGTTCCACCGCCCGAGAGCGTGCCCATGATCGATGCTCCGCCGCCGATGTCCGATCCGTCGCCCACGACGACCCCGGCGCTGATGCGCCCCTCGACCATCGAGGTTCCCAAAGTTCCGGCGTTGAAGTTGATGAAGCCCTCGTGCATGACCACCGTGCCGCTGGCGACGTACGCGCCGAGCCGCACTCGATCCGCATCGGCTATTCGCACACCATCGGGAACGACGTAATCGACCATGCGAGGAAAGCGGTCGACCCCGAACACCGTCAGATGCATGCCCTTCGCGCGGGCGCGCATGCGAACTGACGGCAAGCGGTCGGTTGGAACGGGTCCGATACTGGTCCAGGCGACCAACGGCAGGAGCCCGAAGATCCCGTCGAGGTTGATGGTGCGTGGCTTCACGAGCCGATGTGACAGCAGATGCAGTCGCAGGTACGCATCAGCCGGATCAACGGGTACCTGGGCAAGGTCACTGATCGTGGTGCGCACGGCGACCACCTTCACGCCGCGGACTTCGTCGCCCTTGGTGCCCGCGTCCAGATTCTCCACATCGGCCGGCTGATCACCGAGGACCGGATTCGGGTACCAGACGTCGAGAAGGTTGTCGCCATCCATGGTTGCCAGCCCCAATGCTGCGGCTGGGCCGGAAACCGGGGTCAATTGATCGACGATCTCTTCGCTCACGCGGCTACCGTATCCACGTGGCCCCCGTCATCGATCTCTCGGCCGATGTCGTCGAAGTTACCGCCCAGTTGATCGACATTCCCAGTGAGTCGCATCACGAGGCTGAACTGGCCGATGCGCTCTTCGAGGCACTGGGTCACTGCAGCCATGTGCACCTTCGGCGCTCGGGGAACGCACTCGTAGCGGAGGTCGGGACACCGCGAGTGGTCATCGCCGGGCACTTGGACACGGTCCCGGCGTCCGGCAACCTGCCGCATCGCATGGTGGGCGATCTGCTCGTCGGTCTCGGCGCAGTGGACATGAAGGGGGGCCTGGCCATCGCCGCGAAACTCGCTCACGACATCAGCGATCCCGGCAGGGGGATCCGCTACGTCTTTTACGACTGCGAGGAAGTCGCCGCGGTTCACAATGGATTGGCCCGGCTGGCGATCGAAGATCCGGCGATCCTGCGAGCGGACCTGGCGATCGTCATGGAGCCGAGCAATGGGCGCGTGGAAGGTGGGTGTCAGGGAACCTTGCGCGCGGAAGTCAGCGTCCGAGGTGCCCGGGCACACAGCGCCCGGGCGTGGCAGGGGAGCAATGCGGTTCACGCGGCGGCGCGGATCCTCGATCGATTGAACGGATATCAGCCGCGCGAGCCGATGGTGGATGGTTTGCGTTACCGCGAGGGTCTGAATGCCGTGGGTATCCGCGGCGGTGTCGCCGGCAACGTCATCCCCGACGAATGTGTGGTGACGGTCAACTATCGATTCGCACCGGACCGCTCGGTTCCCGAGGCGATCGACCACGTTCGTGAGGTCTTCGACGGTTTCGATGTGACGGTCGTGGATGAAGCCCCTGGCGCGCGCCCAGGTTTGGATCAACCGCTGGTGGCCGGCTTCATCGATGCGATGGGCGTTCCTGCAGAACCCAAGTACGGGTGGACCGACGTCGCACGGTTCGCACAAGCAGGAACCCCGGCCCTGAACTACGGGCCGGGGGATCCCACGCTGGCGCATGCAGCGAACGAAGGCGTCTCGATCGCGCAGATCCGCCAGGTGTTTGACGGTCTGCACCGGTGGTTGACTACACCTGCTTGACGGCTTCCACGTCGAGCTCGATCTTGATGGTGTCGCTCACGAGGACGCCACCGGTTTCGAGTGCGACGTTCCAGGTGAGGTCGAAGTCCTTGCGGCTGATCTCAGCGTGCCCCTCGAATCCGATGCGGGTTCCACCCCACGGATCGGTCGAGACGCCGACGAGTTCGAATTCGACGGGGATGTTCTTGGTGATGCCATGCACAGTCAGATCACCGTGAACGGTGAACTTCGGCCCTGATCCGTCGACTGAAGTGCTGACGAATGTCATCGTCGGGAAGGTCTCGACGTCGAAGAACTCCGCCGACTTCAGGTGGGCGTCGCGATCGTCGTTCTTGGTGTCGATGCTCGCGAGCTGCACGGTCAGGTTCGCGCTGGAGGCAGCGGGGTTGGCTCCATCGAGCACGAAGTTGCCCGCGAAGTCCTCGAAGCGGCCGCGGACCTTGGCGACCATGGCGTGGCGTGCCGAGAAGCCGATGGTCGTGTGCGTCGGATCGATCGTCCACGTTCCGGTGGTCGAGGCGAGATCGGTCATGGGTGCTCCCTTGGTCGATGATGGTTGAAGATTGAACTAGTTCGTTGAAGATACAACTATCGGCGGGTGGTGTCAACCGACCGGCCGTGGTGGGATAGCAGGGTGAGCCTCGTCTTCGTCGTCGTCGGGATGTGCGTCATCGCGGCGGCCTTCTGGATCGCCGCCGGCCGCTGGGATGCCCGCCTGCCGAACGCCACGCACGACCTACGTCCCGAGAAGCGCGCTGGGCAGCCCGCTTTCGACGTGGTGGTGCGTGGGTACCGGATGGACGAGGTGGATGCCACCATCGCCGAGATGCAGGAGCACATCCGACGACTCACGCCGGGGCGATGATGGCCCACTCGCGCGATCCCGTTCACCTGTCCTTGGACGTCGTCGTCAACGCTCCCGTGGAAGCGGTCTTCGACGCCTTCACCCAATGGGCGAACCAAGGGGAGTGGATGCTGGGCACCCGCGTCGAGGTTCGCGCGGGGGATGGGCGCAGCCGGGACTCGCAGATCGCGGGCTGGACGGGCCTTGGTCCGGTGGGTTTCTGGGACACCATGGTCATCACCCGATGGGAGCCGCCCTACCGGGTCGACGTCCTCCACACCGGCTCCGTCGTCCGCGGCACCGGCACGATGGAGGTGCTCGCCCTGCCCGGGGGCAGAAGCCGCTTCGTGTGGAGCGAGGACCTGGAATTGCCTCTGGGTGTGCTCGGGCGGATCGGGTGGCCGGTGGTCAAGCCCGCGTTCGTGGTCGGCGTCAAGAGATCCCTGCGCGCCTTGGCCCGTTTGGTCGAGACCGGCACCCTGCCGCGCTAGTACCCGGGCGACCCGGGATAATGGTTATCCACAAGTCCGCGCACACGTGCCGGCAGAGCTTTTCCACCCCCGGGTCCGGTCTCGGGCGCCGGTGGGGATGACGGGAAGACGAACGGAAGGGGACCGATATGGCCGCGATGAAGCCACGGACGGGCGATGGCCCGCTCGAGGTGACCAAGGAGGGGCGGGGCTATGTCATGAGGGTGCCCCTGGAAGGTGGCGGCCGCCTCGTCGTCGAACTGAATGCCGAGGAAGTGAAGAACCTCGGCGAAGCGCTGACCGGGGCCCTCACGTAGAGCGCCCCCGTCGGCTCCTAGTCCCGCCGCATCAAGCAGGCGACGAGTAGCCCCGATCCATCGACCAGCATCGTGGGCACCCAGTCCTCGTCCCGTCGCAATTCCTCGGCGGTGTCCTTGACCGCCGCTGCCTCCGCATCGCGTCGTGCCGGGTCGGTCAGCATGCCTTCGGTACCTATCCCGACGAAAACGATGAGCCCGCCGATGCGCAACAACCTCTTTGCTTGGTGGAGGATCGCGGGGTATTCACCCCGATCGGCGTCGACCACGACCACGTCGTACGCCCCGTCGGACATACGCGGAAGCACGTCCAGCGCCCGGCCTGCGATGAGCCGGGCGCGAGCTGCTGCGTGTCCGAGGGACGTGAACGCCTCACGAGCGTGTCGCTGGAGTTCGGCCTCGGTATCGATGCTGGTCAAGATGCCGCCAGGGGTCATGCCCGCCAACAGGGCGGCGCCGGACACCCCGGTCCCCGTTCCCACTTCGACGACGGCCTGGGCCTGCACGCTCGCAGCCAGGAACGTCAGCAAACCGGCAACCGACGGGGACACTGCCTCGATCCCGGACTCCTGGGCTCGAACACGGGCTTCGCGGACCGCGTCGGGTTCGGCGAGCCAGGCATCGGCGTACTGCAGCAGGGACTGCAGATCGCTCGCGTTGGCTGAAGTCGGTGACATGGCATACCTCCGAGGTCGTCACACCGCCGATGTGACCGGCAGCCGTTCGCAGCCTAGCCTTAGGGGAAGGCAGGACAGGGCGCGCGTCAACCGGTTGCGCGCCACCTCTCACCGATGCCGACAGTCGAAGGAAGGCGGTCACCCGCATGAGTGACGACAGACCACCTGTGGATCCTTCGACGGGGCCGTCGCCAGCAGTCCCCCCGCGCCCTCCACAGCCCCCGGTCGCCTACCCGGACTTCGTCGCCTTCGGCGCCCCCCGACCACCTGGTTCACCGCAGCATGCCAGCACGAGCGGGCGGCGAGGCCTCGGTGTTCTTGGCGTGATGGTCATCGCCACCGTCGTCTCTCTTGTCGTGGGAACGTTCGCCGGAGTAGCCGGTTATGTCATCGGGCGTGCCGTGGATTCGTCGCAGGGTGGCACCGTCGCCGCACCGGTATCCCTCGACCAGCGTCCCTTCACCGACCCGATCCCGCCCGATGAGATTCCCGCATCCATAGCGGAGATGGTCGATGCCGTCCTACCCGCGGTTGTGTCCATCGCTATCGATAATCGAGGTCAGCAGGGCAGCGGATCGGGCTTCGTCATCCGACCGGACGGTTACATACTCACCAACGATCACGTCGCCGCGCCAGCGGCGGACGGCGGGACCTTGACCGTCTTCTTCGAAAACGGCGAAAGCGCACAAGCCGACATCGTGGGTCGTAACTCCTCGTACGACTTGGCCGTCTTGAAGGTCGACGCCGCCAACCTTCCCGTGGTACGTCTCGGAGATTCCGGTCAGGTAACCGTGGGCGACGTCGCAGTCGCGATCGGTGCGCCGCTGGGCCTGGAGGGAACCGTCACCGCCGGCATCATCTCCTCACTCGATCGGCCGGTCACCGCTGGAGGCAGCGGCGAACTCGCGTACATCAACGCCATTCAGACCGACGCTGCCATCAACCCGGGCAACTCCGGCGGTCCGTTGTTGAACAGTGTGGGTCAGGTCATCGGCGTCAACTCCGCGATTGCAACCCTCGCGCCATCATTCAGCGGCGAGGCTGGCTCCATCGGTTTGGGTTTCGCGATCCCCATCAACTCCGCGCGCCGCATCGCTGAGGAGATCATCGAGACGGGTGATTCGTCGACGCCGATCATCGGGGTCACCCTGGACACGACGTACACCGACGGTGGTTCGCGCATCAGCGAGGTCACGCCCGGCGGTCCTGCAGATGCCGCGGGTCTACGCACCGGTGACATCATCACGTCCTTGCAGGGCCGCGAGACCTCGGACTCCACCGAACTCGTCGTTGCGATCCGTAGTTTCGCCCCGGGAGAGACGGTCCAATTGACATTCCTGCGAGGAGGGCAAACGCGAACGGTGGATCTTGTGCTCGGAGCATCTGAGGAGATCGGCTGACGTGTTCGACATCGGCATCGGTGAACTGTTGGCCCTTGCGGTCATCGGCTTGATCGTCTTCGGGCCCGACAGGCTGCCCAAAGCCGCAGCCGACGCTGCGAAGTGGGCTCGACAGATTCGGCAGATGGCGACCTCCGCCCGCAAGGAAATCGTCGACTCGGCCGGCATCGACCTCAACGAAACGATGGGTGGGCTGAAGGATCTGCGCGACCTGCACCCGCGTCGGCTTGCGGCGGGGATCTTCGAGGAAGAACCCGATCCCACGCCGGAAGGCTCGACGTCTCCGCGGCAGTCCTCGACCCAGCCGTCAACCCAGCCGTCGTTCGACCCGGATCTCAGTTGACGGGTTCGGTTCGTTCAGCGGCCCGAGGGGGAGATGCCCAGTTGCATGCCGGCCAGCCCCCGCGGCCGCGTCCCTAGGACGTCGGCAATCTGGGCGAGGGCTTGACTGGCCGGTGCATCGGGGTGGGCCACGACCAGCGGTTGGCCGCTGTCGCCACCCTCGCGAAGTCTCGGGTCGAAGGGAATCCGACCGAGCACCGGAATCTCGGTGCCGAGGACCTTGCTCAACTGCTCTGCCACCAGGTCACCGCCGCCCACGCCGAACAGGTCGAGCGGCTCACCGCAGTGCGGACATGGGAACGAACTCATGTTCTCGACCACACCGAGGACCTTCTGGTGGGTTTGTTCGGCGAGAGTGCCGGCACGCACCGCCACATCCGAGGCACCTAGTTGCGGAGTGGTGACGACGACGATCTCCGCGTGCGGAAGCAACTGCGCGGTGGAGATCGCGATGTCCCCGGTGCCCGGTGGAAGGTCGAGCAGCAGCACGTCGAGATCACCCCACCAAACATCCGACAAGAACTGCTCGAGCGCGCGGTGCAGCATCGGGCCGCGGAAGGCCACGGGCGTTTCCACGCCTCCAGGCTTGAACGGCAGCATCGAGATGAGTCGAACGCCGTACGCCTGTGGTGGCATCAACATGCCCTCGACCATGGTCGGGGGGTTCGTGCAACCGAGGATGCGAGGAATCGAGTGGCCGTAGACATCGGCATCGAGTAACCCGACCGCGAGTCCACGTTGCGCCAACGCCACGGACAGGTTGGCGGTCACCGAAGACTTTCCCACCCCACCCTTGCCGGAGGCGATGGCGAAGATCTTCGTCGTCGATCCAGCCTTGGTGAACGGGATCTCCCGTTGATCATGCCCGCGCAGAAGCTTCTTCAACTCCGCACGTTGGGCATCGTCCATCACGTCGAGGTGAACGTCCACTTTCGTGACGTCCGGCACCTTCATCACGGCATCGATCACCCGATCGGTGATGGTGCCGCGCATCGGGCAACCCTCGACGGTCAGGAAGACGCCGACCTCGACGACACCACCCTTGCGGATATCGACGCTCTTGAGCATGCCGATCTCGGTGATCGGGCGATTTATCTCAGGATCTTGGACTGTGGCTAGGGCTTCGTGAATGGCATCTGGATTTGGCTGGTTCGACACGCGTTGATGCTAGACGCCTCGGATCAAGGCTGCGACTCGCGTGTTCTCGAGGAATCTGGATCGTCGGTCGATCGACCGGACTCGAGCCGATCCAGGCGATCCATGATCTGATCCAGGGTCTCCCGCAACTCACTGCGGACGTAATCGCGAGTGGCCAACTCTCCGAGGGAGGACCGCAAGGCTGCCACCTCTCGTGCCAGGTAATCGCTGTCGGCCAACATGCGCTCATTGCGCGAGCGATCCTCTTGATACTGGACGCGGTCTCGGTCCGTCTGTCGATTCTGTGCGAGCAGGATGAGGGGAGCGGCATAGGACGCCTGAAGTGACAGCAGCAAGGTCAGGAAGATGAAGGGGTATGCATCCGGCTTGATTCCCTCGGGCGCGAACACGTTGAAGGACACCCAGGCGATGATCACCACAGTCATCCAGGCGATGAAGGCCCACGAACCGATGTACCGAGCCACACGTTCGGAGAGTCGACCGAAGCGCTCCGAATCGTAGGTAGGGCGGATACCACGAGTGGTGTCGATCGGTTGATCGAGCCCACGGCCGCGGCGTGGGCTAGCCATGACCTATGTCCTCACGCCAGTCTTCGGGGAGCATGTGGTCGACGACGTCGTCGATGGTGACGGCACCGAGCAGGTGATCGTTCTCATCGACGACAGGAAGCGCAACCAGGTTGTACGCAGCGAAGTTGCGTGTCACCTCACCTAGGGGGGTGTCAGGACGCACGGGGTCCACCGACGTGTCGATCAAGGATGAGATGAGCGTCGACGGGGGTTCGCGCAACAGACGCTGGAAGTGGCAGGTACCGAGGAACTTGCCCGTGGGCGTCTCGGTGGGGGCTCGACAGACGTATACCTGCGCCGCCAACGCGGGCGGAAGATCGGGATTGCGGATGCTTGCCAGAGCCTCTGCGACCGCGGCATCGGGAGGCAGGATGACCGGTTCGGTCGTCATCATGCCGCCGGCGGAGAAATCGTCGTAGGCGAGAAGGCGCCTGATGTCCTCGGCCTCGTCGGGTTCCATCTCTTCCAGGAGAAACTCGGCCTGCTCGGGAGGCAACTCCGAAATGAGGTCGGCGGCGTCTCCTGGATCCATCTCCTCGAGGATGTCGGCAGCACGTTCGGTGTCCAACGCCTGCATGATCTCGATCCGGTCGTCGTCGCCGAGTTCCTCCAAGACGTCCGCCAGCCGCTGATCGTCGAGTTCTCGCGCGACTTCCAGCCGACGCTTGGGCACCAAAGTGTGCAGCAGCGAAGCGACGTCCGCGGGGCGGAGCGTGTCGAGGGTGGCGAGCAGTTGCTCGGCCGGTTGCGCGGTCTCGGGCAAAGACAAGCCGGTGACCTCGTTCCAGTCGACCATGAAGCGCTCGCCCCGGCGGCGAAGCCCGCCTCCTCCACGTCGCACGAACAGCGAGGCGACCAGCCACTCGCGGCTGCGCGTGTGTTCGACACCGATGTCGATCACGCGGACCTTCTCGCCCGATTCACGCAGCGTGATCGAGCGATCCAGCAATTCGGCGGTGACCAATGACTCATTGCGACGCTGTTCGAAGCGCCGCAGGTTGACTGCACCTGTCACGATCACCTGACTGGCATCGATCGCGGTCACCTTGGTCATCGGGATGAAGATTCGCCGCCGCGGCGGGACCTCCACCACCAGACCGGTCAACCGCGGTGGGTTGTCGCCGATGCGCAGCACCACCACGGCGTCTCGAACTTTGCCGACCTGGTCGCCGCGTGGGTCGAAGACGCCCAGGCCCGCCAAGCGGGCAAGGAAAACGCGGTTGGTGGTCGACGTCACAGCGGGAAGGCTACCGTCGCCCCCGTGGTTGAAAGCGATCCAAACGAACCCGGTACGCGGGGATTGGTACGTCCGCCCGCTCCCGACGTGGTCCGCCTCGGGGTGGCGGTGGTCTTCATTTCCCTCAGTGGTCCGATGATCGCTGCGACAGCAGCCCCCGCCCTGGCCATCGCTTTCTGGCGCTGCCTGATCGGCAGCGGCCTGACGGGTGTTTGGGTGGGCATCCGTCGGCGACGTGCACTTGCCTCGCTCACCCGCCGGGAACTTCGACTCACCGCGCTGGCCGGCGTCTTCCTCGGACTGCACTTCGCGACATGGATTCCCTCTCTGACGCTCACCACCGTCGCCTCGTCAACCGCGCTCGTCGCGACCCAACCGATCTGGGCCGCGCTCATCGCCCGTGCGACCGGGGTCCGAATCGACAGACGAGTGTGGATTGGAATCACCATCTCCCTGACCGGAGTGGTAGTTCTCACGGGCGTGGATCTGTCGGTCGATCCGCGGCACTTGCTCGGTGATGCGCTTGCGCTCATCGGAGCCGTTTTCTCTGCGGCGTACGTATCCGTCGCCGAACGGGTTCGCCGCACCGTCGACACCTCGACAATGACGTTCGTTCTATACGCGGTCTCCGCGCTCACGATCCTTCCGCTGGCGATCGTCTTCGGTCAGGGACTCGTCGGATTCGATGCGCAGGCGTGGGCGCTCATCCTGGGTGTCACGCTGGGTGCTCAGTTACTCGGTCACTCGATGATGACTCGTGTGCTCTCGAGTACATCGGCGACAGTGGTGTCCTTGGCGATCTTGTTCGAGATGCCCGGTGCCACCATCGTTGCGGCCATCTGGCTCGGTCAGATCCCGTCGCCGGCATTGTTGCCCGCGGCCGCACTCATCCTGGCGGGCCTGGTCGTCGTCATCCGCGCGGCCGACAGCAGACCAACCATCACCGAGACCTCCCCGATCTGAGTACGGCGCTGAGCGGTACCAAGATCACCGCGGCAACGACGGTCAATGCCAGGCCCCACGCAACTCCAAATCCCTCGGCTATCGCTCCCACGGCCAAGGGGGCGACGACGAAGCCGGCTCGCGACAGCCAGCTGACCATGGAGATGCTCACTGCCGGTCGCACGCCAGGCAGGTGCGCTGCCGCACGAATGGCTGCGGGAAACAGTGTCGCCACCCCGAATCCGGTGACGGCCGCGGCCAGGATGAACACCCACGGTGTTGCGATGAGCAGTCCTGCGCCGAGCACGACGGCGGTGGTCGCCATCGAGATCCGAACCCATCGAAGTTCACCGAGCGCGTCGATTATGCGATCACCCGTGAAGCGCCCAACGGTCATGGCGCTGGTGAACGCCACGAAGCCCCAACCGGTCATGGCCGCTGGAGTACCGATGTCGCTGAGGTAGATCGAACCCCAGCGCGCCGGGATGTCCTCGATCATCACCGCCAGAATGATGAAGGCTCCCAGGCCCCAGATGATCGGCCGCAGCACGATGCGCGATGTCGGCATGGACAAGGACGCGGGATCGGCGGTTCCGAGTCCATCGATGTCCCGGTCGTCCATTTCCGGCTCGTCCGTGTACGAGTGCGGATCAGCACCTGGCAGTAGCCACCGCGACGGCAGCAGGCCGATGAGCACGACCAACACCGCCACGATGCTCAAGGTCCAGCCGAGCGAGAGTCCCGACGCGGCGCTCGCGACGCCGATCACACCTCCAAGAACTGTTCCGAGGGACCAGAAACCATGAAATCCGTTCAAGATGGAACGACGGGTGAGATGTTGTACCCGTAACGAGTGAGCGTTCATGGCGGCGTCCATCACCGCGTCGAGGGCGCCGATGACGAAGAGTGCAAGCGCGACGAAGGCGAAGTCGCCCGCGAACCCGAGAAAGGGAAGAACGGGCGCCATCACGATCAGGCTGACGATCGCCACCGTTCGACTGCTGGATCGATTGATCAGGGGTCCGGCCCACACGCCTGCCAGCAAGCCACCGACGGCTCCCCCGGATAGGGCCACTCCGATTTCGACGTCACTGAGCCCCAGGTCCTGCTGCACTTCGGCAAGTCGGGGGAGCCAGGCGGACAACGTCAGGGCATTGGCCGCGAAGAGTGCGGACGTTGCTATGCGTGCCCGCGTCAACGACTCGGGGGCGTCTGATGACGTCGACACGTTTCGAACTCTAGGCCCGCAAACCCGGTCTGATGACGTCGCTAGAGTCGGGTCGTCCGCCCAGCACCATCTCGCGGACATGGTCCGCTCACGAGTGCTTGTCGAGCGTTGGAGAAGGGATAAGCCCATGGCCCCCCGAGAGATTCGAACCCGACGGTCCAACCTGGCAGTTCCGGGCTCGAGCCCGAAGATGCTGGAGAAGGCCAAGGGGTTGCCTGCGGATCAGATCTTCATGGACATCGAGGATGCCGTCGCTCCGATGGCCAAGCCGGACGCACGGAGAAACATCGTCGCGGCCCTGAACGAAGGTGGCTACGACGGCAAAGTCCGAGCGGTTCGCGTCAATGACTGGACCACGCCGTGGACGTACACCGACGTGATCGAAGTGGTGGCCGGGGCGGGCGCCAATCTCGACTGCATCATGTTGCCCAAGGTCCAAAATGCCGAGCAGGTCCAAGCCCTGGACATGCTCATCACCCAGATCGAGAAGTCCGAAGGTCTCGAAGTCGGCCGGATCGGTATCGAGGCGCAAATCGAGAACGCCATGGGTTTGACCAAGGTGGACGAGATCGCAGCGGCCAGTCCTCGCATCGAAACGATCATCTTCGGCCCTGCGGACTTCATGGCCAGCATCAACATGAAGTCCCTCGTCGTCGGTGAACAGCCCGCGGGCTACGACGTGGGTGATGCCTACCACTACATCCTGATGCGGATCCTGATGGCTGCACGGGCCCACGACAAGCTCGCCATCGATGGGCCGTACCTGCAGATCAAGGACATCGACGGCTACCGACGGGTAGCTGGTCGAAGCGCTGCCCTCGGATTCGACGGCAAGTGGGTTCTGCACCCGGATCAGATCGCTGCGGCGAACGAAGTCTTTGCACCTACCCAAGATGACTACGACCACGCGGAACTCATCCTGGATGCATACGAGTGGTACACGTCGGCTGCGGGCGGTGCCCGGGGTGCAGCGATGTTGGGCGACGAGATGATCGACGAGGCGTCGCGGAAGATGGCATTGGTCATCGCAGGCAAAGGTCGCGCTGCGGGAATGGCACGGACGCAGTCCTTCTCACCGCCGGATGGCAGTTGATCCGCATGACACGTCGGCAGGCAGCCTTGCTGCTGGGTGTGGACGTCCACGCGACGCCAACACAGGTGAACCATGCATGGCGCGTGTGGGTCAAGCTCGCGCATCCGGATGCCGGTGGGGATCGAGCCCACTTCGAGGAGCTCGCGCAGGCACGCGCGCTGCTCCTGCGGAGTGAAGCGACAGCGACAGTCCAGCAAGCGAGCGATGGACCTCACGGGCCGGGTCGACTCTCGTGGCGAGAGGCGTACCGCAGCCCCGATCGTCGCGGACTGATCACCCTCGGACTCGTCGCCTTCATTGGCCTGCTGGTGACCGTGGGTTCACCACACATGTCCACCCTGATGGCAGGCGTGACACTCGGTGTTTCGGCGGCCGGCTTCGCCGTCGTGTCAGAGCGAAGCCTTCTTCAGCCATATGCAGACACCGGTCATCGGATCGGCATGCTGTGTGCTGCCTGGCTTCCTGTGGTCACGCTGCTCGTTGTCGGCTCGGCTGCCCGGGGCGTCGATGTGATCGCAGTCCTACCCATCGTCGCCTTGCCATTCGTCGTAAGCGTCGCCCTGGTGAATCCGGGTGCGGGTCTGTGGCGCACTGTCAGCTCGTCGTCCTGATCGGGCGTCGCGCAGGCCCAGAGGATGAGCGTTAGCATCACCGCACGCGAATGAGGGGAGTTCCACGATGGGTCGACTGCTGCACACCGACGGCCTAAGCCAAGATCAGCAGGACATCCTTGCAGCGGTCCGTGATTTCGTGGATGCCGAGATCCTGCCGGTCGCGACCGAACTCGAACACAAGGACGAGTACCCCAAGGACATCGTCGACGGGCTGAAGGAACTCGGAGTCTTCGGTTTGATGATCCCGGAGGAGTACGGAGGGTTGGGGCAGTCGCTCCTCACGTATGCATTGGTCGTCGAGGAGATCGCTCGCGGTTGGATGAGTGTGAGCGGCGTGATCAACACACACTTCATCGTCTCGCACATGGTTCTACACCATGGAACGGACGAGCAAAGGGAGTACTACCTACCCAAGATGGCCACGGGTGAGATCCGTGGTGCGTTCTCGATGAGCGAGCCGGGGTGCGGATCGGATGTCTCGGCGATCACCAGCAAGGCGGTTCCGGATGGTGACGACTACCTGCTCACGGGTCAAAAGATGTGGCTGACCAACGGAGGCTCATCGAATCTGGTTGCCGTGCTCGTTCGTACCGACAATGCCGCGCCGGATGATGCGAGCGTGTACAAGCGCATGTCCACCTTCCTCGTCGATAAGCCCGAGGGGTTCGGTGAGGTGCGTCCGGGTCTGACCATCCCGGGCAAGATCGAAAAGATGGGTTACAAGGGCGTGGACACGACGGAACTGGTCATGGATGGCCTGAGGTTGCCAGGGTCCGCGATCCTCGGTGGAACCCCGGGCAAGGGCTTCTACCAGATGATGGACGGTGTGGAAGTCGGGCGCGTCAACGTAGCGGCCCGCGCGTGTGGACTCGCATTGCGAGCATTCGAACTCGGCATCGATTACGCACAACAGCGCACCGCGTTCGGCAAGCGCATCAGTGAACATCAGGCGGTGGCGTTCCGCTTGGCGGACATGGCGACCAAAGTAGAGGCGGCGCATCAGATGATGGTCATGGCCGCTCGGACAAAGGACTCCGGCGCGAGAAACGACCTCGAGGCCGGCATGGCCAAGTACTTGGCGAGTGAATTCTGCAAGGAGGTCGTCGAGGATTCGTTCCGGATCCACGGTGGCTACGGGTACTCCAAGGAGTATGAGATCGAGCGGCTGTACCGCGAGGCGCCCATGCTGATGATCGGTGAAGGAACCGCGGACATTCAAAAGATGATCATCGCTCGACGGCTCCTCGAGGACTACCAGCTGCGCACGTAGCAGCGCGGGTGCATTCGTGGCGGACATCCCGTGTGTCGGCGCAGTGGTCTTCGATGATCATGGCCGAGTGCTCTTGGTCAAGCGGGCGAATCCGCCGGCGAAGGGTCGGTGGTCCTTGCCGGGCGGACGACAAGAATCGGACGAGACAGCGCTCGAGGGCGTCGTACGCGAGGTCCGGGAGGAAACCGGCATCCATGTGAAGGTATCGCGGGAAGTCGGAACCATCGAGCGCGAAGCACCGTCGGGCGACACGTACGTCATCCGCGACTTCCTATGTTCGGTGGTTGGTGATGCGACCGTCGTGGCGGGAGACGATGCTGCCGAGGCCGCATTCTTCGATGTGGCCGATATCGGCGAACTGCCCACGAGTGATGGCCTTGTCGAGGCATTGCAGGAGTGGGGTCTCCTACCCGCGATCGACTAACGACTGTCGGTCACCGGCCCTAGTGTGATCGCGTGGCGTTCGTGAAGTTGTCTCCGACCAAGGCCGCGACATGGGTTGGTTGCCCCCGTCGTTACTTCTACGCCTACGTCACGCGCACACGAGTCGGTCGGGCGTGGGCCCACTTGTCTTTCGGTAACTCGGTCCATGCAGCCTTGCGTGAGTGGTTCGAACTCCCCACCTCACTACGCGTCAGCGAATCAGTACCCGACCTCGTGACCCGCGTGTGGATCGATGCGGGATTCCGCGACCGAGAACAGTCGCGCGAATGGCAGGGTCGAGCCGTCACGATGGTCGGCAACTACCTGGGACGCCTCGAACCGGACTTCCAGCCGATCAGCACCGAACGAAGTCTGGCCTTCAAGACCGATGCATTCATCGTGGAAGGGCGAATCGACCGCATCGATGAATGGGAAGTCGGACGGCAGGATCGTGTGTCGATCGTGGATTACAAGACGGGGCGCTCCGCTCCGACGATCGACGATGTCCGGGGGTCGCAAGCGCTGGCCATGTATGCGCTGATGATTCAGCGTGCACTTGGCTCGGAGTGCTTCGATGTCTCCTTGCATCATCTGCCCAGCGGCACCGTAGTGTCCTGGGAGCACACGGCGTCGACTCTGCACAGGCATCTGGACCGCGTCGCACAGATCGCTCAGGACGTCATCCGAGCGCACGACACATGGGAATCTGGTGATGGCGATGAGTGGCTTCGCGATGAACTCTTCCCCGCGCGGCCCAGCGCGCTGTGCGGCTTCTGCGACTACTGGGAGATGTGTGCAGCAGGTCAGCAATTCATGGCACGCAAACAGACCTGGGAAGGACTCGACGAGTAAAGACTCGCGCGCAGGAAATCGCGTCCTTTACATCAAGTGCGATACGGCACATCGGCCCAGACGCACATCATGTTGCCCCGACGTTCGTACCCCCACCTACTCGCGAGTTCCTCGATAAGGAGAAGTCCCCGCCCGCTGGGGTCGGCTCCGCTATCGACATCGTCCACGTGGGGTGTTCCATGGGTGACTCCGCAGACGTCGATATGAAGGCAGTCATCTCGGACTTCCACCTGCAAGGTGATGTCTCCTGCGCCTGACCCATGTTTCCAGGCGTTCGTAATGAGTTCGGACACGACGAGTTCGGCGTCGATCGCATCGACATCGCTCGATGAGAGTCCCCGAACGTGCCAACGTCCTTGCGCGGGAGCCGTTGAGTCGGCGGGCAGGTGCCATGTGTAGGTGACAGACACTCGGCCACCTTCCCTCGAATGCATACTCCGCCCGGCTCAGTCAATCCAGGTCCCAACAGAATATGCCCATGGCACGGGTGGTGGCGGTCGCGAATCAGAAGGGTGGTGTTGCGAAGACCACAACGGCGATCTCGGTTGCGGCCGCCCTTGTCGAGAAGGGCAAGCGAACGCTCGTCATCGATGTGGATGGGCAGGCGTGTGCGACTTTCTCCCTGGGTGTAGATCCGGAAGACCTCGCAGCACAGGAATCAAGTGCTTGCCTGTTGACCAGCGTGAACGCTGACGAGCGCGCTCGTTTGCTGCGTCGGATCATTCGCCCGACCGATGACGGGATGCATGTTGTTCCGGCCACGGGCGATCTCGCTTCTGCAGATTTCATACTCGCTTCCCAGGAGGGGCGAGAGCGAGTGCTCGCCGATGCCCTGGAGGCGATCGACGACGAGTACGACTTCATCATCATCGATTGCTCACCATCGCTCGGATTGATGACGATCAACGCCCTGGTAGCCGCTGATGAGGTTCTCGTCCCGCTCAAATGCGAAACGCTGTCCCACCGCGGACTGGGTCAGTTGATGGAGACCATCGATGAGGTGCGTCGGTGGGGGAATCCACAGATTCGTGTCGCAGGTGTGGTGCCGACCATCTTCGATGGACGGACCGCCCATGCGCAGGCCGTGCTAGCCGACCTCGGCCCTCGTTACGGGGTCCGGGTATTCGATCCGATACCGCGGAGCATCCGTTTCGCCGAAGCCCCGGCTGTTGGACGAACGATCCTGGCAACATCCCCTCGGTCGGCGGGAGCACAGGCCTACCGCGCGCTAGCTCAGGCGTTACTCGACTGATCGGTTTGCCCGCCCCGCGTGCGTCGACGTCGCCGAGGTCGCTTCGTGGCGACCGCATCGGAAGCGGAGGGCGCCGCCGTTTCCTGGCGTCGCTCGCCCGTGCGCTTGCGTGGGCGACTCCCGGCGTCAGAACGCGGCGTACGTGGGGATTTGCCCGCGCGCTTTCCGGTCTCCCCGAGGTCCTCGATGTGTTCGGCTGCAAGCCCTTCGCGGGTGCGCTGTGCGCGGGGCAACCTGCCCGTCGTCCCCTCGGGTATGCCCAGACCCGTGTATACGTGAGGGCTCGTCGAGTAGGTCTCGAGCGGATCCTTGAAGGGCAGTTTGAGGGCTCGATCGATCATCTGCCAGCGCGCGATGTCCTCCCAGTCGACGAGGGTGACGGCGACGCCCGACGCTCCGGCACGACCGGTTCGCCCGATGCGATGCAGGTACGTCTTCTCATCGTCGGGGCACTCGTAGTTGATGACATGGGTCACGCCCTCGACGTCGATGCCGCGTGCGGCCACGTCGGTGGCTACCAGGACATCCACTTTGCCGGACCGAAACGCACGGAGTGCTTGCTCGCGGGCACCCTGCCCTAGGTCACCGTGGACCGCACCGACGGCGAAACCTCGCTCGGTCAAATCGTCGGTGATCCTTTGGGCCTTCCTCTTCGTGCGGGTGAAGATGATGGCTAGTCCGCGCCCGTTCGCCTGAAGCACGCGAGCCAGAACTTCGATCTTGTCCATCGGGTGTGCACGCCACACGTGTTGCTCGATCGCGTCCACAGTGGCGCTCTCATCGCCCGGGTCGGTAGCTCGAATGTGCGTGGGCTGATTCATGTATCTGCGTGCCAGCGCGATGATCTGTCCCGGCATGGTCGCCGAGAAGAGCATCGTCTGTCGATTACTCGGTACCAACGCGACGATGCGTTCGACATCCGGCAGGAAGCCCATGTCCAGCATTTCGTCTGCCTCGTCCAAAACGAGTTCGCGCACCTGCGACAGGTCGAGATCCCCGCGCGTGGCCAGGTCGATGATGCGCCCAGGCGTACCGACGATCACGTCCACGCCGGCTCGAAGTGCATCGACTTGGGGTTCATACGCACGGCCGCCGTAGACGGACAGGACTCGAAGGCCGAGGTTGGCCCCGGCCTGCTGCAGGTCCGTGGACACCTGGAGGGCGAGTTCGCGCGTCGGGCAGACGATCAGCGCTTGGGGCTTGTTGATCGCTTCCGTCGGCAATTGTGCGTAGGCGTCGGTGCCCGGAGCTGCGATGCGTTGCAGCACGGGAATCCCGAAACCCAGCGTCTTGCCGGTTCCGGTCTTGGCCTGTCCGATGACGTCCCTTCCGTCGAGGGCCAGACCTAGACACATCTCCTGGATGGGGAAGGCGGTGGTGATGCCCTGTGAGGACAGTGCATCGACGATGGGTGCCGACACACCCAAGGAAGCGAAGGTCGGTGGGGTCTTGTCGGTCTCAAGCTGTGTGGTGCTCAGGGGAACTCCCGGGTAAGTGGGGCGCTCGATGCGCCTTCGTTGTGGGTCGATGTTCGACATCGACGACGGAATCTGATGTTCCGTGACTACTCCACTCTACCGGTTGGACCTCGCTACCCTTGCCAGACCATGATCGATGGCTCGACTCCCTTCGAAGCCTCCGACCAGGTGCTTGCCGATCCCAGCTATCGCGCCGCATTGGTCGATCTCTTCGGTGTGCTCGCCTACGGTGAGTTGGTCGCTTTCGAGCGGCTCGCGGCCGATGCCTCCATGGCTCCCAAAGTCGCCGACAAGGCCGCACTCGCGGGGATGGCTACCGCCGAATACCGACACTTCCTCGCTCTTCGTGAGCGACTGGTCGATCTGGGGGCTGATCCTGATGAGGCGATGGAACCCTTCCGCCGCCCAATCGATGAGTTTCATGCCCATACCAAGCCAGCGGACTGGCTCGAGGGCCTGGTGAAGGCGTACGTCGGCGACGGCATCGGTACCGACTTCTATCGCGAGATTGCCGCGTTCGTCGACCCTGCGAGTCGCGAATTGGTACTTGATGTGTGCGATGACCTCGGGCAATCGGCATTCGTCGTCGACCGGGTCCGCGCGGCGATCGCCGCCGATCCGCGGGTGGCAGGGCGCTTGGCCCTATGGGGGAGGCGTCTGGTGGGTGAAGCGCTGTCCCAGGCTCAGCGAGTCGCCGCCGAGCGCGATGCATTGTCAACTTTGTTGGTCGGTGGGGCCGACCGTCCTGCGGTCGACTTGGCGGAGATAGGTCGAATGTTGGCTCGGCTCACCGACAACCACACCCGGCGGATGCAGGAACTGGGTCTGGCCGCGTAGTCCTAGCCGCTAGGCAGGCTGGCCGAAGCCGACTTTGCGACTGCTTCCCGGGCCGATTTCAACGTAGGCGATCTTGCTCGAGGGCACCAGATAGGTGCGCCCACGCGAGTCCGTCAGAGTCAGCAGTGATCCGTCCTTCAGCGCCGATTGCACCGCCTTAGTGATCGCTTCGACCGATTCGTCGCTATCGACGGAGATCTCCTTGGGCGTCTCGACGATGCCGATCTTGATTTCCACTGCGGCAGTTCCCTTCGATCGTTCGAGGACCCGGTTTTGACCGCCGAGTCCGGTCGTCAACGAGACTACGGGAAGGTTGTCGCAGTCTCTACTCGGGCGGGTGCGTCAGAGGGAAACTGCGAATGCCTCGCCACGCCAACGCCGAAACCAGATCGGCTGCGTCCTCCAGGGGCATGTGTGTCTGGTCTGCCGTGAGCCAGCGGGTTGCAGCCACCTGGGCAAGGCCCTGCAGACCGGAACCCAGCAGCATGGCTTGGTCATTGCTCAGGCCGGTGTCCATGGAAATGACGTCGGCGATCTTCGAAGCGATGGCCTCGTGAACGCGATCCACTCGTTCCCGCACAGCTGATTCGTTCATCACGTCGCTCTCGAAGACGAGGCGGAAAGCGCTATCGCGATCAGCCACGAATGAGAAGTAGGCACGCATGGTCGCCTGCACGCGTTCCTTGTTGTCCGTGGTGCTCGCCAGAGCAGCGTCAGCCGCGCTCAACAGTTCCTCGATGCCACCATCGAGCAGCGCGAGATACAACTCGAGTTTGCTGGGAAAGTGCTGGTAGAGAACCGGCTTGGATACGCCGGCCGCATCCGCGATCTCGTCCATCCCTGCAGCGTGATAGCCGCGCTCCATGAAGACGCCTCGGGCAACGGACATCACCTGCTCGCGACGCTGCTCACGCGGCATCCGCGTGCCGCGAATGCTCACAGGGTCATGATCAGAGCCAATGTCCGTTGCAAGACCGGTCATCGGAGCAGGCTAGACCCTCGGCGAACTTAGGCTGAACTCGTTATGTCAGCTACGCCCAGGATCGCTCTCGACATGGTGGGCGTGACCGTTCGCTACGGGGCGTCTCGCGGAATCGACGACGTGACGCTCTCCGTGCCCGCTGGGCAAGTCACCGGGCTCTTGGGTCCCAACGGTTCGGGGAAGACCACCTTGCTCAGGGCGGCCCTTGACCTGGTTCATCCCACCACCGGTTCGATATCAATCGGAAGCATCGATTCACGGCACCCTCGAGCACGAAGTCGACTCGCATATCTACCCGGCGATCTCTCGTTCCCCCGCCGCCTCAGCGGCGCCGCATTACTCCGGCGTTTCACAGCCGTCGGGGATGGTGTGGATCCGTCGCGTGTGCGGCATCTCGTCGAACGGCTAGGCGTGGACTTGTCACGACCGGTGGGCACGCTCTCAAGAGGCAATCGTCAGAAGGTGGGCCTCATCTTGGCCTTCGCGCGGCACGTCGACGTCGTTCTGCTGGATGAACCCACCTCGGGGCTGGATCCACTCCTGCAGCGCGAGTTCGCGGTGCTCGTGAAAGAGGTAGTGGATGGCGAAAGCGCCGTCGTGCTGTCCAGCCATGTCATGTCGGAACTGGAGGACTTGGCCGATCGGGTGGCGGTGCTTCGCGAGGGGCGTCTGGTTGCGGTGGAGACGATCGAGCAACTTCGTTCCCGTGCGCGTCAACGTCTGCACGTCCGCGTGGTCGATGGGCGATCGCCGCAGGAATGCAGTGATCGGCTGAACTCTCTCCCAGGTGTTCGAGCGGCCGTGGTTGACGGCAGGGTCGACGTCGCATACGTCGGAAACGTCGACGCGATCATCAAGGTGCTCGCTCAATTCCAGGTGCACTCGATCGAATCAGTGGGCGGAGAACTGCACGAGGTGCTCTTGGATTTCTACTCGGATTCGAGATACGCCATCGGCGGTGATGTCTGACATGGTGAGCATGCTGGCATCCGATCTGCGACTTCGATGGCGGTCCCTCGTTTGGTGGACCCTCGCCGTGCTCGCCTTGTCGTCGATGATCGCAGCCTTCTACAAATCGATCGCGGGAGAAGGCGCATACGCGGATGTGTTCGGCAGTCTTCCTGAATCGTTGCAGGGTCTGCTGGGGGGTGTCGACCTGGGCACTCCCGTCGGCTACCTCTCGACGGAGATGTATTCGTTCTTCATGCCCGCCGTTCTCCTGGTCTTCGCGATCGGTCGCGCAACGTCGACGTTGGCGGGGGAGGAAGACGATCACACTCTCGATCTACTCCTTGCCCAACCGGTGAGCAGGGGAGCTTTGTACCTCCAGAAAGTCGTCGGTCTGCTTGTCGAGATAGCGATTCTGTCGATCGCTGTCGCGCTGCCGGTCGTTGCGCTGGCCGACTGGTCGGAATTGCACGTGCCGGCGGAAAACCTGTGGGCGGCTACCGCCCAGTTGTTCGCTTTCACCACATTGCTGGGGGTACTGGCACTCGCGACGTCTTCGGCATTCGGGCGCAAGTCACTCGGGATCGGAGTGGCGGCCGGATATGCCTTCGTCGGATATCTCATCGACGGCTTCGGTAAATCAATCGACTGGTTGGAACCGTGGCGAGTTGTGACTCCCTGGTACTGGTACGACGTCGGCTTCGCTCTGACGAGCGGCATGCCGTGGGAGGGCTTCTCGGTGCTGCTCATCGCATCCGTCGTAGCGGGTGCCCTGGGCTTGTTCGGCTTCAACCGGCGTAATCTTCGCGCGTGAGTTCCACCGAACGCCCGGAGCGGCCCTTTGAACGCCATGAGGTGCTCCTGAAGCAGCGCACGCTCTTCTACCGACATGCTCCAGCCCAGTCGCCGGACGCCCCTGTTGCCGTCTTCCTGCACGGGCTGGGTGGGTCCGCCCTCAACTGGACCGACTTCATGGGACGTATGCGTGGTCAGCTGGACTGCTACGCGCTCGATCTCCACGGCTTCGGCGCTTCGCCCCCACCACGTGACGGAGACATGTCCCCTCAAGGTCATGCGAGGGCCGTGGCGGATTTCATCGTGGAGCAAGAGTTGGGGAAGGTGCATCTGTTTGGTAATTCGATGGGTGGAGCGGTCGCCTTGCAGTTGGCTGCTCGCCGTCCGGATCTCACGCGCAGCCTCACCTTGATCTCGCCAGCGCTCCCGAGTGTGCGGTACGCGACCAAGGGAAACATTCATCTGCCGGTCATCGCCGTTCCGGGCCTCGGTGAGAAGTTGGTGCCAAAGTTCGTGGAGACAACGACTCCGGAACAGCGAGTCAAGGCGACCATCGACGGATGCTTCGCGGATCCAACGCGCATGCCCGAGGACCGATTCGCCGAAGCGATCGAGGAAGTGCGGATGCGCGACTCGCGCCCCTACGCGCATGACGTATTCCTGCAGTCACTGCGCGGCTTGTTGCGTACCTATCTGGAGGTCGGCCCGAATCGCCCCTGGAAACTGGCGCAGCGAGTCAATGCGCCTACCTTGTTGGTCTACGGCCGAAGGGATCCCTTGGTGGACCCGCGCTCGGCCCATCGAGCCACCAAGTACTTCCCTAACGCTCACGTCGTGGTGTTGCCCGATAGTGGGCACGTCGCTCAGATGGAGCACCCAGACTTCGTCGAAGCCGCCTGGGATCGCTTTATCGGGCCGAATGCGGGAGTCGCACCCGCACTCGTGCGCTAGTTATCCACAGCTAGAAATCGAGGCTTCCGCCTCGCGCGCACCTCCTCCTACCGTCGAGCCGTCGGCGCAATGGCTTTCGGCGGAGGAGTCCTCGATGCAGCAGATCACGCACTGGTGCGAACAGGTCGAACTGCGGGTTCGCGACGAAGTGCGCAATCTGCGCCTGGACCCCATGCACGATGGCGATCAAGTCCAAGCCCTCATCGATCGACTGAGTGCGGAAGTCGTCATCGGTTCGATGGATAGCCGATCGAACGCCGTGGAGCAGTCTGTGGCGACGGACGTTGCCGCAGTGAGTCAAGCGGTGCAGCACTCCATCTGCGGGTTCGGGCCTTTGCAGCCGTACTTCGATGACGAGTCGGTGGAGGAGATCTGGATCAACGAGCCTGATCGCATCTTCATCGCCCGATCGGGTTTGAGCGAACTCACACCTACCGTCATGACAGCGCCGCAGGTGCGCGATGTCGTTGAACGCATGCTGCGTTGGTCCGGTCGCCGACTCGACTTGTCCCAACCCTTCGTCGACGCGACTTTGCCGGATGGCAGTCGTTTGCACGTGGTGATCCCCGACGTGACTCGAGAACACTGGGCCGTCAATATCCGACGATTCGTCATTCGGCCGCGCAGCGTGCATGACCTAGCCAGACTCGGCACGCTATCTGCTCACGCCGCCCGATTCCTGGAAGCGTCGGTGATCAGTGGCTGCAACATCATCGTGGCGGGAGCCACTCAGGCAGGAAAAACAACGCTCTTGAATGCGCTGTTGGGATCGATACCGGCACGCGAGCGCATCGTTAGTTGCGAAGAGGTATTCGAAGTCCGCTGTGAGCACCCCGACTGGATCGCCATGCAAACGCGTGACGCGAGCCTGGAGGGCACGGGAGAGATCCCGCTTCGCCGTTTGGTCCGCGAGGCGTTACGCATGCGACCCACACGTTTGATCGTGGGCGAAGTGCGCCAAGCCGAATCCTTGGATCTCCTCGTCGCGATGAACTCGGGTATGCCATCGATGTCGACGCTGCACGCGAACAGTGCTCGTGAGGCCGTCACCAAGTTGTGCACGCTGCCACTGCTGGCAGGCCAGAACATTCCCGGCGATTTCGTGGTCCCGACGGTCGCTGCGAGTGTGGACATCGTCGTCCACACTGCTACCGACCAGCGAGGCAACCGGCGAGTTCGAGAGATCGCCGCGCTCACTGGCCGCGTCGAATCTGGCGTCGTCGAAATCGCCCCTATCTTCACCGACTCCGGCACCGGACTCTCTCGCGAACGCGGATTCCCGGCGCGAGTGGAGAACTATCGGCGTCACGGCTTCGAAATCGCGGATCTTCTTCGCGAGGATCAGTCCTGGGCGAAGGCGGTCGCCTGATGGGTGCGCTCCTTGGGTTGTCATTCGGTGTGGGACTGCTCTTGGTTCTGTCTCCGCTCCTCGGTCGACGCTCCCATGGGCGCACCAAGCCCACGAGGGTGGATCGCATCGAAGGGCTTATCCATGCGGCAGGCATTCCACGGCTGACCAGAGCCGGACTCGTGGGCACCTGCGTCGTTTCGGCAGTCGTAGTGGCCGCAGGCGCCTTGATCGTCACCGCGATGCCCATGGTCGCCGTGCTAGCGGGGTTCGCCGCAGCAAGCGTGCCCATCGTGATGCTGCGACGGCGGATAGCGCAGCAGTCGAAAGCCCGCCAACAGTCGTGGCCGGATGCGGTAGATCAATTGGCGTCGGCAGTTCGCGCGGGATTGGCGTTGCCCGAGGCGGTCGCCGACCTGAGCCGCCGTGGGCCAGCACCTTTGCGGGTGTCCTTCACGGAGTTCGATGCCGAGTATCGAGCCACCGGCTCGTTCACACGAGCGTTGGACGCCCTGCAAGACGCACTGGCAGACTCTGTCGCCGACCGAGTCTGCGCATCCCTCCGCATCGCACGGGATGTGGGAGGCAGCGACTTGGGGCAAGTCCTCAGGACCTTGAGCGCGCTCTTGCGCGAAGACCTTCGAACCCGCGGCGAGATCTCCGCCCGCCAGTCGTGGACGGTCAACGCCGCGCGCATATCGGTTGCAGCGCCGTGGGTGACCCTTGCGCTGCTCTCAACGCGACCGGAGGCCGTTGCGGCCTTTGCGACGTGGACGGGAACCGCACTCCTGGCGGCAGCCGCTGTCGTATCTGGGGTGGCGTACCGATTGATGCGCATCTTGGGGCGCCTGCCCACTCCTGAACGGGTGATCGCATGAACGGTGCATGGTTGGGCGCGCTCGTGGGTTTGCTGACGGCAACGGGCGTGCTGATGGTGCTCGGGCGCTGGCGAGCAACAGCGGCTCCTAATCTCGCTATGCGAGTCGGACTGCATCGGGGCACGAGGTCATTGGCGGAGCGAGACGCCGGTCCGGTTGGCACGTATCTCGCGCTGCTCAAGCCGCGGGTAATCGATGGATCGACCGCTGCGGCACAGCGTCTAGCCGGTGCCGGCCGGGCGGGCGGCATCGCCCAACTTCGCATGGATCAGGTGGTGTGGGGCGGTGCGGGCTTAGGCATCGGCGCCGCACTCGCGTGGTGGACGATTCTGACGGGAGCCACCCCGGCTGCACTGGTTCTCCTACCTGCGATCGGATCCGTCGTGGGTGTGCTGCTGTTGGACCGAAGGATCGCCGTTCAGGTCAAGCGCCGTCGCACTCGTGTGGAACAGCAACTCCCCGATGTGGCCGAGTTGCTGGCATTCGCGGTTGCCGCCGGTGAATCCATGATCCCGGCCCTGCACCGGGTCTGTTCGATGGTCACGGGCGATCTATCCGATGAGCTTCGCACCGTCGTCTCGGAGGTGGCCACCGGAGTGCCCATCGACGTATCGCTCCGAGCGGCCTCTGAGCGCATGGGCGTGCCATCTGTCGAACGATTCGTCGACGGGCTCCTGATCTCACTTGAACGAGGAACACCCATGGTGACTGTGGTCCGCGCTCAGGCGAGCGATGCTCGCTCCGCTCAGCAACAAGCATTGATGGAACAGGCAGGACGTAAGGACGTGATCATGCTCGTTCCCGTCGTGTTCTTGATCTTGCCCACGGTAGTTGCCATCGCCTTGTTCCCCGGTCTGCGCGGCCTGCAAGCACTCACCTCATAGATCGACAACCAAACGAAAGGAACGAAGATGAATATCACCCGTCACCTACACATCCGACTCACGAGATGGATCGAGGAGATCGGCAGCGAGCGCGGAGATGTCCCCGGCTGGGTGCTGGTCACCGTGATGACAGCCGGCCTGGTCACAGCCATCTGGCTGATTGCCGACGATCAACTGACCCAGGTGCTCAATCGAGCCATCTCGTCGGTGTCTCAGCCGTGATCTCGTGCCCCGCCCGATTCCGGTCGGACGAGGGCACTGCACCGGTCGAGTTCGCCTTGGTCACTCCACTTCTCCTGCTGGTCGCACTGGCGGTGTTGCAGTTGACGCTTGTGTTGCACGTTCGCGGTGTGGCGATCGGGGCGGCGTCCGAAGGTGCCCGATTGGCGGCCATGAGTGATCCCCAGACGGGTCGGGAGCGCACGCTTAGGTTGTTGCAGTCATCGATCGCCGGTGCGGCGATCCGCGACACTGTTGTGCGAGTCGACCGCTCCGGACCGCTCCCGGTGACGGCGGTTGACGTGACAGTGGACATGCCCCTGATCGGCCTGTTGAGTCCGGTTGCGATGACCGTCACCGGCCGTGCGGTGCTGGAGTCCACCAGTGAACTCGTTCCGGGGTTCAGGCCGCGGGAGTTCTCGTGAGTACTCATCGGCTTCCCGACTCCATCCGTCGATGTGACGGTGCTGCGCTTGCGGAGTTCATCGTGGTGGCCGTCGGGATTCTGATTCCGATCGGGTACATCGTTGTCGCTCTTTCACAAGTGTTGGCCGCCCATGCTGCCGCCCACCACGCAGTACGCGAGGCGGGACGCGTATTCGTGCGTGATACCGCCGTACTGGCGGGGCACTGGCGTGCCCAACAGGCTGCCGCCATCGCCTTCGCGGACCGGGGAATCGCGCTACCGCAGAACGCGCTTCGAATCGAATGTCAACCATCGTGTCTGACTCCCGGCAGCACTGTTCGCGTGCTCGTGGACTGGAAGATGCCCGTGCCGTGGCTGCCTAGTTCGCTCACCTCAGTCGCGAGCGTTCCGATCACTGCCCGTGAGGAATTCATCGTCGACACCTACCGACCGACGGGTGTGTGATGCGAACTCGAGTGTTCCAGGACGATCGAGGGAGCGTTCTGTTGCTGGGACTGGGCCTGATGGGAGTCGTGCTCATGGCTCTGTCGGTGGCCGTCGATGCCTCCTTGGCATTCGTGCAACGCTCCATCGTGCAAGCCCGCGCGGATGCAGCTGTGCTCGCTGGCGTCCAGGCGATAGACGTCGATTCGTACTACGTGCACGGCGCCACATCGGGAACTGCGCTGATTCCGCACGACGCGCGATCCAGGACCTTTCAACACCTGGAGCGCGCCAATCAAGGCTCGGTGATCGATGGTTTGGAGATCGTCGCCGTCACCGCGACTCACTCCAGCGTGGAAGCGGTGCTGCGAGTGCCGGTTCGAACGGCCTTCTGGTCGATCGACGCTTCGATCTCCGTTCGCGCGCAGGCCCGATTGGACTACGTGGGTTGATCGAGATCCGCGAGCCGTACCCTTTCCCCTCGTGGCCACCGTGGAGATCGACGACAGAATCGCGACAGTCCAGGCAACCATGGCCAACCTTGAGAAGGTCTTTGATCCTGCTTCGACTCAAGCGGAGATTTCCGAACTCGAACGGCAGGCCTCGGCCCCTGACTTGTGGGATGACCAAGCCAACGCCCAGCGCGTGACCTCACGGCTCTCGTTCTTGCAGGGAGAGGCGCGGCGCATGAGCGCGCTCAAGGGTCGTGTCGACGACCTCCCGGTGTTGTTCGAACTCGCGGAAGCGGAGAACGACGCCACCGCATTGGCGGAAGCGGTCGGAGAGTTGGAGTCGCTGGAGAAGGACATCTCCGACCTGGAGGTGCGAACGCTGCTATCGGGCGAGTACGACGAACGTGAGGCGCTCGTCACGATCCGTGCCGAAGCGGGTGGCGTCGACGCAGCCGATTGGGCGGAAATGCTTCTGCGTATGTACGTCAGGTACTGCGAACGTCATGGTTGGCCAACGGAGGTTTACGACACCTCCTACGCGGAGGAAGCAGGCATCAAGTCCGCAACCTTCGCCGTCAAGGCTCCCTTCGCGTACGGAACGCTCTCCGTCGAGCAGGGGACCCATCGACTAGTGCGTATTTCTCCCTTCGACAACCAAGGGCGACGGCAGACATCGTTCGCGGGGGTCGAAGTGATTCCCGTGGTCGAGCAAACCGAGAGCATCGACATTCCCGAAGACGACTTGCGAATCGATGTCTACCGGTCGAGTGGTCCGGGTGGCCAGGGCGTCAATACGACCGACTCCGCCGTGCGCATCACCCACATTCCAACGGGAATCGTCGTGTCCTGCCAGAACGAGCGCTCGCAGTTGCAGAACAAGGCAACTGCCATGGGGATCTTGCAGGCCAAGCTCCTGGAACGGCGCAGGCAGGAGGAGAGGGCCAAGATCGACGCCCTGAAGGGTGACTCCTCCGGCTCGTGGGGCAATCAGATGCGCTCGTACGTGCTGCACCCGTACCAGATGGTCAAGGATCTGCGCACGGAGGAGGAGACCGGAAATACCCAAGCCGTCCTCGACGGCGAAATCGATGGCTTCATCGCCTCGGGGATCCGGTGGCGTCGGCAACAGGCGGCCGCGTCCTGAACGGACTCGGGGTCCGGAGTGCTTAGACTGCCGATGGCCCCGATTCCCCCGACCGCGAGGCAACATTGATCCTCTTCGACCGCGTGAGCAAGACCTATGCGAGCCAGAACCGGCCCGCTCTCGACGACGTATCCCTCGAAGTCGAGAAGGGCGAGTTCGTCTTCCTCGTCGGCCCTTCGGGTTCGGGCAAGTCCACCTTCCTGCGCCTGGTCCTTCGGGAAGAGCGCCCCAATACCGGTACGGTCTGGGTGCTGGGGAAGGAACTCAATCGACTCTCCAATTGGAAGATCCCTGCACTGCGGCGCCAAATCGGCACCGTCTTCCAAGATTTCCGGCTTCTGCCCAACAAGAGCGTGTTCGAGAACGTCGCCTTTGCACTCGAAGTGATCGGTAAGCCGCGCTCGCACATTCGCAAAGTCGTGCCCGAGGTCCTCGAGGTAGTCGGACTCGAGGACAAGATGGAGCGTCGGCCCGACGAACTCTCCGGCGGTGAGCAGCAACGTGTTGCGATCGCGCGGGCGTTCGTGAATCGTCCTCTGCTCCTCATCGCCGATGAGCCCACAGGCAACCTCGACCCGAACACATCGATTGGCATCATGAAGTTGCTCGATCGGATCAACCGGCTGGGTACCACCGTGATCATGTCCACTCACGATGCGCAGATCGTCGACCAGATGCGCCGCCGCGTCATCGAGTTGGAAACCGGGCATGTCGTGCGTGATCAGTCGCGTGGTGTTTACGGATACTCCCGCTGATGCGCGCTTCATTCGTCACCAGCGAGGTCGGAGCGGGGCTCCGGCGGAACCTCACCATGACTTTCGCGGTGATCATCACCGTGGCGGTGTCCTTGGCCCTGTTCGGCGTGAGCCTCCTGGTTCGCGCGCAGGTGACCACCATGCAGGACTTCTGGTACGACAAGGTCGAGGTTTCGATATTCCTGTGTTCGCGCAGCAGCGACGCCGCGTCCTGTGCCAGTGGGGCAGTGACCGACGCGCAGCGCGATCAGATACGAGCGGACTTGGAGTCTCTTCGACCGCTCGTTGAAGAGGTCTACTACGAGTCGAAGGCGGAGGCGTTCGCGCGGTTCCAGGAGCAGTTCGCCAACTCACCCATCGTCGAGAACGTGACGGAAGAGGCGTTGCCCGAATCGTTCCGAGTCAAACTGTCCGACCCAACGCAGTACGACGTGGTCGCCTCGGCTTTCGCCGGACGCCCGGGTATCGAGCAAGTCAACGATCAGCGAAAAGTCTTGGATCAGTTCTTCCGATTACTCAACGGATTGCAGGCCATTGCGCTGTTGATCGCGGTCGTGATGCTCGTGGTCACCGTCTTGTTGATCGTCAACACCATGCGAGTCGCCGCATTCAGCAGACGACGAGAGACCGGCATCATGCGACTCGTTGGTGCGTCTAACTTCTACATCCAACTGCCGTTCCTGCTGGAGGCGGCGGTCGCCGCCGCCTTGGGGGCGGGCCTGGCCATCCTGAGCCTGGTGGCGGTCAAGAGCTTCGTCATCGATGGGGTGCTGGCGCCGTCTTTCCAGTTCACGGCCTTCGTGGGCTGGGACGCCGTCCTGGCCATCGCCCCCATCCTGCTGATAACCGGGATAGCCCTGGCCTCCCTGGCTGCCTTCTTCACATTGCGCAAGTATTTACGCGTGTGACAACTGAGGTTTCTGGGACCACTGGGGTTATCCTGTCGAGGTGGTCCCCTCCCGCACCGGTCGATTCCGCGCGCCCCGCGCCAGCCGTCTCGGCCTTGCCCTAGCCCTCCTCGGGGTCACCTCCGCCACGTTGACCGGCCCCCTCGGTCCGGCCCAGGCGACGTACCCCGCCAGTGTCGCGAGCGAGCGGGACAGTGGAAAGACCAGCGCCCAGCTGAAGGCGGACAAGCGCGAGGTCGAGGCTGAGATCCAAGCCACCGAGGACGCCCTGGCCAAGGCCGGCAAGAAGGTGAAGAAGGCCGTCGCGGTCTTCCAGGACGTGGACGCCCGCTGGCAATCGGCCCGTTCGGACCGCCAAGCAGCCTTGGATGAAGCGCGAGCTGCGCGTGAAGAGGCCGAGGCAGCTCAAGCGCGCGCCACCCGTGCGCGGGCGGCGCTACTCGTTGCCGAAAACCAGCAGAAGGTTGTCCAGGGCAAGCTCGTCGACATCCACGCTCAGATGGACGCGATGGTGCGCGCGGTGTACACGCGCGGACCGCTCGCCGAGATCGAGGTGATCCTCGATTCGCAGACCCCCGGTGACTTCACTGCCCGGCTTGCCAGCGTGGACACCGTCAGTCGAATGCAAGCGGGGGTCCAACGCTCGCTGCGGCAGACCGAAGCCGACCTGGTCATGCAGGGGGTGCGCCTCGAAGCACTGAAGATTGAGGCGGAATCCGAGGACAGGGCGGCCCGGGAGGCTCTTGCCAAGGCCCGAGCGGCCCTGGGCAAAGCCAAGGAGAAGCAAGCCAAAGTCAGCGAATTGCGCGGAGAGCGCAAGGTCGCACTCAGTCAGGCGCGCGCCTTCAAGTCTGACGTCGAGCAGCGCTACGAAGACCTCGTCGAAGAACAACGACGAATAGCCGCTGCCGCGCGCAAGGCTGCGGCGGAGGAAGAACGGCGCCGCAAGGAAGCAGAAGCGGCCGCGCGCAAGGCGGCGGAAGAGGCCCGCGAGCGAGGCGAGGAACCGCCCGCGGACGCGGGGCCGGCCTTCACCGCGACCGGCTCACTCATGATGCCCACGAGCGGCAAGCCGTCCTCGAATCCGGGACCTCGTATCCACCCCATCTTCAATCGACCGTCCTGTCACACTGGTTGGGATCTGGCCGCACCGACGGGAACACCCATCGTCGCAGCTGACAACGGATCCGTGGCATCGATCACGAACGGCGGCGCCTACGGCAAGGCGGTAATGGTCGCGCACGGTGACGGTCTCGTGACCTTCTATGCCCACATGAACTCCATCGGGGTCAACGTCGGCCAAGTGGTCGAGAAGGGGCAGACGATCGGCACCGTCGGCTCCACGGGTTGGTCGACCGGACCCCATTTGCACTTCGAAGTTCACATCAACGGCACGCCGTATGATCCGCGAGGTTGGTTCGGCGGATCGCGATCTCCCATCAGTTGCTGAGGCAGACCGCACACGACGTACCCGTCCTGAGGCTCCGGGAGGCACGCGATGACCGATTCCTCGTACCTCGCTCACCCAGCCCCCCGCCCTGTGTCCAGGCGCGGTTGGACGGTCGCCGTGGCCGTCTTGTTGGCCTTCGCCTTCGTGTATTTCCTCGTCATTCGCGCGTACCAGGTCGAGGGGGACCTGAAGACCAACGATCAACAGACCTTGCAGGAAGTCGACATAAGGATCACCGCGGAGCCGATTGAGTTCGATGCCCGGACGAATGAATTGTCCACGCGCTTGCGTTTCGACGTCGTGAATCCGTCGCTACTCGATGACGGAGTGCGACTCAACCAGGGCATCCGCGTCACGATCAACGACGCCGACGGCACCGATGAAGTCCGTTTCTCCCAAGGGGAGCCGATCGGTAACGCCGAAGTGAATCTCGGGACTTCAGGAGAGGTCTACTCGTACCCCCTGGACACCCACGAAGGATTCATCGCCTTCGGTGTGGAGACCTTCCAACGCGGGACAGGTGGCGTCAACGAAACTACGGGTCAGCTGTCGGCTTCACTTCACATGGAAGGTTCCGTCAGCGGATGGGACATCTCGGCCGACTTATCCGAACTCTCAGGATTCCCGCTGGCTGATCTCGTGCTGAAGCGAGCCTTCTCTACTCAGGCTTTCGCCTTCGTGCTCATCATGATGGCAATCTCCGTTGTCATCCTCGCCCTGATCACTGCAGTCATGTGCGTGACGAATCGAAGGAAGTTCGAAGTCGCTCTGCTCGCCTGGAACGGTGCCATCTTGTTCGCGCTACCACTCTTGCGCACGTACTTGCCTGGCAGCCCGCCCATCGGCGCTGCGGTGGACATCTACCTCTACTTGTGGACTTTCGTCATCTCCGTGGGGTCACTGGTGTTGATGATCATCTCGTGGTCCGAACAGCGCAAAGCGGACCTACTCGTCCACTCCGGTGAAAGCCCAGGCGCTCGCCATGGCACGTGAGACGGGCAAGAAGGTCATCGCCCAGAATCGCAAAGCGCGTCATGACTACTCAATCGAAGATGTCTTCGAAGCCGGACTGCAGCTAACCGGAACAGAAGTCAAGAGTCTGCGAGCTGGCCGCGCGAGCCTCACTGACGGATATGGCTACTTCGACGGCGGCGAGGTGTGGCTCAAGGGCGTGCATATCCCCGAGTACGACCTCGGCACCTGGACGAATCATGAACCTCGACGGTCACGAAAGTTGCTCCTGCACAAGGAGGAGATCCGCCGGATCGCCGGCAAGGTCAAGGACACTGGTGTGACCCTCGTCCCCTTGTCCTTGTACTTCAAGGACGGGTTCGCCAAGGTTGAACTGGCCGTCGCCCGTGGCCGCAAGGGTCACGACAAGCGCCAGGCGATCGCCGAGCGTGAAGCCAAGCGCGAGGTGCAACGTGCCGTTGGCCGGCGGACCAAGGGGATGGATTAGCCGCCGGTCGGAAACGTCCCAAATCAGGCGTACACTGGTGTGACAACTCAACAGGGGGTGACAGGTTTCGACGGACAGTCGTTCTGCCCGGAGAAGCGTGCCGAGAAGCTCAGGTGATCTCGATAAACATCCTGGGAAACAAATAACTGCCAAAAAGACGCAGTCTGCAGACGCTTACGCCCTCGCGGCATAAGTAATTAATCTGCCGTCAGCCCAATGCGTCCCCGAATTGGGGTCTGACGTCGCTAGGGGACTCACCAATCGCTCCGGTCACGGGAGCGGGCGGAAAGCCAAACAGTGACTGGGCCGCCACCGCGATGTGCCGTACGAAACGCGGGGGCCGAGACAGCGACAGCACGGCTACGCACGTAGAAGAACGGAAAGATCCTGCACGGACCCGGGTTCGATTCCCGGCACCTCCACCATCGCCCCGGAAGGCTGTTAGCGTCACATAGTGGTTGGCATCCTTTCGGTCGCTCCGGTTCTCCCGGCTCATCGCTATGCCCAGAGCGAGATCACCGAGCGCTTCGTCGAGAGCTTTGGTGCCGACGAGAAGACCGCAGCGGTCATCCGGCGGATTCATGCCGCAACCGGTGTTGATCAGCGATGGCTTGTCATGCCCATTGAGGCGTATCCGGCGATCGAAGACTTCACCCACGCTAATCAACTCTTCCGCGAACACGGACTCCCGCTCGCGGTCGCCGCCACCCAGCGTGCCCTCGATGAAGCGGGTGTAAACGCCGCCGATATCGATTACTTGTTCTTCACAACCGTGACCGGCGTAGGTGCTCCGTCTCTTGATGTGGAACTCGTGCAAGCGATGGGTTTTCGCCCAGACGTCAAGCGCATTCCCAGCTTCGGGTTGGGATGCGTGGCAGGTGCAGCCGGCATCGCTCGCGTGGCTGATCTCCTGCGCGGTGATCCGGATTCTCTTGCGGTCTTGGTCTCCCTGGAATTGTGCTCGCTCACCATCCAGTGGCGCGACGCCTCCATGGCCAACATCGTGGGCACCGGGTTGTTCGGCGATGGGGCTTCGGCCTTAGTCCTAGCGGGCGCGCGGCGTTCGCAGGAAGCGATGGTGTCAGTTCGAGGCTCGCGCAGCGCCCTGTACCCGGACTCGACGGAAACGATCGGCTGGAATGTCGGCTCCTACGGGCTGCGATTGATGCTCACGCCGGCAGTGCCGGATCTGATCAATCGACATCTCGCCGGTGATGTCGATGCGCTCCTCGCAGCGCACGATCTGGTGCGAGGCGATGTGAACGAGTGGCTCGCCCACCCGGGAGGCCCGCGGGTATTGGAGGCGTTCTCCGATGCTTTGGGTGTTGCACCGGGTGAGTTGTCCACGAGTTGGGATGTCCTGGCCGACATGGGCAATCTTTCGTCCAGTGCTGTTTTGCATGTTCTCGCCCGGCATGCGCACCATCCACCCGGGCACCGGGGTGTGCTGTTCGCACTCGGGCCGGGCGTCAGCGTCGAGATGATCCTGGTGGAGTGGCAGTGATCGCTTACACGCTCTTCGTTCTTGCCACAGGTCTCGAGCGGCTCTACGAGCTGCGGATCTCACGTAGGAATGCTGCGATAGCGATGGCCCAGGGCGGTAAGGAATACGGTCGAGGTCACTTCCCGTGGATGGTCGCTTTGCACACCGGCCTGCTGGTGGGCGCCGTCGCGGAGGTGTGGATCTTCGATAGACCATTCATCATCTGGCTGGGTATCCCGATGCTCATCATCACGATCGCATGCCAGGTGGCTCGATACCGAATCATCTCCACGTTGGGCTGGCAGTGGAACACGCGCGTCATCGTGGTGCCAGGAGCCCCGCGGGTCCGCAGAGGTCTGTACCGCTTTCACTGGTTGCGTCACCCGAACTATTGGATCGTGGTGATCGAGGGCATCGCGTTGCCGCTGATTCACACCGCGTGGATCACCGCCATCGTCTTCACCGTCCTCAACGCGATCCTGCTCCTTGGTTTTCGTATTCCCACCGAGAACGAAGCCCTCGAGGAGTTGGCGTGATCGGCACCCGGGTGGCGATCGTCGGTGGGGGACCGGTGGGCTTGGCCGCCGCGCTGTTTGCCTCGCGCGCGGGAATGACGCCGATCATCGTCGAGGCCAAGGACAGCGACGGTGACAAAGCCTGTGGCGAAGGCCTCATGCCGGGGGTGATGCCCTTGCTGAAGACGTTGGACCTGGACCCCCCAGGCCACGATCTGCTCGGTGTTTCGTACCGACAGGGCACAACACAGGTCGATCACCTGTTCCCAGGCGCACCAGGTCGCGGTGTCCGTCGCACAGCATTGGTCGAAGCGATGCGCGCGCAAGTCGATCAGCGTGGAATCGAACGAGTCCAGGCTCGTGTGACGGGCCTTGCGCAGGATCTATCGGGTGTGCGATTGCGCTGCACTGCAACCGAGGACGTCGAAGCGGACTACGTCCTGGGCTGCGACGGCCTGCATTCGACGATCGCACGGCAACTGGGTGTTGTTGCTCGACCGTCGAGACGAGCACGTCGCTATGGACTGCGTCAGCATTTCCAGCGCGCCCCCTGGAGTTCGATGATCGAGGTCTACTACGCCGGCGACGCTGAGCTCTACATCACCCCGGTGGACGACGACACGGTCGGTGTGGCGGTGCTCGGCCCGAAGGGCATCAACCTCGCCGAGACAAT